>JBBQFC010000024.1:0-42112 GCA_038321615.1 Flavobacteriales bacterium | reverse complement strand
GATACGGAAGCACTTCTAACTTCTGTGGGAACGTACAATGCATACATCAGCAAGCTGAATGCAAGTGGCGGCTTTGTTTGGGCACGTTCCATCGAAGGCCAAAGCCGCGTGCTGGATGTACACACAGACGATGCTGGTAATGTGTATGCATCCGGTCGATTCAGGCAAACAGTCGTTTTTCCGAATGGTAGTGAATCAATTCAACTCACTTCCAATGGTCAATTCGATATGTTTCTTGCCAAATACACTTCTTCCGGCGATTTGGTTTGGGCTTTTGGCTTGGGTGGCATATATCAAGATTTCATGACCGGAATTGCCGTAGATGCGGATGGCAACTTGATTGTCTGCGGGGAGTTTTCGGATACGGTTGATTTTGATCCAGGGGAGGATGTCACGGAATTGGAGGAAATAAGTGGATTTAATTACACCGATGCCTTTGTGGCAAAATATGATAGTGACGGCAATTTTGTTTGGGCTCGAAAATTTAGCGGCGAGTCGTTACAAACTGCGGCAGGTGTCGCCTTGAGCAGTGAAGGTGACATTCTTATGGCGGGCCATTTCGCCGGCTCGATAGATTGCGATCCAGGTCCTGATGAATTGATTTTTGAAAATGGTAGTGAGCTCGATTGGCAGGGATATATCGTTAAATTGACCGAAGATGGGGACTTGATTTGGGGTAAAAGTTTTGGGGGCATCGGAAACGAATGGCTATTTGGAATGACGGTTGATGAGCAGGACAACGTTTATGCAACAGGTGGTTTCGATAGTGCCGTCGCTGACTTCGACCCCGGTACAGGTGTCTTTGAAATGACCACAAATGGGGGGTTATCAGATGCCTACATCGTAAAACTAAATAGCAACGGCGATCTCGCATGGGCAAAGCAGTTTGAAGGTCCCGAAGATGGCGGATGTTATGCCATCGATGTAGAACAAGGCATAGTTTATACCACTGGATACGTTTCTAATGAATGCGATTTCGATCCGGGACCTGACACACATCTGGATAATATTCTCGGCTCCTATGATGGTTTTATATCAGCGCTCAATGCTGATGGCGACTACCTTTGGTCTCAACGCTTAGGTGGTGGACAGGATGATTTTGGATTTGCCATTTTAGTAGATTCAATGTACATCTACGCCACAGGTACTTTCAAAGGAAATTCAGTGGGGTTTGGCAATACATCTTTCAATTCGAATGGATTTGATGATGCGTACGTTACTAAGATTCAGCATCCTTCGGTGGTGTCGACTGTCGATGAAAACCAACGCAATATACGCTCTGCTTATCCCAATCCAACAACACAGTATTTATTCATAGAAGGTATGGCTGGCACTACTGACGTAATGCTCGTAGACCTTACGGGAAAGGTTTTGTTAAGAGAAAGCCTGCGCAACGGCGCTGCGTTAGATCTGTCTCAAATAGCAGCAGGAATATACACCGTTGTGCTGCAGGATCCTATTGGCTTTGAAACTATGAAAATCGTAGTTGCCGACTGAGCATAAAGGGATGCAAAACTATGAAAGGAGCCGCAACATTGCAAAGGGACGATAAAGATGAAAAGGAGCAAACACCATGCAACACTTAAAATGCAACCAAGAGAAAAGATAGTAAGCGTGGTGATACTGCGAATTTCTGTGCAAACCAATATATTTTTAACTTCACTTTAAACGATTCATTATGGCTAATACCTTCATATCCCGAAGTCTCTTCGCGCTGGTTATTATTGCTTTGACACCATTTCCTTCATTAGCCCAGAACTTTGGATGGGCTTGGGCGGTATCTGCCGGCGAAAATGAGTTGGACATAGGTCGAGCAGTGGAGACGGACCAAAGCGGAAACGTATATGTTACAGGTAATTTTAATAGTAGCACTATCACTTTTGGTGATTTTACATTGACAAGTACAGCTTCCACAAATCTCTTCATTGTGAAGTATGATGAAATTGGAAATGTAATTTGGGCAAGAGCTTCCGAAGGTACTGGAAGTGTTTCTTGCCGCGATATGGTAATAGATCCGGATGGCAACATCTATATCGCTGGAGACTTCAGCAGCCTGTCGCTGATTTTCGACAACACCACCCTTGTCACGCAGGGTTCCGAAGACGCCTTTTTGGTTAAGTATAGCCCCGATGGCGATGTGATCTATGCGCTGAATGTTGGGCAATCAGGTTCAGATAAGTTTTTTGGCATTACATGCACAGCCGCTGGAGATATCTATGTCACTGGTTCTTATGGTAGTATTGCTCTGGATTTTGGTTCGATCACCATCACTAATTCGAATTTATGGCTGAATACCTTTTTGGCGAAATACGATCCGCAAGGCAACGCGATATGGGCCATTGACATTGGCGGAGATGGCGCAGATTGGGGTAGAGATGTTGCCGCGGGAAGCAATGGGGATGTTTATCTCACAGGGGACCATTCAAGCAGCACCTTCTCCATTGGCAATCTTCAGCTTACCAATGAAGGTGGTCCAGATGCATTTATTGCAAAATTTGATGGCAACGGCAATGTGCTGTGGGCAAAAAGGGGAGTTGCAAATGGAACATTATCATTAGGCATTGCGTTGGATGCGGCTGATAACGCATATATCACTGGTTCCTTTGGCGGAAATAGCATTGAGTTTGGAAACGTAATGCTTACCGGCACTGGCCCACTCTCTATCTTCGATTTTTTCATTGCGAAGTACAATGCGGATGGCAATGAGCAATGGGCGAAAAGCGGAGGTGGTGAATTTCAAGAAGAAGGAAGAGATATTTCCGTAGATCAAGCTGGTAACATTCGTGCCACTGGCTATCACGTCAGTCCAATTAGCACCTTCGGAAATTTCACAATTACCAACTCAGGCTCAAAAGATATTTTTGTGTTGGAGTACTCACCTGATGGCGAATTGAATTGGATACTTTCTGCCGGAGGCTCTGGTGACGACCATCCTGAAGATATGGCGAATAATCTAGCCGGTGACATTTATATAACAGGGTTTTTTGACAGTCCTGTATTGGAGTTTGGTAGTAATGTGCTGAACCATGAAGGCGAGTTGGACGCTTTCATATCTAAAATTGGAATTACAGTGGGTATTAGTGAAAGCCGGGTAGCAACCGAGTTCCAACTATACCCTAACCCTTTGCAGTCAAACAGGCCATTTCAATCAGATTTGCAATTGAACAATGCTACCTTGATTTTCCAAAATTTGCTCGGTGAGAAAGTGTTTGCTTACCACCAACTCAACGGCTTATATGTAGATGCTTTGCCGCAGAATATTCCAGCAGGTATTTACATTGTTCAACTTATAGAAAACGGCAAAGTTAAGGCCTATACAAAGGTTATTGTTTTCAAATGAAATATTGAGATAAGCTTGCCACCCTGCACGAAAAAAGTGTTTTACTCTTCTCGAACTGAAGGCAGGCAGAAATACCACCGATCTACCTGTAGGATGGCTCCCGAAAGGCTTTTGTTTTGTCTGCATTTTTGACGAAGAAAATGTGCCAACTCAAAAGCGGATTAAACTTTAGTTCGATACTTCAGAGCGAAAAAATTATCGTAGAACCAATACCAATCTTTTAACCAACCAGCCCAATCTGAAACCCTTCGAGCATTGTCTTTAAGGGTTTCGGCTTTTATTAAGCGTACTTACCTCCACTTTTTATTTGAATGGGATTTGAAGAATAGTGGATTGTTCATGAAGTATTCATCACCTTGTTTCGAAGGGTATTTACCCTTTGGCATTTAATTCAATATAACCTTTCATCAGCGTCTATGATTCCGAAGGGTATCAACGGTCATCCCTAAATATCCCCCGTTTTCTTAGCCCAACTGCCCAGCCAAAAACCCCGTAGTCCAAGCCGCTTGAAAATTATAGCCCCCTGTAATTCCGTCTATATCGAGAATTTCGCCAGCGAAATATAGCCCGTGGACGTGGATGCTTTCCAAGGTCGATTTATGAATGCTGCTTAAGCTCACCCCTCCGCAGGTTACAAATTCTTCTTTAAATGTAGTTTTACCTTTTACGGCAAATCGCTCATTGGTAAGCAAGGAGGTGAGCCTATTAAAATGCTTTGCCCCCAAATCACCCCAACGTTTATCCAAAGCGATTTCCGCTTTTACTAAAAAACGCAACCATAGTCTTTCGGAAAGCTCAAATGGCCGCAGGTTTTGGACTTGTTTATTGGGATTCGATGTAACGGAAGATTGAAGGGTGTCCCAAACCCGCTGATGGTTTTGTTCGCCTACCCAATTGACCAAAACTGTGAAGTCGTATTTTTTTTCGGCCAGAAGCCGCGCCCCGAACGAAGAAAGTTTAAGCACGGCCGGTCCGCTTAAGCCCCAATGGGTAATGAGCATCGCCCCTTCGGCTTTAAGTTTGGTGCCTTCAACGGTTACTATTGCAGCTGGCACCGAGAGCCCCATATACGTTGCCAAATCGGAATGGGGAATGTTGAACGTGAACAGCGATGGCACCGGTGGCTCGATGATATGGCCTAAAGAGCTCAACCAATTGAGGCCATCCAATTTTGGCGAGCCACCGCAAGCCACTATCACCTTATCAAAAGCCTTTTTTGCGGTGCCTTCCGAGCCGAAATACAGCCAGATATCACGGGCGTTTTCGATGCGGGAAATGGGGCTATTCAGCATAATTGTTACGCCGAGTTTAGCCGCTTCATCCATTAAGGCATCTACAATGCTCTGGGAATTATCGGAAGTGGGAAATACGCGCGTATCTGCTTGCGCGTAAACCGGAACGCCCCGCGATTCAAACCATTTTATGGTATCGGTATTGGAAAAGCGCTGAAGCAATTGTTTCATAAGCTTGCCCCCGCGTGGATAGCCGTCGGCGAGCTGTTTCAGGCTGGGTTGGGCATTGGTTACATTGCACCGCCCACCGCCTGATACGCGGACTTTCGAAAGTAATTTATTCGATTTTTCGAAGAGAACCACCTCGGCTTTTGGATGGTGTGTTTTTGCCGAAATGGCGGCGAAAAAACCGGCCGCACCCCCACCAATTACCGCTATGCGCATGGACTTACTTTCATTGGGTCAAAATTAAAGCAATTTCGTGATGATAGCTGTCCTGCTTCCCTTTTCGATTTTTTGGCGCTGAGATTTTCCGCCCATCGCATACCAGTGCCATTCATAACAAACCTTTTGCCTCGGACGTTGGAATTACCATTTTTTGCAAAAAAAATCTGCTCACTATGGTCAAACAAACTACCTGCCTGCTGCTCGGAGTCATTCTTACTTTTGCAGCTTGCAATTCAAATCAAAACGAATCTACAGAAATGAATACTACTGCTCGGGTGGCAGTGCCCGAACTTCCCCTTGAAGACTTTTTCAAGAACCCCGAAATATCTGGATTTCAAATCTCGCCCGATGGGAAATATTATTCTTACCGTGCACCGTGGGAAAGCCGAATGAACATCTATGTGAAACCAGTAGGAGGCGATAGCGCTCAGCGAATTACTGCCCAAACAGATCGGGACATATCCGGCTATTTCTGGGCTAATAATGACCGTATTGTTTACCTGAAAGACGACAACGGCGACGAGAATTTCTATTTAATCGCAGTCAATGCCGATGGAAGCAACCTTACACCGCTCACCCAAATTAAGGGCGTTCGCACTGAAATCATCGACGATCTAAAAGACGATAAGGAGCATATGATTGTAGGCTTGAACAAGCGAAATCCGCAAATTTTTGATCCATACCGCATCAATGTGAACACGGGTAAAATGGAAATGATCGCCGAAAATCCGGGCAATATTACCAGTTGGATGACCGATCACGAAGGGAAACTACGCATAGCTGGCACAAGCGATGGCGTAAGTACTTCGGTGCTTTACCGCGATACGGAGAAGGAGCCATTTCGCTCGATTTTGACCACCGATTTTAAAGATCAGATGAGTGCACTGATGTTCACCTTCGACAATAAGAAGCTCTACGCTTCGAGCAATATGGGGCGTGATAAATCGGCGATTGTGATATTCGATCCAGCCACTGGGAAAGAAGAATCTATGCTTTACGAGAATGCCGATTACGATGTAGGTGGACTCGATTACAGCCGAAAGGATAAAAAATTACTCTACGCAAATTACACCGGCGATAAGCAGGAATTGCACTTCTTCGACGACGAATTTAAAAAGCACTATGCCAAAATGCAGGAAACGTATCCCGGCATGGAAATAGCCATTACTTCGCTCACCGATGATGAGAACTTAGGAATCGTTCGCACTTATAGCGACCGCTCGCTTGGAGAATATTACCTCTACGATTTCCGTACAGATGAATCGACATTCATCGCCGATCCATCCCCATGGATTGAAGCCGAAAACATGGCTGCCATGACGCCTATTGAATACAAAAGTCGCGACGGGATGACCATTCATGGTTACCTTACGCTACCTGCGGGTTATACCATGGAAACTGCGAAGAATCTTCCGGTGGTGGTTAATCCGCATGGCGGTCCTTGGGCGCGCGACACCTGGGGTTTCAATCCCGAAATTCAGTTTTTGGCCAATCGTGGTTATGCCGTTCTTCAGATGAATTTCCGTGGTTCAACAGGTTATGGCCGTCAACACTGGGAAGCTTCATTCCGCGAATGGGGTAAGAAAATGCAGGACGATATCACCGATGGTGCCAATTGGTTAGTTGAAAAGGGAATAGCCGATAAAGAGCGTATCGCCATCTATGGCGGAAGCTACGGCGGCTACGCTACCCTCGCCGGATTGGCTTATACGCCCGATCTTTACGCTTGTGGTATAGATTACGTGGGTGTTTCCAACTTATTCACTTTTATGGGAACTATCCCTCCGTATTGGGAGCCATTCAAAAAGATGATGTACGAGATGGTGGGTGACCCCGAAAATCCTTCCGACTCTCTGATGTTGCGCGAAGCTTCGCCCGTTTTCCACGCCGATAAGATTACTGCTCCACTATTGGTAGCTCAAGGAGCGATGGATCCACGAGTGAATAAAGACGAAAGCGATCAAATGGTAGAAGCCTTGCGTGGACGAGGAGTAGATGTGGAATACATAGTAAAAGACAATGAAGGCCACGGTTTCCGAAACGAAGAAAATCGATTTGAATTCTACCGCGCTATGGAGGCATTTCTTTCTAAGCATTTAGAAAATGTACCTGTGAAAGCAGATGTATAATTTCTCGTTGAGATGAGTTGATAAGCCCCGCCTTGTGCGGGGTTTTTTGCTACTCCGAAAGCCCCTTTAATATTTGATCAACTTCGCCTTCTGTATTCTTGAGCACCGCGCGGCAATGCGCTATGATCTCGGATGCGCGTTTCACTTTTATAGCCAATTCGTCGATTGAAACTTCTTCGTTTTCCATAGCTCCAATAATGGTTTCGAGCTCGGTGAGTTGTTCTTCGTATGTTTTCTTAGCCATGCTTGCGTGTTGCTTTACTGTAGATAATTCCGTTGCTGGTTTGGGTTTCTAGGAGCGTTCCATTCTCCACGTCGGCTGCATTTTTGATCGGTTTCCCGTTGGCTAAAGTTATAGAATAGCCTCGTTTTAGAATACGGTCTGGTTTCAAAAGCTCCAATTTTTCTTCCATATGATCCAATTGCTGCTCGCTCGAGCGAAATAGCGCGGTACACTGAGTCGCCAAAGTTGCTTCTGCATATGTCAGCTCTTCTTTCAAGCGCTGGTCAATTTGATTGTAGGCTTTCCGCAAATCGACAGGGGCAGTGCGATACAGATATACTTTTTGTACAGCGATCCGATCTTTTGATTGCTGGCCAACGCGATAACTTTGCGCGTTGAGCCGGTTTCTGGCAACGCGTATTAATTGTTGGCTCAAGCCAGCTAAAGCGCCTGTTCTTTCAGCCAAATCGCGCTTCAAGAGTTCGAACTTTCCTTTGCGGAAAATCGATAGCCGCCGGCTGGCATCAGCTATTTGATCATCTACTTTTTGAAAACGCCCAATGAGCCATCTGGCCAAATCGGTGGGGGTAATTAGATTGGTATGCGACACTTGCTCCACTACCGTAAGATTGGTGGCATGGCCAATGCCGGAAAGTACCGGAATTGGAAACTGGCTCACGGCTTCGGCCAAAGGATATTGATCGTAGCAATCGAGGCCGGTTTCACCGCCTCCACCGCGTATAATCGCCACGGCGTCATAATCTCGTGCACTGGCGGCGATAATTCGCAGGGCGGTACAAATGCTCTCCACAGCTGCGTCGCCTTGAAGAAGCGCCGGATATAACTTGATGCGAATCGATTTTGAAAAGGAGCTACTTTCTAAGACCGAGATAAAATCGCGATAACCTTTGCTGCTCACCACTGAAACGATCGCCAAACGCCGAGGCAGCAGCGGAAGATTTTTTTGTTTGTTGAGTTCGAATATGCCTTTTCTTCGCAGCGCATTGATGGTCTCCTTCCGCATTCGCGCCATTTCGCCCAGCGAAAAGCCCGGCTCGATATCGATCAGATTTAGCGAAAGTCCAAATACTGCATGGTAGCTTACCTTGCACCGGAAAAGGATTTGCATGCCATCAGCGAGCGTTTTCCCCGTTTCCGCGCCAAATCGACTATTGAGCGCCCCAAAAATTCCCTTGGCGATAAAGCCTTTCATCTCGGCCACTATTTGGCCTTGGCGCTTCTCCACAAATAGCGGGTAGCAATGTCCACTTTGCGGGTAAAAGTTCAGCTTACTGATTTCAGCAACAATCCAGTATTGCCCTGAGTAGATTTTCGCTACCTGGGTTTGTAGGCTGGTGGCAAGTTGGCTTAAGGTGAAGTGCTTTTGGATCAAGTGAAATGTTTGCCGCTCGAAGGTAAAGATTAGGTTTTGTTTTTTTAGGATCCTTAATTCGATGATTATGAGATTTCGACCAGAGGGGAATAACTACCAGCGCTCGCACCTCTCTGGTGTATCTTCCCGGGCGCTTCTCGCACTTCCAATTTTTCAAGCGTATTTTGCTTTAGATTCAATGCGCTGTTTACCGTCGGAAAAGTACGCACAACACCCGGACGCGGGCCAGGAGACGCTCCGCTCTGAACAGACATCACACTTGAATGTATTTTTTGAGATTGACCACGAATGTTTTTATTTGCACATGATTGCACTCATCGAAGCCATTGCAGCACTGTTTATTGGATTGGCTCTCGGCTTGATCGGCGGCGGTGGCTCGATTTTAACGGTGCCGGTATTTGTGTATCTCATGGGTATCGAGCCGGTACAAGCCACTGCCTACTCGCTTTTTGTGGTAGGCGCCACCTCCTTACTCGGCTCTTTGAGCTACCTGCGCCAAAAACTAATTGATTTGAGAATTGCCGTAATCTTTGGACTTCCATCTATTTTGTTCATTTTCATAACCCGTGCTTTTATTATGCCGGCCATCCCGAATGCGCTTGGTGTGGTAGGAAGTTTTGTGCTCACTAAGGGTATTTTCCTAATGCTTCTTTTTGGCGTATTGATGGTTGTGGCTGCTTTTTCTATGATTCTAGACCCGCCAGCGGGATCCAACGACACCAGAACTGCGACCAGTCTATTGGCCATCTTAGCTTTGATGTTGCAGGGTGCTGTGGTAGGTGTGCTTACCGGTGTGGTGGGCGCGGGAGGCGGATTCTTAACAATCCCCGTTTTAATTATCTTCTCGCGCGTTAAAATGAAGGTCGCCGTAGGCACCTCACTCTTTATTGCAGGTATCCGCAGCCTTATTGGCTTCGCTGCCGATCGTGGCGATTACGAAATAGACTGGCCAGTGCTGCTTACATTTACCGCGGTTTCGATCGTGGGCATTTTAATGGGTGCGGCTTTGGCCAAACGCGTGCAAGGCACCAAGCTTAAAAAGGCTTTCGGATGGTTTGTGCTGGTGATGGGTGCAGCTGTACTTGCCGCCGAATTATTGGCTTAGCCGCCTACAATATCGATGGAGCCGAGTATCACCTCGCCAGCCAAAATAAGCGTGCAATCGGGTATGACTTTAAGAAGGGTATGTCGCTTATCGTTGGTTTGTGAAAGCACACTGCTGTATTGGCTTTGCACTTCCCAATTTGGGGGTATGATGAGCTTTAGACTTCCCAAAAGCACCGTGTTTTTTAATCGAATGGTGCCCTTGGTAGGGCATTCCAAGAAGTTGAGCTCGGTGCTAGCCAAAACAGTGGTAGTGCTTCCGCCTTCAAATCGCCCGGAAGTGATCCTACTCTTGTGGCTGTTTAAAACGCTTTCTACCGAGATTCTCGATTGCGAAAAGCTATGTATTTCATTCAAATCGCTAGGGCCAGATGCAGGTTGGAAGTCGAGATGCGTTCCGTCATCGCGTGACCTGAAATATTTTACAATTAAAAATATCCCAACAGCGATGGCAAAAACGGGGAAGAAATAATTGCGGATGGAGCTATCCATCCAGCCCAAATCGTCGAGTAGGAAATAGGAGCCAATGCCGAGGAGCACCCATCCACCTGTACTTTTGAAGTTTGACTGAACGCTGATTATAATTCCGAGTGCTACCAAAATGGTTTTCCAACTCATAAGCCACCGCGGTAAGCCGATGTCTAATTTTGTCATTAGCCACAGCGCACCCACGGTGGTGATAACAAGGCCAAGAACGAGCAATTTTTGATGTCTTTTTTCCATGGCAGTCTTGAGATTGAATAAGCAGTCCAGACTGGAAATGTACGAAATGACTTAAATCTTACCCTTACCGCTCGTGGAGTTTTTTCTACAATTTAATTTTCAATTGGCTTCAGCTTCTGTGATGCCAGCATAGATAAGAATGAAGCCGTACCAGATATTGAAGGAGATAACCGAAATTTGCAACTCAGAACTTATTGAAGAACTATGCACATCGAACAAATATATACGGGCTGTCTTGCTCAAGGCGCCTACTACATAGAAAGCAACGGAGAAGTGGCTATTATCGATCCACTTCGTGAAATTGAGCCCTATTTGGAAAGAGCCAATCAAGCCAATCACACCATAAAATATGTGCTTGAAACCCATTTTCATGCCGATTTTGTTTCCGGGCATTTAGATTTGGCGAGAGCCACCGGAGCAAAAATTGTTTTTGGCCCAGAAGCTCATCCCGATTTCGATTATCATAGCGCAAAAGATGGGGAGGAATTAGCTCTTGGCGCGGTTAAAATCCGAATACTTCACACACCTGGCCACACCCCTGAAAGTACCACCTATTTGCTACTCGATGAAGGCGGAAAGCCCCATGCCATTTTCACGGGCGACACGCTGTTTTTAGGCGATGTGGGACGACCAGATTTGGCAATTAAATCAGACGTTACGGAGGAGCAATTGGCAGGAATGTTATTCGACTCGCTTCGCGGCAAAATCATGACCTTACCCGATGAAATCATTGTATATCCCGGTCATGGTGCAGGGTCGGCTTGTGGGAAGAACATGCGTAAGGAAACGGTTGGAACGGTAGGTGGAGAAAAGGCCACTAATTATGCATTGCGCTCCGATTTGAGCAGAGAGGAATTTATAAAAGAAGTAACCACTGGACTGCTCCCGCCACCTGCCTATTTTCCTAAGAATGCGGCTATGAATAAGCGCGGTTACGAATCGATCGACGAAGTGCTAGACCGTGGCTTACAATCGCTGAGTGCAGCTGGCTTTGAAGCCGCCGCTAATGAAACGGGAGCCTTGGTGCTCGACACCCGCGACCCTGAAAGCTTTTCTCAAGGTTTTATTCCAAATTCCATCAACATCGGTATCGATGGAAATTTTGCTCCTTGGGTAGGCGCTTTGGTTATTGATATCAAGCAGCCGATTCTTTTAATTGCGCCTGTTGGGCGCGAGGAAGAAGTGGTAACGCGCTTGGCAAGAGTAGGATACGATCATGCTATTGGTTATTTAAATGGCGGTATTGAAAGCTGGAAGGACGCAGGAAAAGAGTTGGATCACATCGAAAATATTTCGCCCGAAAACTTTGCTAAAAAACATGAGGCAGAAAAGTTGAAAGTCATCGACGTACGAAAACCGAGCGAGTTTGAAGCAGGACATTTGGCTGGAGCCGAAAATCATCCGCTCGATTTTATAAACAGCCACATGCAGGCTTTTTCAAAATCGGAAACGCAATATGTGCATTGCGCAGGCGGTTATCGATCTATGATCGCAATGAGTATCCTAAAGGCGCGCGGCTACGACAATCTCGTCAACGTTCGTAGTGGTTTTGAAGCCATTACGGAGGCTGGGGTGGCAACAGAAAAAAGAATAACAATTTAAGCCGATTTGCGCTCTGGCTTACAGAATAAAATATCGGATTTTACGCAAAGAGATTTTTACGGTGGCTTGATTGATTTCTGAGCTTACTGGCTATATCTAAATACAGCCCCGTGAAATTGGATAAACGAATTAGCAGCATCGTGATGATTGTCGACGGTTTCTATTTGCACAATTATACGGTATGAGTACAATTCATTATTTATTGTCCTAACCCCGATTGGTAGAGCTGCAATGTTCATAGTCTCCGTTCTTAGGTTATCGTTCGTGCTCGTTGCCTGGAAAGACTCGAAAGAAAGTAGGTCAACTGTTCCTGCGGCAATATTATGCCGCTCTACGGAGATGTCAAGTGTTCTTGATCCTAATAGTTTTACCTTGAATGATACTTTCAAATTGTCGACAATTACTCCATGGGGGAAGTGGATTGGAGCGCCGATTTTGTCGCCTTCGTTTTGCTTTAAGATCGTGACAAATCTTGTGTCGTCTTCATGAACGGCTACATTGTAATTATCACCCGGATTGACTTCCCGTATCCCAATGAAAGCCATAGGACTAACGGATACAAATCCGATCACAGCAGGCACTGTACCTACCGCATCTACCGCAGGCTCCCATCTACTCTGAGCCGCGTTGTATTTCAATACCATTCCATCTGCCGGGGCAGTGTCGGCAACGTCTCTGCCTTGAATACCTGTTACTTTTAATGCGTTGTAGGTGCCGTTTGCATCGCCAATATGTATTTGATCGTCCACATATTTTTTGGTCGCGGCGTCTTGCGCTAAAGTAGGATCTCCTAAGTTGGTAATTTTATTTCCCCCAGCATTGCTGCCAAGTGGCGCATTGTGTGTAAGCACTTGTGATAGGGTCTGTAATTCATTGGTGGGGCTCGTGTCTCCGTCGGGTAGATTAATAGCGCTGAGCGGAATTGTAGCCGGGGTTCCATTTTGGTTTACAACCAGATTTCCTCCGGTCACGGTTAGGCTTGTTACCAATTCATTCTCGTCGTCGGAGTCACCGTCGCGTACGTCGATCGTATAGGGAAGGCTCGATTCATCGAACGTGTAACCATTTGCCGTGGGTGTCCAATTAGTTATTTTTTCGTTGTTTGGGTCGGTGTCTCCGTCGGGAAGGTTTAATGTGGAGAGCGGAACGTTGAATTGATCGCCTAACCCGCTTTGTGTTAACCGGAGATTGCCGCCGACAACCAAGAAATTAGTGACGAGTTCATTCGTTGGACTGGAGTCACCATCGGGTTCGCCGCCGGCCAGGCTTGAAAGATCAATCTCCCAGGTATTGTCTCTTTCTACAATGCTGGCTATGGCCGTTTGTGGATTGAATTCAAAGTTCGTGATGAGCTCATTTTGTGGATCGGCGTCGTCATCGATGTAATTATCGGCAGGTAGTTGAACGGTTCGTGTTACTCCTGCTTCTGTGAGCACGATGGTGTTGCCGTCGCCGGTAAGCGCAAATTCAGTAATTAATTCATCGGAATTATTGCCTCCTCCGCTCCCTGCCGGTAAGCTAACCGAATGAGTTATTCCGGCTTCTGTAATCAAGAGAGTAGAGCCGTCGCTTGATAAGTTTACATTGCTAATTAATTCGTTTTGTGGATCGGCATCTGCATCATCTTTATCCCTTACCGTTTCGGCGTGCAACGCGTATGGTACGGAAACAAATTGAATAGATCCGACGCTTTCTAGCCCTTCGCCTGCATCGATGTCCAGCTCAAGCCATGTTTTGTCCATGCCCCAATTGATAGTTGCGAAATTTCCCACCATTGGCTCTCCATTCCCAATTTGAAAAGTGAATAGTCCGAATGCGTCGGTTCGCAGATTGTCATGCTCTTCTTGATAAACAATCGCACCGCTCTGGCCACCAAGCCGAATTTTAGCAATTAGGTAAATTTCTTGATTGGTCAATTCGCGGCCCGTTATGGCATGTCGAGCCACAGCCTGATAATTAATAGATTGTGGCGTTTGAGCCGCAGAGTCTTGCACACTAAGCAATAGGGCAGCCGCTGCCATCATGGCAGTGCCGAGATTCTTTAACATGCCCCAATTGATCCAGCTATTGCTAGGTCGTTTGGCAATTGGATAGGGGAATATCTCAATCATAAATTTTGTTTTAGACAATCACCTGATGAAGTTGGTGCGTTGCAATGAGCTTAAATACGTATTTGTAAAGGGAAGGTTATGGACCAGGTTGATATGGAACTTCAATTAGACGGTTACCTTAAATGCTCCAGCTAAATTCCGCCAAATGGGATTCTTTTCCTTAGTCTTGACTCACGTGCTTCAAGTAGTTTTTGAAGAATTTCGCTGCTTTAGCATTTCAGGGAGCTGTGATCATACCGTGATTACCGCTTTGCGGATGGGGCCGAGCGCCTGGCCGGGTAAGGTCAAAGTCTATTTCAAGAGCTTCGTCGTTGGATTAATTTTGGAAGTGAAATCAACCTAATTCTGCTGCTTTAGAATCTTGAGCTATGCTGCATCCGTGCAATTTTTACTCCGTATTTTTGCCCCATGATCGAATATATTCAACAGCCCTGGCCATGGTACGCTTCTGGTGCTGCTATCTCTGGCATTCTTCTGCTCATGCTCTTTATGGGTAAATCTTTTGGCGTAAGCTCCAATTTTGAAACCATATGCGCCATGTGTGGCATAGGCGAAAAAGTGCCCTACTTTAAAATCGACTGGCGGAGCCGAGTCTGGAATTTGCTATTCCTGGCCGGAGCCGTTATAGGGGGTTATATAGGCGCCACTTGGCTGAGCACCAATAGTGGAGTGGCTATTGCCGATAGCACTATCGCCGATATGCAAGAGCTCGGCATTCGCGCGCCAACTGGCATGCAGCCCCTGGAGTTGTTTTCTTTCGAAACGCTTGCCACTTGGCAAGGCTGGATTATTTTAGTTTTGGGCGGTTTTCTAATTGGTTTTGGAACGCGCTATGCGGGTGGCTGCACATCTGGCCATGCTATATCGGGGTTGAGTAATTTGCAGCTTCCTTCGTTGGTGGCGGTGATCGGCTTCTTCCTAGGTGGGCTTTTTACCACTTTCGTTGTTTTACCTTTAATTCTTTCCTAATATGCGAGTTTTGAAATTTCTCGCTTTTGCGGCAATAGGCGTTCTCTTTGGAATCATTATGGCTAAATCGGAAGCTATTTCCTGGTACCGTATCCAAGAGATGTTTCGGTTTCAAGCATTCCATATGTATGGTATTATTGGCACCGCTGTAGTGTTGGGAGCCATTAGCATGCAGCTCATTAAACGGTTTAAGCTCCGCGATTTCTCTGGACAGCCAATACTAATCGTCGATAAAGATCCGCGACTTAAACGCGCTATAATCGGCGGCAGCATTTTTGGAATCGGTTGGGCCTTAACAGGCGCCTGTCCCGGACCGATGTTTGTCAATTTTGGGTTTGGATATTCGGTTTTCTTGGTGGTGATTGCTTCGGCCTTGGTGGGCACGCTGTGTTATGGGCTTTTGAGAGATCGACTTCCTCATTGACCGCAAAAAGGCTCCTTCATTTATCGGAAATACGCTTCTTACCACTAAGCGAAAAGAACTTGATGAAAGTAGTTTGAATTATGGGCGTTCGAATGAAAGTATTTGGTTCGGTTCGGTCGGTTTGATGCATGTATGCCAGCTGAATATTGGTATCTGTATTGAATCTATAGCCTAAGCCAAAATACACCCAGTTCCTGGCAAAGTCGGTAAAACATCAACCGCTTGTTTTGGTTGACCCACAGCTCATCAAACACATTTAGGAAGACCGCTTGCTGGCCTTTGGTTTTAAAGAAGTCTATGCTGGCTGTGAGGCGATACCTAAACCTATTTTGATAAGTTACACCATCGATGGCACTTTCCCCGCTTTCCGAAACGAATCGATCAATCCACCTGTTTTCTTCGCGAAATCGATACTGCACCGATACCTTTCCAATTTGATTTTTCAGAATAAATTGCCACCATATGTTGTTTTCGTTTCTGGAAAGTGGAAGTAAATAAGGCTCGTAAGAATTTGTTCGAAGATAGCTATAGCCAAAACTAAGCTCCACTTGTTGCCCCCAATGATAGTCAAGCGAAGGTCGCCAAATAAATTGGCCTTGATCGTCAAGAAATTTTCCTGTGCGCTCGTGGAATTCGTTTGTAACGCTCCATTTTTCACTCAAATTGAGCCTATTAAGCAATAAGAACCAGGTGTTCACACTGCCCTCAACTATTTTATCGCTTTGAGCCCAGACTTGGTCGAAATTTATAGTTGTCAAAACAATTGACAGGACCACAAGCTTGAACTTCAATATTATCCAGACATTATTGCTGTTGCGATGAGAATTTCATTTCGATGTTTCGGGCTGTTTTCCATTTGCAATAATAAACGTCTTAACGTGCAATCGTGACAGGTCCGTTGAAAGTCTCACCCGTTGCTAGCTTCACAATGTAAAAGTAAGTTCCATCCGTATTATCCTGGCCATCCCAAAAATTACCAGAATTGTAATTATTAGTCTCGTAAACTATCGCTCCCCATCGGTTGAAAATCTGTACCAAGGTGCCATTGAGTCCTTCCAGACCCCGTATTACAAACTCGTCGTTCAGCCCATCTCCGTTTGGCGAGAAGCCTTCCGGAATTCTGAACTTAAACCGTGAGAATACTTCCTGTTGAGCTTGATCTGAGCATCCTTGTTCGTCGGTTACTATCAAGGTCACCACAAAGTTGCCCGATTGGGTGTAAGCATAGATTGGATTTTGAGAAACTGCTGTAGTCCCATCACCAAAGTTCCAAGCCCAGGCGGTAATCGGCGCTACTGGCCCGGCCATCGAAATGTCCACAAAATTGAGAACTGTATTTGGCGCAAAAACCGTATCCGGATTTATTTGAAAGGCAGCAGTCGGCCCATTGGTATCAATGGTTGTTTCGGCGCTTCCGAAGCAACCTTCGGCAGTGGTAACTTCAAGCGAAAAAGTGCCTACAGAAACGCTGATAGCCTGTGTTTGGTCGCCATTGCTCCAATTGTACGCCGCAAATCCGTCGGGACCTGAGATCGTTACTTCATTGCCCGGGCAAAGAGACGTATCTGCCGGAAGGCTAAAAACCGGATTTGAATTGATGATGAGGTCAAAAGAAACCAGATCGCCAATGCAGCCATCGAGCTCGGCGATTACATTGTAGAAACCGGCGTTGAGAACCAGCGCATTTGGAATATCGAGTGAACTTGTGTTTGATACAGGATCGCCAAACGTATTGGTCCACAAAAAAGCGGTATTGGCTTGGTCGGGAGTGGATAGCACTACATCATCGCCTTCGCAGAAGGAAGGTTGATTAGCTGAAATGACCAACGGCGCAGGGTAGGGACGGAAGATCACATTGACCGTGTCACTGCCGATGCAATTAAATTCATTGGTCGCATCTACGAAATATGTTCCCGAAACCAGCGGGATGTAAAGATTTCCGACTGAGCCATCTTGCCACACATAGGCAAAGGCGCCAGGGTCGCCAGCATTGAGCGTTATTGTTTCGTCTTCACAAACCGATACATCTGTGCCTAAATCGATGACGGGTATAGGTGCGATTGACACCAACACGGAGTCGAGAAAGGAGGGGCATCCATCGACTATTATTCCCGCGCTGTACCATCCTGCTTGCGCAGCTCCAATGTTTGCAAAGGATACGTTTTGCTCTGGAACCACAGAGCCATTGGGCAAGGTAAAGAGGTAAGATGCATTGGGCGAATCACTAATACTCAGGTTCAAGGTTTCCCCATTGCAATAAATAGTGTCTCCCAGTATAGCTGGCGTTGCAGGTCTTGGGCTTACGGCCACTGTTATGGAATCGCGCGTTCTGCATTGTTGGAAATCGGAAACATCGAGCCAATAAATTCCCGGTTCGGAGATGATAAAAAAGTTCCCGGTAGAGCCATCTTGCCATTCGAAATTATAGGTGCCATCTATTTCGATGATCAGACTATCGCCTTCACAAAGGGTGGTATTTGCACCTAAGTCTATGGGTGGCTCGTAGTAAGTGACTTCGATATTGTCAGTAGCTAGGCATCCGCTTCCGCTCGATACTGTTACGGTATAAGTACCCGCTTCAAAAACGGTGATGGTCTGCGTGATTTCACCAGTGCTCCATAGGTAACTCGTTTTACCCGGGCCTGCGTCGAGTACCGCTGAATCGCCAAGACAGACTTCGGATGTTTTGCCCAAATTTAAGTAGCTAAACGCTGAGAAGTAACCGTAATTACAAGAACTACCGCCACCTTGATTGAGCACACCCACATGGAATAGTTCAGTGCCAAAATTGGTAAGCAAATGAGACTGCCCTGCAGCTAATTGCCCTGTTGAGAATGGTATTCTGGCAAAAACATATTCGCCATTGCTTCCGGTAACAGGCGAAAAAGCACTTGATGGCACGAGCGATGGGTTGCCGTTGAGCTCAAAACCGCCCTCACTTCCTGTCCTTATGGTTACGGTAAGAAAAAATGGCCCAGAGCTACCTCGGACAAATCCTACCTGTTGGCTTCCTGTGCACTCAAGCGCGGGTATAACGGCGCCGGCTATTTGATCGTTCAAGCCCGATACTTGCAACACGGCTATTTTTTCTGTGGCTTCGACAAAAGATGAAGCCGCAGTGAAGAGGTAACTGTATTGCCCGCCTGCATTGATAGTAATCGGAGTACCACTGCCATCGATGAAAACATCTGTGTTGTCGACGGTTCCACAGATAATTACGCGATCGCCATTGGAGACAAGGCCGCTTTTAACAACAATATGCTCCAGCCCTAGAAATTCCTCAGCAATAAGCTGGTCGCCAAGTACATCGGCACCGCCATCATTGGCAGGGTTCAAATCGAGCAAATCGTCCTTTATTGTTACCGTAATCGGTAGGTCACTTTCTACCAAGCTTCCAACAGGCTGGCTGCCAGCTTCCCAATTCAAAGCTTCGCAATAATAGGTCTGCCCCCTATTGAGCATTATTGTAAAAGGTACACCTGTAGGATGGTCGAGTAGCTCATTTCCAGGTGTGATGGTTACAGTAGTTTGATCGCGAATGGCCATTACAATAAAACCGGAACGGGGAGCTGGAATATAAGGCAAACTGTTTAGGCTCTGGTTGTTTTGATACTCGGTTTGAAATGGGGTGTGAAATCTGGTCCCCAATGAATTTTTTCCCTTTAGCGAAAATAGGTCGGAGTTGTTTAGGCCCCTCACTTCGTAGTAAGCCGTAATCGGTTTAGTACTTCGGATTAGCAACCCGGTATTCAATACCGCATTGGCAGGTTTGGTCTCGATCAACGATAAAAACGTGCCCAGATTGATCTGTTGAACTGCATCGGCACCCAAATTTACTGTGATGGGCTGAAAGCTGGGGTTAGCTGGCTGGGAAATTATGACCGTAGAAGGCTGGTTGAGGGTTGACAATACCAGGAAAATTGAGCTGTCGCGACGTGCTTCAAAGCCAGTTCCCATGCTTAAATCCGGGGCACCGAACCAAAATTCGGTGTCGAATTGCGCGAAGCTATTTAATGCAAAAAGCAGGGCGCCAAGAGTGAAGAGTTGTTTCATGGAAGAAAATTTAAAGGGAAGGGATTTTGTAGCCTACAAAGGTTGAAGGTAAACGCTTTGGTGTGGTTTCTGACATTGGTAATAAAGGACTTTTCAAGAGTTTAATTCACAATGCTCTACGTATTCTTTGTACAAAAGGTACATTAATAAGAATCGATTTTTCTCTTACCTAGACTGATTTCCCACGTGACCGTTGCCTGATGGCTTCAAAAATGATCACCGCCGCTGAATTGGAAACATTCATTGAGTCGATTTTTCCACGCATCGGTATAATGATCCGGTCGGTACAATCATTTTCCCAATCTTGGCTGAGTCCTGCCGACTCATTTCCCATCAGTATGGCAGAAGGTCTCGAAAAATCTACATCAAAATACGCTTTCGTTGCCTGTAAGGAGGCGGCATACAACGCTACTTTTCGATGAGACAGCCATCGAATTAATTCAGTACGCTCTACCACAGCAATGGGCATAGTAAACACGGTTCCTAAGCTTGATCTAATCACATTGGGATTGTAGAGGTCGGTAATAGGATCGGAAAGAATCACGGCATCAATCCCCGCTGCGTCGGCGGTGCGCAACATAGCTCCAATATTTCCGGGCTTTTCAATGCGATCGAGTAGGAGGTAGAGCGGATTTGCAATTTCTGATAAAGCTGCGAGCAAATGCGGTTTCGCTTCTATTTCGGCCACTACTCCACCGCTGCCGTCGCGATAAGCTATCTTGCTGTAAACAAGGGGATCTAGAGAGATCGATTCCGCCTGATCGAAATTTATTGGATAACCAAGGTCTTGGCGGTAGATCGACTCACAAATGTAGAATGCTATTATTTTAAATCCAGCCGATTGAGCCAGCGACACCTCGCGAACGCCTTCTGCTGTAAACCGGTTTTGAAGCTTTCGTTCTTTAGCCTTTTGCAAGGCAATCAAGTTCTTTATTCGCGGATTGTTGGTACTTGAAATGTGCAGCGGCATAGGGTCTAATATCCGCTTCAAGTTTACCGATTTTGCTTTACATTGGCGGCTATGAAATTAAGAAGTCCCGAGCACTGGTCCGATTATCAGCTCATAGATTCTGGTCAAGGTATGAAATTGGAACGCTTTGGAGATGTGACCCTCATTCGCCCCGAACCGCAGGCTATTTGGGATATATCCCTCACTATGAAGGAGTGGCAAGGGCAAGCAGATGCCCAGTTTATTCGCGATTCGTCAAAATCGCGGATGCGCACAGGAGAATACGATGGTTGGAAATACGCCAAAAAACTTCCCCCAAACTGGCGGTTGCGGTACCGAAGCGATAAACTCGATTTTCAGCTTAAGCTAGCCTTTACAGCCTTTGGTCATGTGGGTGTTTTTCCCGAACAGGCCGATAATTGGGAATATATCTTCGATGTTGCACAGCATATTGGTACTGGCTCCGTGCTCAATTTATTTGCTTATACAGGTGGTGCATCACTGGCCGCGAGAGCCGCTGGATTTGAAGTAACGCATGTAGATGCGGTGCGCAATATGATCAATTGGGCGAACGAGAATCAACAGCAGAGCAAGCTTGATGGAATAAAATGGGTGGTAGAAGATGCGCTCAAATTTACCCAAAAGGAAGTAAAACGGGGTAAACAATACCAAGGCATCATTCTCGATCCGCCCGCCTACGGCCGCGGACCAGCGGGGGAGAAGTGGGTGCTTGAAGAAGGTCTCCCTGAAATTTTGAAAGCGTGTGGTCAACTTTTGGCTCCAACGAAATCGTTTCTCATTCTCAACTTATATTCCATGGGCTTGTCGGCTGTGGTAGCCGCAAATTTGGCGAAAGCCTATTTCAACGCCAAAGAAGTGGAGTTTGGCGAATTCGTAATTAAAGCAGTGCATGGTCATTCCCTTCCACTGGGTATCTTTGTGCGATTTACGCGACCATGAACACCTACCGCACCCCCAACCCAACCACTGTAATAGAAGCGCTGAGCCACATTTTGGTGGGTGCTAGTAAAACTACCATGAAGCAATACCTCAAGCACGGCCGGGTGAAGCTGAACGGGGTAGTAGTAAAAATTCCAGATACTGCCATTCCATCAGGCGCGGTAGTAGAGATTGGAACGCAATCGAAATTACTGACCAAGAAAAAAGCTCCTTTTCAGATTGTGTGGGAAGACCCACATATCATAGTAGTAATTAAGCCCGCCGGCCGACTTTCGTCGGGCGAAGGAATTATGCGCGCTCCTACCATGCATAAATTGGTGGAAACTTACGTCAAGGAGCAGGGCAGCGGTCAGCGCGGTGCATACGTGGTACATCGGCTCGATAAAGAAGTAACCGGCCTTTTGATTTTCGGTAAAACGGAAGCTATTCAAGAGAAGCTTAAAAAGGAATGGAAGCATTATAAGAAACGCTACATAGCCCTTACGGAAGCCAAGCCACCCAAACAAGAAGGAACCATCGATACGTGGCTCGCCGAATGGAAGCAAACTATGCGCGTAGTGCCCGAAACAACAAGCGGAGCCCTCCACGCAGTAAGCCACTACAAATACCTGCGCCCAGAAGGAGAAAATCACTTACTCGAAGTAGAACTTGAAACTGGGAAAAAGAACCAAATACGTATCCATCTCGCCCATATCGGAAGCCATATTGTGGGCGATCGAAAATACGGAGCAAGCGATAAAGTGCACACCCAAGTGCGGCTGATGGCCTACCAATTGGAAATAACTCACCCCATTACGGCTAAGCCGCATAAGTGGGAAATTCAACCCGATACACGGTTTTTGAATCCGGAGATGGAAGTACGCTCCAAAAGACCGGATACTCGAAACAAAAAGTAAATTGGATTGCTCTTTACCGTAATATGTTCGCTATGTCAACCAAAATTGAGTTTGTTAACCACGCTTCTGTAATCATCCGGCACCACAACATCTCACTTATTACTGATCCGTGGATAGAAGGCACCGCTTTTCACAATGGATGGAAGTTGATAGAACCGACGCATTTTTCATATGCCGATTTTGAATCCATCACGCATATTTGGTTCTCACATGAGCATCCCGACCATTTTAGTCCAAGTAATATCCGAAATATACCACCTGAAATAAGAGCCAAAATTACGATCCTTTACCCAGGCACCAAGGATAAGAAAGTGATTAAATATTGCCAATCGCTTGGTTTCAAGGCTTGTGTGGAGCTTGATGCCAAGTGGCAGGAACTGGGAGAAAACTTTTCCATTTTAAACGTGCCCCATACCGATGGTGACTCATGGATGGCTATAAAAACTTCGGACGGGTGTATTTTAAATCTCAACGATTGCGGCATGGATCACGATGGTCAGATTCTTGAAATCAAACGAAAAATAGGCAAGGTCAGCATCGATGTGCTCTTCACTCAGTTTTCTTATGCCAACTGGGTTGGCAATCGCGGAGATCATTTACTTCAACGTAAAAATGCTGCAACAAAACTGGGAGAACTCGATCGGCAAGTGGCACTTTTAAAGCCGAAATATACTATACCACTTGCGAGTTTTATTTGGTTTTGTCACCAAGAGAATTTCTACTTGAACGCAGAGGCAAATACTGTTGAGAAAACCTTTAATCATTTGGTCAAGAGTGGGCAAACAATTCCGGTAGTGCTTTTTCCCGACGATATGTGGATTTTGGGTACAAGCTGGAATTCGGAAATGGCTCTTGCCAAATGGAAGTTGTCATCGAGCAGCCACATCAAGGAGGAAGAAGCCCTCCCTACGAATGGAGTATCTTCCGATCGACTTATAGAATTAGGGGGTAAATTCGCCGCTGGATTAAAAGCTAATAACGCTGGTGTAATGGCGTACGCCCTTGAACCTTCGCCCATATATATCGTCGATTTGGAACAGGCATTTACCCTGTCGCTCAGTGGTTTAATGCGCTCAAGCACCGAATTGCACTTTTGCGACGTTTCCATGACTTCAGAAGCACTCGCTTATTGCTTTGAGCACCTTTGGGGTGGAGCCACAACACGCATCAATGGCCGTTATCAAAAGCCGGCTTTCGGGCAATTTTTGCGCTGGAAACGCTACTTTAATATCGCAGAAATGAATAACCATGGTGAGCGATTTGGGGCAAAAGCATTCGCCACTATCCTGAAACGCAAAGTACGCATGAAACTTAAATTTAAATAAGCCCCACCCCCAAGGCCAGCGCAAGCAGAAAAAGCAAGACTGCCACGAGATTTTGAATAAAGGCCAAGGTTACTTTTTTGAGCAAGCGATGCCCGATGAAGGCACCTGTTATAGCAGCTGCAGTGCCTACGAGAATCACATCTAAATATTGGCCTAAGCCCAACAGCGAAACGCGGCTGGCATAAACGCCCAATCGCGAGAAATCGACAAAAGTGGAAATGACAACAGCGGTGCCGATAAAGGTTTCTTTACCCATTCCGGCTCTGATTAAGAAGGCGCTGCGCAAGGCACCCTGGTGGCCGGATAAGCCGCCAAAAAAACCGCTCAGAGCTCCGCCAACGGGAAGCCATTTCGGCTCAATTTCGAGCCGATTCAAATACGGTAAGAGATCAAGAATTGCGAAAAACACAAGAAGCAAGGCAATAATCAACTTAAGCAGGTAGATTTTAAATAGGTGTCCTCCTATGGAATAGCTCACCAGGAGTTGATCAGTCGGCACGCTGAAAAGCAAGAGCGCGCCCACAAAAGCGAAAATAACCGCAGGGATCCCGAACCGAATGAGCACTTTGCGATCGGATCGGCGGCCAACCAGGAGAAGTTTGAAAAGATTATTGAAAAAATGAACAACGCCAGTGAGCGCAATCGCCAGTTCGACAGGGAAAAAGAGAAGAAAAACAGGGGTGAGAAGCGTGCCTAATCCAAAGCCGGAAAAGAAAGTAAGTACGGCCGCGCTGAAGGAAACAACTGCTATGATTACCAACTCCCACATCGCCTATGAAATCAATCTTCCAATTTAAAATTTGAGAGTAAATCGGGTCTTACTACGTTCGGAATAGTAATCTTTAAGAGGGGTTCGGCTTCCATCGCTCGCTTTATGGCAAACACGGCTCCTTCGTTTCGCGCCCAACTGCGACGGGCGATACCATTGTTTACATCCCAATGAAGCATACTGCGAAGTTTGGTGTCGGTTTCGGAAGTACCATCAAGCAGCATACCAAAGCCACCGTTGATTACTTCGCCCCAGCCTACCCCGCCACCATTGTGCAGGCTCACCCAGGTGGCGCCCCGGAAGCTATCGCCCACGAAATTATGCACAGCCATGTCGGCAGTAAATTGCGAGCCATCGTAAATGTTGCTCGTTTCCCGATAGGGAGAATCCGTGCCGGAAACGTCGTGATGATCCCGGCCTAAAATGATGGAGCCAATTTCGCCTTTGGCAATGGCGTCGTTGAAAGCAGCGGCAATCTCCATCCTGCCCTGGGCGTCGGCGTATAAAATGCGCGCTTTGGATCCCACCACCATCTTATTGGCTTTGGCTTGCTTGATCCAGCGGATATTATCATCGAGTTGTTGCTGAATTTCAGAAGGGGCATCCATGCTCAAACGTTCCAGCACTCCTTGAGCTATGGCGTCTGTGCGATCGAGATCGCTCTCCCTACCCGAAGCGCAGACCCATCGAAATGGGCCGAATCCGTAGTCGAAACACATAGGCCCCATAATGTCTTGCACGTAAGATGCGTACTTGAAATCCAATCCATTTTCGCTCATTATATCGGCTCCAGCGCGGCTGGCCTCGAGCAAAAATGCATTGCCATAATCGAAGAAGTAGGTGCCCTTGGCCGCATGTTTATTTACGATATCGGCATGGCGGCGCAAAGCTTCTTGCACCTTAATCTTAAACCTGTCGGGATCGTTCGCCATCAGGACATTTGCATCGTAGAAGCTAAGACCAACAGGATAATAGCCACCAGCCCAGGGGTTGTGAAGAGAAGTTTGATCGCTGCCCAAATCCACGTAAACATCTGAATCGTGAAAAGCTTCCCATACTTCTACAATGTTGCCCAAGTAAGCTATCGATACTACTTCTTTTGAAGCTTTTGCTTGTTTTACGCGTTCTACTAATTGCGGAAGGCTCGTGAT
The DNA here is from genome assembly GCA_038321615.1 of Flavobacteriales bacterium. Classification (GTDB taxonomy): domain Bacteria; phylum Bacteroidota; class Bacteroidia; order Flavobacteriales_D; family Cryomorphaceae; genus JBBQFC01. Next base: position 16,312 of record JBBQFC010000024.1, on the reverse strand, counting down.
AATTTCATCGACCCACCCTTGCTCGTGGCGCTTGTAAGCGGGTGCTGGGTTTACTTCGGCTACCACCGTAATGCAGCCGGCTATATTTCCGGCCTTTGGTTGGGCTCCGCTCATCCCACCTAATCCGCTGGTTACAAATATTTTGCCTTCTAAACCTTCGCCCGATTTAGAAATCTTGCGCCCAGCATTCAACACCGTAATAGTGGTGCCGTGTACGATGCCTTGCGGGCCAATGTACATGTAGCTCCCGGCTGTCATTTGCCCGTATTGGCTCACGCCCAAGGCATTCATGCGCTCCCAATCGTCGGGCTGGCTGTAATTGGGTATTACCATTCCGTTGGTTACAACCACTCTCGGGGCTGATGTCGAAGATGGAAATAAACCCAAGGGATGACCACTGTACATCACCAAGGTCTGCTGATCGGTCATTTCACTTAAATATTTCATGGTGAGCAGATACTGCGCCCAGTTTTGAAATACCGCTCCATTGCCGCCATAGGTTATAAGTTCGTGTGGATGCTGCGCCACTGCGGGATCCAGATTGTTTTGAATCATCAGCATGATGGCTGCCGCATGTTTCGATCTTGCGGGGTAGCTATCGATCGGGCGGGCATATATGGGGTAGTCGGGCCGCAATCGATACATGTAAATGCGTCCGTACTTGCGGAGTTCTTCGAGAAACTCTGGAGCCAGTACATCGTGGTGCTTCGGATCGATATAACGCAGGGCATTCTGAAGTGCCAGTTTTTTTTCGGCTGGTGTGAGAATGTCCTTTCGCTTGGGCGCATGGCTTACCGACTGATCCAAACTTTTCGCGGGGGGGAGTACGTTTGGAATTCCCAATTTGATGGCTTGGGCGAATGTGTTTGAAATTGTGGTGTCGGTATTCATATGCTTACTTTTTAATTATTCTACCTTTCGATTTATCGAAACCGTAAGGACAATGGCGACAGCCATTTTGGCAGCAATATCCGCGTTTTAAAAGATATTTTTCGGTAAAAACCAAAAAACCTTCCGTGCTGTAATAGTATTCATCTTCGGCCAGATTACTTCGCTTATCAGATGAAAAGAATTCGTTAGTCATGGGCTGCAAAGTTCGTTTTTTTGCGGCAAAAGGTTCGTGTTTCTGCACTTCGATTTCAAAGGTAAGTGATCATTTCTGATGACTTTTTGGAGAATATCGTACTTTCGCGAGCCTTGAATCCTACCGCGATCGAATGAGAATAGCCGTAAATACGCGATTGCTTCTAAAAGATCGGCTAGAAGGCATCGGCTGGTTCGCACACGAAACCTTAAGTCGGATTGCGCTTGCCCACCCTGAGCATCAGTTTCTATTCATTTTCGATCGTCCATTCGACCCTTCCTTCATCTATGCGCCCAATGTAGAAGGCATCGTTTGTGCGCCGCCCGCAAGGCATCCGCTGCTGTTCTATATTTGGTTCGAGTGGCGACTGCCATCTCTTTTAGAAAAGCTGAAGGCTGACCTTTTTCTCTCTCCCGATGGATATCTGAGCCTTCGAAGCAAACTACCTCAAATTGCGGTGATTCACGACCTTAATTTTGAGCACGCCCCTTTGGATATTCCTTGGGCTCCGCGGTGGCATTTTCGGTATTTCTTTCCAAAATACGCGGCGCGGGCAAATAGAATTGCAACAGTTTCTGAATTTTCAAAAGCCGATGTTGTCTCGACGTATTCGATCGATCCAGAGAAAATCGATGTGGTGTATAACGGTGTGAACGAATCCTACCGGCCTTTTGCTAAAGATGCGAAGGAAGCGTTGAGAGCCGAATTTAGCTCGGGTCAGCCGTATTTTCTTTTTGTCGGCGCTATACACCCGCGCAAGAATTTGTTGAACCAGTTAAAAGCCTTTTCCCTTTTCCGGGAATCCAATTCAGAAAACTACCAATTTCTGGTAGTTGGAGAATCTACCGCACGCAATAGTGAAATGAGTCATTTTTTGGAAACCAATCAGTTTTCAAAAGATATTCGATTTCTTGGTCGCCGAAGTTTGCAAGAACTCATCCGGCTATACGGGGCGGCCGAAGCGCTGATGTACGTCAGCAAGTTTGAAGGTTTTGGTATTCCGATTATTGAAGCGTTTCGAGCTGGTACTCCAGTAATTACCGCAACTACTTCGAGTATGCCCGAGGTAGCGGGTGGAGCGGCTCTACTGGTTGAAGCAGGTGATATAACGGCAATAGCAAATGCTATGAAAAAGATAGCCGAAGATCGATATTTTAGAAAAGAGCTGATAACCAAAGGCTTAAGTAGATCGGAAAAGTTCAACTGGGATACCACGGCCGATCTTCTATGGAAAAGCATAATAAAGGTGCAGACTTGAAAACAGCGCGATTGTCCCCCATAATCATTCCCTGCTGAAATTATCCGTAATGTTGAGTGGCGAAAGCAATCTATATGCAGCGTAAGTTTCTTACTTCTCTCAGTTTAATAGTCGTTCTCAATTTGCTGGTGAAGCCATTGTACATTTTTGGCATAGATGCCCAGGTCCAGAATACGGTTGGTCAAGAGCTCTACGGAACTTATTTCTTCCTTTTAAATGTGAGCTACTTATTTAATCTACTCAGCGATTTCGGCATTAACAACTATCAAAACAGAAGTGTTTCTCAAAATGAGAAAGCCTTCCAAGGTCATTTCGACAAGTTGCTGGTCGTTAAAGGTTTTCTTTCTTTGGTGTATGCGATAATCACCCTTTTAATTGGTTTGTTTTTAAACCTGTCGGAGTTTGAATTTAAGCTTCTCCTGCTACTTATATTCAATCAGGTGCTTGTTTCTTTCATTCAATTCGCCCGCTCCAATTTGGCTGGATTGCATGAATTTAAGCGCGATAGCATTATCTCAGTGCTCGATCGGGTCATCCTGATCTTATGCTGCGGATTTTTGCTTTACGGAAGTTGGTTCGATTTACCTTTTCAGATAGCGTGGTTCGTCTATCTTCAATCGGCTGCTTACGCGATAACACTTATGGTTGCTTTTGTAATGCTCACTAAGCATATTCATAAGCTGCGGCTGCGTTTCGATTGGCAATACGCAAAGTACATTATGCGCCGAAGTGCACCTTTTGCCTTGTTTATGCTGTCGGCCGCACTCTATAATCGCGTAGATGGAGTTATGCTTCGCGAGCTGCACGATGAAGGGGTTTTGCAGGTGGGCTACTACGCGCAAGGCTTTCGTTTTTACGATGCAGCGAGTATGTTCGCCTTTCTGTTTGCTTCCCTGCTCTTGCCAATATATTCTAAACTACTTGCAAAACGACAAGACGTAAAACCTATATTGGGAATGGCTTCGCGTTTGCTCACTGGTATCGGACTCTTGGGAGCTATTTTCGTACTTTTCGAAGGCGAATGGCTTCTGGCTCTCTTCTTTGATGAAGTGAGCACAGATTCAATCCTAGCGTTTCAGGCGCTTATGCTGGCCTTCGTTGGAATGTGCTGGTTTTACATTTACGGTACATTGCTTACCGCAAACGCCGACCTCAAACTGCTGAATATTATTGCCCTCACCGGCTTGGGGGTAAATATTGTGATGAATGTCCTGCTTATTCCCCGTTTTGGTGCGTTTGGCGCTGCTTTAGCTACTATGGTCACCCAACTCTTTTGTGGCTTGTATCAAATGGTTGTGGTTGTCAAAAAGTTTCGATTTGGGTGGAATTGGAAGATGATCAGGCAATTCGTTTTGCTTGCTGTGGTGTATTTTTCGCTGCTTTACGGGCTCAATCTGCTCCCTATCCCGGCCATCTGGCAAGCGCTAATCGCTTTCTGCTTAGCTCCAATTTGGCTCGTGGTCAGCGGTTTCTTAGATATTGCCGCTCTCCGCGATGCGCTCAAGAGCGGTTAACCCTTTCGGCCAGCTAATATTTTTACTTTTGCGTCGTTTTTACTCAAACCTTTCTGAATGGAACCCAACCAATTCACTTTTGCCTTCCTGATTGATTTAATTAGAACTTACATCCGATCGTATATTATAGTAGCAGTGGTAGCCGTTGCAGTGGGGGTGGTCATTTCCATGCCGATGTTTATGCAGCCGGATTATCAGTCCACCGCCATAGTTTATCCCGTAAACATCAATTCGTACAGCGACGAGTCTGAAACAGAACAGCTCCTTCAGTATTTCGAATCGAGTGCTTTGCGCGATACCCTTATTAATCGCTATAATTTGTACGATCGATACTCTATCGATCGCGAAGATGCGGGATCTCGATTTGCCGTTTTACGCGATTTCAATGAGCACTTTAGTATAAATAAAACCAAGTATGAGTCGGTAAAAATCGAAGTAATTGATGCCGATCCCGAAGTGGCAAAGGCTATGACCGACGATGCTTTGAGCCTGGTGAATACCGTAATTAACGATGCTGTGAACAAGCGCGGTTCATTGATGGCTGAATCATACGCGCAACAGATGGCTTTTCAACGCACCGCGATCGATTCAATTGAAGCGGCGGTTAGTAAGTTGAGCCTAGAAAGCGGAGTACTCGAATATGGCAGTCAAAGCCGCGAATTGATGCGCGGATTGGTAGACATCGCGGCAAAGGGTGGAAGTGTTGCCGCAAAGAAGGAAATCGAAGACTTACTCTCACAAACTCAGCAGTCAGGAAGCACCATTCGCATGCTCCAAAACTTGAGCTATTTTCAAAGCGTCAATTTTGAGTTTTTATCAAAAGAATACCTCAGAAATAGAGAAATGTCCTTGCGCGACGTGAATTATATAGACGTCGTGGTCGCGCCTGAAGTAGCTGATAAAAAGGTACGGCCGGTTCGTTGGCTAGTGGTGGCTGTTTCGCTTTTGGCGGGTCTCAGCTTCTTAACGGTGTACATTGCACTAACGCGTTCGTTCCGCAAGGCTTGACGAAAAATATCCATATCGATTTTTTGACCACCCGTACCTTCATCCGTTGGGCGAGTGTGGTGTGGGTGCTCCTTACGGGCGTGGCTCTTACGTTTGAATTTTATCCGATTGCCCTCTTGCCAGCAGCTTTCGCAGTTGGGTATCTACTTATATACTATCCGGCGAAAGTCTTGCTTTTCATAGGGTTTGTAACGCCTCTTTCCTATCAAATTGAAGATGCGAAAGGCCTAGGGGGCGTCGGAATTTCTCTTCCCTCAGAGCTATTACTAGTTGCGCTTCTTGGACTTTATATTATTGCCTGGATACTCGGCTACAGAGAAGATCGACGAATGATGCGTCATCCACTCACGAAGGTAATCTTGCTTTTATTGGCTTGGACAGCCATTACTGCCATGGCATCGAGCTTGCCATTGGTTTCTTTTAAGTTTTTTCTGTCGAAACTTTGGTTCATCGTCTGCATGTATTTTCTAATCAACCGTTTCTTCAACGATCCAAAGTACATTCGAACCTTCATTGTCTGCTTCATCTTGGGCATGTCGGCGGCAACGGCATATACGGTGCTCAATCACGCATCCCAAAATTTTAGCGAACAAGCCGGACTTTCCGTTATGTGGCCATTTTTTAAAGACCATACCATATATGGAGCGCTCTTAGCGCTTACGTTTCCGTTAGTGATCCTCGAATTTTTTCACTCTGGGCGATTCTCATTTCGACGTGTATGCTTCGGTGGTCTTATCCTGCTTTTTACGGTCGCGCTAATCTATTCCTACACACGTGCAGCCTGGGTTAGTTTAGTCGGTGCTTTAGGTGTGTGGATTGTTATGCGGCTTCGTATTAAGTTCGGAGTGGTGCTGGCAGGAGCAGCTGTGGCATTAACCGGACTCTTCTTTCTCCAAGACACGATTGCACACCGGCTGGAAAAAAACCGCCAAGACTCATCGGGCGATCTGGCCGAGCACGTCCAAAGTATCTCTAACGTATCGAGCGATGCATCGAATCTGGAGCGTTTAAATCGCTGGAATAGTGCGCTGCGCATGTGGGAAGAGCAGCCGTTTTGGGGTTTTGGCCCCGGCACTTATGCGTTTGAATACGGTACTTTTCAGAAGAGCTCCGATCGCACGATCATTTCAACGAACCAAGGCGATGCTGGAAACGCGCATAGCGAGTACTTAGGCCCGCTCGCGGAGCAAGGCGTATTGGGTATGCTTCTGGTAATCCTTTTAGTGGGGATGGCGATGTACGTAGGTATTACCCTGTATTTCAAACTAGAGAAGGGTAGCTATCTGCGTGATCTTACTATGGCAATAATCCTGAGCTTGGTGACCTATTTTTTGCACGGTGTGCTTAATAATTATTTAGATACCGACAAAGCATCCGTACCCATTTGGGCGATGATGAGTGTATTGGTAGCCATTGATATTTACCACCGCGATACTGGCAATCAGCGAAACTTACAGCAGAGCAAGGCGGTATCGTCGAAATAATCGTTCTTTCCGCGGAAGCGGTCCAAGTCGGTTATTATACCGGCCAAGAGGTCGTTCATAGGTATGTGATCGCGGTATGCTTGCGCCGCCCATTCCTTAACCCCTTCATAGCCGTATTCTTCGCCCGCTTCATTCTCAATTTCTACTACCCCATCGGTATAACACACTACAATATCGCCACTCTTGACGGATACTTTTCCGGCGTTAACAAAAGGTAGTTGTTTCAGCATGCCCACACCTACCGTACCTTCTTCGAGCAATAAACTGGTGGAGCCGTCAAAAAATACGGGTGGGTTATGGCCGGCATTGACATAGTGAAGCATGCCTTCGCTACGGTCGAAATGACCCAAGAAAATCGTTACAAAGCGATCACCATCGACAGTGTCAATGATCTTGCGGTTAAGGTTGGCTACCAGGCTCTTAAGGTCCCACTTGGTGTGCATAATCAAGGCGCGGAGATGCGATTGTAGCGTGGCCATCAAGAATGCCGCACTCACACCTTTTCCCGAAACGTCGGCTACGCAGAAGAAGGCATCGCCATTTTCCAGCTCCACAAAATCAAAGAAATCGCCACCTATTTTCATGTGTGGCCTGTAAAAACTCGCTACGTCGTAGTGCTCAAAAGCGCGCTGTTTGTTACTCCCGATTAGGAGATTCTGCATTTCGGCGGCAAGATCCAGCTCCGTTTTTATCCGTTCTTGCTCCAAACTTTTCTCGGCTAAGCTTTTGTTCTCAATGGCCACCGTAATGAGATTGGCGAGCGTCTGAATAAACCTCATATGTTTAATAATGGGGCTCACGTCAAAATCTTCGCTGTCAGTATCTCCTATTAACAAATAAGCCAAAGGCCTATTTTGGTGATGAACAGGAATGATGATATCAAAAAACCGCAAGGCTCCATCAACATCCGATTGCAAGAGTTTAATATCTGCAAGCTCTTCGAATCTCTCAGGCACATTTTCTCCCGACAAATCGAAATCCAATCCATACTGCATGCTACAGAGCCATTGCTCACCAATGCGAGTGAAAAGGACAGCTCGAGGAATCGATAATTGGTGCTCTAACACAGATTGAAACTCTCCCACCAAATCTACCGTCGATAAATTATTGTTGATAGACCGGCTAATCTCCAGCAGAGATTTCAGCTTTACGTCTCGTAACCTTAATCGTTCTTTTAACCGTTCAACCTTCATTCAATCGACGTTTCAGCTCTGCAATATCTGCTAATATTTCGGGAATCTTACGCGTATTGGCCAGTTCTTTTAATTTATCTCTCGATTCCGATGCAGGGCTTCCAAAATAAACCTTCCCAGGCTCCAAATCCTTCGTAAGGCCCGATTGAGCAAGTACCACTGAGCCTCGACCTAAGGTAATATCACTCCGAACCCCAACTTGCCCCCAAAGCGTTACCCCATCTTCAATAACCACGCATCCGGCTACACCCACCTGCGCAGCAATTAAGCAGCCCTTGCCAATTACCGTGTCATGGCCGATATGCACCTGATTGTCAATTTTTGTTCCAGCACCAATTCGAGTTATGCCGCTCACGCCCTTGTCCACAGTGCAACCGGCTCCAATCTCCACACCATCTTCAATTACCACGCTTCCACAACTGTGCATCTTCACAAAGCCTTCAGGATATTTCTTGTAGTAGAAGGCATGCGAGCCAATGATCGTTCCTGAATGAATCTCGACGTCATCGCCAACCTTTACGTTATCGTAAATTACTACGCCGGGATGGATCACAGACCTGGCGCCGATTTGCACATTTACGCCCAAAGGCACACCTGCGGCGATTTTAGCCGACGAATCAACGACCGCTGATGCAGTATCGTGCCACAGTTGCTTGGGACTAAAATGAAGGGTGAGATTGTTGAAAATCCGAAATGGGTCTTCGTGAAGGATGAGCGCTTTACCCGCAGGTGGCGCTACTTCCTTATTGATGATGATGGTTGTGGCGGCACTATTCAATGCCTTTTCATAATATTTTGGGTGATCTACAAATACAATATCACCGGGCTCTACCATGTGTATCTCATTGATTCCCAATATTTCATGTGCAGGATCGCCGATGAAGTCGCAGCTTATGAGCCCGCAGATTTCTTGTAGAGTAAAGGGCTTTGGAAGTTTCATATGGATTTCTTCGGCTTTGTGAAAGTGCAGTCTATTTCCGGCAAAGTTAACCAAGCAGCACATAGCCGACCACATGTCTTACAAGAGCTTATTTGGGTGTACCCTGTTCAAAACCTATCTTTGCTTCCTCTTTTTTTTCTTGATGATCCGACACTTCTTTTGCCTTGCCGCACTCAGTTTTTCCTTTTCACTATCTGCACAAACCTACTGGCAACAAGCCATAACCTATTTTATAGAGGTTGATATGGACGTGAAAACCCACCGCTATACAGGTACTTCTCAAATAACGTATTCGAATAATTCTCCAGATACCCTGCGGAATATCTATTTCCATCTCTTCAATAATGCCTTTCAACCCGGCAGTGCGATGGATTTGCGTTCGCTTCAAATCGAAGACCCCGATCCAAGAATTGGCGACCGTATAGGTGGACTTAGTCCTGAAGAAATTGGCTTTTTGCATATTACACAACTGCAAGCGGATGGTAAAGCCTTAAAGTTTATTGAAGAAGGTACCATTTTGGAAGCGGAACTTGCCAAGCCCTTGCTTCCAGGAAAGAAGCTTCAGTTATCCCTAACTTTCGAAGCTCAATCGCCGCTGCAAATCCGCCGATCGGGCAGGGACAACAAGGAAGGGGTGGCATTTAGCATGGCCCAATGGTATCCAAAGGTTTGCGAATTCGACGACCGAGGGTGGCATGCTGATCCTTACCTGGAGCGCGAATTTTATGGCGTGTGGGGTGATTTTGACGTCACCATCCATATCGATTCGGCCTACACGCTGGGCGGAACGGGTGTGCTTGTAAACCCAAACGAGATAGGCCATGGCTACACAGCAACCGATGTAAAATTGAAGAGCACAAGCGGTAGCAAGCTCCATTGGCATTTCAAAGCAAACAAGGTGCATGATTTTGTTTGGGCCGCCGACCCCGACTTTCTTCATACCACCTTGCAAGTGGAGAATGGCCCTATGCTCCATTTCTTTCGAAAAAATAGCCCCGATTTAGCAGAAAACTGGGACCAACTGCCAGATTTTATGTCGAAGGCAATGACCTTCGCCAGCGCAAATTTTGGAGAATACCCTTGGCCACAATACAGCTTTATTCAAGGCGGCGATGGCGGGATGGAATACCCAATGGCCACCCTCATTACCGGCAGGCGCAAACTGGGGAGCCTTGTGGGTGTGTGCGTTCACGAGCTTATGCATACCTGGTATTACGGTCTTTTGGCCAGCAACGAAGGCCAGTACTCTTGGATGGATGAAGGGTTTGCATCTTATGCCGGCGAACAGGTGATGGATCACCTGTTTCCGGGTAGATCTTCAGACGATCGCCCTAATTATTTTAACACCTATATCGATCTGGCGCGAAGCGGCTTGGAAGAACCTATGGCTACTACAGCAGATAATTTCTTGACCAATGATGTATACTTTTCAACTACTTATAGCAAAGGAGCCACGTTTGTGGCTCAACTCGATTATATTTTAGGCGGTAAGCACCTCGAAATCGGACTCAAAAAGTACTTCAACGAATGGAAATTCAAGCATCCCGATCCGTACGATTTTATTCGCGTGATGGAAAAGCAGAGTGATACACACCTTAAATGGTACTTGAATTTTATGCTCAATACCACGGCATCCATCGACTATGCCATTAAGAAAATAGATGGCGACGACCGCGCAACACGTGTAGCTTTGGAAAGGCTTGGTCGATTTCCGATGCCTGTAGATTTAGCTGTAACGTTGCAGGACAGTTCTATTCAATATTTTACCATTCCACTTGATGTGATGCGTCATGCCAAAACCGAGCAGGGGAATGTTACTTTCGATGTTTTACCCGATTGGACAATCGGAACGAAATACTACGAGTTGAACTTACCCATTGCGGTCGATCAAATTATCAGTATCGTCATCGATCCTTTTCGCGGAATGGCCGATATAAATGAGTTAAATAACCGTGTTGATCTCGAAGGTTCAAAAAAAGTGATGTTTACAAATTAGAAATGAAAAAAACCATCTACACACTAGCCTTCGCGGCAATTGCGGCCTGCTCGCCACAGTCGGAAGAACAAATGAAATCCACCCCCATTATGAATACGTACGTTGCCGATTCGCATAGTTTTGGAAAGCCTAATGAAGTGGCAATTTCCCATTTAAACCTCGATATCGAAGTTGATTTTGAGAGCAAGCGCATAGCCGGGAGTGCCACCTACGATCTCGAGCGAAACGCAGGAAACACGTTACTGCTCGATATACGCGGCTTGGTAATCGACAGTGTTCACGATGCGGCTGGCAAAAAACTGGTTTTCAAAACTATCCCGGGCAATGAGCGCGGCGATGGTTTGGAAATTATCCTTCGCGATAGCACTGAAAAGGTAGCAGTGCACTACCGCACATCGCGCGATGCGGCTGCTTTGCTTTGGATGGAGCCAGAACAAACGCTCGGGGGGGAATCACCCTTTTTGTTCACTCAAGGCCAAGCCATTTTGACGCGTTCATGGATTCCAATTCAAGATAGCCCCGCGCTGCGCATTACCTATGAAGCTAAGGTGAAAGTACCCGAAGGCTTGATAGCCTTAATGAGTGCCACCAACCCCCAGAGAAAAAGCGCCGACGGCGTTTACGAGTTTGAAATGGAATTGCCAGTGCCGCCCTATTTATTGGCCTTGGCTGTAGGCGATCTCGAATTTCGACCGCTTGGCAATCGCACAGGGGTTTACGCTGAGCAGCAATTGGTAGAAGCCGCCGCCTATGAATTCGCGGATGTGGAGAAGATGCTCGAAGCGGCAGAAGACCTTTATGGCCCCTATCGTTGGGGTCGATATGATCTACTTGTTTTACCGCCGAGTTTCCCTTTTGGAGGTATGGAAAATCCCCGGCTTACTTTTGCTACTCCTACTATTATTGCCGGCGATCGATCGCTTACTTCGCTTGTTGCACACGAGTTGGCGCATAGCTGGAGCGGAAATTTGGTAACCAACGCCACTTGGAATGACTTCTGGCTCAACGAAGGCTTTACCGTTTATTTTGAAAAGCGCATTATGGAAGCCCTTTACGGAAAGGAATACGCCGCCATGGCCGATGTATTGGGTTATGAAGATTTGCAACACACTATGGAAGAACTCGGTGCAACCAATGCCGATACCGAGCTGAAACTTACCTTAGAAGGCCGCGATCCCGATGATGGAATGACAGACGTGGCATATGAAAAGGGTTACCTCTTCCTCCGATGGCTCGAAGAGATATATGGTCGCGAAGCATTCGATGCATTCTTGAAAAAATACTTTGAAGAGCATGCGTTTCAAACGATGACCACCGATAAGTTTATTTCCTACCTCGATTCAAATCTCTTGTTGCAACGCAGCCCGCGGCCCGATATCGAAGCTTGGATTTTTAAACCGGGTTTACCCTCCGACCATCCCCGATTCACCAGCAGTCGGTTCGAAAGGGTGGATTCATCCTATCAGGCTTGGAATAAGGGCATGCTCAAACTTACCGATATGGATGCTACCAATTGGTCGAGCCACGAATGGCTGCGATTCCTAAGGCGCCTTAATACCGAGACGACTCTGGAGCAAATGAAAGCGCTTGATAAGAAATTTGACTTCAGCAATTCGGGTAATAGTGAATTGGCTGCAGCCTGGTACTTGCAATCGATACATGTAAATTATAAGCCCGCATTTGAACCGATGCGCGCTTTCTTAATGCGCGTAGGTCGGCGAAAATTTATTGGACCCATGTACACAGCTTTAGCCACAGATTCAGCTAATAAAGTTTTCGCGGAAGAAGTTTACCGGCAAGCACGAAGCAATTACCACAGTGTGGCCACGCAAACCATTGACGAGATCTTGCTAAAGCCTCAGTCGCGGAATACTGCCAAGTGATTGCGCACAGGATTGGCGTACATTTTTAGCAACCATTCCATATCGGTAGAAGGGTCGAGACCAGCTTCTGCGAGTCGGTTTCGCACGCTCTGCTCGAATTCGATCCGATCTTCTTTCGAGTAGTGGTCCAGATCGCTATCGTTGCCGTCCAATAAATCGAGCGCTAAATAATTACTGGGCCAAAGTTTATAGTTCAGATAAATTTGCTGGTCAATCATATCGCCGACGATCCGGAGCTTATCGTTCACATTCGGATAGTCGGCCAACTCTTCCAATTCAGCATTTAGGGTAGTCCCGATACTCAAATGCACGCGCCCTTTTTGGCCGGTAAGGCCGGTTAGGATGCTGTTAATGTCTTCGTCATGAGCTTTTTCGTACTTCTCATCGCGCGATACGGCCTTGAGCTCGGGTATTTTAAGCGTATCGCAGGGGTCAAACTCATAGCTTATGGCTACTGGGGTGATACGCAGATCGCGCAAGCATTGACGAAGTGGGTTTTGGCAGTTTATGCTCAGCATCTTAAGCAGTCCCGGTTGGGTCTTGTCGAGCCCATCCTTCGTCCGGCCTTCGCGCTGAGCGATCCAAATGCTCTGTTTTTGGTCACCGATCGTATAGCGAATGTAATCGGAGAGCAGCATGGAGTTTTCGTAAAATTCTCGTGCTCCAGTATTCCGCTTTACCACGAAATTCTTATTCAACTTGGTGAGGTCGGCCACTAAATCGCTGGTGAGCAAATTGCTACCAATCGCCGTTTGGATCGTTCCCAAACCTGCTTCTAGTAATACGATGTTTAGAATTGCCGAATCGAGGATGATATCGCGGTGGTTGGAAATAAAGAGGTAAGATTCCCCTGGCTTTAAATTTTCTAGCCCGCTTACTGTTAATTCAGACACCGTGCTATCCACCAATCTGCGCATAGCGGGGTGGGCAATGTTGCGCTGAAAATCTTCGACTGTGTTAACGCTCATCATCGCAGCTATCACTTCGGCCTTTATCCATTCAGGCTGCACATATTGCATCATGTTGAAGAAGGCTGGAATAGTCAATAGACGTTCGATCACCTCGGGCACTTCATGGTCGAGGTAAGGACGGATATCTTCAAATTCGTTCCTCATGCGCGTTGGCGTATGGTTTTTTTTGGCGGTGCGAAAGTAGGCATTCTTAAGGGTTTCTCGGCATTAGTCATTGGCTAAGCGTGGTATTTAGCGAAAACTTAACTTTGAGCCGATGAATACCGATTTCAAGTCGCTCAAGATTACCCGTCAATTTCTAGATGCTTTAAGCGAAATCGGGATTACCGAACCTACCGAAATCCAGATTAAGGCCATTGTTCCTGCTATGGCGGGGCAGGATATTTTGGGTATCGCGCAGACAGGTAGCGGCAAAACGCTGGCCTATCTGCTGCCTTTGGTTTCAAAAGTAAAATACGCGCAAGGCAATACTCCCCGTGCATTGATACTGGGCCCTTCGAAGGAGTTGGTTATCCAGATATTCCGGGTATTAGCGGCGCTAGTGGTTCATGCCGACATCCGGATTGTGTGTTTATACGGCGGCGTTGGCAAGAAGGAACAAGTAGCTGCCATAGAAGAAGGAGTAGATATTATAGTGAGCACCCCAGGCAGGTTTATAGACCTTTACAGCTACGGGCATATTTTTACAAAACAGATTAACACCTTGGTGCTCGACGAAGCCGACCGTATGATGGATATGGGCTTCATGGGTCAGCTCCGGCAAATTTTAGAAGTCATTCCCAGCAGGCGGCAAAACTTACTTTTCTCCGCTACGTTTCCCGAAAGAGTGGAGCGATTGGCTGCCGAATTTCTAGAGTTTCCCTTGCGCATAGAAGCCCGCAACAGCGAGAAGCCCGTTGATGAGGTGAGCCAGGTATGGTATTCCACGCCTAATTTCCGTACGAAACTCCATTTATTGCTTTACTTTTTGCTGGACAGCGAGTGGAATCGAGTCATGATTTTCTGCAGAACCAAAGACTCCGCCGAGCGGGTGTCGCGGTATTTAGACCGCCACGAAGTAGGTGGAGTGCGTGTGCTACACGGCAATAAATCGCAAAATGCCCGTATCAATGCCCTTGATGCGTTTCAAGAAGGTGAGTTAAGAGTTTTGGTTACCACCGACGTTACCTCCAGAGGTATCGACGTATCGAATGTGAGTCATGTGGTCAATTTTGAATTGCCCAAGTCGCCAGAAGATTACCTGCACCGCATTGGTCGCACGGCCAGAATTCATCGCGAGGGGGCAGCGATTACTTTCGTAAACAAAGCGGAAGTGGTGCATCTCGAAAAGATTGTTGCATACACTTCGGTAGCCATTCCTGAAGAGCCGATGCCTCCACAGATTGTCACAGCCGACTACCTACCCGGCGAACGTAAGGTCATCGACATGGAGCTAGACGAGCAACGCCGAAAGGCTGACCCCAGCTTTCAAGGTGCTTTTCATGAGAAAAAGGGGAGAGGGGGGCGAAGGAGGAAATGATGGTAAAAGGTTTAACGTGACAAAAGTTCGATTCATTGATGTCTTTTTTTGGATAGCCATTCTTGGGACGGATATACTGATGTTCTTGATTCTTTCAATCACCTTAATGGGATATGATGATAACTACAATCCGTGAAAAGGAGAATATTGGAGTTTTGAAAGCATGGATGGCTTCGAAATATTATTTGTTCTCATGTATTTAGCGTGGCTTGTCGTCAACATAATCGGTGCTTTTTACTTAGTGAAGAAGGCTTATACGTATCTTTTATCGGAATGAAACGAAGGACTTTTTTAAAGCGCAGTTTTGCCGGATTGGCTGGCTTAGGATTAATTGGGGGGGTATATGCTTGGCAGATAGAACCTTCTCGATTGGAATTTGTGAAGTTAAAATTGGGTCTCAGGAATCTGCCGCTAAGTTTAGTTGGCAAAACCCTTATGCAGATAAGCGATATTCACGTGGGCAAACGATTCGATCACAATTTTATAATCAATTCCTTCGAAGAAGCTCAAAGATTTAACCCCGATTTTGTTGCTTATACCGGCGACTACGTAAGCACCTTCAAAGATGAAGTCCAATTCGACTTGCTTCGAGATGTACTCGTGCACAGGGTTTTAGGGAAGCTTGGAACGGTTGCAATCTTGGGCAATCATGATTATGGTAAAAATTGGTCACAGCCAAACGTGGCCGATAGAATATCCAAAGAGCTTGAGAGTCAAGATATAGTTGTACTGAGAAATGAGCAATTGAACATTCACGGGCTGAATTTTATCGGATTTGACGACTATTGGGGTCCAAATTTTGATCCTCCCAGCGCCATCCAAGGTTATCAAGATCATCCATGCAATTTGGCCCTATGTCATAATCCAGATGTTTGCGATTTAAACGTTTGGGAAAAATTCAACGGCTGGATTCTTTCAGGCCATACGCACGGCGGGCAAGTGAAACCTCCCTTTCTGCCGCCGCCAATGCTTCCGGTCAAAAACAAACGTTATTCAGCAGGGAAGGTGGATTTGGATGCGAACCGCACGCTATATATAAATCGCGCGCTCGGCCATTTGTGGCAAATAAGATTTAATGTACGTCCTGAAATTACCATTTTTGAGTTGCATCAGATTTAAATCGGTACGCGTAAAGTATAACTGGTAACTCAAATGCAATTCTTCGGCATTCCCCAACTTATGTAAGATCTATACTGTTGTTTGACAATGATTTTTTCATCGTTCAATCACCACCATTTCTCCCTTTCCTTCTTACCTTCGCAGTCCCAAAAAAGCCCATTATGAGCGACGATAAGAAAGTGATCTTTTCTATGGTGAAGGTCAATAAGACCACTCCAACCGGAAAACACATTCTAAAAGATATTTACCTCTCTTTTTACTACGGTGCCAAAATCGGGATACTTGGTTTGAATGGTTCCGGAAAGTCTACAGTGATGAAGATTATCGCTGGGCTCGACAAGGC
>JBBQFC010000023.1:0-43269 GCA_038321615.1 Flavobacteriales bacterium | reverse complement strand
GTCTTTTTTAAAGATTACTTTCTCATGCCGTTCTCCATCACTCAAAAGTTGGATCAAGCCGATTTCTTTGGCGCCGTCGGGAAGGATTATATAACCTTCGTAGTATTCGTAAAGCACATGTTTTACTTCTTGCGCACTAACGGTGAGAAAGGTAAAAGGAAGAAAAAGAGCGAATAAGAGCGAGTGTTTGAGAATCCTGAACATAGCGTATGTAATTATGAATGCAAGGTAGAGGATAATTTGGGATGACAGAGTTGCGGAGTTCAATCGATAATCTTATGTTCCCGAACATCGTGACTGTTCTCGATTTCGCTCGAACACCATCGCTCGAACACTGTCGCACTGCATGGACATGCAGAAGGTCTTCCCCAATATCAGCGCACGTTCCCGAATCTTGCGCCACCAAAATCTCTATTCTTACCACAAAAAAAACCGCCCGAAGGCGGTTTTCAAGTTTAAAGGTGTAGGCAGATTAGTTCATGGTGGGGCTTGCAACTGGCGCATCTTGTGCGCTGGTTGGTGGAGCTTTTGGGTTTTCGGCTCGTACCAAGGTCATCTCTTCAATTAGGTTTTTGGCACCAGCTACTTTATCGATCATAAAGAGGACGTAGCGAATATCCACGCTTATGGTGCGCTGAATAGATGGTTCGAAATTGATGTCCCCACTCATCGCTTCCCAATTGCCGTCGAAGGCAAGTCCAATTAGTTCGCCTTTTCCGTTGATCACGGGGCTACCCGAATTACCACCGGTGATGTCGTTGGTGCTGATGAAGTTTACGCGTAGATCCCCATTTTTATCAGCGTACTGTCCATAATCTTTGGCTTTGTAAAGTTCCACCAGTTTGTCGGGCACCATAAACTCATCATCCGAATTATCCATTTTCTGCATAATCCCTTCGATAGTGGTGTAGTAATCATAAGTCACTCCATCCTTTGGCTGGTAGTCGCGCACATTTCCAAAGGATGCGCGCATCGTGGAATTGGCATCCGAGTAGAAAATTTTCTCGGGATACATTTGGCGAAGCCCGTCTATAAATAGTCGGTTTCCTTTTCGAATCATCTCGTTAGGCTCAGCGTTTGCTTGACCCACGTTGCGATAAATGCCAAAGAAATCTTCGGCGGCCTTTTTCATGGGGTCTTTGGTCAATTTTTTCGCGCTTGGCTTGTCGAGGAAGGCATTGAGTCGATCCTGATTGGTAAAAATGCTTTTTGAATAAACGTTGTCGGCATATTTTTGCCATTCCGCAAAGGTTTCTGACTTCGCATCGCGCAAAAACTCGGGCTGCTGGGCTTCGGGTACATTTTCGGCGTACATGGTGGTGGTAGCGGCAAATAGCGCGCGATCTGTAGGAATATTGACAGCTTCGAAATGCTGAGCCGCAGCCATTTTAAGTTCATCGCGTCTGGTGTCTTTCTCGTCTCCCTCCGGCATTTTCAAAAGGTCTTCCAAAGCTTTGTTGAAACGGTAGGTGAAGAGCACGCTCCCAGCGCCGAGCAGACCGCCTTCGAGCACATAAGTGTTGCTGATTACAACTCCATCTGTTATGGCATATCCCTGCTTAATCATTTCGAGTGCATTGCCGTATTTTGCGTTGCGCTCGGGTGTTGCGGAAGCCCATTTGAGGTATTCTGCTTCCAACTTTTCTTTCGAAGTTTTTACGTCATTGGCAATAAGCTGCTCAGTTTGCCCGATGAAATATTTCCAATAATTCGCGATGCTTGCGTAGTCTGACGCATATTGCAAACGCACGGCATCGCTGGCTTTCATATCCTTGCGCAATACGGATAATTTCGCCTCGCGTATGGCAACCACCGTAGGATTTTTCTTGGCAATGGCCTGTTCTACTCCAAAAGAAGTCAGGTAGCGGTCAGTGCTGCCGGGGTAGCCAAAGGTCATGGCAAAATCGCCTTCCTGAACACCTTTGAGTGAAATGGGTAGAAAGTGTTTTGGCTTGTAAGCGATATTGTCGGTGCTGTAAGGAGCCGGTTTTCCATCTGGGCCCATGTAAACCCGAAACATCGAGAAATCACCCGTATGGCGCGGCCACATCCAGTTATCAGTATCACCGCCGAATTTACCCACCGATGAAGGTGGGGCCCCAACTAGGCGTACATCGTTGAAATTTTCATAAACGAAAAGGTAGAATTCATTGCCCACATAAAAGCTCTCAACTTCGGCTTCGTAATGGGTGCCGGTGGTGGCTTCTTCGGCCAATTGCTGGCCTATCTCAGCGATTTTTGCCGATCGTTCAGATTCGCTTTCAATACCTTCTAATTGTGGAAGGATTTTGGAAGTGACGTCTTCCATTCGAACGAGGAAGGAAACGAAGAGTCCTTCGATTGGAATTTCCTGGCCTTTATCTTTCGCCCAAAATCCATTAGTCAGAATGTCGTTTTCTAAAGAGCTTTTCGCAGCTATGGCATCGTACCCGCAGTGGTGGTTGGTAAGCATTAGCCCTTGACCTGAAATGATTTCTCCGGTGCAAAATCCGCCGCCAAGCGATACGATGGCATCCTTGAGGCTCGAATTATTTACGCTGTAAATCTCTTCGGGCGTAAGCTGTAGCCCCATTTTTTGAAGGTCGCGCTGATTCAATCGGCTTATGAGCATAGGTAGCCACATACCTTCGTCGGCGCGCAGTGGAGCAAAACCCATAAAGAGCGCCAGCAATAACAATAGACTTTTAGTTCGCATAGTGTTTCAAAAATTTTAGTCGTTAAAAGTACATCTATTCGGCGATACTCAAGACTCGCTTGTAAATAGTCGCAGGGCAAACGCTTTATTATTGCCAACAATCAAAATATTCACAACCCTTTGAATACTGGTGTTTAATGCTTTTTGATGGACCTTATATTTCGTATATTGAACTGATAATCAGATAAATATATAGATAATGGAAAAAGTAATTCGATTAATTGATCTCCCTGTAGATATGGATGACCCGCGCATGAATAGGTGCAAGAAGCACAGTTTGTCGGACGTTTTTGCCATTTCTATATGCGCGGTCTTGTGCGGCGGCGCCTCCTGGTGCGAAACATAATCTCACGGCAGTTCGAAAAAGAAGTGGCTCGCGACTTTTTTGGAACTGCCCAACGGCAAACCCTCCCACGATACCTTCAACCGATTTTTTGGCATGCCCGACCCGTTCGCGTTCGAGACAGCTTTTGGCAACTGGGTGGCCGCGCTCATGGTTGGCGCGGAAGGCGAAGCGGCGGCCATAGAAGGAAAAACGACTCAGGGGGGTAAAGATAAACAGCAAGTCGCCCGTACTTATGGTGAGCGCATGGACGTGCGAGAACGGCCTTGCAATGGGTCAGGTGAGGGTGTCCGAAAAGTCGAACGAGATAACGGCCATCCCAAAGCTGCGCTCCAAACTGGCGATAGAAGACTGCTCACGGTCACCATAGATGCCATGGGCTGCCGAGAAAACATTGCCTTAAGCATAAAGGCGGCGAAGGCCGAATATGTGCTCACCGTGAAAGGCAATCAGGGCAGCCTGCATGAAGAGATAATCGACGAGTTCAGGTTTGCATCCAAACGACCGCAACAAGCCGGGATAGTCTTTTGGCATGGCCGAATAGAAACGCAGAAATGCAAAGTATGGACGGAGTTCAAGCACATCTCAGACCCAAAGAAGTGGGCCGGCCCGCAACCCCTGGTGCGAATGGAAAGCGCACGGGAATTCAAGAAAACAAGGAAAATAGAAACAGCCACAAGGTGCTACATCAGCCCGCTTGATGGGAACAAAGGCAGTTTTCAGAAGATCATACGCAACCACTGGCATGTAGAGAACAAATTACACTAAGTGCCCGACGTGTCCTTTGGCGAAGATGTCAGCAGGAAGCGCGACGGCGACGCCGCACAAAACTTTTCCTTGATTACGAAAATCGCTCTCAACATGCTGAAAGACGAGAAAACATGTAAGCCTGGAGTCAAGTACAAGCGGAAAACAGCGGGTTGGGGTGAAAATTATTTGCTTACCATAGTCTTATTTAATTGCGTTTGCCCTGTCCTTTGGAGCAATTGATGTCAGGTGCCCGTCCTTAATGAAAGCACCATGCCCAATCATACATCCGTATATTTGCCACCAATTCTTACCCCATGAACCGCACCGAACTATCAGCCCTTGGTGAATTTGGATTAATCCGCCACATTGCAAAGGACATTACCACAACGCAGCCTACCACCGTAAAGGGCATTGGCGACGATGCAGCTGTAATCGACCTCGGCGATCGGTATGGCCTTATTACCACCGATATGCTGATGGAGGGTGTGCACTTCGATTTGAGCTATGCCCCTCTTGCTCACTTGGGCTACAAGGCTGCGGTGGTGAATTTTTCGGATATCTACGCCATGAATGGAGCACCTAAGCAGATGACTGTGTCTTTGGCGCTCAGCAATAGATTTTCCATCGAAAGCATCGATGAGCTTTATAGCGGCATCCGCCGAGCAGCCGAAAAGTATGGGGTCGATATTGTGGGCGGCGATACCGTGAGCTCGCGCTCGGGATTAGGCATTAGCATCACGGTGTTTGGCGAAGTTGAGAAAAATCGAGTGGTATATCGTTCGGGAGCGAAGGACAAGGATTTGCTGGTGGTATCTGGCGATTTGGGTGCAGCTTATATGGGCTTGCAGGTGCTGGAGCGTGAAAAGGCGGTGTTTCAGTCTGCCCCGGGCGTGCAGCCCGACTTAGAAGGCAACGATTATATTCTCGAGCGACAATTGAAGCCGGAAGCACGCAAAGATGTGATCGATTTATTGCGCGAAGCTCAAGTGATACCCACTTCTATGATCGATATCTCCGACGGTTTGGCATCCGAAATTCTCCATATTTGCGAAGCCAGTAATATGGGTGTGCAGCTATTTGATGAGCGAATTCCCATAGATCCGACGGCGATAACAGCCGCAGAAACGTTTCGCCTCGACCCAAGTCTTTGTGCGTTGAATGGAGGGGAAGATTATGAGCTCCTGTTCACCATTAGCCAAAGCGATTACGAAAAGATTCGCACCAATCCGCATTTCACCTTCATTGGCTATATGGCCGAAGGGGTGGCGCCAAGTCTGATCGCAAGAGACGGCTCGAGCCATGAGCTGAAGGCACAAGGCTGGAACGCTTTTACAGCTGAAAATTAAAGCATGTCTTTCGTCGGCGCGCGTTCGCGCAGTACTTCGGCAAATGGTATTGATCGAAGTTTGGACTCCGACCAAGCAGAGAAATCGAAGAATTCCATAATGGCCTTTTCATATGGATCGTTCTCTACCTTTTCGCAAATCGCTCTGAAATCTGCGAAATCGTTTTGAAGGGATTCTATTTTTGAATCGGTTAGGGAATTCATGAGGTTCATAAAAGCGTCATCAAATCTGAGGGTGTTTTTCATGCCATCCAGATTGCGCTGGAGTCGCTTTGTTGCATTGAGTGCCGTAGAAAAGTTTCCCAATTCGTAATGAATAAGGATGTGGTGCATTTCTGCAAATCTGTATTGATCTTCTGCCTTATTGGAGGAAACGGTGTTCAAAAGCTCATTGTTCCATTTGAGCGCCTGGCGGTAGTCGCCGATCATAAAACACAAATTAGCCAAAGATGTGTAAAAAGAAGCCTTACGCACCTGGCTCAGCTTTTGAGAACGACTGTTTAACCATTTTGCAACTTCCGGAATAAGGGTTCGGGCCTTCATGCTTTCGCCGGAAAGATAGCAAATGGCCAATTCCAGACTGTATAAGTTAATCTCATGCCGCATTTTCAAATCGGCGGTAAGGGCATTGGTAATATCGATGGGTAAGTTTTTGCTTTGCGCTAAGTAGGATGCGGTTTGGTCGAGTAGGTTGAGCTTCGCTGTAACGTAAACCAGGTTGGTAAGGGTGGCCAGGTAAATTGATGGGTCTTCCAAAGTCATGTGGATTCGACTCATCATCAAGTCGTAATTGGCTTTCAGGTAGGTATGTGAATTAAAGTAGTCGTTGAGGCCAAAATATATCGCGCTTAAGCTGTGGTTCCGTAAGTATTCCCCATCAAACGACTTGTTGGTTATCGATATTTTTGAAAGAAGCGTTTTGGCTTCGGGAAGCAGTTTATTCGCTTCAGCTTTATCGCGCAATTGCCCTTGAGTGAATAACCGGGAGAAAAGCAGGCTTTTATTCTTCCACAGTTCCGAAACCTGACCGAGTTCGGAAAGCGCATCTTGTTCTTTTTCAAAAATGGCTTGGATGCTCAGCTCAGGGTTGGTCTCGAACTGATGTATTTCGGCAAGTCGTTTCTGCCATTTCA
Organism: Flavobacteriales bacterium; assembly: GCA_038321615.1. Lineage (GTDB taxonomy): Bacteria > Bacteroidota > Bacteroidia > Flavobacteriales_D > Cryomorphaceae > JBBQFC01. Next base: position 37,003 of record JBBQFC010000023.1, on the reverse strand, counting down.
AAACCTGGAGTAATCCGGGCAAGTATTCAAATTTCTCTGCGGTTTTTCCAGCTGAATGAAGTAGGCGTTCGCATTGCAAATAGAGCGCTTTTTGGTAGAGAATTTCGGCGTAGTGAATTTGGCGATTCACTTCATCGGCGGCGCTCTTGCCAGAATGATAGGCATCTAAGCTCTTTAGGACTTGATTGTAAAGGCGGTTCTTGGCAATTGATGTAAATTTCACCACAGATTTTGCCGATGATTTCTTCTTAACTTGCTCTTCATCATAGCTTTCCTGCGCATCTATAAGATCAAAGAGCGCCACGTAGCTCGTCTTATCGCTCGTTTGATGGCGCTGCGCGTAAATTCGGAAGTATCTTTTTTCCGAAGGGCTAAGGGCTTTTATTAACTCGTGGAGTTGGTTGGATATCTTGTTTGACATGTTAATTAATAGCGATGTTTTTGTACTTCGTTGTCTTTCGATTTCGAAGTAACCCGATCATAAGTTATAGGCGGTCAATTTTATTATGTGTAGCCATTTATATCTGCGCAAAGGCAATAGAAAGAGAAGGTACAAAATCTTTGTTGTTCAAAGATACGAGCATAAAAAAAGCTCACTGAAAAAGTGAGCTTTAGACTTGTATATTTTTGACCGCTTTAGTCAGGATTGATATTTTCGTCTTCATCGTCGCCATCGTCATTAATGGCGGCAAATTGAGGCTGACCGCTCGGAACAGTTCTTAATGCTTCTGATGGATTTAAACTTTGGGCTTCATCGGTAGATATCACATCTTCACCCGACTCTACTGCGGAAGCTGGCTGAGCTGCTGATCGCGGCTCGTCCAACTCATCTTTGGCGCAACCGGTAGCGATTGCGGCCGAGATTAGAAGAATAAGGTATAGGTGCTTTGATATCATCGCTTAATACACTGAAGGATAAAAGTAAGGCTTCAGATTTAAATTACCAAACTTTTACGGAATTTTCTTTAACGGTCGTGCTCGTTTGCTGCGGAATTCGAATGTTCACCCGGGTTCCTAAGATCTGACCTGTATCGTCTGTGAGTTCAAATGGCCCTTGTACCACATAGTTCTGCCCGGTCATTCGCCGAAAGAGCTCAATGCGATTTTTAGTAAGTATCATTCCTTTGGAATCGTGGCCATTGTTGTCATCCTTTTTATTGCGCATGCTCGTATCTATGCCAATGCCATTGTCGCTGATTTGAATGGTAATATCTTCCTTATCCCTTCCGATCTTAAGGTCAATTCTTCCAGCTTTCTCGGATGGTAAAACGCCGTGCCAAATGCTGTTTTCAAGATAGGGCTGAAGCATCATCGAAGGTATTTGTACGTCGCGGGTAACTATGGTCGGATCTACTTCTACTTCGTACGCAAATCGCCCCTGAAAACGCATCTCTTCTAACGAAAGGTAAAGGGCTACACGATCGAGTTCGTCTTGAAGGGATGTTTGATTTTGCTGACTGCTGTCTAAATTTTTGCGAATGAGGCGTGCGAAACTGGACAAATATTTATTTGCCGAGCGCTTGTCCTGCACATTGATATAGTACTGAATGGAGTTGAGCGCGTTGAATATGAAATGTCGATTCATACTTGAATTTAGCGCTAGCGATTCCAATTCTATCATGCGCGATTGGATCATCAATTTTTCAGCAGCCTGTTTTTTGCGCTCTCGGTTTATTTGGCTTTTGTAAATCGTATAAATTGCAGCGACTACCGCCAGAATTACGATGCCATAGAACCACCAAGTCAGGTAAAAAGGTGGCTTGATCGAAAATTGAAAACTCGACTCCGCAATGGCATCGGGCCACTCTTCGTGATAGGCTTCTACCCGGAAAGTATAAGATCCGTGTGGAAGGTATGCGTATGTTACAGATTGCTCCTTCGTGGGCCCGATCCAAGTTTGTTCAATTCCCTCCATCAAATAGCGGTAACTTATCTTTTCAGGGTTGGAGAAATGGATTCCGGTAAAATTGAAGGTCAATGCATTTTGCTTATAAGGCAGCACCGGATCTATCGGTAATTCTCTTTCGTCGAAACCATTGTTCGGAAAGGCCGTCCAATCGGTTGCTCTTGCAAAGAGTTGAACTCCCGAGATGCGCAGAATAGGCGATATTTCGCTGTTTGAAGCCTTGTTGGCAGCAAAACAAACCAAACCTGTGGTAGTTCCAAACCAGATACTATCGCCTTCTGCGTAAAACGCGTTCTGATTGGTTTCTGCACTCCGGAGGCCTTCAAAAGGACCATATTGCCGCACTTCCAGTTTTTCAGAATTGACAGGGTCATAATCGCTCAATTTATAGAGGCCATTGTTGGTTCCGGCCAAAAGGACATCTGGCTTTAGCCACCAAAGGAAATTGATATTCCGAGCGCTTATTTCTTTTGAGAAGAATATTTCATCGACACTTCCGGCTTGAGGATCGATGAGGTAGAGCCCATCGGAAGTTCCGGCCCAAATCATGCCGCTCCGGTCAGCCACCAAAGTATAAACTGCAGTCTCTTCCTTTAAATCTATTGGATAGAACCGGCAATCGGTTGGCGATTTGGCAATAACATACCCCTGCGCCGCCATCCACACAGTTTCTCCCCGAACAAGTAAGGATCGAACATTCCGGATTTTAAGATCACCGCAAAATAACGTACTGTCGATTTGATTTCCATTCGGATCGAAAATTCGCAAGCCGGAGTCTGAACCTACAGCAATATTTGAATCAATGAGAGCCAAAGCGGTGACTTCGGTATTTGCCAGGAGCTGATTAACCGATCCACCCAAGGCGCTATTATCGCAATACAAACCCATGGATGAGCCAATCCAAATGCGCTGATCAGCTCCTTGTACTATACTCCACACCCTTTGATTAGCAAAAAGCTCGTTTGATGAATAAGGGTGAAAATTGCCCTTTTGAAATAATTGGATGCCATTAGTATAGGTACCAATCATGAGGGTATCGTTACCAATATTTGCGATACTCAACACGAGATTCGACAGGAGTCCATCGCGGGTATCATAATGCGAAAACGCATTTCCAGCCTTTAGAAGTAATCCATTACCGTCGGTTCCAATCCAAAGATTGCCTTCGCGATCTTTACCAAGCGATTTGATATTGGAATATGGAAGCCCTTGATTTTCATTGTAAAATTTGAATCCATCTTTTCTCCATCTCACCAAGCCTTTTCTCGACCCCAGCCAAATCTCATCCTTATTCAGCTCTACGGCGTACCTTATATGGTTGCTTTCTAATCCCTGTTCGGCTAAGTATTGCGTGGTATCTGATGCATTTACGCGGATTACCCCATTGCCGAATGTGCAAATGAGCATCTCGCCAGTGGTCAGGCGGTGAAGATCGCTTACGCTGAGTGATTTGAACTTCGTGGGGCTTGAGAATGTTTTCCCATCGTAGGTGGTCACCCCAGATTTGCTGCCGACCCATAGATTACCGATAGGGTCTATTTCGATGGAGCGGATAAATAAATCGATAAGACCTTCGTCTGTTCCGTAAGCATGAAATTTGTCGTCTTCGTACCGCAACAATCCATCGCCATTTAATGCAATCCACAATGCGCCGTTGCTCGATTCCACAATGTCGAGCACTTCGCTGCGCACGAATCGATCGGGGAGAGAAATTGGTTTTAAGCTGTTGCCTTCCAACTTCGAAATACCTCCGGTGGTACCTACCCAAAGGTGCTTATTCCCCAAGTGAAGGCAATTTACTTTATTCGAAATAAGCCCGTCCTGGCTTGAATAATTTACAAAAGAGATCCCGTCAAACCGGCTTAACCCACCTAAGCTACCTACCCAAAGATAGCCTTGGTGATCTTGTTGTATAGCCCTTATTTGCGATTGGGCTAATCCATCTTGCGTGGTGTAGGCTATGAAAGGCGATTGCTGCCCGAAGCATATAGATGCCGAGCCAATAAGGCCGACTGTAACAGCGATTATTCTAAGATTCACATACCAGTAATTAGGTCTAAAAACTGCTGCAATTTACGACGAGAAATGGGGATCATTTTTCCATTTGACATCACAGCGCTGTTTCCATCTCTTCGGTTGAAGCCGGTAAGGTGATTGCGCACATTAATAATATGCGATTTGTGAATTCGGAAGAAAACTGCGGGGTCTAATCGGTCTTCGTACACCTTTATATTTTTGCTGCTAATTATCCGTTTGCCATTGCCGAGGTAAAAGGTGGTATAACTCTCCGATGCCTCTAGGTGAATTATTTCGTTGAACGAAATTATCTCGAAACCTTCCCGCATCGCTATGGCGATTTTCTCGTTTCCGGTGCCAGGTTGAGTTTTGTTCTGGGCAATTTTTATGTGATCTTCAATTGCATTGAGCTGCCGGCGCTTATCGAGTTTCTTGACGGCTTTTTGTAAATCGTCAATGTTTACCGGTTTTTCCAAATAGTCGAGAGCTTCTGCTTTCAAGGCGGGAAGGGCAAATTCGCTATGAGCCGTAGTAAATATCACCGAGTAAGGATGATCGCCTAAGCTTGCCAGAAAATCGAATCCATTTTCGCCGGGCATTTTTACATCTAAAAATAGAATATCGGGTTGGAAAATACTGAGTTGTTTGCGTGCATCGCTGGCATTTACTGCCGACGCAGATTCATGAATGGCGGGGCAATAAGATTCAATAAGCATGCGCAGATTTTCACGGCATAAATGCTCGTCGTCGATAATTAGGGCTTTCATAGTGGTGGAGCTTTAGCACTAATTTAGTGTTACCCACTGTTAAAATTTTACCGATTGTACCAACGGGGCTTTTAACCTTGTGAAGCGCCGCTAACCAAGTTTTTACCGCAATAATGCCAGTTTCTCTAATAAAAGCTTCTTTCGCTCTCTCGCCAGTGGTATTTCAGCGCCTTGTTTTAAAGCCACGCTGAGGCCTTCGCTATGCATCACTTCCAATACTTCGTACAAATTCACAATATGCGATTTATGAATTCTAAAAAACCAATCGGGTAATATTCCTTCATAGTGCTTTAAGCTTCGCGTGTCCAGAAATTCACTTTTGTCTTTGAAATGCAGGATGCTGCAATTCCCGCTTCCTTCAAGCCTCACAATCTTATTGGTTTCTACCACCTTCACCCCTTTGCTGTGCGCAATCGCAATCCGACTTGTGTTTCCGGCTATGGCAATGTCGGCTTCAATTTTTCGAAGATTTTCAGCATATATCGCCAGTTGGTCGGAGTAGCCCGAATCATTGCCACTGGGTTTGATGCGTTTTACCGTTTCGATCAGGTCGTGCTCGTCAATGGGCTTTAAAATATAATGTAATGCTCTGCTTTCGAAAGCCTCTACTGCGTACTCTTTAAATGCCGTTACAAACACCACATAATATTGGTACTCGGAAAGTCGCCTGATGAGTTCGAAGCCTTCCGATCCCGAAGGCATCCGGATGTCGAGAAATACGAGATCCGGCCTTTGGGCTTTAAAGAGGGCTTCCGCCGAATCTACTCCATCGGCTACTCCTATTACTTCTATTTCGGGGCAAAAATCTGCCAGCATGAAGCGGAGATTTTCTCGGGCAAGGTGCTCGTCGTCAACAATGATCGCGCGAATGGCGGCTTTCGGCATAGCCCAAATGTAAGTTTTGATCCTTGGATTTACCTTCCGTTTATCGATTCATTTTGACCTATCCTTGGTTTCGAGCCTTTATACCTCTGTAGATGAGCTAAATTCATGTTAAGAATTAAAAACCACCAAGATTATGATAGCATCTATACTTCCAAATAATTCGACATCCATAACAGAACTCATCGATTTGCGATGGATCTTCGTTGACAGATAAGCCCATTTTCTTTTCTTTTTTCATGTGAAGGTTGTGAACGGGCGACGAAAGTCGCCTTTTCATCTTTTAGATAGTTACCTTAATCCAGTCATTCATGTCCTTCGTCTTAAAGGTTGCCGTGAAATGCAACGGCTCGAAATCTCTGCCGTAAATTAGCTACTCCTGAAAGGATGTAGAATAACACGCGGTCATGATTAAAACAGAAGAACTTATAGCTTTAGATTTCGATACGTCAAAGGCAAAATTGATTGTAGGGTATAGCCGTCGCACAGATCGCACGATTTTTGACATTTGCGATTTAAGCGGCCGAATCGTTAAAACTGGCAAGTTGGATTCGGATGATAGCACCATACCAGTAAGTGAACTTGACAATAGCCATTACATCTTCCTCATTTTAGACGGCGACCAGGTGATAAGCCGGAAATTCTCCGTTAATCGCTAAGCCATTAGAGCCTCTATATCGTCAGCTTCAATAGGGATACTGGCCATAAGGTCAATAAATCCGTTCTCGGTAATCAGGATATCGTTCTCCAACCGAATACCCAGCTTCTCTTCCCGGATATAAATACCAGGTTCTACTGTGAAAATCATCCCGGCTTGAATTGGCTCATGCCAAAGGCCGACATCATGCACATCAAGCCCCAAGAAATGCGACGTTCCGTGCATAAAATATTTCTTGTACGCAGGTTTGGCCGAGTCTTGGTTCTCTATATCGCTTGAAGTCAAAAGGCCCAATTTCACTAATTCTTCTTGCATCAAAACTCCCACCTGACTGTGATATTTAGAGAGCATTACCCCAGGCTTGAGCAATTTCTGTGCTCCGCGCATTACCCGCAGCACGGCATTGTACACATCTTTTTGTCTGGAAGTGAATTTCCCACTTACTGGCACACAGCGGGTCATGTCGCTGGCGTAGTTACCGTATTCGGCGCCTACATCCATTAATATTACGTCGCCCGCTTCGCACGCCTTGTTATTCTCAATATAATGCAGCACACATGCGTTGAAGCCTGAAGCTATGATTGGAGTGTAGGCAAACCCGCGGGAACCTTTGCGCACAAAGTCGTGCAGATACTCTGCTTCGATTTCATACTCCATAATTCCGGGTTTTATTGCTTTCAGAACCCTTCTGAAACCGCTTTCAGTAATTTTGCAGGCATGTTGCACTTGGTCAATCTCCTCGCGCGATTTAATCGATCGGAGCCGATGCATAATCGGCGCAAGCCGTTGATAATGGTAAAGCGGATATTTCTGCCGAAGCTCGGCACCCTTGCGCATTTCGCGGGTCTCCGCTTCATTGTGCTGGCGCAAATGCTCGTTGCTTGTAAGGAATACGTGCAGGGATTCGGGGATGAGCATTTGGATCATCGATTCATATTGATCCACCCACATCACTGTAGCTACTCCAGAGTGTTTTTCTGCGCCTTCCTTACTAAACTTTTCGCCTTCCCATATGGCTATTTCTGCACTGGTCTCCTTCACAAATAGAATCTCCCGATGGGCTGGATTGGTAGCATCTGGAAATAGTAAGAGCACCGTTTCTTCCTGATCAATACCGCATAGGTAGAGCAAATCATTGTTTTGCCTGAAGGGCATTGTACCATCTGCATTGGTTGGCATTATATCGTTTGAATGAATGATAGCAATAGCCTTAGACGGCAATTCCGCAGCTAATAATTTGCGGTGATTCACATAAGTCGAAGCGGAAATAGGGTGGTAGCGCATGGGTTTATTCTTTGGCCCGAAAATAAACTTTCTAATGGGAATAGGGTTTAACAATCTGGATGGATTTGTGTAAAGAATGAGAATAAATTGCGTAAAATATCTGTTTGTAGGCGCTTGTGTTCTACATTTGTGGCTCAAAAAGTCAGGAATATCTAACGAAAATTTATGAGCAAGTCTGCAATTCTGTCCTCGAGTTTGGCCAAGAAATACTGGATGGCCTTTACAGGCCTTTTTCTCTGTCTTTTCTTAATCGGTCATCTTTTAGGAAATTTTCAACTCTTTATACCTGGTGAAGAAGGACTATTGCAATTCAATGCTTACGCCAAATTCATGACCTCCAATCCGGTTGTAAAAATTCTGAGCTACGTTACTTACATCAGCATACTCTTTCACGCAATCGATGGCGTGCTGCTGACTATTCAAAACAAGAAGGCGCGGCCGACAAATTACACCTATTCAAAGCCAAGCGCAAACTCCCATTGGACATCCAGAAATATGGGAATTTTAGGAACGATTATCTTGGTGTTCATTATTGTTCACATGAGCAATTTTTGGTACGTCATGCATTTTGGAGCAATCCCAATGGATAGCGCAGGAAATAAGGACTTATACACTGTAGTAATTGCCGCTTTTACCGATCCACAGATTGGTTTGGTTTACACGCTGGGGTACTCGTTGGCTATGACCGCAGTAGGATTCCACCTCTACCACGGGTTTAGTTCAGCATTTTCTTCGCTTGGTTTGAAAACGCCAAAGATTGAACAAGCTATCCGGGTTGCCGGTTATGCCTTTGCAGTGCTTGTTCCCGCAGCTTTTGCGAGCATACCGCTCTACATTCATTTCACAGCTTAACACAGTCTTACCATGACTAAGCTCGACGCTAAAATACCTTCAGGTTCCATTGATCAAAAGTGGACGAACCACAAGAATCATGTGAATTTGGTTAATCCAGCCAATAAGCGATCCATCGACGTATTGGTGATTGGCACCGGGTTGGCCGGCGCTTCAGCTGCAGCTTCACTTGCAGAGATGGGCTATAATGTAAAAGCTTTCTGTTTCCAAGACTCACCCCGCAGGGCGCATAGTATAGCCGCTCAGGGTGGAATAAACGCAGCCAAGAATTACCAAAATGATGGTGATAGTGTGTACCGCTTGTTTTATGATACCGTAAAAGGTGGCGATTACCGCTCTCGGGAAGCAAATGTGTATCGATTGGCAGAGGTTTCTACCAGCATCATTGATCAATGTGTAGCTCAGGGCGTGCCATTCGCGCGCGATTATGGAGGGCTACTCGATAATCGTTCCTTCGGTGGAGTGCAGGTTTCAAGGACGTTTTACGCCAAAGGCCAAACGGGTCAACAGCTCTTGCTCGGAGCCTATTCGGCCATGTCGCGACAGATAGCCAAAGGAAAAATCCAAATGTACAACCGCCACGAGATGGTCGATTTGGTAATTGTAGATGGTAAAGCCCGGGGCATTATCGCACGAAATTTGGTTAGCGGAAAAATCGAGCGCTTTGCTGGCCACGCAGTGGTGCTTTGTACCGGTGGTTATGGCAATGTATTCTATCTATCGACCAATGCCATGGGTTCGAACGTTACCGCAGCCTGGAAAGCTCACCGACGGGGTGCTTATTTTTCAAATCCTTGTTTTACCCAAATTCACCCCACGTGTATTCCTGTTTCCGGCGACCATCAGTCGAAACTCACCCTTATGTCTGAGTCACTTCGAAACGATGGACGTATTTGGGTTCCGGCAAAACTCGAAGATGCCAAAGCCATTCGTGAAGGCAAAAAGAAGGCCATAGATCTCACCGAACAAGAACGGGATTATTTCCTTGAACGCAGATATCCTGCTTTTGGAAACTTGGTGCCGCGCGATGTAGCCTCTCGGGCGGCCAAAGATTGCTGCGATGCTGGATTTGGCGTAAATAAGACCGGCGAAGCAGTATATCTCGATTTTTCGGCGGCTATAATGCGATATGGGAAAACCGAAGCTTCGATCCATGGTGTTGAAAACCCGAGCGACGCGAAGATCAAAGACCTTGGAACAAAAGTGATCGAGGCGAAATACGGTAACCTTTTTGAAATGTACGAGAAGATCATCGACGAGAATCCATATAAAACTCCAATGATGATATACCCCGCCGTGCATTACACCATGGGCGGCCTTTGGGTGGATTACAATCTCATGACTACCATACCGGGATGTTTTGCCTGTGGGGAAGCTAATTTTAGCGAACATGGAGCAAACAGGCTTGGAGCCTCCGCTTTAATGCAGGGCTTGGCCGACGGGTATTTTGTACTGCCTTACACCATCGGTGATTACCTCTCTGATGATATTCGAACCGGAAAAATCTCAACGGACTCAGCAGCTTTTGATGAAGCGGAAAAAAACGCCACTGATACACTGCGCCGATTGCTCGGTATCAAGGGTTCAAAATCGGTGGATTATTTCCATAAAAAGCTAGGCCGAATCATGTGGAATGAATGTGGAATGTCGCGCAATGCCGAAGGCTTGCAAAAGGCAATGGCCGAAATTAAGGCTCTACGCGAAGAGTTCTGGAGAGATGTGCGGGTACCAGGCGAATTCAATGAACTAAATGCAGAACTGGAGAAAGCAGGTCGGGTAGCTGATTTCTTAGAGTTAGGCGAGCTTATGTGTCTCGATGCTTTTGAGCGCAAAGAATCTTGCGGCGGACACTTTCGGGAAGAATACCGCGCGCCCGATGGAGAAGCCCTGCGCGATGACGAGAATTACAAATTTGTGAGTTGCTACGAATATACCGGTGAACCCGGAAACGCGATATTGCACAAAGAAGATTTGGTTTACGAGGCGATCGAAGTAAAAACAAGAAGTTACAAGTAAAAAGGAAATGTTATGAATTTGAATTTGAAGTTGAAAGTTTGGAGGCAGAAAGGGCCGCAGAGCACTGGCAAAATGGTGGAATATCCAATAGCAGATATTAGTCCCGACATGTCGTTTCTGGAGATGCTCGATGTGCTCAATGAAAGTTTGATCAGCAAGGGCGACGACCCCGTAGCCTTCGATCACGATTGCCGGGAAGGAATCTGCGGTTCGTGCAGCATCTACATAAATGGACAACCTCACGGCCCGCAAAAGCTGACTACTACTTGCCAGCTCCACATGCGGCAGTTTAAAGATGGCGAGACGATTTACATCGAGCCTTGGCGCGCAGCCGCTTTCCCAATTATCAAAGACTTGGTTGTCGATCGTTCGGCCTTCGACCGCATTATTCAATCGGGGGGGTATGTTTCTGTAAATACCAGCGGAAATACCCTCGACGCAAATGCTATTCCCATTCCAAAAGAAGATGCCGATCGCGCCTTTGATTCAGCTACCTGTATCGGTTGCGGCGCTTGTGTAGCGGCTTGTAAAAATGCGTCCGCTATGCTCTTTGTCTCCGCTAAAGTTTCGCAGCTCGCCCTTCTACCTCAAGGCGAAGTAGAGGCGCCAGATCGGGTGCAGAACATGGTGAGCCAAATGGACAAGGAAGGTTTTGGAAACTGCACCGTAACAGGGGCGTGCGAAGCGGAATGTCCGAAAGGAATTTCCCTCGAAAATATCGCCCGAATGAATCGGGAATATCTCAAAGCAAACTTGAATCCGGGGAGGTAGTCGCTGCGCTTTATCGCGTCACCATTATCTTTTTGAACGATACATCATCCGACTGGAACACTCCTACGGCGTAAATCCCACTAGCCAAATCGGTTGGAATGGTAAGGGGTATTCGGCCTGAATTCACAGTTGAATAATTGTGAAGTACTACCAGTCTATGCGACATATCGTAGATTGCTATTTGTAAAACGGCTTCCGCCAAACCCTCCAATTCTATCCAAACAAGCTCACCACTCCGCACGGGATTGGGAGCGATTGTAAAAGGATGACCTGCATCGAAAACCGAGTTTTCCATACCAATCATCAGTGGAGCCGAATCGTTGGAAACGAAGCCAGTAACTAAACCTGTGAACCCGTAAAAACACATTCCTGGATTTGTGGCGAGCGGATTGTAATTGAGGGCAACAGGATCTTGGCAACCCGCTATTTCGCCTTCATCGCATACGCCGTCGCCATCAGTATCATTGGCGGCAAAAGTAAAAATCTGCGCCGGGCAAGGGCCATTGTCACTTAGGGATATTATAGCCGAGTCGAGCACGGAAATGGCAGAAGTCGTAAAAGAGTTACCATTCAACTCGCCTTCTGCATCTACTTCATATGGCGGACTACCCCCAGCTATATCGAAGCTCAAAGTATACTGGGTGGGATCGTCTAAACAGAGCACTGAAATATTTTGAAGGATTGCCGGTGCAGAAATGATGACGTCGAATTGATACAAATCATTGCCACAGCCACTCTGTGCCTGATAATTGTATATGCCAGATTCACTTGGATCTAAAGTTATTTGACTTGCTCCTATCCAACCCAAATCAGGTTCGATACCGCTGGGCAGAAGAGCATTCAAATCGAATAAGGTATTATCACCACATAGACTTTCCTCCATCGAAATCACCTGGTCGATGGTTGGGCTAATTGTTAATGAAAGCGTGTCGATCACGGTGGTGCAGGGAGGGGAGCCCAAGAAATAAAGGAAGTGAAAGGTGGTGCTATCAATAATGTCTCCGAGATGATTTGACCATGAACAATTATCCCAATCAGAAGAAAACATGAGAAATTGATAATTGGAGCCATAAAGAATCCATTGGCCGCCCTCGTATAGCGCTATGGAAGGATTTGCTTCTTGCAGAATACTAAAGGGACAAATATTTCCCGAATTTATGCAGACGGCAGCAGAAGCATTTTGAGCTGTCCCACCGTTGAAATATAGCTCCACGCTTTGAGTGTAAGGGCAACCGAGCTGATCGTTGTAAGCGGCGGTATAAACACCCGATGAATCTAAAGTTGGATTTATCATTCCATCGGCTAAAATGTTTCCGGCGGGTCCCTGCCAAATGGCTCCAACAGGCAGCGCATTTGCTGGAGATAGCAAGGCTGAAATAGAAACGGGTGACTCCAGGCAGTAGATTAAGGTTTGGACAATCCCTAAATCGGTTGTAACAGGATCGTCAGCAATGTGAAAAGCCAGACCACCGGCGGCCATAGCCGAGCAAAAGCCATTAGATACACTTATGAGTTCGACGTAGGAATTATTTGTTGCTTCGAAATTGATTGTGAACGTGTTGCTGCTTATTCCAGTAACAGATACAGGATCGCCGTTTTGCGAATACGTCAAATCGAATGGTGGAAAGCCCGTGAGCAGAACATCCAGTTCTACTGTTTGAACGCTGCACAACACCGTGTCGACAGGTGCAAAGCTTGCAGAAACAACGCAAACACAATTCGGCGCATTACCGGTAACGACGGCACCAGGACATTGACTCGTACCGGAGATGGAAAAGCTGTAGGGCACTCCAGCGGGAATTTGGCTACTGGTAAAAGTTCCACCAAAATCGGGCATACCATTTACAACATAGGGGGGCTGACCGCCTTGAATCTGGAAGCTTACGGTGTAAAAATTAGGGGAGGTGCAATTCACTACGATATTTACCGCTTCCAGAGCCGACTGGATGTCCACACTGAAGTTAGCTTGATCGGGCGCACAACCCGGGTGTGAAAGGGTATAGCTGTAAATACCTGAAGCGGAGGCTTCAACATTGATGAGATCTGTAGGCGACCATGATCCACCGGACTGAGCATTCGCGTCGAGCAGGCTGTTGAGGTCTAAAATACCTTGAGCTTGGCAGGAAGTAAACTGAGAATCAAGGCCAGCGTTGAATTCATTTACTACGGTGAAAGATCTAAAAAACGACACTATTCCACAGTTGCCAGGAAAAACGTAGGTAAGGAGTCCACTCGGATCGGTTGACGGGTTAAATTGCAGTACACCATTAAAAACCGAACCAGATGGCCCTATGAATATTCCTCCAGGATAGTATACTGTGTATGGAAAAAAGGCGTCGAGCAGGCCGATGGCAAGTCCTGTGGTACAAACCGTAATCGGCGACAAAGTAATCGAAGATGGCTCAATATCGATATGGTATATCGCCTGATCGCTGCAAATCCCATTGCTTCCATTGAGCGTGTAGGTCATCTCGATCGGGCTTTCACTCGCGTAAACATTCAAATCGAAAAGCCCACCGGGAAAGGCAATGTCAAGTGGTTCCAAGCTCCAGGAGCCATTATCGCTCACACCCGTCGGAAGGAGATTGAAGAGATTAATCTCTCCTTCCTGCTGGCAAAAGGTAAAGCTTTGATCGGAACCGGCATTCACTGCGGGATAGGCATCCACTTGCAGGGTATCAATGATCGGAGAGCATGGAGGCGATCCGAAAACGTGCACGAAATAATAGGTAGCGGGATTACTGACGTTGAGTAAAAGTTGAAAACCGGAGGTTTGACTATTTGGTACGAAACTCAAGAAACCCCAGTTTTGATTATAAATGATCCAGCTTCCGCCCAAGAAATCAGGATCGGAATAGTAGCTGATCGGTGTAAACGGCTCACTCGATGAACAGCGCGCGACAACAGATAAAAAACTATTCCCGCTAGAGGTATTTCCAAGTGTCAAATTGATTTGAGCCAAGGTGGTACATCCATTAGCTGTTAAAATGAGCGCTGTAAAAACACCACTCGAATCACTTTGTGGATTCACAATTCCGCTCGGCACTTCATTTATCACATCTGGATAACCGGGGTAATACCAGGCCATAACGTTTAGCGGATTGCCGCCAGTAGTCAAGATGCTGCTCAGAGCAATCGGATTGGCGCCGCAATACGGTATATTCTGGACTATGCCGAGATCGCTCGATTCGATTATCACTTGTGCTGTTGAAATGCAGCCCGAAACGCCTGTTAAAGTGTAAGTGTAAGTTCCGGGCAATACTGGCCCTTCCATGCAATTTGGTATCGTATCGCCGGCAGGTAGGGTCCAAACCCCGCCTGAAGAAGGATTGCCTTCGAGCAAATCGATTAAACAGACTTCACCGACACTGCAATTGGTGGCCGGAGCAGGACTGCTGCCCGCCTGCACTTCGCAACATTGGAAGGTAACCGAGAAATTAGAATAAGCCGTAAGGCCATTTCCATTTCCGCAAAGCGGCGGCACGTCGGCTCCGTTCAATTCGCTTTCTCCTAAAATTCGAATTCCCGGTGTGAGACTTGATCCATCTAAAGCTGACCCACTGGTGCAATCTGTTCGGGTGGTAATTTCGAAACAAAAATTCCACATATAGCCCTGGCTCGTACAACCATCGTTTTCGTTGGTGCAGGGATCGGTGGATGCATTACTTGCTCCATCAAAATAGAATCCGGGGCCGTAGCTGCCACCCGCGCACGTGAGGTTGTCCAGATAAACCCATTGACCGGGGTTATTGCCGCAGGGGCTGGGAGGCGTAATTGGATTGATGGTAGATGCATCCCAACCGTCTGGGAGCAAGAACTCGAAGCCATTGATTTTACTTCCGTTCAGTTGGCTGCTACCTAGCACTGCCGCACAAATAGTAGCAGTGTGACCGGAAGCGTAAGTGCCGTTTGCGGCCTGCGGAGATATTCCCACAAAAGCGTTAGAATTACATTGGCCAATTGCCCAAAACGACGATTGAATCGCCAGCAAAAGAAAAGCAGCACGGAGGGTGGTCATTGCGGTTGGATTGGAGTTAAGGGTACTCCTTAGACGCTGAAAACATCGTGCAGTTGTCTCTTGATCGATTGCCGAAACATCAAACAGCTATGGCACCATAGAATTGCCGACCTTGGACCCTATGGACGAAGAAATCATCGACTACCAAACGCCCAATTCGAAACCAAATAAATGGTTTTCGGCTACTTATGGCGTGAGTATCGCATTTCTCATCTATTCTTTCGTAGCCGATGTGGCGGAATGGCCAGGAACGAATACGGCACTTTTAATCGGTCTATTCTTGCTTTTGGTTATTACGGGCATTAATTTTTTCAGTCGTGCCCGGCGTGCCTTGTTCGAATGGGCATATTTTATTGGAA
The DNA here is from genome assembly GCA_038321615.1 of Flavobacteriales bacterium. Lineage (GTDB taxonomy): Bacteria > Bacteroidota > Bacteroidia > Flavobacteriales_D > Cryomorphaceae > JBBQFC01. The sequence continues at coordinate 21,474 of JBBQFC010000023.1, read as the reverse complement.
AGGTGACTTTGATCGCGGCAATTTACTTGAAGCTTGCACATTACCCTGAAGCATATACGCTCATTTATTTTACATTTGGTTGCTTCGCCTTCGGGCTTATTGCGTTGAGTCTGTCGCGTTTCCGCCAGCGTTGAACTGGTTGAGCATCGACTTGAGATCATCCAAGCTGTTTGCTTCGTCGATTGGTTTATCCTTTCGCCAGCGCAGTATCCTCGGAAAGCGCAGGGCAATACCCGATTTGTGGCGGCTGCTTTCGGCAATCCCCTCGAACCCTATTTCAAAAACTAATTCGGGTTTTACGCTGCGCACAGGACCAAAGCGTTCGATGGTATTTTTCTTCACGTAGCGATCTACTTCGGTAATCTCCTTGTCGGTAAGCCCGCTGTATGCTTTCGCGAAAGGCACCAATTCGCTACCATCCCACACGGCAAAAGTGTAATCGGTGTAAAGATTGGCGCGCCGGCCATGGCCGCGCATGGCATAGATCATCACGGCATCGATAGCAAGTGGATCCACTTTCCATTTCCACCAATCGCCTCTTTTTCGGCCAACCTTGTAAGTGCTGGTTCTGCGTTTGAGCATGAGCCCCTCTGCCAATTTTTCCCTGCTTTTTTCGCGAATGGCGGCCAATTCTGACCACGATGTAGTATTAACTTCCGTGCTGAGTAGCAGCAAGTCTGTTGGGGCATCTTTGATGAGCTTTTCGAGCAGGTTTCGCCTTTCGGCCAATGGGGTTTCGCGTAAATCTCTTCCTTCCAGCTCCAAGAGATCATAGGCAATAAGCTTAACGGGCGAGGCCTGGAGCACGGCCTTGCTAAGCGTTTTTCTGCCGAGCCGCTTCTGAAGCGCCGAAAAGGGGAGGGGTCGTCCTTTCGCAAAAGCCATAATTTCTCCATCTATTACGCAGTCGATCGGCAATGCGCTACCGAGTTCGATTAATTCGGGATATTGATCGGTCACCAATTCTTCACCCCGGCTCCACACATAGGTTTCGGCCTTCCGGCGAATAAGTTGCCCACGTATTCCATCCCATTTCCATTCCACTTGCCATTGTTCAATTGGCCCCAGTTCTTCCGGATTCTGCTCCAAGGGGTAAGCCAGGTAAAATGGATAAGGCTTGGAGCGCATATCGCCCGGATCTTCGGTGAGTAAGAGCTCATCGAAGGTTTGCCCGGTTGGCGACCAATCGCCCATCAACCGGTGGGCAAGTATGTTTTCATCTACATCGAGGTGCTTGGCTAAAGCCCGTACCATTAGTTTTTGAGAAACACCGATCCGAAAACCCCCGGTAATCAACTTATTAAAAACGAACCGCTCGCTTCGATCCATCTCCATCCAAGCGTTTTGAATGTACTCCTTCACTGCGGTTTCTTCCATTTTTCGGAGCTTTCCAAGCTCTTCCATGCGCTGAGTAAAGCTTCGCTCTTGGAGGTCAGGAGCCGGCGGAAGCACGAGGGCAACGGTTTCGGCTAAATCGCCGACGATAAAATAGGATTCTTCGAAAAGCCAATTGGGTAAACCCGAAAGCTCTGCGGCCCACTCGCGCATGAGCCGGGTATTCACAGGTCGGCGGGGGCGCTTGCCTGTGAGTAAAGCCACCGCCCAAAGGCTGTCGCCAGGGGTGGCAACTTCCAGGTAGCGCACTAAAGCCGCCAATTTCTCATTAGTTTTTGTGGTGGAGTCCAACGCATTGATAAGAGCGGCGAAGTGCTTCATTCGGTTTCGATTTCTTTGCTTTTGGCCTCGCCTATTTCTTGGAGTTCGCCTTCAAATTCGGTTTCTACCACTTGGGCTTTGAAGCCCTGACTGTTAAGCCATTTCGAGAAAACGGTGGAATAACCATGTGTTACATATATGTGCTCGGCGCCCGTAGCAGCTACGGCCGTATTGAGTTCATCCCAATCGGCATGGTCGGAAAGCACAAAGCCGCGATCCACATTGCGTCGTCGCCTTGCGCCGCGCAGTGCCATCCAGCCCGAAGCTGAGCCCACTTGGTAGGGTTTGAATTGTCGAAGCCACGGGCTTCCGAGCGCAGAAGGCGGGGCTACGATCATGGCTCCCTTGTATCTGGCCTTGTCGATTTCGCGGGTTACGCGCTCATTTTCTGGAAAAGAGTAGCCCACAGACTCCAATGCTTCGTTGGTATTGGCTATGGCGCCATGCAGAAATATTTCGCCGATTTCTGGGTTGAGCATCTGCATAAGTCGCTGCGCTTTCCCGAAAGAATAACCCAATATCACGGAATTTAGCCCGTTTGCTTTGTTTGTTGCCCACCAATCATTGATCGATTGTTGGACTATTTCTTGCTCCTGCCACTTGAATACGGGTAGCCCGAAGGTCGATTCTGTAACGAAATGAGTGCAACTTACGGGTTCGAATGCGGCGCTCAGCCCATCATTCACGAGCTTATAATCGCCGGAGACCACCCATATTTCCGATCCATCGGCAACGCGTATTTGCGCAGAGCCTGGCGCGTGACCCGCTGGATGAAAGCTAACGTCTATCCCTTTTATTTGAATCACTTCACCATATTCTATACCTTCCACGCTTATGTCGCCAAGCCGCAATTTCATAACCGGTACGCTGTGGTGGTGGGCAAGGTATTGCTGCATGCCGTAGCGGGAATGGTCGGCGTGGGCATGGGTGATCAATGCGCGCTTTACTGGCCGCCAAGGGTCTATGTAGAAATCGGCTTTGGCGCAATAAATCCCACTTTCGGAAAAAGTTAGTAATGCCATATGAAGACAACAAGGTAGGCGTATCTTGGTTTCGGCGGACAGAATTTGAATGAATTCAATTGAAATCTTTAGTTTCACGATATGAATGCAAACAGCAGCGTACTCAATTCCGATCAGGCTCCCGAACCGGTGGGGCTTTATCCGCACGCCCGAAAGGTGGGCAATTTGCTTTTTTTAAGCGGGGTTGGGCCGCGCGAAAAAGGGCAGAAGAAAATTCCCGGTGTAGAGGTCAATGAAACGGGTGAGATTTTGGGATACGATATCGCGACCCAATGTCATGCGGTTTTTAAGAATGTCCGGCTTATATTGGAAGCATCCGGTTCTTCCTGGGATCGCCTGGTGGACGTTACCGTATTTCTCACCAATATGAAGGACGATTTCCCAACATACAATCGTATTTACGCCGAGTATTTTAAAGACAATTTGCCTTGTCGCACTACGGTAGAGATAAATTGCCTCCCCACCCCGATTGCCATTGAGTTGAAATGTATTGCTACCATAGACTGATATGGAATCTTATAGCGCATTAGTAATACGCGAATCAGAAGGAAAATTTTCCAAGCAGGTAGAAAATGTACCCTTTTCTTTTTTGCCGGAAGGCGAAGTGCTTGTTCGCGTTGCCTATGCCGGGTTGAATTACAAAGATGCCCTTTCGGCTCGCGGAAATAAGGGGGTGAGTAAACATTATCCGCACACTCCTGGTGTAGATGCGGCGGGCACCGTTGAGCAATCTGGCAACCTGGCTTTCGCCCCGGGCGACCAAGTAATAGTCACTTCGTACGATTTGGGGATGAACACCAAAGGTGGCTTTGCGGAATATATTTCTGTTCCCGCATCTTGGGTGGTACCCTTGCCTTCAGGCTTGAACTTGCGCGAAGCGATGGCATTAGGAACAGCCGGCTTTACCGCAGCTCTTGCCCTGCAAAAATTGGAATTAAATGGCCAAAAACCGGAGAATGGAGAAGTCTTGGTGAGCGGCGCGAGCGGAGGAGTCGGCACTATGGCTGTTGCTATATTGAAAAAAGCGGGATATCGTGTCATTGCTTCCAGCGGAAAGCAAGAGCAATACGCCTGGTTGACCCAAATTGGAGCCAAGCGGTGCATCAATCGATCGGAGCTAAGCGATACCGGAGATAAGCCGCTACTCGCGGGTAGATGGGCGGGAGCCATAGATACAGTAGGTGGGCAAACGCTGGCCGGAATTTTAAAAGCTACCCAGCGCAATGGAAATGTGGCTGTTTGCGGCCTTGTTGGGAGTTCTTCGCTTCATACCACCGTCTTTCCTTTCATACTCAACGGTGTAAATCTTCTAGGCGTAGATAGTGCAGAAGCTGCGATGAAGAACCGAATGGATGTATGGGAAAAACTGAGCAAAGATTGGAAGCCGGAGCACATAGATCGACTGCACCACGTAGTTGGTTTGGAAGAAATTCCGCATTACATCGACGAGATTTTCGCTGGTGAAACTGTAGGACGCATTGTGGCGGACTTGAAGGCATAAAAAAAGCCCGATCCTAAGATCGGGCTCCAAACCAAAAAACAATTCCTGAACTACTAAGAATCTGTTTACAATACAATCTACTGAATCATTCCCCTAAAGCATGTAGCACGCTTGAGGGCGAAATCATCAGGTGAGTAGGTAGCGATTTGAACCGACTTACTTTCGGCCTTCGGCTTTTATTTTATCCCACTTATTCTTGAATTTCCTGTTTTGGGATTTCACGTAAAATTCATCCCAAAGCGGTGTCGTTCCGCAATAAACGCCGACTTTCGGAACGTTCATTCTTGTTTTGTTGAAGTCTTTGAGCATAGGCTTAATTATTAGTGATCATTATGGTTTTTCGACCTTCATCGATTTGGTAATTCAAACCCGAAGGCTTGCAAACAATTCGAAGAATGTCGTTTAAATTCTGAGTAGTGGCAAAAGAACCTGTATAAGGCGATTTGACCAAGGTATTTGGCATGTCGACGGCGTATCCGAAAGCGGATCCGAGCGTTTGAAATACTTCGCGCACTTCGGTATTCTCAAAGTTATAGGTGCCGCTGATCCACGCATCAGCCAAGTCTGGGGTGTAGGCGCCAAGGATCCAATCATCGCCATTTAAGGCGGTGTATTCCCCGGGAGTGAGTGTGAATTTCTCTAAGCCATCGGCGCTGGTCACGGCAACTTTACCCGTTTTACAGCTCACGCGGTAAGAAGAGGCATTAGCCGTAATATCAAAAGATGTACCCAGCACGGCCACGCTACCTTGCGGGCTTACAACGGTAAATTTCTTTCCTTTCTGAACTTCAAAAAATGCGCGGCCTTCATCGAGATAAACTGCGCGACTGAATAACCAAGATACTCGATTGAAACCACCAACGGTGGACGGTGCTATCTGAATGCTCGACCCATCGGGGAGGGAAATTGTACTAACGACATTGCTTTTCGGAAACGACACTTCGGCAATATTGTAAGCTGTAAAAGCTGCTATCAGAACGGCCGCTGCTGAAGCCACCCACTTAAGTGCAGGTGAGAAGTATCTGGTTTTAATGGCCGTTGCGCTGGATGATGCGTTTAGCTTGATTTCTAAAGCCGCTCGAGCAGCCATTAAATCAAGGTGAAAGGGCAAGCGATCAGCATGCAAGCAGGCACGCAATTTTTCTTCAAGTAATGTATCGGTATTCACAGGTCGTATTTTCTAACTTTCTTTCGGAAAGTCACACCCAATACACCTATTAAAATGTTTACCCTACTTACTACCGCTTACTCCACCAAAAGAGAAACTGCGCTGCCATTGAAGGCCGCAAAAATGCCCTCACCGTTTTCAATATTTCCGAAGGGTACACCGGCATTAGGCACATTAGACCTACGAATGAATGAAGCGTATGAACTTGAAACTGCCGTAACATAGATTTCATTGATGCCAAAAGTGCTCAGGTGTTCCACAAAGATTTCGGCGCTGTGCTCCTCGAGCGCGCCCTGAAAGGGGCTGAGATGTTCTTGCGGTGGGATGGAGCTCCAAATCGGTTTCGGATTTTCTTCGAGCGAATTTATAAATAAGGCATATTTATAGCCGGGAATGGCATCCCAAGAGAGCGTAAGAACAGGTTCGTTGGCATCGTGGAAAGCCAATTGGGTATATTTCGTACTAGCTACTAAGCCCGAGATAGCTGGTGGAAAGGCAGCTATCGCCCGCATTTCGGTATTACCTTTTTTTATTGTCAGCCGTAGTGTATCACCCGCGTCGAATACGGCAGTGCTATCTGATGAACCGTAACATGCCGGGCAATTTACAACGGATCCGAGTTGATGTGTGATCCCTCCTTGCGAAATTTCCACATCGGCATCGTACACAGCTTCTGAAACCCACGAACCATTGGGATCCACATGTGTCACTTTTACGTGGTCTATTGGCTTGCCGGCATATATGTAAGCCTCTACCACATAAGAGCTTCCAGCTTGAGGTGCAATCGCATCCTCTTCGCAGCTAACGGCGAGGAGCATAATCGAAACGATGAAAACAAGTCTAATCATGGCTTAGAATTTAAATTTGACAAAGAGTGAAGGCGTAAATCCGAGTGAGAGCACGTTGCGCTGACCAAGATCAAATTGGGCACTTTCTTCCTGCGGTATTTCAAAATAGTCGATAAAACGGACTGCTCGATTATTGTAAACATTGTATATTGAAAAACCGGTTTGGAGCTGACCGCGATCGAATTTGATGCTGTAATTTACGGAGAGATCCATGCGGTGATACCATTCTAAATTAGCAGAGTTCAGTGCTGCTAAACTCACAAATTGCTGTACTTCGCCGTTTGGTAATACTACGGTGAAAGTTCCTAAAATGGGCGTGTAAGGCAATCCGCTGCTTAATACAAATCCAAGCGAAAAATCCCACCGCTTTACTTCGAAGTTGTACTGCAGGTTAAACTCGTGTTCGGAGAAGCCGCTGCTGCGAAAATAGCGACCCTGGTTTTCATTTTCAAACCGCGATTCCGCCAATAGATAGGCATAATTGAAAAGCAAGCTGTGCATATTAAATTTTCGCTTGGCGATTAAATCAGCTCCAAAAATGCGTCTGTCGCCATCTACTGCAAATTGAGAAAGATCGCCGGAAGGCACACCGAACTCTGGAAATATAAATTCAATAGCTCCCGTTTCTTGTTTGAAGTATCCCTCTAAATCCAAATCCCATTCATTGATTCGCTTAGATATACCCGCTATGAAATGGTCGCTTCTAAGCACAGGTATGCCACTTTGGTTTGCCAGCGCCCAGGTTTCCGGAATGCTGAGGTAAAGGCTACGCTCGTTGAGCCGCCTCACCATTTGGTGGTAACGCCCTACTGCTGCTTTATACCCAAAGCCTTGCTTCCCTTCGTAAGTGGCAGAAAGCCTAGGTTCAGGATACCATTTGTCCGTGGTATTGTAATAGCTGGCTCTGAGGCCAGCCTTGATTTTTAGCGATTTGCGTTTCCACTCATATTCCGAATACATTGCTTGCAGCTGTCCTTCCTGAAGGGAATCTTGTAGAATATTTATTTGGTTTTGGGCTTCGAGTTTTATCTCATTGGCGGTGTACCAATAGCCGAAGAAAAGCCGGTTTTCATTGTTGAACTCGAAGCTTTGATCGAGTCTCAGTGTTTGATCGTCCACACGAGTATTCTGCTCATAAAGGATTCTGCTCGCCAAGCTGCTGTCGGCCACAAAGAAGTACGATTCATTGGCACTCAACTCGCTCATGTAGGTCGATTGACCGTAGATGAAATAGCTGTACAAGCGCTTCGACCATCGATGTGCCCATTTTATGGAACCACCTCTATTGCCCCATTGGGTGTCGTCTTCCGAGATCCGGGTTAGATTGTCGACCGTGCCTGTAAATTGGTAGCGCAGCTTATCCTGGCCTTGGTAATAACTCAGGGCGATATCGTCGCCATCGGTGGGCTGGAAATTGAACTTTACATTAAAATCGTAATACAGGAAATCGGGGGCATTACCATCTGCAAAAGCATCCGTATTATTTTCCGATGTGTTGGGTATACTGGTATTGTAAATGTTGTTGAAGATATTCTGGTAGGTCTGTGTATTCAGAATGTCGGTGAATGATCTGCGGAAACCTACTATGAGCGATGCCTTGTTTTCAATAATCGGTAATTCGCCCACCACGTTTACACTGAGCGAAGTTAGCTCTGCGGTGATTTGCGGATTTATCTTGTTGCCGTCTATACCGGTAATATCTACTAAACCCGATGAGCGGCCGCCGTATCGAGCTCCAAAACCACCCTTTCGCACTTGAATGTTCTTTACAACATTGCTATTGAAAGCCGAGAAAAACCCGAAGAAATGATCGACGTGATAGACGGAAATACCATCAAAAAAGACCAGATTTTGATCTGATTCACCCCCTCGTATTTTTAGACCGGAGCCAGAGTCTACGCCGCTTTGTACCCCAGGTAGTTTGCGTATGGCATTGAATACATCTGTTTCGCCAAGCGATGGAATTTTGTAGAGTTCTACCGGGTTGATGGTGAATTGGCTGGGTAAGGGGCCTACCCGCACAAGATCGGCGTTTTCGGCGGTAACCTGCACGGATGGCAAGTTTCGGGAGAGTGGTTGCAACTCCACAGTAAGTGTGGGCTGTGTTTGAAGCGTATCGAGGCGAGCTACAAACCGTCGATAACCCAAATAAGTAACTTGCAATCGCAGGGAATCGGAAGGAATATTCAACAGACTAAAAAGCCCTTCCGAATTGGTGGCTGTTCCATTGTTTGTTCCAATAATCTCCATGTAGGCGTAGGGCAAAGCCTCCTGCGTGGTGGCACTGCGCACTACCCCAGTGATGCTGTAATTGGTTCGGGGCCTGGCAGATGTTTCCGGTGCGTCTTGCGCGTTGTAGATTACGTAGGTCGACGCGATTATTTCGAAAGCCAGGTTGCTGCCTTGAAGGGAGCGCCGCAAAAAATCATCAACATTTAGAAGCGAGTCGGGCATCGCCGGGACTTGAATATCCCGAAGGGCATTGGGATTATAAGAAAACGGGACGTCGGCCGATCGGTCGAGGTACTTTAAGGCTCGAATTATTTCGCTTCCGCTGAAACGCCTAAAATTAAACGATTCATTTGTTTGCGCAGAAGCAACATAAGCCAAGGCCAGCATCATTACAGTGGCCAAGAACCGCATCAGGGATGGATTTCTACCTGCTTGTCGCCCACCCAATTTACGCTTGCATCAAAAGGTTTAGCCAGGACTTCTAAAGCTGTGCTTATCTCAACCAGATCGAGCGTACCGGTGTAGCGCAAGGTGTTAGGCAATGTACTTTTGATCGTCAATCCGCTGCGCTGCGAAAGAGCAGCACAAACCAAATCTATGGGAGCGTCTTCAAATTGTAGAGCGCCTTGGGTTTCAAATTGAACGAATCCTACCGTGTTGTAGGAGCCCTTCGACGTGAGCGAGCCGTTGGCCAGGCTTGCATAGTCATTGGCTTCGAGTACCACTTCATCGACTCCGGTAAGCCGCACTCTGCCTTCTTCGCAGTGAACGAAAGCATCATCGCCCGAAACCCAAACCGTAAATGTGGTGCCCAGTACATCGACCGTGGTATGGGGGGTCGAAATTTTGAAAGGCCTTCCTTTTCGAACACTGAAATGAGCCTGTCCGTCAAAATCAATTTGTCGCCATAAGGGCCAAAGATATTTGTTGTAGGAGATATGGCTCCCGTCAGCCAATTCGATCTCGGAACCACAAGGCAATATATGAGCCTGATTGTTGGATGCAATACCATCCAATTCTACGCTGCTCATTAGCAAGAGCAAAATACCTCCTGCAAATATTATAGCCATTACTGCTGCAATACGCAGCCAAAGGGATGAGTAAAAAGGACTTTTAGAAGAGCTGGAAGGGTTTTCGGCAATTCGTGCTTGAAGCTTTGCCCACGCTTCAGACTTGCTCAACACGGGGTCTGGCACCTGCCAGTTTGCGGCGTGCTTCTCTATTTCTTCTATCGAAAATTTTGGCTTCTCCATTTATAGATTCCGTTGTAATTCTTCGCGGATGATAGCCAGCGCTCGCGACATTCGCTTTTCAACCGCTTTAACACTGAGATTGAGCCGCTCGGCAATCTCGTGATATTTCAAATCTTCGATTCGATTCATCAGAAAAACTTCGCGGGCGCCTTCTGGAATTTTACTTAAAGTGTGCTGAAGTTTTGCGTCGAACTCTTGCATTTCCAAGATGTATTGCGGGTTGTTAATATCCTTGCCGCGCACCTGCAAATTCATAAATTTATACTTCAATTGATCGCGCTTCAACTGGTTTATGGTCAAATTGCCGGCTATGGTGTACAGGTAAGCCTTTATCGACGTTTTGTCAATACGGTGGCGTGTTTCCCATAGTTTTACAAATGCTTCTTGAGCCATATCCTCAGCGAGTTCTGATTGCGATGTCTTGAAATATACATAGTTTCGAATACTACTGTAGTACATTTCAAAGGCACGCTCGAATTCCTGAGCCGTTAATTCTTCCTTATTTCCTGAGATTTTTCGGATAATACCCACTAACTTTCCGATTTGGTCGGGTAAAAGTAATCAAATACCTTATCGGAATAATCAGTAACATGACGACATAAAATCAGGCAGTTCAAACAGAATATATCTGACACTGTTAAACTAAAAATCAACATATGAATTACAGAAGACTTGGAAAATCGGGCTTGCAGATAAGCGAGCTATCCTTCGGATCGTGGATCACTTTTGGCAATCAAATTGGCAATGATGTATGCGAAAAATTGATGACTACGGCCTATGATGCCGGCGTCAATTTCTTTGACAATGCCGAGGTGTACGCCGCTGGCGAGTCGGAGCGGGTGATGGGCGAAATCCTCCGTAAATTCAAATGGTCGCGCGACACGTATTTGGTAAGTAGCAAGGTGTTTTTTGGCGCTGGCGCCAAAGTCCCGACGCAAAAGGGCTTGAATCGAAAGCACGTTATAGAAGCCTGCGACGCCGCGCTGAAGCGGCTGCAAGTAGATTACCTCGATCTTTACTTTTGTCACCGCCCCGACAAGCAAACGCCCATAGCAGAAACAGTTTGGGCCATGCACCACCTTATTGCGCAAGGCAAAATACTCTATTGGGGTACCAGCGAGTGGAGCGCTCAGGAGATTATGGAAGCCCACGCCTGCGCTGAGCGGTATGGATTAATCGGTCCTACTATGGAGCAGCCGGAATACAACATGCTCCAGCGGCAAAAGGTGGAAGTAGATTACGCTCAGATTTACAAAAATCAAGGCTTGGGCACCACTATTTGGAGTCCTTTGGCTTCGGGTGTGCTCACCGGTAAATACAACGAGAAACTCACCGACAAAACCCGTCTTCAGCGCGAGGAACTATCCTGGCTCAATGATCGGCTCACTACAGAAGCTACTTTAGAGAAAGTCGCAAGTCTCAAATCGCTGGCTTCTGACTTGGGAATTTCGCTCGTTCATCTCGCCCTTTGTTGGTGTTTGAAAAATCAGAATGTCAGCACCGTTATTCTCGGGGCTAGCAAGCTCAGCCAATTGGAAGAAAATCTTAAGGCGCCAAATCATCTGGATATTCTCACCGACGACGTGGTAGATCGGATAGAAGCTATTCTGGATAACAAGCCCAAGCAGCCGGCCTATTAAATGACCAATAAGGAAGCGCTGCTTTGGGCTGAAAATTGGTTTGAAAAGAAGAATTGGGCATCTTTCCCTTTTCAACGCGATACGTGGGAAGCTTGCATGCATACTCGATCGGGTTTGCTCAATGCGCCCACAGGTAGCGGTAAAACGTACGCACTCTTCGTCGGTGCAATGCTGTATTACAAGGCATCCCAGCCCGAAGCGCTGCTTACCACCAGGCTCAACGGTATCCGTGTTTTGTGGATTACCCCCATCCGTGCCTTGTCGAAGGATATTGCACGGGCTTGTCAGGAGTTTTGCAATGATCAGGGCATTCCTTGGCGGGTGGCTATCCGCACAGGCGATACTTCGACCAAGGATCGAGCTTCACAAAAACGAAACCCGCCCGAAGTCCTTATTACTACGCCAGAGAGCCTGCATTTGATCTTGGCATCCAAAGGCTACGCCGATCAATTGCGCCACACCAAATTTGTAATTGCCGACGAATGGCATGAGCTTATGGGGTCGAAGCGGGCGGTGCTGCTCGAGTTGGCGCTTTCGCGGCTATTGCCAATTTCCGACCCTGTGATTTGGGGTATTTCGGCAACTATTGGCAATATGGAGCAGGCTATGGAAGTGCTCTTTGGATCTACGATCGAAGACCGTAAGCCGGTGTTCGTTCGTTCGGCTGCCGTCAAAGATATCGAGGTCATTCCTATCATTCCTGCGGCCATAGAGAGTTACCCTTGGTCTGGTCATCTCGGCATTAAATTGGTAGAACAAGTGCTCCCCATTCTTGAAAAAAGCACGTCCACTCTACTTTTTACCAATACCAGGGCTCAAGCAGAAATTTGGTATCAGAATCTACTAAACGCGGCACCCGATTTGGCCGGAGTGATAGCCATGCACCATGGGTCCATAAGCAGGGAATTGCGCGACTGGGTGGAAGACGCGCTGCACGAAGGCCGGCTGAAATGCGTGGTGTGTACGAGCAGCCTCGATCTGGGTGTCGATTTCCGACCAGTAGAAACCATTATTCAAGTAGGTAGCCCAAAGGGTGTAGCCCGATTTGTGCAGCGCGCAGGGCGGAGCGGGCACCAACCAGGCGCCAGAAGTCGAATTTATTTCCTGCCTACCAACACCTTGCAATTGGTGGAATGTGCAGCACTCAAATCGGCTATCAAAGCCAACGATATGGAAGATCGGATGCCCTACTTCCGTAGCTTCGATGTGCTGGCGCAGTATCTCGTTACGCTCGCGGTGAGCGATGGTTTCTACCCCGAGCGCGTATTTGAAGAAGTGCGTAAAACGTTCTCTTTTGGCAGTATCACCCGTGAGGAATGGCATTGGGTGCTTGCATTCATCACTACGGGTGGTCAATCGCTGGAAGCTTACGATGAATTTAAAAAAGTACTAATAGATACCGATGGTCGATACTTTGTTGAAAGCCGTGCCATTGCGATGCGCCACCGGCTTTCGATAGGAGCCATAGTGAGCGATGGAATGATAGCGGTGAAGTATCAATCGGGAGGGCATATCGGTTCGGTGGAGGAGTGGTTTGTGGCTAAGCTTAATCCGGGCGATACCTTTTGGTTTGCGGGCCGGGCTTTGGAATTGATCCGTATCAAGGAGATGACCGCTCAAGTAAAGATCAGCAAGAAAAAAACGGGAGCGATCCCCAGTTGGCAGGGAGGTAGAATGTCGCTCAGCGCCATGCTTTCCGTTCATCTGCGACAAGAGATTGATAAGCTGGCCAGATGGAAAGTTGATTCCGTCGAATTGCAGGCCGTAGAGCCCATCGCAAACATGCAGCGCAAGCGGTCGATCATTCCTGAAAAGGGTCAGTTCCTCATCGAAAAACTCCAAACCCGCGAAGGATGCCACCTTTTTTGTTATCCCTTCGAAGGCCGCACGGTGCATGAGGGTATGTCGGCTTTGATTGCCTGGCGACTGTCACTCTTTAAACCCATGACCATTAATATTGGCTTGAACGATTACGGATTTGAGTTGCTTTGCGATCAAGACATTCCTATAGAAGAAGGTTTGGCTTCCAATATTTTCAGCACCGAAGATTTGCTCAACGACATTCAATCGAGCATTAACAAAAGCGAGTTGGCTCGCCGCCGCTTTCGCGATATTGCATCGATATCGGGTCTAGTTTTTAAAGGGTTTCCGGGCAAATATCAAAAAGATAAGCATTTACAGTCGTCATCGGGGTTGTTTTTTCAGGTTTTTCAAGACTATGAAGCCGACAACCTCCTGCTGAAGGAAGCATTCACCGAGGTAATGGAATTTCAAGTGGAAGAGTTTCGTTTGCGCCAAGCCTTGCTGCGTATTCAAAGCCAGGAAATCGTATTGCGCTACATTGAAAAGCCCACGCCGTTTGCGTTTCCGATCTTAGTCGATCGCTTGCGCGAAAAATTGACCAATGAAAAATTGGAAGACCGGATCCGAAAGATGACACTGCAATTGGAGAAAGATTGATGGCTACAAATACGTCACATTTATTGTTTGATCAAACCTTCGAGCTTTTGCCCGAGCGGGCTATTTTTTGGCGCGAAGCTCAATGCTTGTTAATCGCCGATTTGCACCTTGGCAAAGCCAGCCATTTTCGCAAGAGCGGTATTGCGGTGCCGCTGCATGCCGAAGAAGTGAATTTGAAGAAATTGAAAGAACTATTCGAAAAGTATCAGCCCCGAACGGTACTTTTCCTCGGCGATCTCTTCCACAGCAGGCATAACGAAGTGTGGTCGGTTTTTGCCACCTTCCTGAAGCAATTTCCGAACATCGAATTTCAGCTTGTTCAGGGCAATCACGATATTTTGCCGCCTACTTTTTTTGCGGAAGCGGCGATTGCGGTGTATTCTGAATTAGCCATCGGTTCGTTTCTCTTCACGCACGATCGCGTTGAAAGCAACCTGTACAACATACACGGTCACCTTCATCCTGCGGTGCGCTTAAAAGGCGTTGGGCGGCAACGAGCTGTATTGCCCTGCTTCTATTTTGGGAATTTTTTTGGAATCCTTCCATCTTTTGGTTCGTTTACCGGCAGTGCGGTCATTGCTCCAAAGTCGGGAGATCACGTTTATGTAGTTGCCGGAGAAGCCGTGTTGTCGGTGGGTTAAATGTACCGCCGCAGTATCGACATAATCTGCCCCGAGTAGCTACCGCCAAAAATGTTAAGGTGGGCTAACAGTGGGTACAGGTTGGCAATGTGGACGCGTTCTTCCCACCCGGGTTCGAGCGGATAGGTATCGTGATAGGCCAAATAAAAGCGGTGGTCGAAACTTCCGAAAAGGCGGCTCATGGCTAAATCCATCTCTCGGTGCCCGTAGTATACTGCCGGGTCGAATATGGTGGCATTTCCAGAGGGGTCGGTTGAAAAATTACCAGTCCACAAGTCTCCGTGGAGAGCTGCGGGTTTCTCTACAGAAAAATACCGCTCCGGACGGGAGCAGAGTTTCTCAAGCAAGCGCTGCATCTCGCCACTGGCTTCTTCTTTTTCGACCGCTAGTTTGAGCTGTGGACGGATACGGTGCTCAACAAAAAATTCTGGCCAACTCGCATTGGGCGTATTTAGTTGCGGTAAGCTCCCTAAGTAATTCGATTTATCGTACCCGAAGGCGGGAGCAGATTGCTGGTGAAGGTGTGCTAATTGGGTGCCAAAGTCTTCCCAATAGGTTTCTGATTTTGCAGCGGCGACAATGTATTCCATCACAATCCACTGTATATCCCCCGTTCGCCCAGTGGCTGTGGGCTTAGGGATGTTGAAAGCGCAATGTTTTTGTAAAAAGAGCAGCCCATCCATTTCGGCTTCGAACATTCCTGGAAAGAGCCCTGCATCGTTGAGCTTTGCAAAAAATACCCCTTCGGAAGTTTCTATTTTTCGGGCATCGTTAATGCTACCCCCGCCTACTATGCCGACTCTGAGTATTTGCGCGCTCGTATTGAGCGCGGCGTTAATGGCGTTAATCCAATCCTCGTGAAGGGCGGAGTCCATAAAATCCATGGGTACAAAGCTATGATTGCTGATCGACTTTCGCCAATTTTCAGCTTTCAGTTTTTAAAAGTTACGTTCGTGCAAGGTCAGTAGATTGATTTATTTCAAGAGCTCAGAATTCGGTTCTTTTTTCATCTTGCACAGCCGAAAAGGAAAATCTATTTTTGCCATCCTTATTTCGGGGCCCATAGCTCAGTTGGTTAGAGCAGCAGACTCATAATCTGAAGGTCGAAGGTTCAAGCCCTTCTGGGCCCACTTATTTACCCTTCGTATGGAGTTATGTCAACGGTAAAACATGGCTCTTCTGCCCATCCCATTTTTAGCGATATACGTGTCTAGCCAGTATTGCTCGCGCGCTAATTGTCCTTCCAGATCCTTGGTAGCTTGGTTTAATTGATCGATTAATACTTTAGTTTGCTTGTCGGTATTTCCAATTTCTGATAAATCCGCGCGGGATTCGGCAAGGTGAATTGCCGCAGCACCTAAGGAATGTTGCACCTGTGTATCGTCGAGTGAATAGAATTGGCGATTTTTTGCTTCTATGTATAAATTGTATGCCATCACGGCGGCGTTATGCTTAGCCGAAGCTGCGTTATAAGTATTCGCAATTCGGTTCTGCTCTGCGTTTTGCAGGTGCGCTTTATACTGAACCATTCGATTGTAAACCAGGGAATTGGGCTGTCCATTTGCTTCCATTCTCCGCAGCGTGGCCTGCATCTTTCCTTCTTCGTCGAGCAATAAGTATTGATCGATGCTGTCGCGAAAAGCAAAGAATTTGCCGTTAAGGGCGGCAACTTTAGCTCCCGAATCGAAAGCGGGGTAGGTGAATGTTGCCGACTGCATTTGCCACATGGGGTCAAAAGGCATATGTGTTTGGATAAACTCACTAGCTTCCGGCTGAAAGTAGGCGTCGCTGCGTTTGGGGTAGAAGGTATTGTTATTTACGTAGCCTGCCGCCCAGGTAGGGTCGTAAAATTGCCAAACGGTATCGACCAAGGCTATACACCAAGCGTGTGGGATGTATTCGGTGCGGCCATTGTATCGATTGTAGCCATCTACTATGTAGGTTTCGACACCCATTTTTGAGCAGACTTCCTGGAAAATAGCCGCGTAGTTTTCACAGATGCCTTTGCGGGAAAGGAGCGTATTGGTGCATAGATCTGCGCCCGGTTCGTGGAACTCCACGATATACATTTTCGAAACATCGTAAGCAATGCGCGTGCTCAACCACGCGAAAGTAGCGCGCACCTTCTCTGGTTTCAATTGAAAAGTGCTGTCGTAATAAGCAGCTATATCGGCTGTGTTCCTGCTCAGGCTATCGGGGAGGGCAAGGGCAATTTTGTCGGTGGCAGCATAAGGATTTTTAACAGATTGGCTCCTTAAATCATCAGCGAGAATAAGGCCCGATATGCCCAGGAGGAAAAATTGACAAACCCGTTTTTTTTTGATCAGATACATCGGTATAACTTAGCAGATACTCAAGTCGGATTGTTTGCATCTAAACGCAAAATTGGATCGTTCATTTTATTTTACGCGGTGGTCGACCGATTGATGATTTGGGTCTCTGCTAGCGCTTCAACGTAGGCCGCTGCGTAATTTCGTGGTAGCAAATGGCATCGGATGTATAATAATGGAAGACCATACTTTTTCGTGTTAGCTGTTTATTGTTCATCTTGTTGCCACCGTGCAGCAAGTTGGCATGCCATATAAAAATGTCGCCTTTTTTGGCCAGGAAGGTTTTCCGCTCAAAAGGGTTTGCTTTTAGCACGTTTTCAATTTCATCTTCATAATCGGAATAGTTTTTTTTGCCCAGCATGTAACGGGTGCCGGCGTTGCCAAATTCACTGTTCAGTATATAAGGTAGCTTGTGCGAGCCCGGGTAGTAGTGCAAAGGCCCTTGATCATTGGAAACATCCTCGAGCGCTACCCAAATGGCAATTAGATTGCCTGTCGGAAAAGTGCTCATATGAATGCTGTCGCTATGGGTGCGCTGCTCACTACCCATTACGAAGTTGATACTCTGAAATAAATCTACTTCCTTGCCCATTAGTAGTCCGAGCATGGTTTTAAGTGCAGGCTCTTCGCCCAAATCGCGGATCAGTCTCGACTTTTGAAAAGCGAACATCAGTTTCTTTCCATACACGAATTTGATGGTTTTATCGGCCACCATTTTTTCAATTTCGGCATTGATTTTCTCCACCCGCTCTGGCGCCACGAAGCTTTCGAGTATAGCGTACCCGTTTGAAGACCAATTTTTTAGGGCTTCTTGATAGCTCGGCTTGAGTTTTTGAAACGCGAGCTCCAAGGGGAGGAGCTCCGCTGAGTCGAAGTGATCAAATTTATTGACAGCCCCTTCCATTCCTTTGAAATCGGCACTGGATACAGGGTCGAAATACCGCTTCCGGATACCGTGCTTTTTGTAAAGTGGAAGGTTGTGCGTTAGCGCGCTGCGATGAAAAAAGTTGTAGATGGCATAACCTGCTTTTAGTCGTCGGATATTCATGTGCACGAAATTAGGGATTTGTATGCAACGTATCTGCAACGATGCAAGCCACGTCTCTATTGTGCCAAATATCCTCCGTCGATGGGGTAATACGATCCATTGACAAATTTTGATTTATCGCTAGCCAACCATAAGAATAGCTCTGCCACTTCTTCCGATTTTCCAAGCCGTCCGATAGGGTGAAGTCCCGCGAGTTGTTTTTGCGTCGCATCGTCGAGTGTGGCATCTATTAGGGGCGTTTTTATGAATCCCGGACCTACTGCATTCACCCTAATTCCCTTGGCAGCGTATTCCAATGCGCCGTTTTTGGTGAGGCCAACCACACCGTGCTTGGCGGCAACATAGGCCGAGCTTGTCGCAAAGCCCACCTGCCCGAGTATCGATGATACATTGATAATAGAGCCACCTTTGTTTTTGAGCATTGCCGGAATTTGATAGCGCATTCCGTAAAATACACCGCTCAAATTGATGGCAATTACCTTGTCCCAATTTTCGATTTCTTGCTCGCCTATCATTTGCTGCTCCCCGCCAATACCTGCATTATTTACAGCAATATCGAGTTTTTTGAAAGCATTGATTGCTTCCTTCACCGTGCGGTCGCCGTCTTCGGGTTTTGAAGTGTCGGCCTTTACGAAAATACACTCGCCTCCTTGCTTGTTAATTTTTTGCGCCACGCGATTTCCATTTTTTTCGCTGATGTCAGAAATGACCACTTTGGCGCCGTGCTGTGCAAAGAGTATGGCGGTATGCTCGCCAATACCCGATCCACCACCGGTAATAATTGCCACTTTTTTGTCTAATAACTTATCCATGATTTCCAGTTTTATGGGGGTTGACTCAAAGTACGGCTTTTTCGGCCAAGGACCGAGAAATGAGTTGTTTAGAGACGTTAAAAGATGTGAGGGTATGCAAGGGCCCTATTGCGATAGCGATTCCTCGAACGCGACCATCCCGGCGGCGTCATCCACGCTGTAATCGCCAATCCGCGTCCGGCGCAGTGAGCCCAAATAAGCGCCAATGCCCAATTTCTCTCCGAAATCATGCGCCATGCTGCGGATATAGGTGCCTTTGGAGCAAACAATTTCAAATGGAACTTCGGGAAGTTTGCTGGTCTCTATTTTGAATTCAGAAATAGTAATCCGGCTGGTTTTCAGGACAATCGATCTTCCGCTGCGGGCGGCGTCGTAAGCGCGCAGTCCATCCACTTTTTTGGCGGAAAATATGGGCGGCATTTGATCTTGCTCGCCCGTCATACTTTTAGCCTCACCGAGTAGCATTTCTGGAGTAACTTCTCTCCAATCCATTTCGTTTTCCACGGGCGATTCTAAATCATAGGAAGCAGTGGTAGCGCCGATTACAAAATGGCCGGTGTATGCTTTTTCCTGCACAGAGATTGTGTCGATGAGCTTGGTAAATTTTCCCGTACAGAGAATTAGAAGTCCCGAGGCGAGTGGGTCAAGGGTGCCGGCATGCCCGACTTTTATCTTTTTGACCCCAAATTTTTTTCGGATAAGGTAATGTACCTTCTTGACCGCATCGAACGAAGTCCAGCGCAAGGGCTTATCAATGAGAATAATTTGCCCAGCCTGCCATTCTTCCAAGCTTAAATCGCCGAGCGACTTCATATGGCGAAGCTTGCGGCCACAATGGCCAGAATCCCAACTGCCACGCAGTAATAAGCGAAATAGTCGAGCTTGCTCTTTTTTACAATGGCGATCATCAAGCGGCAAGCGAAAACACCTGCCACAAAAGCCGCTAAAAAGCCCGCAATTAAGGCGGTGTTTCCAACGGTGCGTTCAGGTTGGGTCTCGGCAAAATCTTTGATTTCCAATAGCATGGCTCCAATAATGACTGGCAGAACCATTAGAAACGAAAAGCGTGCTGCTTTTTCGCGGCTCACACCTACCATGAGTGCCGTGGAGATGGTAGCGCCGGAGCGACTCAGCCCGGGTAGGATGGCGATAGCCTGCGAAATACCTATTACCAAGGCTAGGCCAAGGCTTACTTCACCTCCTTCGTTCACCTTTCCAATACGAGAACTTGCGAAAAGTAAGGCTGCCGTGGCAAGTAGCGATACCCCAACGATCATTAAATTACCTTCAAACAAGGTTTCGATTTCATCTCTAAAAGCCATACCCACGATAAACACGGGAATCATACTCACCAATATGGCTGTGGTAAACCGGGTTTCATCATTCCACTTGAAAGCCAAGAGACCCGTTAATAATTGTAGAATGTCTTTTCGGAATACCAACATGGTGCTCAACGCCGTAGCGGCGTGCAGAGCAATGGTAAAAAGCATGCTTTCGGATCCACCTAAATCATTGCCCAGTAAGGCCTTGGCCAATTCTAAATGGCCGCTGCTGCTTACGGGCAAAAATTCGGTAAGTCCTTGTACAATGCCGAGCAAAATAGCTTCAAGCAGACTCATGCTGCCTTACGACTTGGGCTTGTGAAGAATGGCGTAAAATATGACTGCGTAGCCCAATAGGGTAACAATTGGAGCCAGCGTGATGCGTCGGAAACTGAAAATAGAGGGGTCGAACTCTTTTGGGTTCTCACTGCCACCGCCTATCATTAACAGAAATCCGATGATGAGCACCGCCATACCGATTAGCAGTATGCGGTAATTTTGCCTGCTCATTGCAAACATTTCGGAGCGGTTTTCGCCAGGGTTATTATCTAAAGCCATAATCTTGGATTAATGAATTTTTCGAGCGTCGACGCGAAGGTAACGCCTTACGGCAAATAAGGTGGAAATTCCCGAAATGAGTATGCCAAAAATTACCACCAAACCAAAAAGTTCGATAAACATAAGCAAGTCGTGGAATTCAAAAAAGTCGGGAATGTTTTGACGCACCGCCAACAACACACCCATAATGAGCAGTATAGCGATTATGCTGGCATAAATCCCGTTTACAATTCCGCTGAGGATAAAAGGGCGCTGAATAAATGAATTGGTAGCTCCCACGAGTTGCATACTTCGTATGATCAATCGCTTGGCGAAAATGGTAAGGCGGATCGTGTTGTTGATCAGAGCGATGGCTACCAATAGCAATAAGGCGCTAAAGCCGAGTAAGATAAGGCTGAGTTTTTTCAGGTTTTCGTTTACTTGTCGCACTAAGTTCGGGCTGTAAACCACTTCGGAAACTTCGGCGCGGTCTTCCAGAATTTCTGCCAATGCCGAAACGCTGTCGGGGTGTGCAAAATCGGCGTTTAATCGAAGATCGATTGACGCCTCAAGTGGATTGTAACCCAGAAAACCCACGAAATCTTCGCCCAGCTCCTTGGTCAATTGCGATGCAGCATCTTCCTTGCTCACATATACTGTGCTGCGGGTGTAGGGCTCAGCGTCCATTTCTTTTTTCAGCCGGAGCATTTCGCCCTCATTCACCTGTTCCTTTAGGAATACCTGTACTTGAATATTCTCCTTTACATGGTTTGAAAGCTTTTGTGCATTGAGCACCAATATGCTCAGCATACCGAGCATAAACAATACCAGGGAAATACCGATAACGGTGGAGATGGAACTGGAGCGCGCCTGTCGGCGGGCGAATTTGTCGGGGCTATCTGACATAGGGAACGTCCGCGAAAGTAGAAATTTTCCAGTTAAAT
>JBBQFC010000022.1:0-47863 GCA_038321615.1 Flavobacteriales bacterium | reverse complement strand
TCCCGAGACCAAGGAATTGAAAAACAAATCAGATAAAAGAAAAGGTTATATCGGTTTATCCATTGGGCCTTCAATTCCAATTAGTGACTTTGGGGATGAAACCGCTGGTTCGGCAAAAACAGGTATTCAATTGAACTTAGTTAATTTTGGATATCGCTTTTCTGAAAATTTTGGGATAGCGGCAACTTGGTTTGGAGCTGCAAATCCGCTAGTAATTGACGAGATTGACCCTTGGGCGTATGGTGGCTTAATGGTTGGACCTTTGTTATCGTTCCCGTTATCTGAAAAAGCTGAATGGGATTTTCGGCCAATGATTGGATATTCTGTGACTACTCTTCCTGGCTTAGGATTTGGATCAGAGTAAGCTTCGTCTTTTGCATTTAACATTGGGACGGTTTTCAGAATAAATGTTGGGGGAAAAGTAGCACTTTTATTAAGCGCAGATTACTTTTCAACTAAACCAGAATTTGAAGTTTTTAATTTTGAACAGCAAATTGAAACAATATCATTTGGCTTTGGTGTTGCATACCGGTTAAAATAACAAGCCCATAACATTGTATAAGCGTAATGCGGTCTGAATAGCTAAAAATGAGCATTTTTACTCTTAATAAACTTTGCCGTAGGTTGACATTGAATCGCTTCGAAAACCCGCACTGCGCTTATACCAAAAGTTGCCAAGCACCGCCGTCCCCCGAAAAAAAAGCGTCACCTGCAATCGAAGCTGTTCGCATAAACGCCCCGTTGCGGGAGCTCGGTAGCTTTCGGCTTGGAAAATGAATGCATAGCCTACGTGCGATCCCCACCCGTGGCCAACAACACCCGCACAGTCATAAGCACGCCGGCGACAAGCCAACAAGGCATCGGCTATGCGCAGATCGCAGAAGCTTCACGTTTCCGAATCGAAACTCTACAGATTGAAGGGCGAAAAGATTTATCTTCGAAGCGCGCGTGGGATATGCCAGACCGTTAGCGGTCAGCAAAAAAGTAACAATGACGAGAATTTTATCAATCATAATACTTTCGATTTTTGGTCAAACCGTTTTTTCTCAGGTTTACATCGAGAAGCAAAGCAGACACAGGTTTGCTCAATTGAACTTAGGGCTTGATATTCAATCATCTTTTGGAGGAAGCACAAAATTTGTTGATGTGAATGGAAATATTAAATCAACAAATATTCAGAGCACCTTATTACCAAGGTTTTTAATCGGAGGTACGCATTTTTGGGGGCATGCAGATTTTTACATAGGAATACCGTTGTATTCACAAACTGTCAAAAAAGAAAATCAAGAAATAATATCTCTAAGGGGAGTAGAAACAGTGTTTAAGTATTATCCGTTGAGAATTGAGAATAATAAAATCCGTCCTTATATTGGTGTTTCAATTGCCCCATTCAATCACGAACAACAAAATAATAATTTCGATTATCCAAGTGGTCCAGAGTTGAATCACACGGGTTTTCCGCTATTAGCAGGAATGACCTTCAATTCAAAACAGCATTTATTTGAATTTGGATTAGCTTGGAATTATCAGAATCAAAGAGATTACTATATCTCACGGAATCAGATAGAAAAGATTAATACTCCACCAATCTATGCAACCTTATCATATAGGTTTATTCTTGAAACAAGCTCAAGTGCCGAGAAAGATTGGGAATCGGGAAGAACAGAAGAAATAACAAGAAAACTTGCTGACCAGGGAAGATTAAACGGGTTTTATTTAGGCGTCGGGATTTCTGCCGCCTTTTGGCTTAAGGAAAGCAGCTACAACGACAATAATAGACCTTATATAGAGAGTTATGGTACATCCATTATGCCTGATTTTACCGTAGGCTATTATTCTCATAAACGCGATGTTAATTTGGCTTTTGGCTATCG
Source organism: Flavobacteriales bacterium (assembly GCA_038321615.1). Classification (GTDB taxonomy): domain Bacteria; phylum Bacteroidota; class Bacteroidia; order Flavobacteriales_D; family Cryomorphaceae; genus JBBQFC01. Next base: position 45,989 of record JBBQFC010000022.1, on the reverse strand, counting down.
GGGATACGGTGTTTCGACTGATAGCTATGGTGCCAATCAGGACTTGAAAAGGAAATCGTTTTTATTTGAAGCGACAAAGTATTTATTTGATTATCACGGATTTGTTCCTTTTGTAGGTCCGACCATCACTTATGAAAATTTAAATTTCAAGGAAGTATTCGAAGGTGTAAAAACTGTCGATATCGGTGGAGATAAATTTGGTTATGGTCTTACATTTGGTTGGGATATTAGACCAAATCGAATCCAAAGTTGGATACTGAGAACAAATCTTAGATGGTATCCTAACCTATTTTTAGAAGTTGAACCAAAATCAAAGGTATCTTTTGACAACTTGGAATTTAACTTTATACAGCTCATAGTATATCCGAATAGAATCATAAAAAGAAAGCCGAACCGCTAACAGCAGTGGCCGTTGCACAACTTCCCCTAAACCCGATTTTTCGTCACTTTAAGCCTCACTTGTACTCAGTTTTCACCAATTTGCGGGCACCAGATAAAATTGGCGGTTCTGCCACCACAAATTCCACAGTGCGTTTGCACGGCTTAGAATTGATTTAAAAGATCTTTTAAGGGTATTTTGAAGTGTATTTAATGGAATACTGAGTTTTATCATTTTGATCGCAGTTTTTCCGCTGGTTGATATCAGGTATATTTTTGGCCTGAGCTGCGCATAACCGGAGCGTTGTATGTTAAGGCTGCCGTAAGAACACCCGCCCAGAGCGGAGTCGATGGCTGTTTGATGGCGCGGTCTTTTTCGCGGCTGTTTACCCTGCGCATATTTGTAAAACTGATCAGTGTAACCAGTACAGTGAATTCGCTGGCTCAAATGGCAATACAAGCATAACCGCGGTTTATTTGCCCATTGGTTATTGGTACAACCTTAGCTCTATTTAGCAGCGATTTACGAACATAAAGAACCCCCGATATGAATCGGGGCTGACTGTGTGAAGGGAGACTATCACGTAGGGTTCTGTGGGAAGTTGGGGCTTAAATTTATGTTTCTGTACCGATTAGCGGTAAGCGAAAATATACGAAAAACGTAGAAATTATCTTTAGATGGTGTTTATGGATTCGGCAGAAATAAAGGTTTTTCGCTCAGGGAGATTTATAAATACCAACCAAGCTATATTGACCGGGCAATTCTTAATCTTCATTCCTTTAAAGTAGATATTTAAGAATTTGAGAAATTACCAGAACCTAGTACTATGGAATATGCAACCGAAGAATTCTCAGGAGAATTGGACAAATAAACCTTGTCAGATTCCAGCTTATTAGAATTTTTGGGAACCAGAGATACAACTAACGCTATTTTGTCAATTGAAGAGGTAAAAAAATTGTTGGCAGAGGGGTTCATTAAAGAGCTTGAAATAGACTATAAATCTCCTGACCGAATTATAAAAGCAAACCAAAATAGAGAATAATGAATATTCAAGAATTATTGCAGAGTCTCAACGAAGAAGTTGATTTTAAAATAACTTCAATTTAGGATTGCATTGGGACAGTGGTGGCCGACGTTGAAACGTTCATTGGAAGATTGCTGTGCATCGCACCTTTTAATACACAGCAATATGAATGACCTGATTGCCTCTTCTAAAAGCTTGTCCTTTTCCTTCTACGAACCCGCCTTGTATCTGCGGGTCTAGCAGTTGATTGATATAGGCGTCTATCACGCTTTTTTCCACCCTTACCGGTGCGCCGTAGGTGATCGCATCGTCAAGATAGGCATAGATCAGTTTTCGGTATTCTTGTTTAAAAAGCCTATTGGAAATAAACAAATCAGCTCCTTCAATGATGTTGTCTGTGATGGCAATTACACCAATAATATCATCCTGTCCGACAAAAACGTTTTCAAAAAAATCGACATACTCTTGCTCTTCTTTTCTAAATGTCTTTTTGGCTGCATGGGCCGTGTAGGCTTCTGTATAGCTATCAACTCCGTCTTTTTTATTTGTGTTGGAAATTTCACTCCAAACCGTCTGCTGGCTCACTTTATGGTCTATAATATCTCTCAAATGCTCATTGGCCATGCCATAATACGAAGAAAATTCTTCGCCATTGTTAGTATACTTCCAACGCCCTCTTTCAACGCAGTACACGGGTAGTTTTGCCTGACCGCTATTGGGGGGTATGAGCATGTCGCTGGCCACTACCCGATCTTGTTTTCCTCCTATCAAAATCTCACCGGACATTATAAACAGCGTATCCGTAGACAGGTTTCTCACCAGCAATGTATTGACTATCCCGCTCCTTTTGATCTCATTGATAGCAACCTTGTCGGAATCCATGGCCTCCTGCAATGAAATATAATATCCCATATTGCCTAGAATTCGCCTAAAATTATCTTTTGCTCGAATAGGCACCAATTTTAGATTTTTGAAAGTGTAATTACTGGCATTGCTAAAATCTACCGTCAAATAATCTAAATTAAAAGGATACAAATCGCCATCTACACGATTAAAGCCAGCCGTGAGCGTGTTGGGGATAATCAAATCTATTTTTTGTGTGGGGCAGCGCAAACTCTGCATCAAATATTGGTAAAACCTGTCATCAACGTTGCCTTTTGAGAAGTGTTTAAGGTTTAGCAACACCTCAATTTGATTGAAATTGGCACCGTTGGCTAAAGTCACAGTGATGTTTGCCTCGCCTTTGTCATTAGTAAAATAGTTTTTAAGCTGAGCCTTCTGTGGTAAATAGGTCACCAACAAGGGTATTTTAGCGATCGGAACGTTATCTTGGTCTTCTGCTGTGATAACCAAAAGTTTATTCTCATTTATCGAAGAAAAATTGATGGTATTTAAACTGGGTGCAAGATTGATCTGGTCTAAAAGCATCTGTAATTGGGTATAACTTTCTATGGATAAAAAAATAGATTCGCCTTGATAGGTAGCTTCTATATTTTCGCCCCAGTAGGCCTTGATTGCAAGTAACGACTGTAAATAAAAATCGATGGCGGTTACATAATTTTTTGCTTTTTCGGCATTTTGCGCCTTTTCAAAGAATTGTAGCGCGAGTTTTTGCGCCTTTTCTTGATTTCGCTGTTTTTGGCTGGCATATTCAGCTTTTAAAATCCGGTAATAGACCCAATAATTTTCTTCGTCTTCGTAGGTTGCTACCAGCTCAAGGTTTTCGATTTCATCGGCTACTGTCGATTTAATAGTTGATTCAAACTCTTCTTTGAAAGCACCATTTTTATCAATTTGATTCAGGATAGATACACTTTGAACGGTAATTCGAATTTCGCTCAACAAATCATCGAGTGCGTTTCTCTTAGCAATATTTTGAAAACTTGTATTCTTTTTAGCCGCAGAAGCTACACCAATATAATGCAAGGAGCTATTGGGTCGATTGAATACCCATTCGGGTTCTTGAGCAAAGGCTACGTTAACAGTTAGCAGGATATAAAGTAAAAGCCAAATTATTTTTTTCATAATGTTCGATGATTCCAGCACTTTTTATCTTTGTAATTTCAAATTTCTTGCCAAGACTATCAGATGAATGAAAAAGTCATCGGGTTTATTTATCTGCCTTTTTATCTAACTAGTCGTCCCCAAAAGCCCGGACAAAATAAGCAAATTAAGTGCATAAAAGGGAGGTTTTGCTCAAAGTAAAAACCGTTTCTTAGATTGAAGATCGCACACGGTTTAAGTATTAACTGAAACAAGGGCTGACACAATCCCATTGGCCATCTACATTGGCGGTCTCCGTCCGTATTTCCACAGCGGCTCTACTTTGCTATTGGTTTGGTTCATTCGGACGTTGACCAAGGCCGATTGGAGAGTGTGCGATTTTTGTATAGCGTTTTGGTAATTGATTATTGCTGGTCGAAGTTTCTGCAAAGCAGGGTATCTAAATCATTCGTGGTCGTATTATAACACTAAAGGTATAGCCTAAATGAGTGCCTCTATTTGGGCTTTTCGTCCAATATTTGGGGTCAAATCCAGACGTGCGCTACGTCCCATTGTTAGCCATAAGCTAAAAATTTTTTTGTTACCATATTGGTAATATTTTTGTTTTTTTAGGCGATAATCAATTTAATCTGAGCAATAGCAAAACGATATTTATGTGATTTTGGACAAAATATACTGACTGGAAACAGGAACTAAAATCGGGATATCAAGAAACTGAAAAAGTTGAACGGGAAAATATTAATAAAGCTGAAAAGTGAATATTTACGGGCTGAAAAGTAAAAAAAAAACGAATTGTTTTTAATATAAAGGGCAAAGATTATCTGCTGATTTTGACATTTAACTTTGATCACCAAATCTGTCGGATTCGCTTTATCGGAACCCGCACTGAATATGTCGAAATATCGCAAACGAAATGGAATATGAGCATTACGCCCATCAGAAACGAAAAGGATTATCAAAAAGCTTTCGGTAGACTTGACTTGATTTTTGATGTGAAAAAGGGAATACTAAAAGGCGATGAATTAGAAATACTTTATACCCTTAGTGACCTCTCCGCTCCATCACTTCGACGACGGATTTTCGGCTGCTCCATTTCAGGTATTTTAGGCCAGCGCTGAGCATAGCCGAGGCGGTGCATGTTAGGGCTGCCACGAGAACAGGTTTGATAGCCTAATCTTTTCCGCGGCTGTTTAACCTGCGCATATTTGTAAAATAGATCAGTGTAACCAATATCGGTCAGTTCGCTGGCTCAAAAGGTAGTACGAGCATAATTTCGGTTTATTTGCTCATGTGATATTGGTACAGCCATAGCTGTATTTAGCAGCGATTTACAAACATAAAGAGACCGCGATGGAAATCGGGGCGAACTGTATGAAGGGAGACTTTCACGCACCGTTCCCTACTCGTCCGACAGGCGAGTGTGGGAACGTGAAAGTGTATACCTCGCCTGACCCAACTGAAGAGGGGCACGAACGGCTCTTGATATTTTGTTATTTTATATGTTAACCTGCCATTAACCCAGATCCTTGGGAGGTGGCCGCGGCTAATCATAAATGAAGTTTATTATTAGTATTCCAAACATTAATAAAAGCTTATCATTTGTTTTGCTCAAATTTGCACCGCAAAATAACCCATGTGTGATAGCAACAAAGTTTGATAACGGGACTCGCCTGAATTCAATTATTGCTGTCGGCAAAACCAAAGCGTAAACCTTCCATGTCGCAAAATCTTACTTCAATTATTGCACTAATCTCTCCACTGGTTTTTGTGGCCGTAGCTTTAGCTTCCTGGTTTCAACCGGGCTTTAGACCCAAGCAAATCATAAGGTTGAGCAAAGCAGCAACGGTTATAAGTATGGTCATTGCTGCATTTATCAGCATACAAGTTTATAGACAGACGCTTATCGAGTCTGAATTAATAGGACTTGCAGATTTCGGTTTGAGCGTGCGGCTTGATGCACTGAGCATTATTATGCTCTCTATGATTTCCCTGCTGGGATTTATAATTGTGAAATACAGTATTAATTACCTCGATGGGGATCACCGACAAGGTGCTTTTATGGGAAGACTCGCTGCAACTATCGCTGCGGTGCAGTTGCTCGTAATTTCCGGAAACCTGGGCTTGCTGCTCATTTCCTGGATTTTAACCAGCATCTCCTTGCATCGTTTATTACTTTTTTACAGTGACAGACCAGGTGCTCAGCTTGCAGCAAAAAAGAAATTCATCCTTGCCAGATTGGGTGATTTTTGCTTGTTCGTCGCCGTTGTTTTGCTCTACCAGCAATTCGGGTCCGGAAATCTCGAAGTAATTTTTAGTGCTATCAAAACCGGTTCTTTAGCGGAGCCGAAGCTGGAATTAGCCGCGCTGTTTTTGGCACTCTCGGCCATGCTGAAGTCAGCACAATTTCCTACCCATGGCTGGCTGATCGAGATTATGGAAACCCCCACTCCGGTGTCTGCTCTGTTGCATGCCGGTCTTTTAAATGCGGGTCCGTTCTTGCTTATCCGAATGTCGTTTGTAATGGAATTAAGCACTTATACTTCTGTTATTCTGATCATTGCAGGTGGCACCACGGCTCTGTTTGCTTCGGTAGCATACCTCACGCAAACCTCCGTAAAAACCGCGCTGGGATACTCCAGCGTAGGTCATATGGGGTTCAGTTTAATGACTTGTGGATTAGGAGCCTATGCTGCCGCCTTGCTCCACCTGGTAGCTCATTCGTTTTACAAGGCGCATGCATTTTTATCATCGGGAAGTGTAATTGATGTGGTAAGAGCTTCTAAAGTAACTAAAGTCGAGAAATCGCTAACTCCGCTTAAGGTTGCTTTGGGTGTTGCCATGGCTCTAGGCCTTTACGCCGCTTTTGCTTTGCTGTGGGGAATGGATTTGAAAAAAGATGCGGCACTGTTGCTCATAGGCACTATCATTATCATGGGTCTTTCGCGTCTCTTTACAGCTGCCATAGCGAGTAAATGGAATGTAAAATTGCTCGCTCAGGCAACAGGTCTCGCAGTTTTGGTAACGGTAGCATTTTTCTCTCTGGAATCGGGTATGCACGCCCTGCTTTCGGAGCAAGTTCCAGATTTTTCCGCGCTCCAACCGGCTCGGGTAATTGCCATAGGGTTAATCTTAGTCGCCTTTAGCGCTGCAATATTCATTCAGCTTATTGCCCCTCAATTATCCCAAAAACCATTTTACCGCGTTCTGGCGATTCATATCAGAAACGGGTTCTATGCAAATGCTCTTTTTGATCGATGGGTCGGGGCCTTGCGTATTCGTTCTACAGAACAAAGGCCTGAACTAGAGCAAGTAACCTTTCAAAATTCCACCAAGAAAAATTTGGAAGTAGAAGCACTGGAAGAACAGCTTTCCTAAAAGTCAAAAACAGACCAAAAATTCAATGGATCAAACCGTTTTAACCCCAAATAGAGAAATGGAAACTACCGCTCTTTTAGAAACAATGCGCAAAGCTTGTAAAAAAATTGCCCCTGTTTGGCCTTTAGAAAATTTTGTAGCGGTCAACCCATATTGGGGATTTATTAATCAAAAATTCGAAACCACCGCTCAGGAGTTGTCTTCCACAGCTGGAATAGAAATGACTTTGCCCGCTTCTTTCTACCAGAATAAGTGGCTGGAAGGAAAAATAGGGCGTGAGGATATGGAGGCTGCATTGGCTAAAAACGCCTACTCGCAGGAAAATGTCGATTCTTTCATATACAGAATGAGCAAAACGGATGACCTCAATCAAAATTCTATATCCGTGAGTACTTTGATAGATGTGGCCGCCGAGGTCACAAAAAAAGATTGGAATCGTTTTGTTATTTCCAGGATTACCGCATGGGCCGCTTCCTATTTTGACAATGGTCAAGCCACATGGGTGGCAGCACATAAGGATGCGGGTATTTTTAAGGCTTGGAAGGTGGAAGCAGAAGTAGATCGCACGCCTGAAATTTCCGGCTTGAAAAACTTCCGAAAAGTAGTGAAGGCGCTGCCTGGCGAGCCTTTGGATGCACTTACGGCTGCTCTTCAAATACTCGGCTTATCGGATAAAAATCTGGACCAGTATTTTTATCGCCTGCTGATACGTGTTGGCGGGTGGTCGGCATACGTGGCCCGCTTCGATTGGGACAGTGAATTGTACGGAGGGAAAGACGGCAGATTAATCGAGTTTCTTACTGTTCTCACCTGTTGGGAAGCGTGTTTATTTCAATGTATTGACAATCCGGAATTGCAAGCAAAGTGGGAAAAGGCTAAGAATACTGAAATTTCTGCTGGTCTTAATCAACAACTGGCACACAAGCTTATTTTGCAAGAAGCATTTGACATAGCATCCCAACGCGAGCTGATAGCAAAATTTAAGCAATTAAAAGTTTCTGCTCCCGGCAAAATCGAACAGTTGAAAGCACAAGCAATTTTCTGTATTGATGTGCGCTCCGAAGTGTTTCGCCGAAACCTTGAATCGACCGACCCGGGAATAGAAACCATCGGCTTTGCTGGATTTTTTGCCTTCTCTATCAATTTCATACCACTGGCACACGCCATAGGAGAAGCGCAATGCCCGGTACTCCTGCAGACGGGGCCAACTATTTTAGAAGAAATTCCAGATGCGCGGGCTAATATGGCTGCATACAAAAGTCGCGTACTTAGCTATCAGGTATCACAACTTTGGAAATCCTTTAAGTCAGGAGCGGTTAGTTGTTTCAGTTTTGTGAGCCCTATCGGTCTATCATACCTTCCCAAACTTTTTACCGATGCATTTGGCCTGACCCGGCCAGTGCCTGATCCTGCCAATTTTGGTTTGGCGCAATCGGTTTCAGAGCAAAAGGGGGTAAGCCTGGATGTGGCTACACATCAGCACCTTACCGTTGGTATTCCTTTGGAGCAACGTATTCTAATGGCGAAAAATGCCTTGAATGCAATGTCTCTAAGCGATAATTTTGCAAGCTTTGTATTGATAGTAGGCCACGGCTCCACCACGGTAAACAACCCACACGCTACCGGTCTTGACTGCGGAGCTTGCGGGGGCCACACAGGCGAAGCAAATGCAAAAGTAGCAGCTGCCGTGCTCAACGATAAAGGTGTCCGCGGACAATTGAAGCTTGAAAATATTAATATTCCAGACGAAACTGTTTTCCTGGCTTGCCTTCACGACACCACTACCGACGAGATTAGTATTTACAACGCATCCGATGTGCCCAATCGTTTAAAGGAAGCGCTGGCGGACCTGAAAAATTCTTTGGCCAAAGCCGGCCACATTTCCCGCACAGAAAGAGCCTTGCGAATGTACACTGAAGGAAGCGTGGATGCAGCAATAAAGTCGCGCAGTAAGGATTGGTCTCAGGTCCGTCCGGAGTGGGGCTTGGCTGGTTGCACCGCCTTTGTAGTTGCACCTCGCGATAGAACCAAGAATCTAAATCTGGGAGGTCAATCGTTTCTTCATTCCTACAACTGGAAAAAGGACCAAGGGTTTTCTGTTCTCGAGTTGATAATGACAGCTCCTATGGTGGTGACCAACTGGATAAATATGCAATATTATGCTTCTACGGTTGACAATAAGCATTTTGGTTCGGGCAATAAAGCCTTGCATAATGTAACGGCTGGCGTAGGTGTTTTAGAAGGATATTCGGGAGATCTCAGAGTGGGTTTGCCAATGCAATCCATACACGATGGAGAGAATTACCAGCACGAACCGGTGAAGCTAAATGTAATTATAGAAGCTCCGATCGATGCAATGACCGCCATTTTAGAGAAGCATCGCCACGTTCGAAACTTATGCGATAATGGGTGGCTCCACTTGCTTGCGATGGACTCGCAGGGACAAGTAGCGTATAGATATATGGGTGATTTAAATTGGGAGCAGATTTAAGCTGGGTGCGCCTTGTACAGTTCCTTCCGCAAGTGGAAGTAAGGGGTGCGCGTTTTTAGTGCATCAAAATCGCGAGTGTTAGCCCGATTCCATATTCAGCTCGCTGCACTACCATGTCTTCCTCAAAATTCCATATAACTCGCCGGGGAAATGATTTCTTAAATTCCTTTCGCGGAGTCCATTCTATTCGGTAGTCTCAATTTATAAACGATGCGTCTTTAAGTAGGGGAAAGCTAAAAACCGAACTGTACCCGTCGGTGTTACCTTTGCACACCAATTTCGAACTATGGTTGCAGAAGGGATTTTAATTTTGGGACAAGGGCTCGCAGGTTCAGTATTAGCGATGCGCTGCGAAGCAGAAAATATGCCCTATCTCGTGGTCGATGACGGTAATCGTTTCGCGAGCTCAAAAATAGCCGCCGGTATATGGAATCCCTTGGTATTTCGACGGATTACCACCAGCTGGATGGCCGACGAATTAATCGCCGAATTGGATGAGTTTTACCAACATGCGGAATCAATCCTAAACGCCACCTTCTACAAACCCCTTCCTTTTTACCGGATTCACTCCAGTGATGGAGAAGTGCGAGCCTGGAAGGAAAAGCAAGAAAAACCTGAATTTTCTAGTTTCCTGGGCGAGGCTTTAAATATGCCGGGGCCTATCGATCAAGGTCAATATGGCGCTTCGGAAGTCCACCGGGCAGGCTATCTCGACCTACCCGCTTTCTTAGCGGCTTGCAGAGATTATTTTGTCAAGGAAAAAGCATTTTTGGAAACGGAGCTTTCGCACGAAACAGCAGTTGACAAGTTGCTCACCGCGTTTTTGCCGGAAGGCCAAAAAAATTGGATTATAGCCGACTGCCGTGGACACCAATCGGCTTACAGCACCTGGTGGCAATACTTGCCATTTGGCCTTACCAAGGGAGAATTGCTCACCATCCATTGCCCGGGACTGGATATTGATGGAATCTGGAACGCCGGATTTTTTGTCTTTCCCCAAGGCGACGATCGCTATTGCTTGGGTGCAACTTTTAGCTGGGATAAACCCGATATGGAGCAAACGGAAGCGGCAAAGTCGGAATTGATTGAGAAATTTGAGAAGCGCTGCTCCTTGCCTTTTACGGTCATAGACCACAAAGCGGGCGTAAGACCTACCGTGCAAGATCGGCGTCCATTAATCGGCAAGCATCCGTCTATCGATCGGTTATGGCTCTTCAATGGCTTGGGAACCAAGGGTGTGATGTTGGCTCCATATTTCAGTAAGACCCTAATGGACCGTATTGTGCGCGGTCAAGGTTTACCGACCGAAGTCGATATACGACGATTCGAGAACCACCTTGGAAGTATCAATCCACGTATTAACCACCCAATAGCCTGAAATCGGTTAAAGTACTCACGCGGTACTGTTAGCATCTATTGGCTTTTTAAGCCATCTATCGCTTCAGGGGGTTTAATTTAGCCTCGAACGTAATACTGCTCTATCTTGAATAATTTGTGGAGACTATTCGCCTTCGGCGGATTTTTTTGCCTTACTGCTCTTACAGTCGCTGGCCAAGTTCCGCAGCTTATCAATTACCAGGCTATTGCGCGAAATACGGCTACGGGCATCGAATTGATTGACCAGGATATTTTTCTTATTGCCACCATCAGAGCGCAGGGTCCGGGTGGCACCGCCGTGTACGAAGAGCAGCACCCAAACGTGCAAACCAATGGATTCGGCCTTTTCAATATTCAAATAGGCGGGGGCGAGCCCACAACGGGTAGTATGGAAGCCATAGATTGGGCAGCCACTACTTATTGGTTAGAAATAGAATTAGATATCGGCCAAGGGCTGCAAAGCCTCGGCAGTATGCAGTTGCTTTCAGTACCGTACGCCTTACACGCCGGGACAGTGAGCAACGCCGACGATGCCGATGCCGACCCCAACAATGAGCGGATTACAGCCGTGGGCATCGACAACAATACACTTACCATCACCGAAGCGGGTGTCAACTTCGATGTTGACCTTTCGCCCTTGATCGATGATGCAGATGCCGATCCGACCAACGAAAAAATCAATTCGGTAACCTTCGATCCTGATCAGTTTCTGCTCTCGATTAATGAAGGTGGTGAAGCATTTGAAGTAAACTTCAGCGGATTGATCGGCGATGCCGACTCCGATCCCACGAACGAATTAATCACCGGCGTGCAGCTCATAGGTACGAGCCTGGTGATCTCTGAAAATCAAAATTGGTCCGTAAGCCTAGATCAATTAATCGATGATGCCGACGCTGACCCAACCAATGAACTCATTGCAGAAAATGGTTTGACTTTGGTAAACGATTCGATTCTCACAATTTCGGAAGGCGGCATCTCACACTCCGTCAATTTGGGGCCTTTGAGCCGCGACGAGGATTGGGTGAAATCCGAAAATGAGAATGTAGTTTATAACACTACCGACCGCATCGGTATTGGCACTTCCACACCAGTTGCCGATCTGGACGTTCGAGGTTCGATGGCTGTAAATACCGTATTAGTCAATAATCAAGGTGTTTCGAATTATATTATAGCCGGAGACGATTCGAATATCGTTTGCCGAATTATTCCTGGCGGATCATTCACGTTTACCTTCGTATTCCCGCTTGCGGCTACCTGTCAGGGAAGGATGATAAACATTTTCAAACGGGGCTCCGTCGAACCCTTTCTTTGCGGGTTTATCTTTAATGTGAATGGCGATCAGATTAATTACAACGCAAGCAACAACACCCCGATAGCTTCATTTTCCGCAGCCGACTATAAGTTTATATCGCTCGGAGCCGACGGTTGGTTAAGGCTTCAATGAAAAGCGTATGCGGATCACTCTACTCACCTTATGCTGGTTTGCGATAATCGAAGTTGCTGCGCAAGCAGGACTTGATAGAAGCGTGATTGGCACCACAGGCGGGAATGTAGATTTGGGCGTAAACACAGTTTCCTTCACCTTTGGCGAAGCCATAATTCAAACAATCGGTCAATCCAGCGCCACCTTAACACAAGGTTTTCATCAACCCAAGCTTGAGGGTCGAATTGCTTTTGAAGTAATCACTTCCAACGCATCGTGCGGCACCGCAAGCAATGGACGAGCCGAGTTAACTGAAATCTCGGGTTGCAATCCGCCCTACGAAGTAGAATGGAGCGATGGCCAAACAGGCTTGCAAGCTTATGATTTATCGCCAGGGCTTTACACCGTAAGTGTGAGCGGCGCGTCGTGCGAAACATCGGTAGAATTTCTAATCTCCGTCGATTCTGCTCAGGCCTGCGATTTACGATTCTTCAATGCCTTTTCGCCAAACGGGGATGGAATCAACGAAAAATGGGAGATTGAGAACATTGAGCGACCTGAATTTTCGGAGAACGAGATTCAAATTTTCAATCGATGGGGACAGTTGATTTTTGAAAACACGGCCTATAATAATCAAGACCGCTCCTGGCATGGGCGCGACCGAGCTGGAAATACCCTCGCTTCGGGCACTTATTTTTACGTGGCGAAGATTATTGGCCGCGATTACACTGGTTATATCGAATTAACACGATGATGCGAAAGGCCTACCTTATCATAGCGGCGATAGTGTGGAGCAACACGATCCTGGCGCAGCAGCAAGGGCTTTACAGCCAATACATGTTCAATCTGTTTGCGATTAATCCGGCGTGGGCCGGCGAGGCCGATGCCTTGGCTACTTCGCTTACTTACCGGGCGCAGTGGGTGGGTTTCGAAGGCAATCCCACCACTCAGCTTTTGAGTATCCACTCGCCGCTTCCGAATAAGAATATGGCAGTGGGCCTCAACATTCAAAACGATGAAATAGGAGCCCGAAAGGCGCCTTCTATCGCCGCCGCGTACAGCTACAAGGCGCGCCTAAGCACAAACCGACACTTATCGTTCGGCCTACAAGCGGGGATCATAAACTACCAATACCGGTGGCAGGATTTGCAATACCGGCAGCGCACGGATCCCGTATCTTTTACCACAGATGGCAATAAATGGATACCGAGTTTTGATGCAGGAGCAATGTACATCGGGCCGAACAGCTACATCGGCCTGAGTGCAACGAGCATCAACAACAGCTCGATAATAGCCAGCAGCGCTAGTGATGCCCGCTTGCGGACTTTTTTTAATCTCGTCGCAGCCCGCATTTGGCGACTGAGCGATGATTGGGCACTTAAACCCGGATTTTTACTTCGAAAGTCGCTGGAGAGTCCTTATCAGGCCGATCTAAATTTATCAACCCGCTTTCGCGATCTTTTTTGGCTCACCGCAACGTATCGCAGCGATTTCGGCGCCGTGTTTAGCACGCATATTTTTGTCAATAGGTATTTCCATTTTGGGTATTCCTATGATTTGCCGCTGAATGATCTACTCAGTCAGCAGAGCGGCACCCATGAGTTATTTATTGGCTACGATTTTAACATTTACAAATCGGAAGCTCCCAAATTGAAACCCTTTTGAATTGCCCGCATTTGATACCGCTCCGGTTTGGCTCGAGTCTTCGGTCGATGCTTTTAGTGCTCTGTTGTACAGTATCTGTTTCTTCATTTAGCCAGGCAGCTTACTGCGATTCGCTCGGTGATTTATTTACGAATAACAATTTCGAAGCTTGCCACCGCCTAATTTTGGCAGGTGTTCCTTCCGAGTCGGGTGATTGCCACCTTTTAGAAGCACGCTGCTGGGTGGCTCTGGGGTTTTTTGATCAAGCAACTGTGAGCATAGCCGAGCTAAAACAGGTGCAATATCGCGCTGAAGCCGATAGCCTTTTAGCCCGCATTGAAGAGCTTAGATATGCCGAGCGTGAAGGAAGATTCGCGGCCAAACTCTCATCAGAAAAAAGCAGTGCTCATAATGAGTTAGCCGCTGGGGTTGTCGGCAACGAACTCATTGTATTGCGCGATTCCACCTGGATGCGGCTTAATTTTCCACTCCCACCCATCAAAGTAAGACGATACTGGCCCGTGGCCTTGAGCGACTCCCTAAACGAAACAGTTTGGTATCGGGCTCTGGAAAATTTGGACTACGACCATATAGGCTGGTTTTCGTTATATCGAGATAGATGGATGATCTTAACTGCTGTAGAGCGAAAGCCTTATGCAAAAAAGGCGAATTCTGGTAATTATGGGCTGAAAGTTATTGACTTGGTTACAGGCACAGATTCCCAGAAAATGGAATTACAAGGGGCTGATTGTGATTATATTCACCCCCATATTTATGGCGACACCCTTTATTTCGCAAGCAATAGACCCGGCGGTTTTGGAGCGTATGACCTTTGGGCATGTGCCATTGGTATCGATACGCTGGGTGCTATGATTAATTTGGGTAGCAACGTGAATAGCGCGGGAAATGAAGGACGTCCCTTCCTGAATAATGATACCTTATACTTCACGTCGGACCGCGCGGATCGCGGCTATGGCAAAAAGGATATTTATTTCCACATAGGTAGAAACTCCCCTTCCAGAAATGCCGGACCCGGGGTAAATACTCCGTTCAATGACTTTGGTATGGTATGGTCTTCGGGAAGTAGCGCTTACTTTACGAGCGATCGACCTGCTGGCAGAGGCAACGATGACGTGTATCAAGCGAACTGGCATCAAGGAAGGTTTTTCAACGAAATCATCGGCCGTTTGGAAACTTCTACGCCAATAGTTCCAGGTTCGACGGTGCGGCTCATCAATTTGCTAGACGGGTCGATTGCAACAACTTTGATCGACCAAAACGGCTATTTTCGATTTCGTGGGGTGGAGGGTAAGAAGGATTATTCCCTTCAATTTTCCGGTATGGAACTCGGCCCAGAGAGCACCATCCAATTGTACGATATGAAGGGCAATCATATCCTGCAGGCTGAACTAGGCGATGATCAATCTTTTAGAATTGAACTGCTCAGCCCCCAGGATTATTTCTTGCCGGCTCAGCCAAATGGCGATGAGAGCATTCTATCCATTCAATTTCAAGGTCAAACCATCTCAGATTCGAAAGCGATTAAGGAGATCGTGATCTTTTTGGAAGATAGCAAAGGAGATCTCTTAGGAGCTACATGCACGGAAGAAGACGGAAAGTTCTCTTTCGACCAGGTGAAGCCCGATTCGCGTTACATCATACGCACAGAAGTTCTGGACCCTCGAATGGCAATACATATTCTCGATTCGGAGGGAGAGATAATTGAGACCATTCTACCTGATAAAACCAACGGCTACGTGTACGTGCGTATTCCTGACGATCGAGAAATAATTACCATCACAAACGAGCGAGCCGAACGGGTAGCCGTGTCGATGGATGAAATCTTTAGGTTGCCAGTAATAAACTACGATTTAGATGAAACATCCCTCAATCAATCGAGCCGCACCAATCTATTGCGCGTAGCGAACTTGCTAAAGGAGAATCCGGATATTGAGATCGTGCTTTCGGGTCATACCGACTCGCGAGGCAGCGCTGTTTACAATGAGCGACTCTCGCAAAAAAGGATCGACTCGGTAGTGGCTTGGCTCGCGCAAAATGGCATAGCTCAATGGCGAGTGAGCGGCAGAGGTTACGGCGAAAGCAAAATACTGAACGGTTGTTTAGATGGAGTGAACTGCACCGAAGAAGAACACGCGCTAAACCGGCGCACTGAATTACAATTTCGTAAGAATAAAACGATCACGAGTTCACCAAACGACTCGAAGACTCATTAAACCTATCTAGCATATGAAAAACCTTCTCGTCTTATTACTGCTCTGCATGAGTATTCCGGGTCTCGCCCAAGTTAAAAAGGGGCGCGAATTGCTTGAAGCTGGGAGGTACGAAGAAGCCATGAAGCCATTGAAGCGAGACTTTTACGGAAAGGAGGAATCGCTTGAAGCGGGGGTTTTGCTCGCTAAAGTTTATTACAAGCTCATGGATTATTCTGAAGCCCTGGACGTAATGAATCAAATTGGGAAGTCGCGACTGGAGCAGGCCGAAGATGTGCGATTTTACGCCGATGTACTCATTGCAAATGAAGATTTTACGGGCGCATACTTAATTATTCTCGAAAACTTGTCGAAAGACTACTCCGATAGAACCACCTTACTTTATCTGGAAAAAATTGGTGATTTACTCGAATGGGATACCACCGCAGTTCAAAGTCTTGCGAAGTCTGTGCCGGGCCTGAATACCAACAACAACGAGTTTGCACCTTACATGAACCCAAACGGAGAATTGTGGTATGTGAATGACGTGAACGCTGTGCAATCGGTGTTCCCGGCCGCCTACAACAACTCCAACATCTTTCTTTATTACCGTACCGAAATCAAATCGAAAATCACCGGTGCTGTGCAAAAACCGTCCATGCTTATCAAAAGGCGAGCGTACTATTATCATGATGGGCCACTCTCCAAGTGGGAAGGAACAAATAACTATGCCCTTACACTGAAAGATATTGATGCGCCTATCGAAGGGGGAATAATCGGCATTTATTTCTCGCAAATGACGGGCACCGAAGAAGATATCGTCCCCTTCAAGTACAATGAGAAATACAATACCGGCCACCCAACTTTTACCAATACAGGGAAGCGGATGATTTTTGCCAGTGACCGTCCGGGCGGCTATGGACAAATGGATCTTTGGTATTGCGATTGGGAAAACGGTGCTTGGTCGCCGCCTGTAAATATGGGAGACATTATAAACACTCCTTTCAATGAGCTCTTTCCTACATTTAATTATGGCCGCCTTTATTTTTCGTCCGATAGATTGGATCAGGGTTACGGGGCACTCGATCTTTATTATTCCAGTGCACTATTCGATTACGAACGAGTGGTCAATATGCATGCCCCCATCAACTCGGCATACGACGATTTTGCGCTCACCTTTCAAGATGAGACGGATGGTTTTTTTAGTACAAACCGACGATCGGGTGCCGGTGGAGACGATATTTTTGCTTTTCACTACGAGCCAGCGCAAGAAGTTGTCAGTCAAGCAAATCTCCAAATTTTGGCAGCCAATCTACCAGCAGGAACCAAAGTTGAAATTTATGACATTGGCGGTAAGCTAATCGCGTCGACCACTACCGAGTCCGAAGGAAAGCTAATGGTGGAAGAACTAAAGTCAAATAAAACCTACATGCTCAAACTGGTAGGTGTCGATCTGGAGCCAAAGGCTTTATTAATTGCCTACGATTCCAAAGGAAGGCGCTATGGGCCCTTCGACCAAACCAAACCCGGAGAGTTTCTCTTCGAGCTACTTCCCGCCGAAGACTACCTGCTTGCCGCACAAGATAATGATGACATCAGCTACCTTCAATTCGATTTGAAGGGTCGGATTGTGACCGAAAATGGCGCAAGAGTAGCCAATGTTCCAGTCACCCTGCTCGACTCGAAGGGTGCCGTGGTTCAAACGGTGCGATCTTCTGAGAATGGGGACTTTACTTTTCAAAAAGTTGAAACCGGCTCCACTTATGAACTCCGGACGGAAGGCTTGGAAGAATACCATGAGATCGATGTCTACGGGAATTCCGGCGCTATAGTACAATCGCTAAGCCCTGTTGGGGCAAATTCATTCGCTTATCTCAGGCAAACGCCGCCACCACCGGGATTGGCTACTGCGAAAGATCCTGTGAGTGAAGTGCTGGGTGTAGTTCCGACCTTATCGATCGAGATTAAATCGGAGGCCACTCTCTACAATGAAGCCGACGAAGTGCTGAAAAATACGTTCCTGGATAGTGATGGCTTTGTGCGCCTAAACAATTTATATCCAGGGAAAGCCTACCGACTCGAAGTGCCCAATGAAGAACTCGGTTTCAATGACAAGCTTATTATTCTGAATGCAAAAGGGGATACCGCTCAAACAGTTCGCCCCTTCGACGGACAAAATTATTTCTTTGAGTATCTCATGTTTGCAGATTATAGTCAACCTCAAGTCATTGCCGAGAATAAATCGAAAGAGCCAGAGAAAACACCTGTGTACAAGGCGAAAATCAAAGACTATTTTCCTGAGCAGAGAGAACCTTTTATTCTTAAAAATTTGAAAACAGGATTTCAAGACACGGTGTATTGCGCTCCGAATGGCACCTTGATATTCAAAACCTTAAATATTACAGACTTATTCGAATTGACCCTTTTGAGCGGCACGATGGATTCTGAAAAAGTGCTATCAATATACGACGAAAACAACGTAATGGTCTATCAAGGAGAAAGTAAAGATCTACGAAGTTTCAGCTTTACCTTGTTGCCCTATGAAGAATATGTGGCTGCAGCCGAAGAGAATCTTGACATCAGTATTTTGAAACTAGATGTGGGCGGTAGATTCTTGAAGCCAAAAGGGATAGGTAGTATAGAGTTAAAAGTTTATGACGCGCGCGATTCTTTATTGGCAACAAGCTATGTGACCAATGTTGGGAAGTTTGCTTATAGCGGACTCGAAGCCGACGAGAAATATACCATCATACCGTCTCCCAGGGCCGAGTATGGCCCCATTAAAGTGCTCAGAAGTGGATCGAACGATTCCCTGCTTGTGGAGCAAGATCGCGATGGAAAGTTCTACCTGAACTTCGCAAAAGTGGGGGAACCAACTATGGTGGTTCAAGACAGTAAGAAGCAAGTGGTAGTGCCAGCGGGTAGCAAATTCGACCTCCCCGATATTTTTTACGATTTCAACAGCTTTAGCCTCCGCAACGAGAGCTTCGAGACCTTGAAAAAATTGGCTGAATTTATTCGCCAAAATCCCGGCATCCGCGTAGAAATTCATTCGCATACCGATAGTCGTGGGCCCGCAAATTATAATTTATTGCTTTCGCAAAAGCGGGCTGATTCCGTGCTAAACTACTTAAGAAATAAAGGTATCGATGCCAGCCAGATTCAAGCAGTGGGCAAGGGCGAAACGCAGCTCATAAACCGGTGCAAGGATGGAGTGCAATGTCCTAACTCGGAGCATGCCCAAAATCGGCGCACCGAATTTGCTCTCCAAGTGCGTTAGTCCAAGCAAATGCTTAATTTCATCGGTAAACTAGGATTATGCCAACACGAAAAGCATTCAATATTCAAAAATGGATCGACGAAAATCGCCATACGCTCAAACCACCCGTAGGTAATCGAAACTTATATCCCGAAGGGGAAGATTACATTGTGATGGTGGTAGCCGGCCCCAATGCCCGGAAGGACTACCACTACAATGAGACCGAAGAGCTTTTCTACCAGCTGGAGGGCGATATTGAAGTAAAAATTCAAGAAGACGGACAGGCGGTAACCATCCCTATACGCGCCGGTGAAATGTTTCTCCTTCCGGCAAACACGCCCCATTCGCCGTCGAGAAGCGCCGGTTCAATTGGACTTGTTATTGAACGCGTCCGCAAAGGAAAGGGGATGAACGATGGCTTGCTCTGGTTTTGCGATAATTGTAACAACAAGCTATACGAAGCACGCTTTCCGCTGAATGACATTGAGCACGACTTTCTGCCCCATTTCCGGAAGTTTTATGGCGATATCGATTTGCGAACTTGCGACAAATGCGGCACTATAATGGAAGCCGACCCGCGGTTTATTTAGCGCAGAAGCATTATAAAGCCCTTGAGTTCAAAGAGCTCTCCATAGCGTTCCTTCGCCACAATACGGTATGGGTACACATCGGGTGGGCTGAAGTAATCGTCATTTTTACTCGCGCCATTCCAACCGACGGAAATATCGTTGCTCACAAAGATGAGGTCTCCCCATCGGTCGAAAATCTCCATTTTAAATTCCGTGATATCAATACCCTTCGCCTTGAAAAGGTCATTCAGCCCATCGCCGTCGGGGCTGAAAGCGTTAGGCACATAGAGGTTACCCCGCACAAATACCGTCGACGTATCTACTTCGGTGCAATTATAGCTACTGACTATTTCTGCATAGAATTCAGTGGTTTCCGGCGGATTGGCAATAGGATTATTGCATATTAAGCAGCTCAACCAAGGCGATTCTTGCCAGGAGATCGGGTAGGGGCTAAAGGACTCCATAGTGACCTCCTCACCAAACGAAATAACCCGATCTCTACCCGCCCATACAGTTTCGCGGGGATACATCACCACGGTAAATTGCTCCGTATCTGGGCAGCCGTCGCTGTTTGTTCCGGTAAGGGTAATGGTTGTATTCTGATCGATAAGGGCCTCTGTAGTTGCTGATCTTGAATTTGTAAACAAATGCGCCGGTTGCCAGCGGTAATCTTGGGCTCCGCTTCCGCTTACCGCAAATGGTTGTTTATAGCACACTACGGAGTCGGCAGTAAGGCTCAAGCTAATTTCGCTCAATATTACATCTATCGTCATCTCATCGCTACCACATTCGTTCGTTCCAATAACGGTGTAAGCGATCGTTACTCCGGGGTTTGCGAAGGGGTTAGCAACCGAAGGGTTGCTCAGACCAGCAGCTGGCGACCAGGAATAGCTGTCGGCGCCCGAAATGGCAAGAACCACCGCTGCACCGCTGCAGGATATGTACCGATCGATTCCTGTTAAAGTGGGTGCTGGTGGCAGCACCGTAACGATTACCGATTCGGTGGTGTTGCACCCATCGGCTGTTGTAATTTCTACGCTGTAAGTAGTGGTTATCTCAGGCGTGGCAGTGGGGTTCGACGTATTAGCACCTTGAAGCGAGCCCGCTGGGGACCACTCGTAGGAGTTTCCCCCACTGGCCAAAAGGTCGATCGACTCACCCGGACAAATATCCGTGTCTTCTGTGATATCAATATCGGTGCTCCCAACTATTACGTCGATTGACGCCGTATCTACTCCGCAGGCATTCGCACCAACTACTTGCAGCGTCGCGCTGCCTTGGCCTGTAAAAAAGGGATTGGCCACTCCGGCATTTGAGACCAAGTTTGGTTGCAACCATTGCCAGGTTTGGGTATCGCCACTGGCGATGAGCTGGAGCAGGTCGCCAGCGCATATTACATTTACAGGCGCTATGCTTATGGCCGGTGGCTGGCTTACTTCGATCGTTATCGTTACAGCATCAGGCGAGAGGCAGCCTTCGCTGTCTTCGGCGGTAAGCGTAATATTATAAGTACCCGGCTCGGCATAACTATGGCTAATGGTAGTTGCCGTGCTGGTGGTACCATCGCCTAAAGTCCAAGAAAATTGGTCGGCTCCGACGCTTAAATTGTTCACTGTAAACTCGGTACCCGGACATACCACATTCGGAGCCTGTATTTGCGCAATAGCATCGACCGAACCGAGAGAAAATTTGAACACGCCAAGATTGCAATTGGTGCTGGGGTTGGTTTGCGACCAAACACCCGGTTGTGTCGGGAAATCATTGCTTCCTCCGCAACCTGCACAAACGGCTTGATATACCGTGCCGTCCTTGTCAAATCGGCTTGTTCCACCATCCACATGTTCGCCTATAGAAGCGCCACCGAAAAAAGTGCCGTATTCCAGCGATTGCGCGTCGGTATCGAGCACGGCGAGGTAAAAATCATTTCCATCAGTGGTCGATTGGTAAGCATCGGGAGTGATGGGCAGGCCATTGGTTGTTCCTCCGGCGTTATTGAGGTTACCTCCCCATCCCGAGAGGTAAATTTGGCCGCAATCGCTAACGAGGAAGGCCGAAGGCGAAATATTGATACTCGTACCAGCGCCAATAACGGTAGACCAAATAGTAGTGGTAAGGTCGGCCGACATTTTATGGATGTACTGCTTCGCCTGTGGATTGCTGTAAACGCCTGCTGTTACTGGGTAGGTTCCAGTAGTCTGGCCAATTACGTAAACATTTCCGGCGGGGTCGATTTGCACAAAATAATTTTGATCGAACCCATTTGTGCCGTTGTAAGTAAGAGCGAGCAAAGCGCCCGTGGCGGATAGCCGCCCTATAAATCCATCAACCCCAAGAAATTTACTGCCTTGTATTACACCGGCAGTGGTTGGCATGTTTGTGCTCAAAGTTCCCCCCGTAAAGTACACCGTATTGTCGCTCGCCAATTGAACCCCGAATGCGGCTTCCACGTTGCTTCCACCTGTAAAAGTTGACCATACCATATTTTGCAGGTTGGCCGAAAGCTTAAATACTACGCCCGAAGTATTTCCACTGAAGTTTGTTGCGTATCCATTCACCGTAGGGAAATTGGGTGATGTGGTAGTGGACGCTATGTAGGCAGCGCCTGCGGCATCGACTATTATTTCGCCACGAAACCGATCGCCGTAATTTTGCTCCAGCGGGCTATCTGCATCAATCCCATCATTGCCAGAGCCACCGACGTAGGTGCTGTTCGCGATATTTTGCCCATTTGCGGAAAGTTTTACGACAAAAATATCGCTGCCGGTGGCGTAGCTAAATCCTGCTCCGGCTACCAATGTCCCGCCTCCATAGGAATTTTGATATGCGCCCGCTGTGATTGGAAAGTTGCTCGATCCCGTAGAACCCAAAATGTAAAGCTCATTTGCATTGTTCACCACAATAGAATGTGGCGATTCATTCCCGCTCCCTCCAATGTAGGTGCTGTATATGAGGGAAGCTCCATCGGGCGAGAATTTTGTAATGCCGCAGTCAATAGCTCCACCACCATAGAATATCTGCGCTGCCCCAGCCGTAGTGGGATAGAAAGAGCCAAAAACGATAGCGCCTCCATACAAATGACCTTCAGCATCGTAAGTGGCCGTAAAACCAAAATTGCTACTGGCGCTCCCCACAAAGGTCGAAAACTCCAGTTCCGGATCGATTATGAGTGTTTTTGATAGATCGTATCCTTCCGGAAATGAATAGGATATCACATTTTCGTTGAGCACATAATGACAAGCTACAGCTTGAATTCGCCCATCCGATTCCTGATAAGAATAGGGTTCGAATTCTTGTAACTCGCCGACGGAAGTTTGGATATGAAGCCGTCCTTCTCGAATAAAGATGGAGTTCGCTCCCGAAATTTCTACGGCTATTTGGTTTGGATCGGATCCCGGATTTACGATAAAGTCGTATTTTAAATTACCGCGATTTGATCCATAGCTGGCAGCAATACCAGGATAAATTTCAGGAATTTGAATACGATCGTAAGTCCGCACATTGGAACTCCAACGCGCGCTATCTGAACCGATGAAGTAATTTTCACACCGCCCTATATCTTCGCCCAAAATTGGCGATAGTGCCAGAAGTGAAGCCCCCTTAAACTTGAATTTCACCGTGTGCGTGGGCGAAATACCCAAACTATCTGTACCTTGAACCCAGTCGTGAAGGTGCTTGTAAAAATTATTTTCGAGCATTTGGATGGTAAACCCATCACGCTCCAAATAAGCATATCCGCCCTGAAGTGCCGATTTATAAAGCACTTCCTGATTCCATTGTCCCTTGTTTTCTGTGAAAGCCGGCTCACCATCGTTTACCGCCCACGCACAGTCGAACCATGGCAGCGTGAAGCAAAAGATTAGAACTGCGACTCTGTGCATAGCTATAAAGGTAATGACTTCTTGACGTTCTTCGACCCTTCAAGTTGGACGTGTGCAACCGTTTCTGGTCGTTAACCGCTATAAATTTAGGCTATAATGGTATTGCTATTGGCCTGTTGGCGAAGCTCGAATTACCCGTACCTTTGTGCCTCTTTTAAAGCCTGTCCCTTCTATGAGCGATGCCCTAAAGCATGAGTGCGGAATAGCCTTAATCCGATTAAAAAAACCACTAGCATACTACAAGGAAAAATACGGTACTGCGTTTTATGCCATCAATAAGCTTTACCTCCTTATGGAGAAGCAGCACAACCGCGGTCAAGACGGTGCCGGAGTAGCCAACATAAAGCTGAATATGGAGCCGGGTCATCGCTACATAAGCCGGTATCGTTCCAATTCCCGAAGGCCCATACAGGATGTGTTTGACCATATCAATGGCCGGTTTTTGGAATTAGCTGAAAAAGACCCGGAAAAACTTCACGACGTGGAATGGCTCAAGCAAAACGAAGGCTTTACCGGAGAGCTATTTCTAGGCCATGTACGATACGGCACATTTGGTAGAAACAGCATAGAAAGCTGCCACCCGTTTTTGCGCCAAAATAACTGGAAAACCCGGAATCTGGTAGTTGCCGGAAACTTCAATCTTACCAACGTCGATGAGCTATTTGACCTCTTGGTGAACATTGGCCAAAACCCCAAGGAGAAAAGCGATACAGTAACTGTAATGGAAAAGATCGGTCATTTTCTCGATGAAGAAAATGATCGGTTAGTGGCGTATTTTAAAACCCTTGGTTATTCCAAAAAGGACATCACCAATAAGATTGTAGAGAAGATCAATATTGCAGAAATTTTGCGGAATTCCGCAGAAGATTGGGATGGTGGATACGCCATGGCGGGACTATTGGGGCATGGAGATGCCTTCGTGCTTCGCGATCCAAATGGTATTCGTCCGGCGTTCTTCTTTGAGAATGAAGAAGTGGTGGTGGTGGCCTCAGAGCGGCCAGTTATTCAAACCACTTTTAATATTCCGATCGAAGATATTAAAGAAATCAATCCCGGTCATGCGCTAATTATCAAGTACGATGGCTCGGTGAGACAAGAAGAAATTGTGGCTCCGGGCGAGCGAAAATCCTGCAGCTTCGAGCGGATTTATTTCAGCCGTGGTACAGATAGAGATATTTATCAGGAGCGTATGAACTTGGGCAAGAGTTTAGTTCCTACCATTATGAAAAGCCTGAAGGGCGATCTAAAGCACTCTGTTTTTAGCTTTATTCCCAATACAGCCGAGGTGGCCTTTTTCGGAATGATGAAGGGCTTGGAAGACGAGCTGAACGCCGAAAAAGAGCGATTAATTTTGGCAGCGGGATCGGAAATCAGTTCGGAACGCCTCCGCGGTATTCTGCAAATGCGACCGCGTATGGAGAAGATAGCCGTGAAAGACGCCAAGTTGCGCACCTTCATTACCCAAGACGATGCCCGCGACGATATGGTGGCTCACGTTTACGATGTAACCTATGGAGTGGTAGAACGCGGCGTAGATACCTTGATTGCCATCGACGACAGTATCGTGCGGGGTACAACACTCAAGCGCAGCATTATTCGAATGTTGGGCCGGTTGAAGCCAAAGAAAATTGTCATCGTTTCGAGTGCTCCCCAAATCCGTTACCCCGATTGCTACGGGATTGATATGGCCAAGTTAGGAGATTTTGTGGCTTTCCAAGCAGCTATTGCCTTGCTCAAAGATCGTGGGAAAAGCCGGGTGATTGACGATGTTTACAAGAAATGTTTGGCCGATGTGAAGGCCAAGAACGGCCACGCCGTGAACCATGTCAAGGAGATTTACGCTGCTTTTACCGACGTGGAGATTTCAGCGAAGATTGCGGAACTACTCAAACCGGAAGAAACGGAGTGTGACGTCGAAATTATTTTTCAATCGGTCGATGGTCTGCACAAAGCCATTCCAAACCACACCGGCGACTGGTACTTCACCGGCGATTATCCAACGCCCGGCGGTCGGAGAGTAGTCAACAAAGCATTCTTGAATTATTACGAAGGGAAGAACGAGCGGGCTTATTGATAATAGCGTTTAGCGCTGGCGCTCTCACTCTCCCTATTTGCTCTCATTTTCTTTCTGGCGCTCGCTTTTTGGTCGATATTGAACGAAATCAGAATTTACATCCACGGACTACCAATTCTTGTGAAAAGTTGAATCTCGGTTCGATATTAAATTCGGCTTGTTCGGAAGTGATCGGTTTACTCAATCTTTTGTTTGAACTCCTTCACAGTTAATATTTCTGTTCTCGCATATTTCCTTATATCCAATAAGTCCTTATCGCCAGTAACCAAATAGTCAGCTTTACTTACTTTGCATAGCGCCAATAAGAAATCATCCTTAGGATCACGGCAAATTGGTTCTATTCTTTCGATTGGCACTTTTTCTGAGACGATATCTAAAAAGGAAATGAGATATGCTACTTTTTTTGGATCAAAGTACTTTTGAAGTTTTGGTCTGGATGTAACGAGTTTGATTTCGTTGATTAATTGGCTCGTTGTAACAAGTCTTACCCTCTCGGCTGGTATCAGATCCTTAAGTTTCTGTAACTCCTTTCCTATTAGGAAGCTAATCCAAAGATTAGTGTCTACAATTACCTTACTTCGCCTTTGACTTGGCATATATTTCAGTCCTTACAATTTCCACTTCTTTATTAATAGTGTCTTGATCAAGGTCATCGGTTTTAAACGCCTTCAGCAAATCCGTCAGTTTGGAGTCGACAATTTCTCGTTCAAGTTCTTTTGAAAGTCGGATTTTTTCCTTTTTAGGCAATTGTCTAACCAAATCCAAAATCTGATCAAATCCCAAGTCAATATTGTATGTCCCTGCTTTCATAATCCCAAATTTAACTATTTCTTGTTACTTTCTTTAAGCGCCTCGTCCAGGGCCAAGGGTCCCAAATGAAATTTTTGCGTTGCACTGTGTATTTGCGATACCATCTGCTTTTACCGACGTGGAGATTTCAACGAAGATTGCGGAACTACTCAAACCGGAAGAAACGGAGTGTGACGTCGAAATTATCTTTCAATCGGTCGATGGTCTGCACAAAGCCATTCCAAACCACACCGGCGACTGGTACTTCACCGGCGATTATCCAACGCCCGGCGGTCGAAGGGTAGTCAACAAAGCATTCTTGAATTATTACGAAGGGAAGAACGAGCGGGCTTATTGATAATAGCGTTTAGCGCTGGGCTCTGATTATCAACTGCAAACCTGCTATAGCGCTCGCTTATATACCGGTACCGTACTGCACGGCTCGCCAAACATAATGCTCTTTGCTCTTAATGCGAGATGTTTAGCTATTTTGCCGTAAACGGAATAGCCAGGATTGCCCTTACCGCAGCCTTTCACTACCACTCTTCGGTCGATTAGTTCATCCCAGTTAAAAGCGAGTAAATTTTGGTCTATCAAAGCTTCATGAGCCGCTCCGGGCGTGTTGAAATGAATTTGATCAGTAACCTGAGCGAGCGATACCGCGACCAACATATATGCCCAATGTGGAATTAGGGCATCGGCGCTGCAATAAACTGCCACAGATTTATGGGCGTAATCGGACCAGTCGATGCTTGCCAGGGCTTCGCGGAAATCGCGCTCTTTCAAGGCCAAACCTTCCCATAAATATGGTTTAAGATCGAATGAAATGATATCAACAGCCGGAAGAAATTGATCGACTTCCAACGTGTAAAGCCCACTTTGAGCGACTTTATTTACAATTGATTCGCCGCTCATAAAAAGCCCAATTCGAGTTGAGCTTCTTCGCTCATCATTTCCTTATCCCAAGGCGGCTCAAAGGTGATTTTTACCACCGCCGATTTTACCTGCTCCAAGCTTTTCACTTTCTGTTCTACTTCGGCGGGAAGCGATTCGGCTACCGGACAAGAAGGCGAAGTAAGGGTCATATCGATCAAAACGTCGTGATCGTCATTGATGTCAATATTGTAAATCAATCCCAATTCGTAGATATCCACGGGTATTTCAGGATCGTAGATGGTTTTGAGCGCGGCAATAATTTGATCTTCTAATTCCAAACGGTTCATGATCGTACATTTTGAGATTCTATTGCAATAGCGTAGTATTTCATTTGTTTAATCATAGACACCAACCCATTTGATCGGGTGGGTGAAAGATGCTCCTTAAGACCGATTTGGTCAATAAAATCGAGTTTGGAGGTCACAATGTCTTTTGGATTTTGTCCGCTCAACGCGCGCACCATCAACGCAATAATACCCTTGGTGATAATGGCGTCGCTATCGGCTGTGAAATCAATTTTTCCTTTTTGCAATTCGGCGTGCAGCCATACCCTGCTTTGACAGCCTTTGATAAGGTGCGCTTCGTCCTTGTAGGTTTCTAGAATTATCGGAAGACTTTTCCCCAGTTCGATGAGATACTCGTATTTCTCCATCCAATCGCCAAACATTTCGAATTCGGCCTGGATTTCTGATCCAATTACGTCGATGGGATTTGCCATCAGTTCAGCATTTTCTGTGCCCTGCGAATGCCTGCTACTAACAAATCGATCTCTTCGAATGTGTTGTAAACTGCAAATGATGCCCGAACGGTACCAGGAATTCCCAGCACGCGCATGAGCGGCTGCGTGCAGTGGTGGCCAGTGCGAACGGCTATGCCAAGTTGATCGAGGATAGTACCTACATCGCTTGGATGCGTTCCATCGACTAAAAAAGAAACTACGCTGGCTTTTTCATTCGCCGTGCCAACTAGGCGGAGTCCATCAATTTCTGAAAGCGATTCGGTGGCGTATTGCAGCAGAGCAGATTCCTGTTGAGCGATATTTTCAAAACCGATGGATTCCATATAATCTGCCGCAGCTTTCAGACCGATCGCCGATTCGATATTCGGGGTTCCGGCTTCAAATTTAAAAGGCAATTCATTATAGGTGGTTCCATCGAACCGTACTTCGGCAATCATCTCACCACCGCCTTGGTAAGGCGGCATTTCATTCAGAAGTTCTTCGCGGCCGTAAAGGATTCCACTGCCTGTGGGGCCGTACATTTTATGGCCGGAGAGCACATAAAAGTCGCAGCCGATGGCTTGCACATCGATCGTGCCATGCGGAGCGGCTTGTGCACCGTCGATAAGTGTAAGTGCTCCAAATTTTCTTGCCTTTTCGCAAATACTGGCCGCAGGATTAATAGTCCCCAGGGCATTTGAAATATGCACAATACTCACAATTTTCGTCCGCTTACTTAACTTTTGATCAAAGTCATTTAGATCGAGCGATCCATCGGGAGAAATTTTTACTACCACTATTTTAGCCCCAGTTGCGCTCGCCGTCATCTGCCAGGGCACAATATTGCTGTGGTGCTCCATTTCGGAGATTAGAATTTCATCGCCTGTTTTCAGTCTATTTCGCAGACAGTAAGCTACAAGGTTAATACCGTCGGTGGTGCCCTTGGTGAAAATTATTTCGCGGCTGCTGGCAGCGTTGACAAATACACGCATACGCTCGCGCGAGGCTTCAAATAAATCGGTGGCAACTTGGCTCAAGTGGTGAACACCTCTATGCACATTGCTGTGGTACTTGCTGTAATATTCCTGGATGGAATTCATCACCGCCAATGGCTTTTGGGAAGAAGCGGCATTGTCGAGGTAAACGAGTTTCTGACCGTAAATTTGACGCTCCAAAATTGGGAATTGCGCGCGTATGGAGTTCACGTCGGTCAATTCGGCTATTTGGGTGGGTGTGTTCATTACTTAAGCAAGTTTGGTTCTGAGCGTGTGATCTATGCTCTTTACAATGCTTGAATCGCTGAATTGTTCAATAACAGCTGCTGCAAAGGCCTGAACCAAAGTTTTACGAGCCGCATCGAAGGAGAGGCCGCGTGTGCGGAGATAGAAAAGGGCATCGCTATCGAGCTGACCGGTGGTGCTGCCGTGGCTACATTTCACATCGTCGGCGTATATTTCAAGCTCCGGTTTGGAATTCATTACCGCATCATCGCTGAGCAATATGTTTGCGTTGCTCTGAAAAGCGTTGGTTTTTTGGGCATCCTGACGTACAAATACTTTTCCATTGAACACTCCGATACCGTTTCCGGAAAGGATGCCTCTGTAAGTCTCATTGCTTTGTGAGTGGGGTAATACATGATCAATCACGGTGTGGTTATCGACCAATTCGCCCGCCGCAGGCATATAAAACCCGTTGAGGTTGGCTTCTGTATTATTTCCTAATACTTCCACACGAACGTCGTTTCGGGTGAATTTACCTTTTAGAGTGGCAGTATTTAAAGTGAAGCGCGTATTGGAACTCAATTTTACTTCGCTATGCGTCATAATATGTGCGGTTGGAGCGCCCTCCTGAGCCAGATCGACATGCACTTTTGCGTTTTCTCGGAGTAAGAAAGCCGTATTATGTATTTGCCAGGTTGTTGGCATTCCGATGTGTCGAATGCTGAAGGTCAATTCGGCGTTTTCATCGGCAATAATAAGATTTCGAACCGCGCTCAATTGACCTTCGCCACTGGTGATAAACGTCAGGCCAATCTGGCCTTTGGACGAAGCGTTTTTCCCAATTCGTATGGCAGCGCCTTCAGCGGACAAGGCACTGTTTAAGGCTAGAAAGGGGTTGTCCTTATAGCGTTCCGAAAAATCGAACTGCTCCCATTCGGGCCAGTGGGCTTCTGAGCTTTTCAGAAGTTCTACGTCCTGAATATCTGTAATCTGTGATCTTTCGCGATCTAGGATGCCGTTTACAAATACCAAGCTGCAAGCGTAACTGGGTATCTCTGGAAGCGCGGGAGCGGGGATTATGGAATTTGTGATCCACGTTTTGGACGTAATGCCGGCGGTGCGCGTGTATTTCCAATTTTCCGATTTGGAAGTAGGGAATTCTATCTGGCCAAGAGCTGCGCGGGCATTCGCCCCTTCGCTGTCGAAGAAAAGATTTGAAGCATTCCTTTCACTTGCCCGACTTAATTGGTCGAACAATGCTTGCATTTTGGTCGTTTTTGTCAAAATTTCCATTACGATGCTACTTCTTCAAATTCTTGCTTTATCCAGTCGTAACCCTTGGCTTCTAATTCCAAAGCGAGGTCTTTCCCCCCTGTTTTTACAATGCGCCCTTCATACAGCACGTGTACAAAGTCGGGCACTATATAGTCGAGCAATCGCTGGTAGTGTGTCACTACGATGAACGATCGATCGGGGCTACGGAGTTTATTCACCCCGTTGGCAACAATTCGCAAGGCATCGATATCGAGTCCGCTATCTGTTTCGTCCAGAATCGCAATTTTGGGCTCCAGCATAGCCAATTGAAAAATCTCATTTCGCTTCTTCTCCCCTCCCGAAAAGCCTTCATTCACCGAACGATTGGCTAATTTATTGTCCAATTCTACCAAGGCTGATTTCTCCTTCACTGCTTTTAAAAAATCCTTCGCCGACATGGCCTCTTGCCCAAGGGCTTCGCGCTTTTCGTTGATAGCTGTCCGCAAGAAATTGATATTGCTCACACCCGGTATTTCAATAGGATACTGGAATGCCAAAAATAACCCAGCGTGGGCTCTGGCTTCCGGCGAAAGCTCCAAAAGGTCTTCCCCGTCGAGTTCGATACTTCCAGCGGTAACTTCAAATGCTTCATTTCCGGCCAATACCGAAGCCAGCGTGCTCTTTCCAGAACCATTGGGCCCCATGATAGCATGTACTTCTCCTGGCTTAACGTCGAGACTCAGCCCACGAAGAATTTGTTTTTCGTCGACAGATACGTGTAAATTCTTGATAGATAACATAGTATGGGGTTTATCCGACACTTCCTTCCAAGGAAATGCTCAATAGTTTTTGGGCTTCCACCGCAAATTCCATTGGGAGATTATTTAATACTTCTTTGCAATATCCGTTCACGATTAGGCTTATCGCTTTCTCGGCGCTAATACCACGTTGTTGGCAATAGAATATTTGGTCTTCGCCTATTTTTGAAGTCGTTGCTTCGTGCTCTACTTTCGCGGTGCTATTGCCCACTTCGATATAGGGAAAGGTGTGCGCTCCGCAGCGATCGCCCATAAGGAGGCTGTCGCATTGGGAGAAATTTCGGGCATTTTCAGCGCCTTTATTGATTTTCACTAATCCGCGGTAAGAGTTATTACTGCGCCCCGCCGAAATGCCTTTGGAGATAATGGTGCTCTTGGTGCGTTTGCCGATATGAATCATCTTAGTGCCGGTATCGGCCTGCTGATAATTATTGGTTACCGCTACTGAGTAAAATTCACCGATGGAGTCGTCGCCTTTGAGAATGCAGGAAGGGTATTTCCACGTTACAGCCGAGCCAGTTTCTACTTGAGTCCAGGATATCTTCGCTTTATACTCACAAAGACCGCGTTTTGTCACAAAATTGAAGATTCCGCCCTTGCCTTTGGCGTCGCCGGGATACCAATTTTGAACGGTTGAATATTTTATTTCAGAGCGGTCCAGGGCTATTAACTCTACCACAGCAGCGTGCAGTTGATTTTCGTCGCGCATGGGGGCGGTGCAACCTTCGAGGTAGCTAACATAGCTATCTTCGTCAGCAATCACCAAGGTGCGCTCAAACTGACCGGTTTGGGCTTCGTTAATACGAAAGTAAGTGCTCAGCTCCATGGGGCACCGCACGCCTTTTGGGATATAGGCGAAGGAGCCATCTGTGAAAACAGCGCTATTCAAAGCAGCGTAAAAATTATCGCGCTTCGGAACCACGGTTCCCATGTATTTCTGCACTAATGCAGGATGCTTTTGAACGGCTTCGCTGAAGGAGCAAAAGATAATACCCAGCTCGCCGAGTTTGTCTTTAAAGGTGGTGGCCACCGATACGGAGTCCATTACAATATCTACTGCTACGCCCGACAGGAGTTTTTGCTCATCAATAGAAATGCCCAACTTTTTGAACGTTTCCAACAATTCTGGATCTACTTCATCAAGTGACTCCAGGTTTTTCTTCGGCTTCGGAGCGGCGTAATAATGAATGGCTTGAAAATCGGGCTTTTCGTACCGCACGTGCGCCCATTCGGGCTCGTCCATTTCCAGCCAAATACGGAAAGCATCCAGGCGAAACGCCAGCATCCATTCGGGCTCCTGTTTCTTTGCTGAAATGAGGCGGATGGTCTCTTCTGTAAGGCCTTTCGGGACTTTGTCGGATTCGATATTTGTAGTGAAACCATACTTGTATTCACTCCGCGTTACTTCATTTATAAGGTCTTCTGAATTAGCTGCCATCAATTTGCTTTAGATTGAAAAACTCTCGCCACAACCGCAAGTGCGGTTGGCATTGGGATTTACAAAGGTGAAGCCTTTGCCATTAAGTCCACCGGTAAAATCGAGCTCAGTGCCTACAAGGTATAGGTAGCTCTTGCGATCTATCACTACACGTACCCCGTTGTCTTCAAATATTTTATCGTCGTCTTTTACAGCCGAGTCAAACTCCAGCTCATACATAAGCCCGCTGCAGCCGCCGCCTTTCACCCCAACACGAATGAAAGAAACTACTTCACTCTTTTGGCTGGTGAGTCGATTTACTTCATCTCTGGCATTATCTCTTACTTTAATCATAGTGCGGCGATTTGTAGTTATTAACAGCAGATCCAATCAAAAGTTGCCGAAAAGCCGGCCTTATTTAGATTGAATATAAATTGCTTAGGCGGGACAAAAGTAGGCAACAAGATTGGTGTAAGCAAACGGCTGCGCCATTGGCGCAGGGCAAACGCTTTATAATTGCCAACAATCAAAATATTCACTACCCTTTGAATACCGGTGTTTAATGCTTTTTGATGGACCGAATATTTCGTATATTCAACTGATAATCAGATAAATATAGAGATAGTGAAAAAAGGCAGTTCGGTTAATTGATTTCTTTGCAGATATGGATGGCCCGCGCATGGACGTGCGAGAACGGCCTTGCAATGGGTCAGGTGAAGGTGTCCGAAAAGTCGAACGAGATAACGGCCGTCCCAGAGCTGCTCTCCAAACTGGCGATAGAAGACTGCTCACGGTCACCATAGATGCCATGGGCTGCCAAGAAAACATTGCCCTAAGCATAAAGGCGGCGAAGGCCGAATATGTGCTTGCCGTGAAAGGCAATCAGGGCAGCCTGCATGAAGAGATAATCGACGAGTTCAGGTTTGCATCCAAACGACCGCAGCAAGCCGGGATAGACTTTAGGCATGGCCGAATAGAAACGCGGAAATGCAAAGTATTGAAGGAGTTCAAGTACATCTCAGACCCAAAGAAGTGGGCCGGCCTGCAACCCCTGTTGCGAATGGAAAGCGCACGGGAATTCAAGAAAACAGGGAAAATAGAAACAGTCACAAGGTGCTGCATCAGCCCGCTTGATGGGGGCGAAGGCAGTTTTCAGAAGATCATACGCAACCACTGGCATGTAGAGAACAAATTGCACTAAGTGCCCGACGCGTCCTTTGGCGAAGATGCCAGCAGGAAGCGCGACGGCGACGCCGCGCAAAACTTTTCCTTGATTACCAAAATCGCTCTCAATACGCTGCAAAACAAGAAAACATGTAAGCCTGGAGTCAAGTCCAAGCGGAAAACAGCGGGTTGGGGTGAAAATTATTGGCTTACTTTATTCGGTATTTAAATGCGTTTGCCCAGTAAAAAATTACCCTGCGAGACTGCGTCAAGCGAAATACGATATGAGACGAACGACGGGCTAACTTTTGAGCGATCTCAGGCGACCTGGAGATTAGTTCCACGCTCTGTCGGGAGTAAATCATCAAATCGTCAAAATTAATTAGCAATCATAGTATAGAAATCTTTTGATTTGGAGGGATTGTGGAAAAACGAGAATTTTCACGATACACATAATCAGGAGTTCATGAATAGATTGATAAGCGTATTTGTAGCGGGATTATTAGCTACTGGTTGCGGGGAGTACTCGCCCCGGCAAGCGGCGGAAGAAGCAGGACTCAAAAAAATAGAAGAAAAAAGTGCACCGTTCGATCACTTTTATTTCCAGCGTGCTTTTCCCGATACGGATGTAGATTTCGCGGCTATGGAACGGTCTCTGAAGCAAGCCAAGGCTTTTGCAATAGCCGATATTTCAAAATCGACCGATGGCCCCTGGACGGAGCTGGGCCCGGTCAACATTGGAGGCCGCATCAACTGCATTGCGGTGCATCCCACTAATCAAAACATTATTCTTACGGGCACTGCCGGGGGTGGGGTATTCAAAACGAGCGATGCAGGGGCAACGTGGGCGCCGCTTACCGACGATTTGAGTTACCTGCCCATTGGTCACATCGCTTTCGACCCGGTGAATCCCTCCACTATTTATGTCGGCACGGGCGATGTAAATATCAGTGGAACTGTTTGGATAGGCAACGGTCTTTACAAAAGCATCGACGATGGACTTACCTGGAATAATATCGGGCTCGTAGAAAACAGGATCATCTCCAAAATCATCGTAAATCCCGATAACCCGTCGCAAGTTTTTGCAGGAACGATGGGGGTTCCATTTGAACGAAATGAAGACCGAGGACTCTACAGAAGCAATGATGGAGGCGATAGTTGGGAGCAAATTCTTTATATATCGGACGATTCGGGAGTTATTGATCTGGCAATGAATCCCGATGATCCATCGGTGCTTTATGCAGTATTCTGGAACCGCATCCGCACCAGCTTTGAAAGCGTAGCATCTGGCGACGAAGCTGGGATTTACAAAACCATCGATGGTGGCGATACATGGGTCGAGCTTACCAATGGATTGCCCGTAGGCCCAATGAGCAGAATCGGAATTAAGCTTTGGGAAGGCGACCCAAACGTGCTATTCGCGGAATATGTGGGCACAGATTTTCAGCTGCAAGGTATCTTTAAGTCCAGCAATGCGGGTGCTTCATTTACCGAAATAAATACTGGGTCACTTCCTTTCGGAATACTGGGCGGCTTTGGCTGGTATTTTGGTAAAATCGGCGTGAGCCCCTATGACCAAGACGAGATCAGCCTACTCGGAGTAGATATATTTACCACCTTCGACGGAGGTAATAATTGGGAAATGTCGGCTCCGACATGGTCGGCATACCAAGTGCATGCAGATAAGCACGCCATAGAATATTTGAGCCCCGACGAAATACTATTGGCTACCGATGGCGGGCTCTACAGAACTACCGATGGTTTTCAAACATGGAGCGATGCCGATCGCATACCGAACACTCAGTATTACCGCGTCACTACTAATCCGCATATACCTGCGATGGTTTTGGCGGGCGCACAGGATAATGGTACTACGTTTGGATTCACCAATGAACCCGACGAAGACCATATTCGATTTTTTGGAGGCGATGGATTTACTGCTATCGTGGATCCGGAAGATCCAACCTTGGTTTACACTTCTACCCAAAACGGAAACTTCTACTTTGGATTTACCGATTTCGAGACTTTCGCAGACTGGAATCTCTTAGATTTTGGAATCGACCAAAATGACCGTGTAAACTGGGATGCTCCCATTGTAATGGACCCTATAGATAACTCCGTGCTCTATACGGGCACCGATCGGATTTACAAGATGGAAAATGCACCATTTGGGGTCTGGAATCCGATATCCCCCGTTCTTGTAGATCCATCGACCGAATTTTTTACGCGTCGAAACGTTTCGAACATTGCCAAATCGGCACTACAAAACCAATTGATTTACGCGGGTACAACCGATAGTAAAGTCTGGGTATCCCAAAACGACGGGGGCACATGGACGGAAATTACCGCAGGTTTGCCGCAATATTATGTTACCGATATAAAAGCTTCCCCCTTTGCTCCGGCTACCGTATTCGTTTCTTTTTCAGGATACCGCGATTACGATAGTACCCCTCATTTATACCGAAGTACGGACTATGGAGCTAGTTGGGAGCCAATTACAGGCGATCTACCAGAAATGCCCATTAATCATGTGGAAATTTACGATCCACTCACCTACTTCATTGCTACGGATAACGGGGTGTACGCAACCACGAATGGTGGAACCAACTGGGAGCGCCTGGGCAACAATATGCCCTTTGTGGTAGTACTGGATTTGCACATCGAACCCACCCAAAATGTATTAATAGCTGCCACTTATGCCCGGTCAATGCTGATGTACAGCTTAGATGAGTTCGATATTGTGAGCAGCTTGAGTGGTCCGGGTCGACCGGTGCAAATGTCCATTTTTCCAAATCCGGCAAGAGGCATGGTGGACTTGGCAAACGCAGGGAAAGAACTGCGAGCTTATGAGATTTACAGCATGGCTGGGAAAATGGTAAAAGCTGGTAATTTCCCTTCTGCATCAAGCAAACTGCAAATAAGTGTTGCAGACCTGGCGGCTGGAACCTACATCGCAGTAATGTACGACTCAAAGGGTGAAAAGGCCGCTACGGGAAAACTAATCGTAAGCCCTTATTAAATAGGAAGACAGAACGTGGATTTTATCCATCAATAATAAGTATAGCTGTAATTGACGATTCGAATTTGGGCTTGTTTGTCTTCGCGGCTCAGTTCTGCTTTGAGTATAAAAGTCTTCGGATCGTACACAAATTCTTTGTGATAGAGCTCATTTTCGTCTTGGAATTTCTGCTCCTCGATGAGGTTTCCCACTTTATCGTAAATGTATTCCCAACTATAGGGCGTTCGGTCTATTTCTACGGTTCGCGTTGCGAGCCAACCTTGTTCATTGTAGGAGTAGGTCTCTTTTTCACGTCCACTGCTCATCACAAAACTCTTGAGGTATTGCGTGAGGTATCCGTTTTCGTCGTAGTACCAAGTTTCATTTTGGTATGGCCTGTTAGCTGAATTATAGAGCGTGCCATGGACTTGGTTTTCATACCGCCGGTACGTGTATTTTTCTGTACTTATTTCGGGTAATTCGCGCGGATCCGCAGCTCGCTCTATTTGCTCAAAGCGCTCGGTTCGTCCAAATTTCCGCTCGGCGATATATCCATCGTCGGTGTAGATATAGCAATAGCTGAACATGCCCGAGGCATCGTTCTTCATCTCGCAATCGAGGCGGGTTCCCGCGTAGAAATAAAAGGTAAACCCAGTATCAGCGTAAGCCGATGTCGTCGAGCGGATCATTTCGAGCTTTCCTTCTCGCGAGAAACGATAAATTTCCCGGTCGCCCGTGGGCCTTATTTTATCTCCATCGCGTTTCACATTCATCTCTACTTTAATCTCTTTTATGCGGTGGCTCTGCACAAATTCTTTATTGAATTTGGGGTGAAACCCAGGCTCCTTCCCTTTTTGCGGAAGCAATTGCTGCGCTTGAAGCGACACGCCGATTAAAATGAAACAGATCGAGATAAGAGTTTTAGGTGCCAAGGGCATAGAAAAGCGGTGATTTTAAATGTTGGGTAGCTTCTTGCAGGTTGGCTATAGGTAAGCTACAGGAATTGTACTGACAAATGAATACTTGGGTTTTGGTGGGTTCGAATCGGTTTCGGAACAGCGCTTTATCGCTGGGGGTAGTTGTTACGGCCCATTCGGCCAATGGAAGGTAGCTCGACCGCAATTCCTCCGCCCATTTATTAGCGTCGGGTCCGGTGATCACTATTTGCGGCTGACCGATCAGCACTTTCAAATAGAGATCGCACCAATTGCCATACCCTTCGGGATAGGCCACCATTTCGGGCTCCACGCCCCAAAGTAAGCGCATAGCCCGATCGCTGTACAGCGTTTTTCCGTATCCACCAAGGCGCGCAAGGTTTTGAGCCATTACGGAATTGAATGAAGCGATTACGTTGTCGCTGATCTCGGTGGGGCGCACCAGGAGATCGTCTTGATCGAAGGCCGTTTGGAAGAATAGACCTTTCCCGGAATCGTAAAATCGATCGAAGGCAATCTGCATTAAATCTTCCGCTCTTTCGAGGCTTGTTTCCCGAAAGGATGCTTCATAATGGTCGAGCCATGCGGCAATCAGGAAGGCGTAGTCCTCGCAGAAGCTTTTAGTTTGCGAGGCGCTGTCGAGTACATGTTTCAGGGGTATTCCCAATGGTCTTCCTATTTCCGGGTCGATCGCGCTGAGAATGGCTTCCGCATCCCAGAGCCCCTCGTCAAAACCAAGATAGCGGTGCGCAGCAATTAATCCCGAAGCGAGCAGGGCATTCCACGAGGTAACAATTTTGGTATCGGTAGCTGGAGCCACCCGGGCGGATCTCAGTTTATAGAGATCGGTATTTAAAGAGCTAAGTGCTTGCCAGTATTCAGGCTCTCGCTGGCTTTCTGCGCTATGGTTAATGCGAAGGGCAATGAGTTTCCCCTCCCATCGGGCTTCGGCTCCGGTGTGGTAAAATTTCTGATAGCGCTCCCATAGGCCGGCACCTTTAAGTTCGATTGGGTCGAAGGTGTAGTATTTACCTTCTTCGCCTTCACTGTCGGCGTCGACTGCTGCGGCATAAGCTCCTTCTGTATTTCTCATTTCGAAGCGCAGCCATTTAATTACTCCCAAAGCCGTTTCGCGGTAAAGCGGCTCTTGAAAAAAGGCAAATCCTTCGGCGTAAAGCTGCAAGAGTTGAGCATTATCATACAGCATTTTTTCAAAGTGCGGCACTTTCCAAAAGACGTCGGTGCTGTATCGGGCGAAACCACCACCCACCTGATCGTAAAGCCCGCCAGCACTCATTCGGTCGAGGGTGAGTCGCACATGTTGGGTGGCTTCTGCATGGCCCGTTGCCGCGGCGTAGCGCAGGAGGAACAGGTAGTTGCAAGGCAATGGAAATTTAGGAGCCTTATCGGGGCCACCATTCACCTTATCCCATCGCGTGCTCCAGTTTTCGCGTACTTTTTCAAGGATAATGGCTTCTGGTCGGCGAGATGAATCGTTGGCTGGCAAGAGCGCAGAAATCTTCATGCCTTCCGTCAATTGCCTCCCGTAGGTTTGGACTTGTTCGGGATCGGTTTCCCATAAAGCGGCTAATTGCTTCAAGATATTGATCCATTGATCGCGTTGGAAATATGTGCCGCCGTAGATAGGCTCACCCGCCGGTGTGGTGAAGCAGTTCAGCGGCCAACCGCCTTGTTGGCGCATCATCTGCACGGCTGCCATATAGACCTGATCTACGTCGGGGCGCTCTTCCCGGTCTACTTTTACACAGATGAAATGGGCGTTCATTAGCTCAGCTACTTGAGTGTCTTCAAAACTCTCCCGCTCCATTACATGGCACCAATGGCAGGCAGAGTAGCCTATACTAATGAGCATCAACTTATTTTCCGACAGGGCTTCGTTTTTTGCGGCATCGCCCCAAGGCCGCCAATTTACCGGGTTGTAGGCGTGCTGTCGCAAGTATAAACTGCGCTCTTTGGAGAGGCCATTTGGCTCGCCTTTCTGTTTTTCGTCTGCTGAAGAATGGCTCAAAGGTCTCAGGGCTGTTTGTAATCGAAATCGATTTCCTTGCTAATCAAAAACGATTTGGCTTTGATTTTACCCTTTACGTCTATATCAAACTTCTCGCTTTGTATTGCTTGAATAGCAGCGGGGATCATCGCGAAACTTCCATTTTTGAAGTTCACACGTACTTTGGCATCAACAGACTCTTCGGAATTGGCTTTCACCTTAATCGTTTCGAGTAAGGTGGCTGTTCCTTCCAATTTTTTATTAAACACTATATCCGCATCGCCCGAAGTTATTTTAAAGTCATATCCATTGGGATTGTACACATTTACCTTAGCATTGAGCGTTACTCCTTTGGCATCCATTTTTTCGACGCCAAAATTGCTGATACCGCGCACTTCCACATCTTCGTAATTGCACGAAGAGAGCGAGCCTGCGGTGAAAAGGACGAGAAAACTACTTCTTAGAGCGCGCAGCAAAGTGGGAGAAGAATCGAGTGATGGTTTCAATACCGATATAATAATTGAAGAGTCCATAGTTTTCGTTGGGCGAATGGATCTTGTTCGAATCCAATCCGAAGCCCATTAAAATGGTTTTTAATCCGAGAATTTTCTCAAAGAGGGCCACAATCGGAATGGAACCTCCGCCACGCATCGGGATGGGTTTTTTCCCAAAAGCATCTTTCATGGCATCGCTTGCGGCCTTGTAGGCGATAGAATCGGTAGGAGTTACTACTGGCTCGCCCCCGTGGTGGGCGGTAACTTTGACCTTAACATATGTAGGAGCGATTTTCTCGAAATGAGCTGCGAAGAGCTTGGAGATTTCTTCGCTCGACTGATTGGGAACTAAGCGCATCGAAATTTTGGCATGGGCCTTTGATGGCAATACCGTTTTCGCTCCAGGAGCCGTGTAGCCACCCCATATCCCATTTACGTCGAGGGTGGGTCGGGTACTGGTTCGCTCCAGGGTGGTGTAGCCTTCTTCTCCATATTCGGCTCCGATCTCCAAGTCAGCCTTGTATTCATTCAGGTCGAAAGGCGCTTTGTTAAGAGCTGTGCGGTCGGCATCGCTCAAGTTTACCACATTGTCGTAGAAACCAGGGATGGTGATTCGCCCTTTTTCGTCGGTAAGGGAAGCGATCAATTTGGCCAATACGTTGATAGGATTGGCCACTCCGCCGCCGTAAATGCCACTGTGCAGATCGCGATTCGGCCCTGTTACTTCCACTTCCATGTAGCTCAAGCCGCGAAGGCCCATGGTGATGCTCGGATGCTCGTTAGAGATCATGGCCGTGTCGCTCACTAATACTACATCGGCGCTGAGTTTTTCTTGATTGGCTTCGATGAAAGGGCCGAGGTTATCCGATCCGATTTCCTCCTCGCCTTCAATCATGAATTTCACATTGCATGGTAGGCTGTTGGTGCGCATCATGGCTTCGAAAGCCTTGACGTGCATATACATTTGGCCTTTGTCGTCGGCCGCGCCGCGCGCTATGATGACCCCATCTTTTACAACAGGCTCAAAAGGCGGCGAGTCCCAAAGTTCCAGCGGGTCGGCTGGCTGAACGTCGTAATGCCCGTAAACTAGCACGGTAGGGAGGGAAGGGTCAATTGTTTTTTCGCCATACACTATCGGGTATCCCTTCGTATCGCATACTTCTACCTTATCGGCTCCCGCTTCGATTAGTCTGCTTTTAATGAAATCGGCTGCGCGAAGTACATCTTTCGCATACGTTTTATCGGTACTCACCGATGGTATGCGGAGCAAGTCGAGCAATTCGTTCAAGTAGCGATCTTTATGCTGATCTATGTAAGATTTTACGGTGTCCATGAAGTTTCATTTAAAGCGTCAAAGATATTATTCGCAGAAGGATGAAAGGTTCTTGTCTGATATTTTAAGGTTTTTTCTACATTTATCCCTCGGGCAACTTTGTCGACTTCCATCCGTCTATTTCCTGAAAGTTTTGACCATTCCAATATATGACGATGTTTCGAAGATTTGGGGTTTACGCGTGCTTATGCCTGCTTGCCGCAAATATCCATAGCCTAAAGGCCCAAGTAGTCATTGACAATAGCCTTACGCCAACCCAACTTGTACAGCAAGTACTTCTCGGAAATGGCGTTAGCGTTTCAAACATTACTTTCAACGGGCAATCGGGAGATATTTTGAGCGGTCAAATTGCTCGCTACGCAGGCCCCAGCGCGGTTATTGAATTTCCGGAAGCCGTGGTAATGCGGTCGGGTCATACACAGCCAATTGCCGATCCTTTCTTTCCAGTCCCCTTTCCTTATCCCATCCTTCCAATTTCCAATGACCCCGATCTTCAAGCTATTAGCAATATTCAATCAGTAAATGACTGTGCGATTTTGGAATTTGATTTTGTTCCAAATGGAGACTCTCTTGTGTTTCGATACGTTTTCGCATCTATAGAATATCCCGGCTTTACCTGTTCCGGCTTCAATGACGCTTTTGGGTTTTTTCTGAGTGGTCCCGGCTTAGTTGGGCCATTTACAAATAATGCAGTTAACATCGCTCTAATCCCAAATAGCAACACCCCTGTAGCAGTTAACACTATAAATTCAGGTATGGCATCGAACCCTGGAAGTGAAGCCAACTGCTTCAAT
The DNA here is from genome assembly GCA_038321615.1 of Flavobacteriales bacterium. Lineage (GTDB taxonomy): Bacteria > Bacteroidota > Bacteroidia > Flavobacteriales_D > Cryomorphaceae > JBBQFC01. The sequence goes on along the minus strand of JBBQFC010000022.1, from coordinate 3,404 downwards.
GCCAACCCAAATTGGGTCGCAGATGCGGTCTATTTTGTTGATAATGGACTCCAACCCGCCGGCGATGTTCAATTTCCCGGTATGACGGTGACCCTAACCGCTTATGCGCAAGTGATCTGTGGGCAGGAATATCACATCAAATTGGCTATAGCCGATGCTTCCGACAGCGCTCTGGACTCAGGCGTATTCTTAGAAGCCGGTTCTTTTACATCAAACAGCGTGGTGCAGGTAAATTTGGATATCCCTGTTGGGGTGAATGATTCGACGCTTTACGAAGGATGCGGAGAAGCTACCCTACAATTCATCCGCCCCCTGAGCAGCGCGGGAATTCAAGAGACGGCTTATTTGGCTATTTCGGGAACCGGCTTGAACGGTATTGATTTCATCCCAGCGCTTCCCGATAGTATTATTTTTCCGGCAGGAATCGATACGGTGAGCTTTGTGCTGACTGCACCTAATGATCCTAACTTCGAAGGAATTGAAACTGTAACGGTTACCATTACTAACATCGCAAGCAACTGTTCGGGTGCGATTCTCACTTCTGACTTTACTTTTTATATCAATGAGGACGATCCCTTGGTCGTCACTGGATTCAATGGCGCATTAGTCGATTGTAACGATGATATACTGCTTTTTCCAACAATAACTGGTGGTTATGGGGAGTACACCTATACCTGGTCTACGGGGCAGACCGCAGATAGTATAACCGTCTCGCCCGGGTTTACAACTACCATATTCTTGCTCGTTGGCGACACATGCGGTCTAGCCAGTGTACAAACTACATTTGGAATCGAAGTGCCCACTTATCCACCTGTGCAAGTCGATTTAGGCCCTGACTTCGTTATCGATGAATGCGACGTAACCGTAAATCTGTCCGCTGCCGTGAGCGGAGGCTTTGGAACCTATGATTATTCATGGAGAGAAAGCGGTGTTCAAATCGGAATGATGCCAACGCTGAATTATTTCGTCGCGAACTCTACCACAGTTACCTTAATTGTATCTGACGATTGCGATGCAATCGGGACGGACGATGTAATGATAACCGTACCACCGGTCGAAGTATCCGTATTGTTGCCCGATGTATTTGAAGCATCTTCCTGTTTGGAAGGTTTTATGCTACCTGTAATCTCTGAGGGCGGTATTGGCATAAAAATTTATACCTGGATTGTAGATGGAGTTGAACAGGCTGAGACTACCCTGCCCTTTTTCGATTACCATCCTTCCATGGGCCAAAACGTGCAAATGATCGCCGAAGACGAATGCCAGAATATTGGAACCGATAGTACCGTCATTGCCTTTAATTTTCCAGAAGTTCAGTTTAACCTCGCACCTTCCGATACCAGCATTTGTTTAGATACGGAAGCAATACTTAGAGTTAATGCCCTGTCTGGATCGGGGGGCTATAAAGTGCTGTGGAATAATGCTTTCCTTGGCGAAGACTATTTAGTTAAACCGTTGGAAACGCGCAGGTACAATGTAGTAGTGACCGATACCTGCGGAATGTCTGCCTCGGGCAGTGCCTTGGTAAATGTCCGGGAGGTCAGAGCCGATTTCGACTCCGATGATTTCGGATATTACGGAGTTACGCTAACCAATTTTTCGCGGGCCGTGAACCCCACCTACCTTTGGGACTTTGGCGATGGTGAAACGAGTACGGACGCCGATCCGGTGCATGAGTACAACGATGTGCAGAACCATACTATACTCCTCACCACTACGGATGATATTGGCTGCCAAGACATTGCGACATTAAATACAATTCCGCCGATTGAAGTTTATATTCCGAATTCCTTCACACCAAATGGAGATGGAATTAATGACCTTTTTGGAGCAAAGGGAATCAACGTTTTCGAATTTGAGATGTGGATTTTCGACCGCTGGGGCAAGCAAGTATTCTACACCGACGATATTGACAAAAAGTGGAATGGTTCAACCAATGCCAATGATTACTACACTTCCACAACTTGGTACACCTATTCCGTGCGTTACAAAGGTACCCGCGAAGAAGATGCTGTGGAACTCACAGGGATTATCACCATGGTGAGGTAAAATGCTTTGATTATTTCTACCATCATCTTTAACCATCTTTCATGAAGTCACATTTTAAATTCGTTATAATTTTGGCCTTTATCGGTTGCCGTTTTGGCGCTCAAGGGCAGATCGTTGTCGACAATTCATTCACTGTTCAGGAACTTGTCACAGATTACTTAATTGGAGATGGTGTTCAGGTACAGAATATTGTGTTCAATGGTGTGCCTGGAAACATGGTTACCGTACAAGCTGGGTTACTTACTGGAAATAGCAATTTTCTCGATTACACTACTGCCGTAATCTTGTGCACCGACAATATCGGAATACTTGATGGATCTAATTTCGGTGATGTATTTGAAGGAATTTCTGATCCAGATTTGAACGAAGTTGCTGGTGGTACGGTTATGACTCCTGCTGTCATTGAGTTTGACTTTCTTTCTACGAGCGATTCCATTCGTTTTAACTACGTTTTTGGCTCGATAGAGTACGAAGAGTACGTGTGCAGCGGGTTTAATGATGTCTTCGGTTTTTTTCTAAGCGGCCCTGGAATAAGCGGCCCTTTTACCAATAATGCAATCAATATCGCCCTCATTCCGAATACTAATATTCCTGTAGCTATTAATACAATAAATCCCGGAGTCGCCGGAAGTAATGGAACTAGCTCGATCTGCGACCTTGCCAATCCAAATTGGGTGGCTGATTCGCAATATTACGTCAGCAATACAAACGGCACACCGGGCGACATTCTTCTCGATGGTTTCACCACAACCCTTACTGCTCTGGCCGACGTAGATTGCGGAGAATGGTATCACATTAAGTTGGCAATTGGAAATATTTTGGATTCAGGTCTTGATTCAGGCGTTTTCCTCGAAGCCGGCTCCTTCGCTGCTTTCGGAGAAGTGTTAGTTAACCTGTCTCCGACCATCGGCGGAGCGGTAGTTGTAGAACCTCAATACGCCGATGTTCTGATCGCCGGTTGCAGCGAAGTTCTTATCGAATTAGTAAAACCGTCTGGGGTAGTTACGGATTCCATTTTTGTGGAATTTGGTGGTACAGCGGTCATCGACGAAGATTACATACTCGGCCAAAACGATACCCTTTTCTTTTTTCCACCGAATATTGACACCTTATTCTTTTCTATTGAAACCCTTTGGGACGGAGTCCAAAATGAAAATGAAGTGCTTGAAATCTTCGTTTTTTTTCAAGACGGTTGCGGCGATTTTGACACTGCTTTTGCCAGCATTCCAATTATTGACCCTTATTTCATGGAAAGCAGCACGGAAAATGTGGAGTTATTTTGCCCCATCGACTCGATACCTATTACAGCCCAAGGTTCTAATGGTATAGCTCCTTACATGTATGATTGGGGCGAC
>JBBQFC010000021.1:0-49134 GCA_038321615.1 Flavobacteriales bacterium | reverse complement strand
GGGTCTTGACTGATACCCACAAAGCCTCCACGCTGTATGTTGAAGGTATTGATAGTGCTACTACCCTGCTGCATCATCTGCATAAAGGTAAAGTTGTTGGTGCGGAATTCGAGATTTTGACCACCGTTGTAGCCTAAGTATCTACCTCCGAACGGATTATTATCGGCAAATGTCGCTTGTGCAAATGCTTCTTGAAGAAGCATGAATGTGAAGCAGAACAGAAGTCCGCGTCTGATTAAATTATTCATTTGATTATAATTTTTTGGTTGAAAATTTGATTTTTTGATTTAACACTCAAAACATATAAACCCGCCTGAAAAGTTGAAACATCGATTCTTGCGCTTCCCGAATAAAATGGACCATACTCCGAGAGTATTCTACCTAACGAATCATATAGCGTCAACTGTTCTATATCACCAATCTCAAATAAGACATTGATTTCATCCAAAGCGGGATTCGGATAGACCTTGAAATAACTATCTAAATCTGCTGCCTTCGGATTATTCAACAGGTAATCACAATCTGCAGGATCGATGGCTACGCAAACGTTTTCGATGTAGTAAACCGCTGAGCAACGATTTTGATCGTTTAGAACGGCAGTGGCCGTATTCTGATCATCGAAAAAATTCCCAATGGCCACCCAATTGTAGGCTTCATCAGCCGTAAACCAACCTTCTACAAGCGTCCAATTTTGATCATCCGTAATTATTTCATTGTAATTAAGATGGGCAAAATTATCTGCCTGAAAAGCATTTACAGGCGGAAAGTAGCTGTAAGTGGGATCTTTGAAAAAACGCATGCCCAAGTTGTTGGTTGCACACTTGCGCGTGATACTTTCGCTGCTGTCGCAAAGCGATACGTGAACCATCAGGTAGTAAAGCTCGCCGGGCACAAGTGAATTTGTGAGCGGAGCCGCCATATACTCCCTGCCATTCTCCAAAAAGTCAACAAAAGTAATTACACCAGCGTAGCCCAAACCAGTGATCGGCGATTGATGACCCCAGACATTTTCAGGTACACCTGCCAGCGCTTCAAGCTCATTGCTGCATGTATGGAAAAAGTCGGCGGACAGCTGCCAACAAAACCAATCGACCACCAGATTATCTAAACCAGCAGTACTAAACGGACACTCCAAATACTCTTCAAAACTCGGGTTCGGAACTAAATTTTGGGCGTAATTCGAAAGGGCTGCTGCTGAAGCGATCAGTGCAAAGAAGAAATGTTTCATTTCAAAAAGGGTTTATGTGTTGAGAGAAATTGCACTGCTTGCAAGTGCTCCCGCGCCAGGTTCCATTGGAATTGTGCGCGGTAGTTTATATATTTGTCAAATCATAATCACCTCCTTTTGCCTTGTGTGGTTGTGTAAAATTTAAGCCGGGGTGTTAGCGCACTTCGGCTTTGTTGGTTAATAATGTTAAGTAAATACGAAGGGAATATTATCAGGCTACCTTTTTTTTAGGAAATGTCGGAATTGGTTTCGAGATCACCTAATTTTAATCGTATTAAATTTTAAGGGGGGGGGGGGTATCTACCTGATAATCAGCGCCAATATTTTCAAATAGACGCGATAGCAGCATTGGCTTTTGAGCGGTAGCCTTGACGGATAATAACTGCGGATTCTACATCATTCGCAGTTCCACTGGTGTGCAGAAAAGCCAGATTGTCGGGGCCGACGCCCGGGCTGGTAGGATTATCCGCCCCGGCTATTACGGCATCGGTAATATCTAAGCCCGCGCCCTGCCGGCGCTGGCCGAAAAAAAAAAGCCCCACCAAAAGGCAGGGCTTATAAGTCTGGGTTTACGGGCAAAAAGCCTATCCCAAATAGGATTTAAGTATTTTACTTCGAGAGGCGTGTTTGAGCCGTCGGAGTGCTTTTTCTTTGATTTGCCGCACGCGTTCGCGGGTAAGGTCAAAGCGTTCGCCAATTTCTTCGAGCGTAAGTGGATGATCGCCATTAAGGCCGAAGTAAAGACGAATTACGTCGGCTTCGCGGCCGGTAAGTGAGTGCAGGGAGCGCTCAATTTCCATGCGGAGTGATCCACTTAGCAAATGCTCGTCGGGTGAGTAAAGATCGCCACCCATATATACTTCGTACATCGAGCTGCTTGAGTCGTCGTCGTTGCTAAGCGGAGCATCCAGAGATATATGGCGTCCCGAATTAGCGAGCGATTGCTTCACTTCCTCTTCCGACAATTCAAGTAATTCGGCCAATTCTGATGGAGTTGGCGGTCGCTCGTAATGTTGCTCGAGCTTGGCAAAGGCTTTGTTGATTTTATTTATCGAGCCAATTTTATTGAGCGGTAAGCGCACAATACGCGATTGCTCGGCCAATGCCTGCAAAATCGACTGGCGAATCCACCATACGGCGTAAGAGATAAATTTGAATCCACGGGTTTCGTCAAATCGCTGTGCCGCTTTAATCAATCCCAAATTTCCTTCATTAATCAAATCGGGTAGGGTAAGGCCTTGATTTTGGTACTGTTTAGATACCGATACCACAAATCGAAGATTGGCCTTTGTAAGGCGCTCTAAAGCTTCGTGATCGCCTTTTTTAATTCGGCGCGCGAGCTCAACTTCTTCCTCTGCGGTAATCAATTCTACCCTTCCAATTTCTTGAAGGTATTTGTCAAGCGATGCGGTCTCACGATTTGTAACCTGCTTGATAATTTTTAACTGTCTCATAGTGTAGTCTGCAACTTATCTTCCAATAGCAATATCGGATAGAGAGTCTAACGCTATCCGTAATGCATAAGTTACATGTGCAAAACGGATAGCATAGCCCTTGGTTGCCGCTATTTTCTAGCTGACAGCTAAAATTTACTGTTCGATCTGCTTATTCTTCGGCAGTCTCCCGAACAGGTCGTTCGAGTAGTACTTTTCGCGAAAGCTTTAGCTTACCGGTCTTCTCGTCCTTGCCGATTACTTTGAATTTTACAAGATCACCTTCTTTAAGCACTTCTTCTACGCGCTCTACTTTGCGCCATTCGAGCTCGGAGATGTGGAGCAATCCATCGGTACCGGGCACTACTTCTACGAAAGCACCGTAAGGCATGATTGATTTTACCTTCCCTTCGTATTCTTCGCCTACTTCGGCGCTCGGCGGGAAAGCTATAAGACGCACTTTACGCACAGCGGCATCGATATCGGTCTTATTGCTCGATACGATATCCACCTTTCCACCGCCTTCGATTTCTTCGATCATGACGGTAGTATTCGTTGTTTTTTGGATCTCTTGAATGATTTTCCCTCCTGGACCAATAATAGCTCCGATCATGTCCTTCGGAACCATGAAGGAGATAATTCGTGGCGCATGAGATTTGTAATCACCTCGTGGTTTGTCAAGGGTTTTGAGCATTTCGTTCAAAATATGAGCGCGGCCGTCGCGAGCCTGATAAAGCGCTTTTTTAAGAATTTCGAAGCTCAATCCTTCTATTTTAATGTCCATTTGGCAAGCGGTAATACCTTTCGCCGTACCTGTTACTTTAAAGTCCATGTCTCCAAGGTGATCTTCATCGCCCAGAATATCAGAAAGTACAGCGTACTTACCCGATTTTTCGTCGGTAATCAATCCCATAGCAATTCCGGAAACCGGGGCCTTAATCTGCACACCGCCATCCATCAATGCCAGCGTACCAGCGCACACGGTAGCCATGGAAGACGAGCCGTTTGATTCGAGAATATCGCTTACCAGGCGCACAGTGTAAGGATTTTCAGGCGATTTTGGCAAAACGCCCTTCAATGCGCGGAGAGCAAGGTTACCATGCCCAACTTCGCGGCGCGATGTGCCACGTAGCGGTGATGCTTCGCCAGTTGAAAAAGGCGGGAAGTTATAATGCAACATGAAAGTATCCGATCCTTGCGCAAGCGGACCATCGATGGTCTGCTCATCAAGGCGCGAGCCGAGCGTAAGTGTGGTGAGCGACTGGGTTTCACCGCGGGTGAAAATAGCCGAGCCATGGGTGCCGGGAAGGTAATCTACTTCCGACCAGATGGGGCGAATATCGGTAGTCTTTCGACCATCGAGACGTATCCCATCTTCGAGCACTTGGTTTCGCATAGCTGCCTTTTGAGCCGCTTTGAAATATTTCCTAATGAGGGGAGCTTTTTCAAGCAATTCTTCTTCGCTGTAGCGCGATTCGAATGCTTCGCGAACGGCTTTAAAACCTTGTGAGCGTCCTTCTTTATCTGCTTTGTTTTTCACAACGTCCAGACAACCGCTGTAGCATTGGTCCATAACCAAGGTGCGCAAATCGGTGTCATTTACTTCATGCGAATAGGTGCGTTTCTCTTTCGATTTCTCCACCATGTCGGCCAATTCGATTACCGCTTGGCATTGGATTTTAATGGCCTTGTGAGCAGCTTCAATAGCATCAACCATTTCGTCTTCGCTTATTTCGCTCATCTCGCCTTCTACCATCACAATGGTGGTAAGAGTGCCAGCAACCATCATGTCGATGTCTGCCCCTTCGAGCTCGTCGTACGTAGGATTGATGACGAATTTACCGTCTTTTCGGGCAACGCGAACTTCGGATACAGGGCCATTGAAGGGGATATCAGAAACTGCGATAGCTGCGGTAGCGGCAAGGCATACCAGGGCATCGGGAATGTTTTTCTTGTCGCTCGACATTAAAGCGAGCATGAGTTGCGTATCTGAGTGATAATCGTCGGGAAAGAGTGGGCGCAGAGCGCGGTCTACGAGACGCATGGTCAAAATTTCGTCGTTGCTTGGGCGTGCTTCTCGTTTGAAGAAACCACCCGGAAAACGACCGGTAGAGGCATATTTTTCGCGGTAATCTACGGTCAAAGGCAAAAAGTCGATGCCTTCTTTTGCTTCTTTGTTCGACACGATGGTGGCGAGGATCATGGTGTCATCAATACGAAGCATCACGGCGCCATCGGCCTGTTTAGCCAATTTTCCGGTTTCGAGGGTGATGATTTTTCCATCGCCCATGTCGATGGTTTTGGTTTTCAATTGGTAATTCATTTCTCTTCTTCTGTTAGGTGTATAATCATTTTAAAAAAAAAGAGAGGCAAGGATATTCCAATCCGTTGCCTCTCCAATATGTGTTTGCGCCAGGGCGCGGGTAATTTATTTTCGGATACCCAGCTCCTTAATAATGGCTCGGTAACGCTCAATCTCTTTGTGCTTGAGGTAGTCGAGCAGACTTCGGCGTTTACCAACCAAGGCCACCAATGATCGCTCAGTGGCGAAATCCTTATGGTTTTTCTTTAGGTGCTCCGTGAGGTGATTAATCCGGTGGGTGAAGAGTGCAATCTGCCCTTCGGACGATCCGGTGTCTTTCTCAGACTTACCGTGTTTCTTGAAAATGTCTTGTTTAACTTCTGGGGTTAGATACATGTCAAAATTGTTAGAAATGTTTGTGATGCGATCTAAAATCGGGTGCAAATATAGCATTAAATTCAGATTCTGATTTCAGAATTGAGAATTTCTTCGATCTCGGTTTTTCTCAGCTACCACACCCAAGCTTAGTTTGAATAATTATTACTTGTCAGGTCGCCAAAGCCAACTTCAAATACAGATATGGATTGGTGATTTTCAAAATTGGACCTATTTTAGGCAGGGAGACTTCTTCAGCCGAATAATGAAGCATCCGAATCAAACATTCTCAATTATGAACTCAGAATTATTCCTATGATGCAATACCAAAGAACGCAAGTGATTGCGCTATCTTGGCTTTCAAGTCTTTGCGGTGCACTATGAAATCTAAGAATCCGTGTTCTAAAACAAACTCGCTGGTCTGAAATCCTTCGGGAAGGTCTTTACCTATGGTTTCTTTTACCACGCGGGGGCCTGCAAACCCGATCAATGCATTCGGTTCGGCAATATTAAAATCGCCGAGCATGGCATAGCTTGCTGTAACTCCACCGGTAGTGGGGTCGGTGAGCAAGGAGATGTAAGGCAATTTTGCTTCGGCGAGTAGGGTGAGCTTAGCAGCAGTCTTGGCCATTTGCATAAGCGAAAAACCAGCTTCCATCATGCGGGCACCTCCCGACTTCGAAACGATGATTAATCCGCTTCTTTGCTTAATGGCCAAATCGATAGCCCGCGAAATTTTCTCGCCTACTACCGAGCCCATAGACCCACCGATAAAGGTGAAATCCATAGCTGCTACCACAATCGGCTTGCCGTCGCAGGTGCCATAAGCTGTGCGGATAGCGTCTTTCAACCCCGTTTTCTTCTGGGTAGCTTTTACGCGCTCGGGGTATTTCTTAGTATCTTCAAATTTGAGCGGATCGCCCGAACTCATCGTTTTATTGAATTCAGTGAACTTACCGTTATCGAATAATATCTGGAAGTATTCCTTGCTGCCGATCTTCTCGTGGTAATGACAAGAATTGCAAACCCACACATTTTTAATGTGTTCGTCGGAGCTAACTACCGTATTGCAATTGGGGCATTTGTACCAAAGACCTTCCGGCGTTTCCTTCTTATCTTTCGTAGAAGTAGTTATACCTTCTTTGATGCGTTTAAACCATCCCATGTAAAGCGAATATCGGTCAAAAGTAGCAAAACTTTTAAGTGTTCATTTTACCCTTAGAAAGGATAGCCGATACCAAGGTTCAGATTCCAACGCCAGCGGTAATAGTTCAGTTGGCTGTCGGAAGGCCTGTCAGCATTCAGATTATCAATATAATCGTTATAGGCTTCCTTGCTTTGGAATAGCCAGCGCTCACCGCGATCGAGCGAAGGATCTTTGATCTGCAAGCCCAGGTCAAGCCGGATTATAAAAAAATCAAAATTTAAGCGCACGCCGGTGCCTGTACCAAAAGCTATTTCGCTCACAAATCGATCGAACTCAAAATCGGCTCCCGGTCGAGCAGGGTCGCTGTTGATAGTCCAAATATTTCCGGCATCCAAAAAGAAAGCTGCCTCGACCACATCAATAAGGGCAAATCGATACTCCACATTTGCCTCGAGCAATATATCTCCGATTTTGTCGAAGTTCCGCTGCGGATCGCGGTAAGAACCTGGTCCGAGCGTGCGGGCTTGCCAGGCACGGATATCATTTGCCCCACCGCCGAAGAAGCTTTTCTCGAAAGGCAATACATTCAGGTTGGCTAGCGGAACTCCCACTCCACCGATCAGCCGGTAGGCAGTTTCCATCTTCTCGTTATGGTTGCGGTAATATCGAAAGTCGTGCTGGGTTTTGATATATTGCGCAAAGGCAATTCCAGAGATTTCATAGCTGCCTTGGTCATTTTTCTGGGCATTCGATAAGCTGTACAGACCGCGGAGTGCATTACCTGCTGTTTCGATCGACGCAGAGTAGAAATACAGATTTTTCTTTGCCGGGCCTGTAGGCTGCGTATTGTAGGTGTACACCACTCGCGCGTCGACAATGAAATGATCTTGAAAGCTATTGATAAGGAAAGGATCCCCAATTTCGATGAGTTGCGCATCAAATTCGGGCGAGCGGAATATCTTGATTAAACTCACTTCGAGCGGGCTTACTTGCCATTTCTTGCGATCCGATTCGGACCATAGATAGGTGATGGCTCCAAAAGAACGGGTACGCTCATAATCGGGTCTGAGCTGATAGGAAAGATTGGCTCGGATGGTGGTCTTTGGGTCAGCCGATTTAGCAAATCGCTCCGCTTTTACTGGCAGGAGAAAAGTTGGAAAGGTGAGCGAAATTTCGGGACCAAATTCCAACGTGTTGAAATAGGTATTGTTTCGAATACCGGCTACCCCCGGATTGTTGCTCTCCGATTGTGTGAGAAGCTGCTGCGCTTCTACACCCCCCGATATGTTAAATGCGAAGAGCTCTGCGCTGCCAAAGGCGTTCTTATTTCGATAGTTTGCGCTCCCTGAAATCCCGAGAAATCCACCTCGGTTGGTGCCGTTTGCTTCAAAAGCTATGGCTTGCTTCGAAGTGGGCGTAATGGAAATCACGGAGCGCAAGTAGGTGTTGTTTTCTTCTTCTGTGAGCGGGAAAAACTGTATGGAAGTGGCTCCCACTATGGGCAAAGTACTCAGCCTGCGATAGGTGCGGGTTATATTAGCGATCTCGTAATATTCGCCCGGCTTGAAAAGTATATTCTGAGCGAGAATTTTTGGTTTAACCAAAAGTTGGTTTTGGTCTATGAGCCGATAATTCTCAATAATCAGGGTATCTGAGTTGAAAATTGGCTTATTTCGCTCGTAAGGTTTATCGATAATGGTAATATTTTCGATGGTGTAGCGCTTGTAAGACACCGTTACCAGCGAATCGGGATCGCCCGGGTAGGGCACCTTCCGCGGTACAATTCCCAAAGTGAGATCTACCTGGTGGGCGCTAAGGCTGCTATCTACGTTAAAATAGAGCAACTCTTTATTGAAGTCGTAATAGCCACGATTTCGAAAGTATTGATTCAGCAACTCCCGCTCGGCATCAAGCTTCTCAATATTAAATTGATCGCCTGCTTGCAGGGTGTTGCGATCGCTACGGCTCTTTTCTGTGTATATTGTTAGCGCTTCGTCTGGTATGTTTAGTGTCAGCGAACGGATGGTGTAAGGCTCCTTTGCGGAAATGGTGTAAACTACCTTGCCCTGTCTTTTTTTAATTGGAAACATTTCGAAAGACGCTTCTGCGTCGAACCAACCATGCTTTAAAAGGTATAGCTCAATTTGCTGCACGCTCACCTTGGCTGCCGCCGAATCGTAAATTACAGGTGGTTCGCCTACCGTTTCTCGCCACCAAGTGCCAGCGGGTTTAAATTTTTTCGGAGGCTTTCCTTTGTCGGCTCGTTTCGCATTTAGCTTTTCGAGTTTTTTTCCTCTTTCCAGATTCCGCTCGTCAAACTTATCTGGGTCGGGCACATTCCAAGCCCATAAATAGAAAGGAAAAACTCCAAGCACACGCCGGTTGGGTTGCTGCCGAAGGGTTGCTTGGAGATCGTCCATATTAACAGACGGATGATCCGTAAATTCAATTTTATTTTTTCGAAGCAATTCTTCGTTTCCAGTAAGCCTCCGTGTGGGGTTGCAGGCTGAAAATGCAAGGATGGCTACACCAAAAATGGTTAGCCTTACAAACGTTATGCGGGGTCTTAATTTCAATCCTTAATGTAAATTGGCCGCATGAAAGCGTTTTTGTCCAAAAACCAAGCGAAGTACATCAAATCTCTCCAACAAAAAAAGAATAGAATTCAGGAAGGTCGCTTTGTGGCCGAAGGTCTCAAAAACCTAGCCGAAGCGCTGTCATATCCCGATTCGATCGATTTTATAGTCTGCCAAGAAAGCGAATCGTTGAAACTGGATTTTGGCGAAACGCCGGTTTTCTATGCCGATGAAAAATTGTGGACTACCTTTTCAAGCCAGCGCACGCCTAGTGGAGTCCTTGCGGTATGCCACTTGCCCCGGGATGCCAAGGCTGGGGCGGATATCCTGGCGCTGGCACTTGATGGTGTCGCCGATCCTGGAAATCTTGGCACTATTATCAGGCTTTGCGATTGGTTTGGCTACCCTCATATCCATCTCGGATTGAATTCGGTAGATCCTTTTAATCCAAAAGTTGTACAAGCTTCGATGGGAAGCATTTTCAGGATTAAATTCAGCGAAGGCGACTTGATACCTTGGCTGGCTGCGCGAAAAGGCCCGGTTTACGCCGCCGATATGCAAGGCAGCTCCATTTATGATACGGATTTTAGCCATCCTCACACTTTGGTCTTAGGTAGCGAATCGCATGGTATTTCTCCAGACGTAGCTGCCCTCACCGAAAAGGTTACTATACCCCGCTATGGAGCTTGCGAATCGCTGAATGTAGCCAGCGCCGCAGGCATTATTCTTTCGGAAATTAAACGCCGCGCGCCACCGCATTAGCTACATGAATGGCCGCGTTTTGACCGTCGATAGCTGCCGATACAATCCCGCCGGCATAGCCCGCTCCTTCGCCTGCAGGGAATAAGCCCGCTACCATAGGATGCTGACCATCGCTGCCGCGGGGTATGCGCACCGGCGAAGAAGTGCGCGACTCCGTAGCCACAAGTACCGCTTCGTTGGTAAAATAACCACGCATTTTTTGGCCAAAAGTCTTGATACCGTCCGCTAAAGCGTTATGAACTATCGGCGGCAAGCAAGCTCGCAGCTCCGTGGATTTTAGTCCCGGCTGATAGCTGCAATTTGGAAGATCGGCGCTGATCTGTCGTTGTGTGAAGTCGATCAATCGCTGAGCCGGGGCAATTTGCCCACCTCCGCCAAGATTAAATGCCGATCGCTCCACGGCGCTCTGATATTCCAATGCAAGCAGCGGGTGGCCGGTGCCTTTTGGGTCATAATCGGCAGCCGTTACCGACACCACCAGCCCACTGTTGGCGTAAGGATTATTTCGCTTCGATGGCGACCAGCCATTGGTCACAATTTCGCCGGGTGCTGTGGCACAGGGGGCAATGATGCCCCCCGGGCACATGCAGAAGGAATAAACGCCGCGCTTGCCGTGTTGGTGCACCAACTGGTAAGATGCTGGCGGCAGATAAATCCCGCGGTCGCATTTGTATTGTATCTGGTCAATAAGCTCTTGCGGGTGCTCTACCCGCACTCCGAGCGCAAAGTCTTTTGCAGAAATATCAATGCCTCGATTGTGTAGTAATTCAAATATATCGCGGGCCGAATGACCAGTGGCGAGAATGAGTTGGCTGCAGGGATACCAATCGGAATGGTTGATCTCTACCTGTTGAATTTTCCCATCCTTCACTTTAATGTCGGTTAGCTTGGATCCAAAGCGCACTTCGCCTCCGCAATCTTCAATAAATAGCCGAATAGCTTCGATTAGTTTGGGAAGTTTATTGGTGCCTATATGCGGGTGGGCATCTACCAAAATATCGGTTGGTGCTCCAAAACTGACTAAATATTCCAAAATGGCTCTTACGTCGCCCCGCTTATTCGAGCGGGTGTATAGCTTACCATCGCTATACGTTCCTGCACCTCCTTCGCCAAAGCAATAGTTCGACTCAGGGTTTACAACGTGCGCTTTGTTGAGCGCTGCCAAATCGCGACGGCGATCGCGGATGTTCTTACCGCGCTCGAGGACGATGGGTTTAAAGCCGTTTTCGATGAGCGAAAGTGCTGCAAACAAACCGCAAGGCCCGCTGCCCACCACCATTACTTCGGGTGCATTTTGCACGTCGCGCTTCACAGGCGAGCGTGGTATTTCTATTGATTCTTCTTCAGCCGAAAACACTTCGCACTTTAGAAGGTAGTGTGGCGGTCGCTTTCGGGCATCGATTGAGCGCCGAACGATCCTGAAATTTTCGCTATCGCGGAGGCCAGCGTTTGCTAATGCTATTCGCAAAAGGCTGGAATCTGCGAGTACTGTGGGAGCGACGAGCAGCTCTATACTGCGAGCCACTACCCTTCGAAAGTTAAGGTCACCATGAAGGTGCGGCTGCGCAAGGACTCAAGGGGATTAGAAAATTGGGTGTTTTCAGGAACCAATAGATTGGGAACTCCTACGGCCATTCGTAAATCTATTCCAAACTTGAAATAAGTGAGAAAAAAGTCGAAGCCACCACCAAACTCAACAGCGAAATCATTGCGTTCGGCTTTCACTAAAATGTCATCTGCCACCGCGTTCTTTACATCTTTCTCGGATTGCATATCGAGCCTGAAGCGAACTCCTGTTAAGGCATAGGCCGCGAAGTTATTGATACGGTCGGTTCGGAATTTAAAATTGATTGGAAAATCGATATTCGTAGATTCAACACGTTTGTCGAAAAGATTGGTAGAGTCTGGTCCGGCGTAAAATACATATTGAAGCACCCGATCTTCGAAGCTAAGGGTAGGTTGGAAACGCAAGGAAATATTCTTGGTTATATTCCAGCTGGCAATAATTCCCAGATTAAAACCATTCTGGTTTAGACCATTCACCGAAAGGAGGGAATCTTGCGAGTCGATATCTGTTTTGCGCTTTATGTAGTAATCGGCAGTGTTGAAACCCAATAAGAAACCGAAATGATACTGCTTACTATCAAACTTCCCCAGGTTCTTGGGTTTGTATTTCGCCTGCCCAAAGGCAGAGCTTCCTGCCAGGAGCAGAGCCATGCCAAAAAGAAAGATATGGACGTTGCGTCGATTCACGTTTTGAGAAACGAAAGTAGGCATCTTTTATTTTCGAGCGGCATAGATGGTGGCGATACCTCCTGCCACGGGGCGCAGGTTTACTTCGCGGTATCCTACTTTCCTAAGAATTGATGCAAATTCTTCCCCTTCTGGAAATGCCATTACCGATTCAGGTAGGTAGCTGTAGGCGTTTTGATCTTTTGAAATGAGTTTCCCCAGTCCGGGCATAATATATTTGAAATAGCCAAAATAGACTTGCTTCACAGGAAACTTCTTCGGTTTTGAAAACTCCAGAACTACGGCTTGGCCGCCGGGTCGGAGTACGCGCAGCATTTCGCTCAGGCCTTTTTCGAGATGCTCAAAGTTGCGCACGCCAAAGCCCACTGTTATGGCATCGAAGCTGCCGTTTTCGAAGGGTAGCGCTTCTGAATCGCCCAGTATAAACTCCATGTTACGACCTAGTTTGCGCTCGGCGATTTTCCTTCTTCCCACTTCGAGCATTCCACCCGATATATCGATACCAACTATCCGTTTGGGTTTCAAAACTTGCGCTGCAAAAGCAAAATCGCCCGTTCCGGTGGCCACATCTAAAATCTCTTGGGGTTGATCTTCGGCGAGCATTCGAATAGCTTTTTTTCGCCAAATTTTATCGATTCCAAGGGAGAAAAAGTGATTCAAAAAGTCGTATTTGGCGGCAATGTTATCAAACATCTGCGCTACTTCTTCCTTCTTCGATGCAGTGGAATTGTAAGGTTTTACGGTATCGTGTTTCATTCAAGTTCGTTCTGCCAAGCTAACAGGCTTTTTGCCTTAAGGTTGAGCAAGGTGCTTAATAGCTTCGGTTTCCAATAGCTTCTTGTCTACTGGAACAACGCCTACCTTCTCGCAAACCAGACCCCCAGCTAAATTGGAAAGCGCCGCGAGCAGTTTGGGTTCCACGCCATGAGCCAGGCAAAGGGCCGCCACGCTTATTACGGTATCTCCGGCGCCCGATACATCGGCGATGTTGCGCACGAAGGCGGGAATATGAGTCGAAGTTTCGGCGGTTTTAATCAAAACGCCCGCTTCGCTTAAAGTAATGAGCGAAATCTGATTTCCGATTCGTGTCTGAAGTTCGGCTGCAGCAGATTCTACTTCTTCCATATTATTGCGGTTGATATCCAGCTTAAGTCCTTCTGAAAGTTCTTTGAGATTGGGTTTGAATAAGCTTACACCGCGGTAGTCGAAAAAATGGTCTTTCTTCGGATCGACTGCCGTTGGAATACTTTTCTCCTTAGCCCAATCGATTACCTGCGTAATGACCCGCTCGGTCAGCACGCCTTTGTTGTAATCTTCAAATACAATCACTGCGGGTTTGTGCGCTTCAATAAGCTCGGCAATCCGGTGGAGCAAGGCCGACTCTTCTGCGTTATTGAGCGGTTTGAGCGACTCTTCGTCCACGCGTACGATGTGTTGCGGGCGACAGATGACTCTGGTTTTAACCGTGGTAGGTCTGTGCGTACTGGCTACAAGTCCTGCTGACGTCAGACCATCTTTCTCGAAGAGTTCGGCCAGGAGTTTACCTTGGGTATCGTCGCCGATTACGGAGCAAATGATGGGTTTGGAACCCAATGCAGCAAGATTGAGCACCACATTTGCAGCGCCACCGAGTCGATTTTCCTTTTCGGTGACGCGTACCACCGGAACTGGAGCTTCTGGGGAAATGCGATCGACCTTTCCCCAGAGGTAAGAATCGATCATGACATCGCCGATAACTAAAACGGTTGTAGTATCGAATCTTTTGAAAAGTTGGGAGAGCTGTGCTTGGTTCATTTCTTAAGTTTGGCGAAAGCAGCTTTCAGCCGTTTGATAGATTCGCGCAAATCGGCTTCCGAAGCGGCATAAGAGATGCGCAGGCAATCGGGCGAACCGAAAGCGCCACCGCTCACGAGCGCCACATGTCCTTCACTCAGGAGGTACTCGGCCAAATCGTCCGCATTGGCAATGATGTTTCCATCGAATGAAGCGCCAAAATAAGCCGAAACATCCGGGAAAAGGTAAAACGCTCCTTCGGGTTTATTTACTTCTAGACCCGGAATTTCTTTCAACAAGGCACTCACAATTTCCCGCCTTTCCGCAAAGGTATCGCGCATGTGGTGCGTGGCTTTAGGGTCGGCTTCTACGGCTGCTTTTGTAGCCCGCTGCGCTATGCTGCTCGCTCCCGACGTAAATTGCCCCTGCAGCTTGGTGCATGCTTTGGCTATCCAAAGGGGCGCGCCGATGTAGCCTATTCGCCAGCCAGTCATAGCCCAGCCTTTGGCTACCCCATTTACGGTGATCACTTGATTATACACCTCCGGAATGGAGGCCATGCTAAAATTAGCAGCACCGTAAACGATGTGCTCATAAATCTCATCGCTGATCACCAATAGTCGTGGATGTTTAGCAACCACCGCGGCTATTTCGCGGAGTTCGGCTTCGCTCCAAACGGAACCGCTTGGATTACACGGAGAACTGAAAACTAGCATCCTGGTCTTAGGGGTAATGTAGCTTTCTAGCTCGGCAGCGCTAAACTTGTAGGCGCGATCTATCGTGCTGGGTATAACCACTGGTTTTGCGCCGGCAATTTTCACCATTTCGATATACGACACCCAATAGGGAGCCGGCAGAATTACTTCATCATCGGAATTTACGGTGCTGAGAATTACATTGATAATCGATTGCTTTGCACCCGTAGAAACCACAATTTGTTCGGCGGTATAATCAATGTTGTTATCGCGCCTGAACTTTGCCGCTATGGCTTTTCGTACATCGTCGTAACCGTTTACAGGCATGTAATGCGTGTAATTTTGATCAATCGCTTCCTTCGCTGCTTCTTTTATGAAATCGGGCGTTTCGAAGTCGGGTTCACCCAGACTTAAATTTACTACGTGAACTCCTTTAGCGCTCAACTCGCGGCTCTTACGCGTCATGGCCAAGGTGGCCGATTCGCTGAGGCGTTCAAGAATTTCGGATTGTTGCTGCAACAGTTCGCTCATAGGGCAGAAGTTAAGGCATCGATAGTTATTTCCACTTTTCCTGGATACACTTCGAGGGCTTTTGTAAGTACAGTCATGGCCATGGTTAAGTCCTTTTTATTGAGCACGTAAGCCAATCGTACTTCTTGCCTGCCCAGACCTCTGCTTATGTAGAAACCCGTTGCAGGGGCAAGCATTACTGTGGTGTTTTGATAACTAAAATCTTCGAGCAGCCATTGGCAAAAGCGGTCACTATCGTCAATAGGCAATCGAGCCATGGCGTAAAAAGCACCACTTGGGGTGGGGCAGAATACTCCAGGAATATTATTTAGCGCGGCTACAGCGTAATCGCGGCGTGCCACATACTCTTCGATTACGCCATCGAAATACGATTGCGGAGTGTCCAAGGCCGCTTCGGCAGCCAATTGGCCAAAAGTAGGAGGGCTTAGGCGCGCCTGCGCAAATTTTAAGGCAGCTTCACGAACGGCCTTGTTGCGGGTAATCAACGCTCCAATTCGCGCCCCACACATAGAATATCGCTTGGAAACGGAGTCAATAAGAATCACATTTTCGTCGATGCCATCGAGGCTATACATGCTAATGGGATCGGCACCGTCGTAGCAAAACTCGCGGTACACTTCATCGGCAATAATGTAGAGATCAAATTTTTTGGCCAAAGCGGCTATGGCTTCCAGCTCCACGCGCGAATAGAGCCTGCCTGTTGGGTTTCCTGGATTGCATAAAACAATCCCTTTCGTTTGGTCGGTAATAAGCGTTTCGAAAAGTTCGGCAGGGGGCAAGGCAAAAGCTTCGTCGATACTGGTGGTAATGGGCCTCACATGCACGTCGGCCATAGTGGCAAACCCGCTGTAGTTGGCATAGTACGGTTCAGGAATAATTACTTCATCGCCAATGTCAAAACACGTCATCATGGCAAAAATCAAGGCTTCGGAGCCTCCGGTAGTCACCATTATTTCTTCGGCTTGCACTGGGATACCCTTGCTCTGGTAATACGCAGCCAACTTGGTGCGGTAGCTCGCAAATCCTTCTGATGGGGAGTACTCTATGATGTCTCGATTAAGCGCTTTGATACGCTCAATTACCACTTCGGGAGTTTTAATGTCGGGCTGACCGATATTGAGGTGTAGTACTTTTTTTCCTTCGGCCTTGGCCTTGTTGGCGTAGGGCATAAGTTTGCGAATCGGCGACTCGGGCATTCGGAAGGCTTTTTGAGAAATTCCTGGCATAGGGGTCTTTTAAAAACGTGTGCAAAAATCTGAAAAATTAAGGGATAAAAAAAAACATGGCCGCTTGGGTGATCAAGCGGCAGCAATCAATGAGTTATCTGGCTCTAGCGCAAAAAAAAGCGAGAGATCCTTTCGGAAAACCCGCTTTCAATTAAGCGAACTCTTCAGAGTTCAATAAGAGCTTAGTTTGCTGCTGGTGCGCCAGGAGCAATTTTCACTGGCATATCGCTGCCGTTTTCAGATGCCAAGACATTTCCCTTGATCCGCACTACAATGTTCTCGTTGCCGCTGTCATTCGAAGTGATTGTTACGTTTTTGTTAATCGGGCCTACACGCTTCGTGTCGTAGCGCACAGTCATAGTAGCCGATTTTCCAGGAAGAATTGGCGCTTTTGGCCACTCAGGCACCGTGCAGCCGCAAGAACCTTTTGCGTTGGAGATGATCAATGGCTCGCTACCTGTGTTTGTAACCAAAAATTCGCAGGCGCCGTTTGCGTTTTGCTTAATCGTACCATAATCGTGTACTTCTTTGTCGATGGTAATTTTTGCGCCACCAGTAAGGGGCTGACCTGTTTGGGCGTAACTAGCACTAGCAGTTGCGAAAAGCACAGCGAGTGATAGGAATAGATTTTTCATATTTTCGGGTTTTATAGGCTAAAAGTACGTTGTGCCTTCTGGAAGGTTCAGATGCTTAACAAAACTTTAACAAGCTAGATTCTAGCGAAAGCCAAGGTCAATTTTAAACGTTCCGCCTTTTGAAATTCATACCTTTACGGGCTTGTTTCTGCTCTTTAAGGCAAACGCGAACCCATGGAAATTGCTAAGATATTCGACCCCAAAGCTATAGAAGGCAAGTGGTACAACTACTGGTTGGAGCACGGTTTTTTTAAATCCAAGCCCGACCACCGGGAGCCTTACACCGTGGTGATTCCACCGCCCAATGTTACGGGTGTGCTCCACATGGGCCACATGCTCAACAACACCATCCAGGATATTTTGGTACGTAAAGCCCGCATGGAAGGCAAGAACGCTTGCTGGGTGCCTGGCGTAGATCATGCATCTATCGCTACGGAAGCCAAAGTGGTGCAGAAACTGCGCAAGGAAGGCATCAAGAAAAGCGACCTTTCACGCGATGAGTTCCTCGCTCATGCCTGGGAATGGAAGAACAAACATGGGGGCATTATTCTTCAACAATTGAAAAAATTGGGCGCGAGTTGCGATTGGGATCGCGAAACTTTCACCATGGATCCCGACTATTCCCGAAGTGTAATCGATACCTTTATCGATCTACACCAAAAAGGGTATATCTATCGCGGTAAGCGGATGATCAACTGGGATCCTTCCGCTAAAACTGCATTGAGCGACGAAGAAGTAATTCACAAGGAAGTAGATTCCAAGCTCTACCATGTGCGCTATCGCGTTGCCGAAAGCCAGGATTACATCACCATAGCCACTACTCGACCTGAAACGATTCTCGGTGATACCGCTATTTGTATCCATCCCGACGATGAGCGATACCGCCATCTACATGGCAAATCGGCTATAGTGCCACTAGTAGGGCGCATAATACCAATTATTACCGATACGTATGTAGATATGGAGTTTGGGACGGGGTGTTTGAAAGTTACCCCCGCTCACGATGTAAACGATTACGAACTCGGGCAAAAACATGGGCTCGAGATTATCGATATTCTGGAAGCCGACGGCACGCTAAGTACCGATGCACAGCTCTACGTGGGCGAAGATCGCTTTGACGTTCGCGCCAAAATTGCGGTTGATCTGGCGTCCGCTGGTCATTTGATAAAAACCGAGCCCTACACCAATAAAGTGGGCTATTCGGAGCGCACCGATGTACCCATCGAGCCACGACTCTCCTTACAGTGGTTCGTGAAAATGAAAGATTTGAGCGAGCCCGCACTCGACCACGTGATGAATGACGACGTGCAATTTTGGCCACCTAAATTTAAGAACAGTTACCGCAACTGGATGGAAAATATCAAGGATTGGTGCATCTCGCGCCAGCTTTGGTGGGGCCACCGCATTCCGGCTTTCTATTATGGCGAAGGTGAGCACGACTACATCATCGCTACTGACATCGACGATGCTATAAGCCGACTTCAGGATGTTGGGAAAATTGTAAACCCCGACGATCTGAAGCAGGACGATGACGTGCTCGACACCTGGTTTTCGTCTTGGCTTTGGCCAATGTCGGTCTTCAACGGTTTTTATTCCAAAGAAGAAGTAGATTATTACTACCCCACAAATGATTTGGTGACGGCACCGGAAATTATGTTTTTCTGGGTGGCAAGGATGATTATGGCTGGGTACGAATACCGCGGTGAGAAGCCCTTTAAAAATGTTTATTTCACGGGCATCGTTCGCGATAAGCTGGGCCGAAAGATGAGTAAATCGCTAGGCAACTCGCCCGACCCCATCGAGCTCATGGAGCAATTTGGAGCCGATGGTGTGCGCGTCGGTATGCTGTTTTCTTCGCCTGCAGGCAACGACTTGCCATTTGACGAGTCGCTTTGTGAGCAAGGGCGAAACTTCTCCAATAAAATGTGGAATGCCATGCGGCTAGTTACGTCGTGGACTCCAGAAGATCATCCGCGCCCAGAGTCGGCAATACTCGCTACTGATTGGATGGAGAATCGACTGAATCAGGTTATCGTCGAAATAGACGATTGCTACGCCAAGTTTCGAATTTCGGAAGCCTTAATGCTTACTTACAAGTTTGCGTGGAACGACTTCTGCAGTATATACCTGGAAGCTGTGAAACCTATTTATGGCATGGCGATAGACAAAGGGACCAAGGAAATAGTAGTGCGCCATTTTGAAATATTATTGAAGCTGATGCATCCCCTTATGCCGTTTATCTCCGAAGAGATGTGGCATTTGCTCCGAGCACGGCTTACTCCATCCGAAGCACTGGTAATAGCACCCTGGCCGAAAGCCAAAGTTTACAACGCGCAAATCATTGCAGATTTCGAACGTAGCTGCGCCATTATTACAGAAGTGCGCAACATCAGGGCACAGAATAATATTCCGATGAAGACAACATTGGAGCTCTTTGTAGAATCGGGTAAAGATTTTCCATTGACGCAAGTGCCTATTATAGCCAAACTGGCCAATGTGGGCGAAATAGAAGCCATAGGGGAAATGCCAAAGCAGGCTTTTCAATTTGTAATAGACCGTATCACTTTTGCAATTCCTTATGGCGAAGCTGTTGACATGGAAGAGCAGACTGGCAAAATGAAGGAAGAAATCGATTACTTACGCGGCTTTTTGAAATCGGTGCAGCAAAAACTGACTAATGAGAAATTCATGTCGGGTGCCCCCGATGCGGTGGTAGCCAACGAGCGCAAAAAAGAAGCCGATGCGCAAAATAAGATCAATCTATTGGAAACTAAACTGGCCGAAATGGGCATGGCGTTTTGAAGTTTGCAGCCATCGACATAGGTTCCAACGCGGTACGGTTGCTCATCGCCGACATCATCGAGACTCCCGACAATCTCAATATTACCAAGCTTTCGCTTGTGCGTGTACCCTTGCGACTTGGTGCTTCGGTATTCGATTCGGGTAAAATTTCAGGTAGCAAGACCAAAAAGCTCATAAAAACGATTAAGGCTTTCCGCTACTTAATCGATGTGTACGAAGTGCGCGATTGGCGAGCCTGTGCCACCAGCGCCATGCGCGAAGCTGAAAATTCGACCGAAGTGCTCGATCGCGTAAAACAATTTACCGGGGTAAACATTGAGATCATCAACGGTCAGTCGGAGGCCAACCTTATTTTTTCAACGTTCAAAACGCAAAAGCTCGACCCCACGCGCACTTACCTTTATATTGATGTGGGCGGGGGAAGTACAGAAATCACGCTTCTTAAAAACGCGAAACGCGTGCGCGCCAGATCCTTTAAGATCGGTACTGTGCGAATGTTGAAGCAAAAAGTCACTACCAAAGCTTGGCGCGAAATGACGAGTTGGGTGGAAGAAATTACAGCCGGTGAGCAAAATATCATAGCCATAGGCACAGGGGGTAATATCAATAGGTTGTTCAAAATGAGTGGCCTGGGCCATGGAGAGCTTATGCCCCTTTCGCAATTGCAAGCATTACATACTTCGATAGCTGAGCTCACTTTGGAAGAGCGCATCTTGAAATTTCGGCTTCGCCCCGATCGGGCCGACGTAATAGTGCCCGCGGGCGAGATTTTTCTAAATGTGCTTACCGCTGCAAGTATAGACCGCATTTCGGTACCCAAAATTGGATTGTCGGACGGGATAGCACTTCACTTGTTTCAACTTCATACTTCTACCCAAAAAGAAGCCATGAAGAAGAAGGCAGAAGTGGAATAGTCGGCACATTTTAAAAGAAATCCGCTTTTAACAATTTACCCTTTTTTATTTGGATAGTTCGCTATAACTTTAACCCTCAGTTGCCGTAAGCCTTGTGCAGAGCGATAGTCCATGAAACGAATCATACTTCGATACCATTATTTCTACCAGCGCAAGGGATTTTACCCCTTCCTGCGAGATTTGGGTACCAAGTTTATTCTCACTTTCGCCGTCATTGGCCTGGGCCTATTGGCTTTCGAACAGTTCACCCCGGGTGTGGCTCACTATTTCGATCGGTATGTTAATGTAATCTCAAATGAGATCATTCTGACCATATTTTTTCTGAGCGAAACGATACTCGGGCTACTACCCCCGGATCTATTCATTATCTGGGCCTTAAAGTTTGCGTCGCCTTACGCCGTGGTTGGCTTATTGGCTGTGATGAGTTACCTGGCTGGTTTTCTGGCCTACTATCTCGGTAAGCAACTGGTAGCTATACCGCGTATCAGCGATTATATTAATGTTCGCTGCGCCAAGCAGTTTGCCCTGCTCCGCAATTGGGGAGGTTTAATCATCGTTATTGCCGCCTTATTTCCTCTGCCTTACAGCACCATGTGTTTGGGGGCAGGCATGCTCAAATACTCCTTTCGGATGTTAGTTTTACTTGGCATGTTTCGAATCGTGCGCTTCTTCGCTTACGCGGCTGTGCTCTACCAAGTGGTGTAGGGATATATTTTTCTGGCTATTGAATTCTTTCCTTTTCTATTCAATGTATTCTTGATTTTTTTAGTCCGGCTGGCTGTCTGCGTTTGCCAGATTTTAAAGAAGAGTCCAATTTGGAATTCCATATTGATATCAATAACGGGTTCAATTCGTTTGAGGCGGTAAGCACTGCGTAGCTCCCCGGTTGTAGATTATTATTATTAGATGGAATGAGAATAAACTTCGGTGTGCGGCATTATTTTAGTCGACGTCGCCAAAGACAATTTAGGCGATCCATTTTACAACTGCGCGCTTTACATTTTTGCTGGCTTCGCGATCGAAGCAGCGAAGACACTATCCGAAAAATAAAATGCAGCGCAGGGATTCAACCCTGCGCTGCGTTATTTTAACCTTTGCCAGGATAATCTAATTCGCATAATTAATTAATCATTTGCAATCAAACCGAAGCCAGAGACGTTAAAAATAGCCCCGGGATCAGCAGAAATGGACATACTGATGTGAAGTTGTTTGGAATCGAAAACCAAATAGGCGTCAAGATTTAAAAAGGGTGGAACACACGATACCACACGTTTGTCAAAATACTGTTTATCGCCAATCGAATAAGGCGAAATCCGCCCTATTTCTTCTCCGATGAAAGGTTCGCCATTACTGTATTCAATGAAACACGAGCCTTGCTGAAGGTTAATATTGCTCGGCTTTTGCATCGGCAGGGTATCGTTTCCGAAAAAGAAGAACAGTCGAGAAGAATTTCGCTCTGGCAAAAGCAGATAGTCGTTTTCTGGAATCACGGGATAAATAGCAGGAATTATGTCAATCAATTGCAGAATAGGAGAGCCGTCGGTATAGCTTTCGCGAAGTCCAAGGCCTTCTCCCTGGCTTACTACTTCTAATAGCAATGTATCACCGGTGTATTCGATGTTTCCCGAAGTAGGGCAGGAAGTGCGGAATACAATAAATCGGTTTGACTGGCCAACCCTGAGATCATTCCATCTCAATTCATTTTTAAGGTTATGATCTTGGCTTGGCTGCTGATCATCGTCGCTCGCGCAAGAAGCGAGCATTAAAGTGACAGTTATAAGGCTGATACTCGTTTTCATATATGTGGTTCTTTATTTCTAAAGTGCGATGTGCAACCAAGAAGTTACAAATCAGCGGCTGAAGATGTAAATAAGTCCAGCATCAACCGAAACTAAGCGGGGATAAGTTTTTATTTGATCGCTTTGATATACTGGGGTAATCCATTCCTGATAACTTGCCCCAGCGCGCATTGCCCACTTTTCTGAGAGCTGGTATTCCAAATGAAGGGATGCCGTGAAGGAAACGAAATTTTGTCTTGCGTTTTCCTGGTTTCTCAGGGCTATCTCCGTATCCGGAATATTGGAATTCACAAGTTTAGTGGTTCTCGAAATTACGCGGTCATAAGCCAAACCTGCGCCGGGAAGTATTCCGATTCGTTTGGTGCGAAAGCGGTACTCAATTTGAATCGGGACACGCAGGAGTTCATAGCATTCTTCAATATTCAAAGTCTCGTTCAGCTCTTCGTTCAAGGTGTTGAGTTCGGAAGCACCAACGAAATCTCCGGCAGTAGCGTTCCAATTGACCGTCTGAATACCAGTGGCTGAAAAAATTTCTTGTTCGAGGGGAACGGGGTCACCTATATTCGTTGCAACTCCGACGAAGGCTTCCGGAAGATCAAATTCTACGGGGTAGCTCGTTACCCGGCACCATTTAGCGAGAGCCACGCCCGATGAAATTCGCCATGATTCGTTGATGTGATATCCAAAGCTAATGCCGAGACCATAATTTGTGGAGACATTTTCTTTCGACAGAATCGAATCTACAAGAACTGCCGAGCTCTCGGTGCTCTGACGAATTTTTAGAGATGTAAGCCTTAAATCGGCAAAGGCTCCAACAACCCAGCCCGATCGGGGTGGTGATCCAAATTCGAATTTTGGGCCGTCGGAAATAAAATTTGGGTTGCCAATACTCGAACGCGTTGATTTAGCGGCCATGAACTGTAAGTCCGTTCGAAATGGGTCAGAAGGTGTACTTAACGATTGCGTTTCTGGGACTGCCGTTCTATTCTGATAGCTACTGCGCTCGCTTTGTGGTTGGTCCACAATTCTTAAGGATGCGATTTTTTTTCCTTGCATCGATTTCACTTCATCCAACTCTTGTGAACCTGCGATTTCGTGGCCGTAAGCTGAATGCACTTGGTTAAAAGACCCAGCTCCATTTTGGTTCGGGTCCATATTTTTATCAGTCAGGTTTACGGCTGGCGGTACTTGCGTTTTGGAGCTATTCGTCATAGATTCCGAAGGAGTTTTTCCCTTATTCATTTCCTCCTCGAAAATGGATTTTTCAGACTTTCCTTGAGAAACTACAGGTTGTTGAATAGGACGAGTGTTTGCCGGGTGCCCACTACCCCAATACCACCAACCACCAGCGCCTACTGCCATGAAAAGTACGGCAAAGCCTATTTTTTTTGTGAAAAGTATGGGCGAGATACGCTTTTTGGATGCAGGGAGTTGAGCTTCCAATCTTGCCCAAACTGCTTCTGATGGCTCTGTCTCGGTATTGTAGAGCAATTGTCGGGCAAGGGAATCCAAATTTTCTTCTTCTTTCATTGGGCGTAATATTGGTTGGTTTCCGCGATCGATCTTTTCAATATCCCACGGGCTCTATTGAGCCTGACTTTCGAGTTGGCTACCGATATATCGAGCATGTCTGCGATTTCTAAATGGCTAAATCCTTCGATAGCGTAAAGATTGAACACCGCGCGAAAATCGTCGGGAAGCTCCGTGATTCGCTGCCTGAGCTCCTGAGCGGTAAGTTCCGATAAGGCCTTTTCTTCGGTTTCCAATCGAAGTATCCGCACATTGTCATTGTCAGTGGCATTGGAATTTTTATTTCTTCGAAGGTGCTCCAGCGCCGTATTAATTACGACGCGACGCATCCAGGCTCCTAGCGGCGCTTCTGGTTTGTATTGGTGTAAATCGCGGTACACTTTGAGAAATCCTTCCTGGAGCATATCTTCTGCATCTGGAGTGCAACGGGCGTAGCGCAAACAAATGGCAAACATTTGCCCCTTGTATCGTTCGTACAAATCGCGCTGATCTGCACGGCGACCTTTCAGGCATCCGTTTATGAGTCTGGATTCTTCCTTGTTCACTACACTATGACGTTGGTATTGCGTAAAGGTAGAGTGATGCTGAGTACAGAAAGGTTACAAGGCATTTTGTTGCTCCGCCGTAGGAACAAAATTTTTGTTTGGGCTTCTGCCCAAACAAGAAACCCGATCCTTTCGGACCGGGTTTTCAACTTCTTCTCCTTCTGGAGCGGCTTGGTTAGCTGCGGTTGTTTTTCAATAAGGATTTACCGGGGCTTCTTGCCAGGTGCCATAAGGCTCGTCGACATGTTGGTTGGGGTCAAATTGAGTATTGTTAGAAGGAATGTATTCGCCATTGCCATTCATCCAGTATTGATTGGCTCCGGCTTCTACTTGGTATTGGTTTCCATCGTTTGGATTGGTTACGGTGCTTTCGCCTTTGATGTAGTTGGTGAAATTATGCTGATTTCGATCCATAGATTCCATTCTGGAATTGTAGGTATCCATCGAGCTCTTACTTATTTGATCTTGATTAGCTCTATAATTGGCTTGTTGCTGATCAAAGTTCGATTGCTGCTGGCGCTGATTGGCTTGGAATTGGGAATTACTTTGGTTGAGTTTGGATTGTTCGGCATTGTTATAGTTGTTAATCTGTTGCTGATTGTACCGAACATTCGCCAAGCCGTTGATGTAATGATTTTTCGCCTGTTCGAATGATGCAGCTGGAGCCTTAAGCATTTGCGTGTAATAACCCCAGCTTACGAAATCGGAAGCCCCATTTTCGCTGTAATGGAGTACGATCATAAATTTATTGCCCTTGGCATCTTTAAAATCGCTTCCAGCGGCCAAGTTGCGGTTTTGCTTCGGACCCGCCGAATAGAGTGCATTCACGTAAGAAGCGTCGCTTTGGGCTACTTGTGGGAGTGGATATTTGGTGATTTGCGTCAAGCCTTGTTGCTGCGCATATGCTCCTACCACATTGTTTAGGATGGCTTCAATACCAGCGGGCTGTTGCATTTGTTGCCCCGATTGTTGGTAAGCTTGTTGCATCATTTGGTCGTTTGAATAGGCGAAGCTTTGATAAGGGAAATTGTACACTTCTACTCCGCCAGGGCCAGTAATGCTCGGAGTGCCGTTTTGCGCTTGTTGGTTAAGTTTCCAGCTCGATGGCAAAGGCATTTGAGCAAACACAGAACCATTCTTAGAGTCTATCAAGTTATGCATAACTACACCGCCAGAAGGTTGTTGGCCATCGCCTTGGTTCGACACGTTTTGCTCGCTGTTGTCAGTCTGGTAATTCTGTCCTTCTTGGTTCTGGCCATTTGAATTCTGATTGTAGTCCGAAGTATTGTAGCCTTGCTGGTTGGAGAACTCCGTATGAGAAGATTGTCCGTTTTCTTCGCCGTAATACTGTGCTTCCGTGGAGCCACAAGCCACTAAAATTGCTACAGAAGCGAGAGAAAGAACTTGATTGAATTTCATGATAGCAAGTTTAGAAGTTGATTTGACAGTTTATCGAGACAAGGGGCTGAAGGTGAACAGGTCATTTTTTGAAATTCAGCTAATTAGACGAATGCGGGTTCTGCTTCGTTGGAATTACATCTGGCGTGACCATTGTCTTCGCAACATAGCGCTGATATTCTGTAATTTTTAGCAGCGTCCCAAAATTGAACATTAAGTCATCAAAGAATCACTTCTCGTCGCTGCGCGCCAAAATAATTCTGGCAGATGTGCTTGGTGTTGACGCGCTGGGCGCAGCCTGGCTGCGTGTCTCGGGTTGCTTTTCGCGGTGTGGCGGGCACCGCGCAGGAACTATCTGAGTCGCACGAGAAGTTGCGCATTGAAGGCGAAGTGCTCGATGGTTTAGCTTGTTTAGTCGGCGCGGCAGAAATTAGAGACCCTGGTTCTTCCAAATCCCGAAACAGGCGAACGACTTTCTACAAACGTTCTCATTATTACTAGCCTCGATACATTGGGCGGCAGGTGCACAGCTGCGGCTATTCAACAAGCGCTTATCGATTCCGTAAATACCTGCTCTCCCGTCGCCAATCGGTACGTACAGATTACCTCCGCCTGCGCTAGCTATTGGAAAACGATGCAGGAACCCAAGCCGCTTTACAACAAGCAGAAAAACCGAGGTTTCCCTCGGTTCGATTTATGCGGACTCGATTTGATCAAGGGATTTTTAAACTACACCAAGACGGCGCCGTCGGCATCCATTTTGATGGTTTTGGTCTCTATTCCATTGGTGATTTCAATCTTGTAAAAAGTAGAAGATGGGATCTTGGAATCTTCGACCACATGTGCCGATTTGGGGTGCCACCCCTCGTAATTCTTAATTTGATTCAAAGCCGTTCGAATTTTAACGGGAAGTTCACTCACTTCTATCTTTCGTTCATCCTGATCGGAATGATCGAAGCTCAATTGGACTAACTCCGGTAATTCGAAAGTCATTTGCTGTTCTAGTTGCGCTTTAGAGCTGAGGAAGGCGAGTGAAACAAGAGCAATGGTTAGCGTTAAAGTTTTCATCTTGTCGGATTTAAGGGTAAAATCTGACAAAACGTACTGTGAAAATAATGCCTAATTTACAAAACTCTGTTATTCAAATAGTTAACGCGAAATGCTTCCGATAGATTTGGTGGCTTTTTTCCCCACTTTGGGCATTTTCATCGGTGAACATCCCCTATATTTGCCGCTATGATGCGGATTCTTATTGTTTGTCCCTATCCCCACGGGAAGGCTGCATCTCAGAGATTTCGATTTGAACAATATCTCACGAACTTTTCAGATTGGGGAATCGAATTCGATCAAGAATCCTTTTGGGCAGATCGGCATTGGCCGGCCATTTACGACAATAAGAGTTTGCTTTATAAGGTCGTTGCTACGATTCGCGGCTTTTCGGCTCGCTTTCTACTGCTGTTTCGCTTGAATCGATACCAAGTTGTTTTGATTCATCGGGAAGCTACACCAATAGGGCATCCCTGGTGGGAGTGGGCTGCTGCCAAAATCTGGAAGAAAGCGATTGTTTTTGATTTCGACGATGCCATCTGGCTCGCTAACAGTAGCGAAGCCAATGGAGCCCTGGTACACAAATGGAAGGCGCATAGCAAAACGGCCAAAATATGGAGCTGGTCGAAGATGTGCATTGCAGGAAATTCTTTTTTGGCCGAAAACGCCCGTAAATATTGCGCAAATATCATTGTGATACCCACCACCATAGATACAGAAGACCATCACAAGCCGACGACCGCCAGAATCCGTCCGCTTGATTTACCTGTAATTGGTTGGACTGGAAGCCATAGCACCATCCGTCAGCTCGTACCGCTTTTACCAATACTCGAGCGAGTTTTCATCACGCATCCTTTTTCACTCCTTATTATTGCCGATAAACCGCCAGATTATCTTCCTGCTTTCGCCGAATTTTTGGCTTGGCGAAAGGCTTCGGAAATAGCCGATCTCTCGCGTATCGATATTGGCCTAATGCCGCTCTACGATACTGATTGGGAGCGTGGTAAATGTGGATTTAAAGCATTGCAATATTTGGCACTCCAAATCCCCGCAGTGGTAAGTGGAGTTGGGGTGAACGAAGAAATAGTGAGGCACGGGGTGGAAGGTTTTGTAGCCGAACCGATGCCGGCAGGTGATGGTGATCAATGGATTGCCGGTTTGAAAATACTGCTAGAAGACAACGATTTGCGGTTGCGGATGGGAAAATCTGGCCGTAGCCGGGTGAAAGCTGATTACTCTGTCCTGGCATTTCGAGAACGGTACAAGCAGGTATTGTTCACTTCCGCTGAAGGGTCTCGATAGCAATTGATATTAAAACAAGCTTTTACCATCGCTTATGCAAGGACTGTCGAAATGGAAGAAAGAGATTCAAGAGTTCTGGGAACTTGAGACTTCAGACCGCGATAAATTGATAGGCGAAATCGCAGCATATGCTTCAACATCCGATCCGATCCATCTGGCAAGGGAAGTACGAGCCAATTATGCGCAAGAAGTTGATTCCGGAATAAGCGTTCTCTACGAAGCCTTGACGCACCAACCGATTAAATGGACTCCCTTTTTTGTCCAAGAATTCGAACGCGCCTTTCGTGCGGCAGAAACGGCTTCAGACCCTAAAAAAATTCTCTCAGCGCTCGATGAAATAGCTATGGCCGATGAGAATTATACGGCCTTGTCGGATGCATTGATTCTGGTCATTGCAAACTATGCGTCGAGTCGAATTTTTGAAATTCGATATAAGGTGGTGTGGTTTCTCGGCGATTACTTGCGCTCCGAAATCACCAATCGCCAGAGCGATGGAATAGCCGTTCTAAGAGTTATGTTGCATGACGAAAATTGGAAGATCAGAGTATTGGCAGCACAAACGTTGAAAGGAATTGACCAACTGCCAAAAAAATTCAGCTTGAGCATACTCGATAGGCTACGGCATCGATTTCTTCAAATCGGTTAACCCAAATTTCACGTGCTTTGCGCTAAGTTCGTTCAGAATGAGCAACTCCTTCGATCTGGCTTTTAGCAGCCCACGCATCTTTTAGTTCGAACTGCGATTTGCCAAAATCATATCAACGTGGTCAATTCCATCCCAAGGATATTCATCGCTCACCGTTTCGAACCCGAACTCCAGGTAGAAGGGTTCCAAGTATTTCTGAGCGGCAATTTTTATGGAACTTTCGGGGTAGGTTCGGAAGCAAAAATCAATGCAATTCCGCATCAGATCCTTTCCGTACCCCAATCCCCGCGATTCTCTTGCGGTTACAACTCGCCCGATGCTCGCATAGGAGTAGATTACTCCGGGCGGCCCAATTCTGGATACTGCCAGTAATTGTCCATCCTTCGATCGACCTGTGGCGTGAAGGCATTCAGGATCCTTTCCATCTATCTCCGCGTATGCACAGGCCTGTTCTACCACAAATACGTTGACTCGGAGTTGTATTATGTCGTGAAATTCTGATGCGGAGAGCAAATCGAATTGTTTTATTTCCCAAGTCAAGTTGTTTTTAGGCCCTTTCATTTTTCCTAAATTTGATGCAAAGTACTACCAATGTGTGGACGATACGTGGTGATTACCAAAATTAGTGAGATCGAAACAAGGTTCAATGTGTCGGCGGCGTTAGCATTTGATCCGCATTACAATATTGGTCCGGGTACCTGGGCACCGGTTATAACCGATGCTGAACCCGGAAAATTGCAGCTCTTCCAGTTTGGGCTCACCCCATTTTGGGCAAAGCAACGCATGTACTTGTTTAATGCCCGGAGCGAGGGCGACCATAACACCGAAAACGACCGCGCCTACACCGGAGCCAAGGGAATCATTCAGAAACCTGCTTTCCGCAAAGCCATAAGGAGTCAGCGTTGCCTGGTAATTGCCGATGCCTTTATTGAAGGAACCACCGCCGAAAAACTCAGCAAGCCCTTCTTGGTGCATTTAGCCCCTGGGCGGCGACCGTTTGCTTTCGCCGGCATTTGGGACTCTTGGATCGATAAGTCCACAGGCGAAATTGTTTCTTCGTTTGCCATCATTACCACCACCCCCAATGATGTGCTCGCCGCTATTCCGCACCATCGCTCACCGGTAATTTTATCCAGAGATCAAGAGAAAGACTGGCTTAATCAAGAAGCACCCCTGTCGGATATTACGGCCATGCTCCGACCCTTTGAAGAAGCGGGAATGAACGCGTACCCGATTTCAAAAGACATTAAAAATCCGCGGGGCAACACCCCTGATTTAATTAAGCCTATCGGCGAAGCCTTAATGGCTACCCCGCAACTGCGGGTGGAAAGCGAAATTGTGATCGAAGGCATGGGTTTTTCACGAGCCAGAACGCGGAAGGGCTAAGAAAATAATTCACCTTGTATAGCTGGCCGCTCTTGGGCTTCGACAACTCGGTAGGGTTCGAAGTAAATCAAAAAGGCACGTGTTGGCTTGCCAGTCAACGCGCTCAACGCTTGCTGGTATTTCTGTATTTGTTCGAAATGAGATGGGCGTTCTTCGCCTGTTTTGAAATCGACTACACTCACCCTTGCTTCAGCTTCTACAACCAAATCGGGTCGCAAAACATTTCCTTCCCAAGCGATATCGCGCTCGGCCAGCACTTCTCCCGAACTCAATAAGCTGGCGTACCAGGAATCTTGTTGTAAAGATTCCAGCCGAAGGCGGATAGATTGGGCTTCCTCGCCGGAAAGCGTAAAACGCTCGGCGGCTTTCTCCAAAGTTTGTTCGGTCAATGTATCAGATTTAGTTGCGACAGCCATTTCATGAAATGATCTCCCAATTAGCTGGGCACGGGATTGAACAGTTGCTAGCTCGATCTCTGTGGTTGGTAAAAGGTGTCGTCCCGGTTGAGCGATGGGTGTATAAGCTTCATTTGCTTTTGCCTTTTCCTTATACGGATCGAGATTTCCTAATTTGAGACTGAACGAATCTCCGATATCGCCCACAAGGTGATACCTTTCAAAATTTGCTCGAAGTTGTTCTTGTATCTGCATCAGTGCTTGGTTAAACATACCGCTAACTTTCGAATCTGACGGTTGATATCCAATAAATAACGCTTTGGCAGCGCGGGTCAGGGCTACATAAATCAGGTTGAGTTGGTCAAAAAGATTTGCGCGCTGCTCGGCAGCCAAATATTCGGGCATTGCATTTTTGTTGGCTTTGGTCAGCACAAAGGGCCCATATTTCAACTTTGGGGCTATTTGGAGATCGAGAGGCGCCCATTTTTTCTTCCAACGCTCTTTTTCCCAATGCAGTTCGGGGACAAAGACAACGGGAAATTCAAGACCCTTCGACTTATGAATGGTCAAAATTTCAATTGCATCGGCTTTGACTTGAGCGGGGAGGCTCGGTTTCTCGTGGGGTTCGAGTTCATCCCACTTTCGCATTAAGCTTGCGGTGCTGCCGCCAAATCCTATTTCTGATAAGACGTACCCCTGGAAGGCATCGAGATATACGTTGCTTTCACCATTCCAATAGGTGGAAATCAACGTTGTGCAAAGTTCAAAAGCAGGCATTTCTGCAAAACTCGAACGCCATTCGGGTAACTCATTTTCGCGCAGGAATGCCATCAGATTAATGTTTCCAGCTTCCGTGTACCTCTCTGGAGCGAAGGCAATACCATGCCGCGTAGAAAGAGTTCTTAAAAAGCCTGTAGCGGCAAGGTTGTTCTGCTCTCTGTCCGTTAAGCGGAAGCACTGTATCAAGAAGTTTACACCATTGTTGGCGTCGAGTGCAAAACTGTCGCTGGTCTGAACAGGTATGCCATTTTCCACTAGCATTTCGGCTATTTCTGCGCCTTCATTTCGGGTGCTCCGCACTAAGATGGCCATATCGCCATAGGCGTAATTCGCAGCTTTGCACTGAGCGATTTGGCGCAGGAGGAAGTCGCGTTGATATGGATTTTTTTTATCGTGCGGTTGGACGTTAATTTCTACGTATCCACCAGTTTTACCAGGCCGAATTTTCTGCTGCACACCAGACGGGTGATATTCCTTGGCGTATAGATCATTTGGATCAAAAATAGCCGCTAACTCACTAAATATAAGATTGTTAAATTTTATGATATTCGCTTCGCTTCGGAAGTTTTCATCGAGCGATCGAAGGCTATGTGTTCGCTCGATGGTTTTGGCTACAGAATCGTCGAGTTGCTCCGGAGCATCAAAGAGCAGGGGTAAGGCAATTAATTGCTCCGCTTTTCCGCTTCGCCAGCGGTAGATACTCTGCTTGGCATCTCCTACTACCATGCTCGATTTCGCCCGTGAGAGGCCTTCTTCGATCAAGGGCAGTAAATTATACCACTGCAACGCGGAAGTATCCTGAAACTCATCGATCAAAATATGGTCATACCGCGCTCCATACCTTTCGTAGATAAATGCGGCTGGCTCGCGGATCAAAGTGTCGGCAATAATTCGGTTAAAGCGCGATATGGTTTGCACATTTCGCTCGGTGAGTAGGGCGTTGAAACTTTCGTAAATCCTGCCAAGGGTAGCCATGAGCGGGACGTCGTTGGCGAGTTTTTCGCAAAGAAGCGAAAGTGGAACATTAGGTTCAAGGTACGCGCAGGTGGCATTTAGCGCTGCCGTTAGCTCCGTGCTGATAGTGTCGAATGTAGAGCCAAGTTTTTTAATATTCACCTTGGTCAGCCAGGTTCCTTCGCAGGCTTCCAAGGTTCTTTTACCTATTTCTGTCGGAAAATTTCCTTCGGCGAGTTTATTAAGGAAGCCATAGACTCCCTGGTTTCCATGTGCTATTTCGGCCGTACCAAACCCTATTCCCTTCAAAAGCTCCAACATAGATCGGCCGTGAGCTTGAAGCGTTTCTCGAACGGTTCTTGCATACAATCGAAATTTTTGCTCAATTTCTGCGAAATCATCGGGATGAAGCGACTCGATATGCTCCAATGGGGGGATAGCGTCTTCCTTCAGCACCAAGTCTTTATAAGATTCCAAGGCTTTTGCCGGATCGCTCTGTTCTTCTTCGTCAACACGCATTTCCACAAAACGCAGCAATTGGTGCGTCATATGCGGGTCGCTCCCCACCTGACCAATCACTCGTTGAATGGCTTCCAAAAAATATTTCTCATCCTTTGTTTCTACAGCCCAATCGCCCGATAGCGCCAAATCGCGACTGAAGGCTCTGATTAATCGATGATTGAACTGGTCAATGGTGCCTATAGATAGGTCGCCGTAGTCCTGAAGTACTGCGTGAAACATGGTGTTGCTTCGTTTTCGAAGTTCTTCGAACCCAATGGAAAGACTTTCCAATAACTGGGTAATAAATGCATCCTTTAGCCCTTCTTCAACGCTAATGGTCTTGATTTTGTGGAGTTCGTAAAGGAGCCTTTCGCGCATTTCGGTGGCCGCCTTCGTGGTAAAAGTTAGGGCTAAAACGCGCTTGAACTGACTGCCCGGAGAATCTCGAAGTGCAAAGGTCAAAAAGGTGCGGATCAGAGTGAACGTCTTGCCCGATCCTGCCGAAGATTTGTAAATTATGAATTCGCCCATTAACCTTACTTTTACCGAAAGGTCTAATGTAAACTTTTACCTGATTCTGTCGTTGCCTTAAAACACAATTTTCAACCACCCTTTTTGCGGGTTTGCCTAAGTATGCTTGTATTGGTTGTTGCCGAACAAATCTCGAACGTATGCTAAAACTTAATACTGCCATCTACCTGGCCGCAGGCTTCTTATTGCTTGCATGCAATCCTGACGAAGAACCGGAAGGTATCCAAAACAGTAAGCTAATTATTCATTTCGATCCAAGAATCAATAATGTGTCCATTCAAATGGGCGAACGCTTGGCTACTCCTTTAAATCAAGCGATAGAGGTGAGCGATTTAAACTTTTACCTTTCGGATATTGCCTTGCAAAAGCCGAATGGAGAGCTGGTGCAACTTGCCGAAGTGGCTTTTCTGAAAATGCGACCCAGCACCAATTCTCCTGGCCAAAACTGGCGGGTGCTCGAATACGATCTTCCGGAAGGCTCCTACAGCGCTATTTCTTTTGGCTTGGGGGTTTCCCCCGACTTAAACGGCACACAGAATCCCGATTTTACTACATCGCTTTATGACATTAACCATCCGCTCAGTGAGTCGAATGGGATGTATTGGGCTTGGGAGTCTGGTTACCGCTTTATGCTGTTTGAAGGGCGCTGCGATTCGGTGTGGCAAACCGCCGATAACTTGCCCATGACCTTCGCGCTTCATACGGGCAGAGATACCCTGTATCGTGTTTTACAACCATTTCCTGTCAATATTTCTTCGCAAAACAGTCCGAATAACATATTGAATTTCGCGATCGATATCGATACTATATTCGATCACGAAGGTCAATCGATCGATCTCGCATCAGAGCGTCAATTTCACGGCGCGTATGCGCAACTTCCGCTGGGAATTAAACTGGCAAATAACAGCGCTTCTGCATTTCGATTGCTCAATTGATTAATTTTAGACGCTTGAAAATCCGTGGTTCCATATTTTTTCTGTTTCCCTTGGTGGCAATTCTGGTTGCTTGCGCCGGCGATGACGAAGACGCGGAATGCCCGGCACCAGCGCCGATTGGTATTTGCCCGCCTGCCGCAGGCGCCGGCAGTCCTTACACTTTCGAAAAGCCTTATTTCTTTCCAGCTCCGCAACTTCCCGGGTTTAATCCTATGACGGAAGAAGGGGTTGAATTGGGACGGCATCTTTTTTGGGAAAAGGAGCTCTCTCGCGATCTAACAATCAGTTGCGGTTCCTGCCATGCTCCTGCAAATGCCTTTACCGATCACCGCACATTTAGCCCCGGGGTAGGTGGTGCACTTAGCCGCCGGAATAGTATGGCCTTGGTAAATCTTGCCTGGAACACATCTTTCTTTTGGGATGGAAGAGCTACCAATTTGGAGCAACAAATTTTAGAACCTGTATCGCATCCCGACGAAATGGACTTAGCCTGGAGTGAAGCTGTATCGCGGATAGGTCAAAATGCGACGTACCAAGACATGTTCACTCAGGCATTCGGCACCCCTTGTGTGGATAGTGTGCGCATAAGTTATGCCATTGCCCAGTTTCTTCGGACCATGGTCAGCGCCCGATCAAAATTCGACAAAGCACGTTACTACGGCGAAGCCATGTTGACTCCAGCAGAAGTCAGGGGCTTAGAGTTGTTTTTGGCCGAAGGGGGCGACCCAAGTGTATTTCCAGGAGGGCAAAGTGGTGGCGATTGCTTTCATTGCCACGGTGGAGCACTGGTAGAATTTACCGATCACCAATTTCGTAACAACGGGCTGGATTCCATAATTGCTGGCGATTTCGGTAGGGAAGAAGTTTCTGGCTTAGGGCTCGACCGGGGTCTTTTTCGGACACCCACCCTGCGCAACATCGCACTAACAGCTCCTTACATGCACGATGGTCGATTCTCAACGATTCGAGAAGTGGTAGAGCATTACAACAGTGGTGGGCATGATTCGCAGACGCTCAGCCCGCTCATGAAATTTCCAGATTTGGGATTAGGAATGTCGGAGCAAGATATTGATGATCTGGTGCTCTTCCTGGAAAGCTTAACGGACGAAGAATTTGTTGCAGATGATCGTTTTTCGGATCCGCACTAATCGGTCGCGATAGATTTTGCGCTTTTCAGCGCAAAAATCTTAATGGAACGGTAGAAAAAAAGGGCAGATCAATTAATCTTCTGGCACTAAATCATCTCCATCGAAATGATAATTTGAAAACTTACTAATTAAAATTCCAACGAGTATAACGGCATAGAATTGACCATTGATGCCAAAAAACGCAGCAACCAGTTTGGTGTGGTGAGATTTGGGAACGATATCGCCAAAACCGATGCTCGAAATATTCACAACACTGAAATAGACCAAGTCCATAAAAATTTGCGCATTACCCTGTATGTCGATTCCATGGAATGAACCGGGCTCTAGGTAAACAAAAAAAGAGAAGAGAAATACCGAAATCTCAACCAGTAAGAGATAACCACAGGCACAAGCCGAAAGTAAATCGGCATTAATATAGCCTGGCTTTATAAGGAATCGCATGACCTCCAAAAAGATGAACGAGAAAAACAAAACATAAACAACATTCAGTAGGATGAAAAAACTTTCGACGTGCCCAAAGAGCGGGATGGCCAAGGGGAACAGCAATGCCATTAGTAATAAGCTGTTCTTCACCGCAAGTTTCCAAGTGCTTTCGTAGGCAAATACGCCGATGCTCGCTATACCTAATATCAGAATATTAATAGGCCAAATCACATCGCGATAAAAATCCATATCGTTCAGGAATACGCCGATGAATAAATGTTGGATAAGTGCGCCGAAAAGCACAATGTACTTATGACGCTGCAGGTAATTTTTGATTTCTTTTGGCCAGGGCTTAGCGAAGTTTTTCATGGGCTAAAGTTTAGTCATTTTGCCGGCTCCAAAAAATGTATTAAGGTGCGAAAACCATAATTCCGCCAAGGTATGTTGCTTTTACTTTTGCTCGCAAAATTTCTGATTCTGAACATTTTAGCAGGTTTCGATCCAATATTATGAAATCAGCTCGTTTCCCAATTTCCAGACTTCCGCGTCGATTATCCTCAAAGCAAGCCATTGCCGCCCAAATTGTAAGACCTTTCAAGGCTTCTTCCCGGGTCAAGGCTTCGTTCATGCGGTATCCTTCGGCTGGCTCCCCATGGATATTCTTGCGAAACACAGCCGCATAATAATTGGCTATCGGCGAGATGCTTTCAACCGGAAAGTCTGTTCCAAAAGGCAGCATTCCGATAGTTTCCTTTAATGACTTAATGGCATACGCATGTGGCTCGCGTTCGGGCCCCAATCTATCTTGTACCCAAGCCATGTCGCTCGTGGCATGTACGGGCTGCATTGAAGGAATAATACCGTAATCGGTAAAATAATGCCGGTCTTCCGGGCTAACTACTTGCGCGTGTTCTATTCGCCAACGATAGTCGTTCATCTCGCCCAATGCATCGCCCATAAGGCTCAATATTTCTGCGTTAGCCGAATCACCAATGGCGTGCACGCAGAGCTGAAATCCGTAGTCCAAACAGGCTTGGCTGTAGACGTTGAAAATGGAGTCGTTCAGCACGCGTAATCCGTAGTTCCCTTCATCATCCGAATAGGGTCGTTTCATCAGGGCGCCTCGAGAGCCGAGAGCACCATCGGCGTAAATTTTCACCCCTCGCACCATAAATTTATCCTTTACTACCGTGCCGCTTTTCATTCTTTCAAGCACTCCTTCTCCAGGTTGCAATAGGGCGTAAACCGGCATTTTCAGATTACCTGCTGCTTGGAGACTGTCCAAAAAGTCAATTTTGCGAAGGCTCAGTCCCATATCGGTGACCATTGTGAGGCCAGCTTCAAAACATTCTCGTTCTGCACGGCCAATCTGCTCCACCAATAAATTGTTGTCCAGCGGTATCACTGCAGCTTCGGCCTTATCGGCAGCAGCATCGAGTAATACACCTGTGAGTGCACCTTGGGAGTTTTTCATCACTACCCCTCCGTCTATTTTGGTATTTACATCTATTCCAGCGCGCCGCAAGGCTTCGGAATTAGCAAGTAAAGCATGGCCATCTATGCGTTGGAGAATCACAGGCCTTTTTGGATACAAGCTGTCGAGAAGGCGATTGGTCGGATACGTTTGGCTAGCCC
The DNA here is from genome assembly GCA_038321615.1 of Flavobacteriales bacterium. Taxonomy (GTDB): domain Bacteria; phylum Bacteroidota; class Bacteroidia; order Flavobacteriales_D; family Cryomorphaceae; genus JBBQFC01. The sequence goes on along the minus strand of JBBQFC010000021.1, from coordinate 11,527 downwards.
AGGTAGTGTGATCCCACCCGCGCCCTACTACCCATTCCCGTTGGTTGGTAGCAGCAAATTTTTCTACCCGCTCTACTAGTTCAGCTTCCGATTTGACCCCGTGGAGCGAAAGCTCCCCTTTATTCGTTGCATACCCTAGGAAGTGGGAGTGGGCATCGATAAAGCCAGGGTACACGGTCATTTTTTTAGCATCGTGCATCTTTTCGGCGCTGTAACGGTTCAATATTTCGCGCTCTGCACCGAGGGCTATGATCTTACCATCCTTGATAGCCATAGCTTCAAAAATCTCATTTTGAGCATTTACCGTTACAATTTCCGCATTGTGTACGATCAAATCGGCTTTTTCATTCTGGTAGCATGAGCTGCAAACTGCCCCCAGCGCGGCGTATCCAACTATCAGATTTTTTAATTTCATGTGAAAGGGTTATGGCTTTTGACTAAACAGTGAAGAAGTGCAACTCATTATTTTTTGAAATCTTTTAGCGTTTCCGCTAAATATCGCTCAATGCTTTCTGCCGCACCTACAAAGCTTGCAACGCGAAATTTCAATGCTTTTTGTGGACTAACTTTTGCCATCAATTGCCCCGTTAAAGTTTGATTAAGTAAGATCATGTGTCCGAGTCTGGCGCTTAAATGTGCAAATTCCGTGAATATAATCAAGTAATTAGTGTTAATTCCTTGAATACGATGGAGCATTTAACGTTAATTCATCAATCAGACAGCTCGCCCGATCTATTGTGAGCTATTATTCCTTTCCACCAAAGCAGCGTTAGCCTGAGCGGTAGGTGTAATTTCAAGGTCGTTGATACAAACATGGGCGGGCGCGTTTACTATAAACCACACGACATCGGCAATATCTTGAGGCTTTAAGGCGTCAAATCCAGTGTATACATGATCGGCTTTCCCTTGGTCGCCTTTAAATCTTACTACGGAGAACTCCGTTTCTGCAAGCCCGGGTCGTATTTGACTCACCCGGATACCATAAGGGAGTAACTCGATGCGAAGGGCTTTTGAGATTGCGTTTACAGCGTGCTTCGAAGCGCAATAAACATTGCCGCCACCGTACACCTCGGTGCCAGCGATCGATCCAATATTAACGATATGCCCGCTCGGACTGCTTTTTATGTATGGAATAAGTGCACGGGTGACGTAAAGTAAACCTTTTACGTTGGTGTCGATCATTCTGTCCCAATCTTCGGCCTCCCCATTCTCAATGTTTGCTTTACCTACTGCGAGGCCGGCATTGTTAACGAGAATGTCAATCTCATGCCACTCTGCTGGTAGCGAAGCAATGGCCGATTCGGTTGCAATGCGGTCTTGAAGGTCGTAAGCCGAAATGAAAACTTCAATGCCGTACTGCTTTTGAAGTTCATCGCGGAATACAACCAAACGGTCTTTTCTTCTTCCGGTGATGATGAGACGGAAGCCTTGGGCAGCAAACTTATGGGCGATGGCATGGCCAAATCCAGAAGTTGCTCCTGTTATATAAGCTGTTTTCATAGTAGGTTTGTGATATAAATTCTGGGGTAGAAAGGTTTTAGTGGTTAGAGATAATTCCCTGAATTGACGCCGTTCACGCGTGTTTTTTTACCCATTTTCGAATAACGGGAAATCTGCGCTGAATTGAAATAAAGTCCGAACAGGCAAAGGTAATTGCGAATAAGAAAATAAGTGCGGGCAACTTATAGCGCACCAAGGCTCCCAAAACGGGAACAACCTGACCCGCCAAGGCTCCAAAGACAAGGACGAAGCTTAAGCCGAACAATACAATGGGGAGGGAATACGTGGGTGGTCTTCGGAAGTTAAAGGCTAGAGTAAGTAAACAAAACACTAGAAACAAGTTTTCCAAGGCGGCCGGTATGTAGAGTAGGGTGTTCCATTCCCATGGCCAAGGTTTAAAATAAGTTATCGCAATCGCTTCGGGGGCGTTTAATATGACATCCGAAGATTGATTTATATCCGGAATTTGAATCACCGAACCAGCACCGCTCGATTTGGCTACATTGTAGAAGGCTTCCCTGCGGTCGGCCATAATTTCAGCCACCTTGAGACCATTACTCAGGAGCGGCCCCACAAAAATGAGAACAATAGTGAGTATATGCGGTGCTAAGAAACTTACAAACAGACGCTTACCCCCATTTATTTTTGTCAAAATTAAGAAGGCAATGCCGGGAGCCATGCACTGCACCACATATCCCTTGGTAAGTAGTAATAAGCCGAGACCGAGAATAGTGGGTATAATATCCCTGGCCGAAAACTCACCGTAAATCCATCGGAAAAACCCCAACAGAAAGAGTCCGATACCCAGCAACAGCAAAGGCTCCTTGAGTACGCCGCTGCTCCAAAATAGGGTGGTGGGCAAAAGATAAACCGCTCCAAACATGGCCCATTTTTTACGCGGGAAATGTCTGAGAAGTATTTTGAGAATGGCTGTAAGGCCGATCATACTCAAAAAGCACCACACCACGGTATGCACATGGTAATAGCCTTGCGACAAAAATGTGGTCAGCGCATTCGCGCGAATTATCGTAGCATTATCGTTGGGATAACCGGTGTAAAAGGCCAGTTGCATATGGGTCATGCGGTGGTAATATTTCAAGGCTATCGAATCTTTTTCAATACCTACACCAGTCATTAAGTGTAAAAAGGCTTCGGGGCTTTCTCGAAAACTTGCATGCAGAAGTATACCGTCGTCAAAAAATCGATAAGCATCGCCCCCGCGTCGATCGTCGTAATAATGGGTGTAAAGCGATGCCAGGCCAAATCCAAAAACCAACTTTAGAAGGAACACGCCTACCAGTGCTTTCGGTTTTATTCCGAGCAAATCGAAGAACTTCCAAAAATAGATCAGGCCGATGGCCACGAACGCATAGAACGCGAAGAGAAAGAAATGCAATTCCTACTTTTCGGCTAAGATAATATTTGAAAGTATTTGCCTTTGGTGGCTTTTGGCCAACCGCGCTTGTGAGTTTCAGAAACCCTGCGACAATCCCAGCCAATACCAAAATACGAATTACGGCATTCTCTGAAGAGCGTGAAATCTGACGAACGCCATTTTCGATAATCCATCCAAGCCGTTTCAGCGCGTCGGAGATATCCACCTTTGAAAAAATTGCCGACGGAAAATGTATTCGTTCTATCCTGAAATCATTCGGGCACCACGGAAAGATACTTTCTAAAGATTTGGTATCACGGATTAAGTTCTCCAGCCAACAAGGCCGATAAGGGATTGGAAGGGGTATTTCGGGCATTGGTTGCGCTCACCCTCCCGATTAATTCGTTAATTTCACCCTTTCTAACGCCAATCCACCGATCAAGAAATGGATACCCTTACCAAAGAAGTAGCTACCCTCGAACAAGCCCAGGATTTGGGTCTCTTACCCGAAGAATTCGAACGAATTAAAGAGATACTTGGCCGCACACCAAATTTTACAGAACTCAGTATTTTTTCCGTCATGTGGTCGGAACATTGTTCTTACAAAAATTCTATCACTTGGCTTAAAACACTGCCTAAGGATGGCCCCCATCTATTGGTAAAAGCCGGCGAAGAGAATGCGGGCCTGGTGGATATAGGAGAAGGTTTGGCCTGTGCGTTTAAGATAGAATCTCATAACCATCCATCGGCTATTGAGCCTTATCAGGGCGCTGCAACGGGAGTAGGTGGAATCAATCGAGATATATTTACCATGGGTGCGCGACCTGTAGCCCAGCTCAACTCGCTCCGATTTGGTTCGATTGACGACGATCACACCAAATGGCTCATGCGCGGAGTCGTAAAAGGCATTGGCAATTACGGAAACGCTTTCGGAATCCCAGTGGTGGGTGGAGAAGTGTTTTTTGATCCAGTATATCAATCAAACCCGCTGGTCAACGCCATGAGCGTGGGTATTATGAAGGTGGGGACTATGATTTCAGCAACTTCGTATGGAGTTGGCAATCCGGTATATATCGTCGGGTCTTCGACCGGAAAAGATGGTATAAACGGTGCTTCTTTTGCATCAAAAGATATGACCGAAGAATCGGCCGCCGACTTACCAAGCGTGCAGGTGGGCGATCCATTTCAAGAAAAACTCTTGCTCGAAGCTACCTTGGAATTGGCACAGACCAATGCCATAATTGGGATGCAGGATATGGGTGCTGCTGGTATTACCTGCTCTACCAGCGAGATGAGTGCTACCAAAGGCTACGGAATGCGGATAGATCTCGATAAGGTCCCTACCCGACAAGCAGGTATGAAACCCTTTGAAATCCTTTTGTCTGAATCGCAAGAGCGTATGCTCGTGGTAGTGAAGAAGGGGCAGGAAAACGTGGTGGAGCGAATTTTTGACAAATGGGATCTGAACGCCGTACAAATCGGTGAAGTTACCGAAGGCGGACGCCTACATTATTATATGCACGGTGAGCTCGTTGCCGACGTCCCCGCACATGATTTGGTGCTTGGTGGCGGCGCTCCAGTTTATAAAAGAGAATACACTGAACCAGCCTACTTTGCGGAAAACCAGAAATTCAAGATCGATGACCTTGCCGAACCCGATAATTTAAAGGAAGTGGCCATGCAACTTTTGGCGCAGCCCAATATCGCTTCGAAAAGATGGATTACCAGGCAATACGACTCTATGGTCGGCACCCGCACAATGCATACCAACCAGCCAAGCGACGCCGGGGTGGTCAATTTGAAAGATGCCAAATCGGCGCTTGCCATGACGGTAGATTGCAATGCACGCTACGTGCAAAATGATCCCAAAATCGGAACAGCGATTGCCGTAGCCGAAGCCGCGCGAAATATTTCTTGCTCAGGTGGTGAGCCCTCCGCCATCACAAATTGCCTCAATTTCGGTAATCCATACAACCCAGAAGTTTATTGGCAATTTGTTAAAGCCATCGAAGGCATGGGCGATGCCTGCAAAAAGTTCAACACCCCTGTAACTGGCGGCAACGTCAGCTTTTACAACCAAACCGTGCGAGAAGGGAAAGACGCTGTGCCGGTATTCCCCACTCCTACGATCGGAATGATTGGTATCCTTCGAGATAAGAACAAGTTAATGACCCTTGATTTTAAGGAAAAAGGCGATTTGATCTTTTTAATTGGTGAATCTCAAAATGACTTGGGATCATCGGAATATTTGGCCAATATTCGGGGCGTAAAGCGCAGCCCAGCTCCATATTTCGATATGGATCGAGAGTTTGCCGTGCAAGTAGCCGTGCGCACGCTAATAGCTAAGAATACGATAAATGCGGCACACGATATTTCGGATGGCGGGTTGTTTGTGACCCTTGTAGAAATGGGGATTCATCGCGGGCTTGGATTCGATATTACCTCCGATGCCGACGTGCGTATGGATGCATTCCTTTTCGGGGAGGCACAAAGCCGAATCATCGCCAGCATATCTCCCGAAATGGAAGATGGCTTCATAGAAGAGCTTTCACGGCGAAAAGTGCCTTTCACTTTACTTGGCCACGTCACTCGTGGAAAAATGGTGGTCGACGACGATCACTATGGTTTCATTAGCGATGCAGCCGAAATATACAATACAGCGATCGAACGAAAAATGGAAAGCGCTGTTATTGATTGACAAACCGAAAATAAAATATCATGAAAGAAACAAAATTTAAAGGAAATCCTGTACACCTCAAAGGACATATACCCGAGGTTGGCTCCCAAGCTCCCGATTTTTCATACGTTCGAGAAGATTTGAGCGAAGGGAAGCTTTCTGCACACACCGGAAAAAAGAAGGTAATCATTGCCCTCCCAAGTCTCGATACCGGGGTTTGCCAAATGGAAACCCGACGCTTTAGTAAGGAGCTTTCAGGACACAAAGACGCCGTAGGCATCGTAGTTTCAAAAGATCTGCCATTTGCTATGAAACGATTCTGCGCGACGGAGGGAATTGATAACATAGAGCTCGCATCTGATTTTAGAGGCACTTTTACGGATGATTACAACACCCGGATGGAAGACGGCCCCTTAAAAGGTTTGAGTGCCCGTGTGGTATTTGTGGTCGACGAAAACAACAAAATTACCTTTACTGAGGTAGTCGATGACATCACGCACGAACCCGATTACGACAAAGTAATGGCCGAAGTCAAAAAACTTTGATCAGATAGTCTTTCAAAATGAAAGGGCGAGCTTCTCAAGAAGCTCGCCCTTTTAATTTCATTGTAGAAAGTTTTATTGCACCACAAGTCGCGATCCGGCGACAACAGCTCCATTATTCGAAGTGAATTGGAGCAAGTACAATCCTGGCTGGAGTTGATCGATTTGGAGCAAATTAGAACGGTTTTGGTATCCCTGCGCAACTAATCTTCCTTGAAGATCCAATATTTGGTAGGTTTCGATTTGTAGATTTTCCAATCCGGAGAACCTTATTTCGCTGTTGGCCGGTGCAGGATTAGGCCAAATTTTGAGCGGAATATTTTCAAAAAGACCACCTGCGCTCAATCCGCAAACTGCCGCACATGTTTCCCAACAATATTCTAAAGTTAGATTTTCTTCTCCTACGCTGAGTTGCCGTTTTCCATTTACAGCACAAGCGCCTATGGTATATTCGCCATCGAAGATGCTCGGCCCATTGAAGAAATTGAATTCGTACTCCCCTGCGGAAATTGGAATAGTGACTTCGTACAATTCCGATTCAATTTCGCTCATTGGGTATTGTGAAGGGTTCCATCCTTGAAAGTTGCCGCCGACAAATAATCCTTCAGAGCCAATAACTAAATCTGCCGTGTGCAATATGAGGGTGAGAAATACGGGCGGACATGGTTCTGGAGCCGTTCCAATAATGCCGGTAGCGCCTGTGCATCCTGTTGCTTCGAAAGCATAGTCCAAATCAATATTTCCACCATCTGCTATGAGCGTCTCTATTATGATGGTGTATTGCAAAACATTCTCGTCAAGGATGAAGCTTTGGCCACCTATGCTTAAACTCCCTCCGGGGCTGGCATCCAATGTAAGCGTTATGGTAAGATTGTACCCATTTTCCATAGGATTGCAAAAACCAACTACGACATCTGAAAAGACTGGATTAATAGCTGCTTCCTCGCAGATCCCAAAATTGCAACGAGCCACATTGCATGGTTCACTGGTTTCACAGCCGCTTGGATCCAGGCATTCTGGGTAAAAAAATGCTGGAACTCCCACCGGTTGTGGTGCTATAGAAGCATCAAGGCTCGCGATGAGCTCAAAACCATCCGCGTCGGAATAACTGAATAAACTGCCGAATCCACCGGAGCCGCCATTTTGGCAAAAACCATAAATCTTTCCATTTATATCTTGGCTAAGCCCTCCTGCTGGATTACTGCCTTCGCTCGCTGGCGAAAAACCGTGAAGTGTACTAAACCCTTGGCCGACGCTGTAGCGGAAAATGGTACCCCCGCCGCTTCCGCCAAGCGTAGTTGTTCCAAAGATGTGGCCTGCGGCATCTGTTAAGAGACTGCCCTTAGGAGATGATCCGTCATTAGCTCCAGTGAAGTGATGCGCCGCCGTAATTGTCTCAGAAATAAGGTCGTAGGATACCAATGTGCCTGCGCTAAAATCGCCACCGCTGGTAGTGCTGAAATAGATGAGCCCGTTTTCGCCTTCGGTTGGAGTCGATTCTGGATTTCCACCATCAAAGAAGCCAAAGCAACTCTGCAAATATGTAAACGATCCATCTTCAGTAATTCTATAGATAATTCCTTCGCCGAAGATCCCGCCAAGCAAAGTGGTGCCATAATAGTTTCCGTCGCTGTGCTTAAATACGCCGCCGAAAGGTGCAAGGCCAAATTCACCACCGTCAAAATGATGCAGTATTTCTACATTCCCTTCGAGGTCTGTGCGAAAGATGGTGCCACTATCAAAGAGCCCTCCAAATCGGGCGGTTCCTATATAATGACCATCACCGGTGGGACAAAGGATCCCATTAGGATTTTGGCCTTCTACCGAAGGCTCAAAGTCAGCGAGCTTAACTGTCTGCCCGCTCAATTCAGTAAAGAACAAGGCACCGGTATTGAAACCACCTCCTATATTCGTGGTGCCAAGAAAACCTCCTTCTACTGCGAGCAAGGATTGTGGAGTTTGACCACTTTGCGATAAACTAAAATTATGAAGTTTTGAAAACGTACCCCCGATGGTATATTTAAGTATTGTTCCATCATTTGCAACACCTCCGTTGCTCACCGGGGTTATTAGCGTGTTGGTTCCGGTTAGGGTAGGGTGAGTGAGTCCATTGGTGCCATCAGCAGAAGCACTCAAATTTCGCAATTTGGTGAATGTTCCGCTTTCGTTGATGCGGTAAAATGTTCCACCGCCACTTCCACCAAAGTCGGTAAGGCCATAAAAGAAACTGTCGCCGCCGGCAGTGAGCCCAGATTTTGGAGCTGAACCATCCGAATTGCTCAAGCTTCGAAGTCGGGTATACACCCCAGCCGAAGTAACTTTGAAAATCGATCCGGCATTTAAGGTGGCACCTGCCGAGCAAGTACCAAGAAAGATACCAGGCGAAGATTCGATAAGTCTTCCAGCTGGAAAGCGTCCGTCGGACGTAGCGTTATTTAAGTTGTAAACCACTTCAATAACATTTGAACCGATGTCAAACCGAAAGATATTTCCTTGCCCATTGGCGCCACCAAATTGGCATGTGCCATAAAGTTTGCCATCCGACCCAAGAGTAAGCCCGCCACGTGGATTGCTTCCTGCGGCGGCACTTGAAAAGTGATGTAACGAAACAATACTGGCAGAAATTGTAAATTGAAAAAGTGTTCCTAAGCCTTGAGCCCCGCCGTTTAAGCAGTTGCCGTAGAGCGTGTTCGTACCAATATCGAAATACATTTGCCCGATGGGGTTAGCGCCTTCCGTCGAAGCCGCGAAGTTGTGAAGCACAGAAAAACCTGTCGTCAGTGAATATTGATACAGAATACCGACTCCATTTTGCCCGCCTGTAGAGGCGGCACCAACCATTTCTCCAGGGCTTATCTCGATCAGCCCACTTTGAGAATTTGCCCCGCCTGATGTACCGTTAAAATGGTGTAATGTTTCAAAACCATCGGCTTCTGTAAACCGATAAATTGTGCCGTTGTTAAAAGTACCTCCGCTCAGTGTGGTTCCATACAAAGCACCATCGCTGGCTGCTAGTAAGGGAGTTTGGGCGGTATTGCCATCGTTATTGAAAGTGAAAGAATATTTGTTTTCCAAGTCGCTCCCATCATCAAATAAGCTGAAAATGGAACCAATTGAATTCGTACCACCGCCAGAACTTGCGCCCCATATTTGAATTTGGGCCGAGATGGCAGCTGGAAAGGAAATTGAAATACAGCCGATGGCGAAGACATTGAATGCCAAAGCCAGTAAATGCTGTCGTTTAAGGGAGAACATATTTACTAAGTTTTGATCGACTATACGGGAGAGACCCCGTTTAGTTGCAACGGATTAAAGCCCGATAAAACCTCCAATACGAAGGGAGATGTTATTTGGATAAGGCGAATTGATATTCTGAATGAGATCATAATATGCCGCAATGAAGAAGCCGCTGCCTCTGGAATTGCGTTGGCTAAAACCTGCTCCCACGAACCACACCGGTATGGTAACCCTCGATCGCTCAAAATCTGGTGAAGGGCTGAAGGAGATTTCTTCAAGGTTAAGAATTTCCAAGCTCGATTCGGCAAACACATTTTCGAAAACGAAATAGCGCCCAAAAAAAGCTCCTCCATAAATGCTGGAGCTAAGTTTAGGAGCAAATCTACTGTCGCTCCAATATTGATAAGATGGCCCCAAACCAAAAGCCAGTCTTGGAGTTACATTATAGCCTAGGAGCGGTGCTATTCGCACAAAGGTGATGGTTCCGAAACTCAGCCCGAAATCGCCACCTAAGAAAAGTCTATCCTTAAAAGGCACTCCTTTGAGCGGATTATTATTTCCTTTGGGAGTCGATTGGTTTTGACCCGACATGCCGGTAATGGTAAAAAAACAAAGTGTAGCGAACAGGATGCGCAACATAATAGAGGTAGAGTAAATCACTCAAAGGTACGTAGAATGAATAAAAAGACGCGGGTATTAGTTACTGGAGCGAGTCGAGGAATTGGGCTTGCTTTAGTCGAGAATTTTTTAGCTGACGACGATTCCGAGGTTGTGGCGGTATCCAGAAGTTCAAGGCCTGAAGGTCTATCGAAGGCGTTTGATAGCCGATTACATTGGATAACAGCGGATGTTAGCACCGACCTTGGTAGGCAAGCGGTTGCCGGGCAGGTGAATCAGCTGGGTGGTTTGGATATACTCATTCACAACGCTGGTACTCTCGTATACAAGCCTTTTAAGGAAATAGATGAAAAGGATTTGCATCGGGTATATAACGTGAATGTTTTCGCACCTTTCTTATTGACCCAAATTTTGATGCCCTACCTGGGGAAAACCCACGTGGTTGCCGTCAGCAGCGTAGGTGGGGTTGGAGGTAGTGTGAAGTTTCCGGGATTGAGTGCATATAGCAGCAGTAAAGGGGCGCTGAATGTGTGGATCGAAGTAATGGCAGCTGAATTTGCCGGTAGTGAATTGACTTTTAACGCTTTGGCATTGGGCAGTGTGGAGACGGAAATGTTCGCCAGCGCTTTCCCCGGTGCTGTGGCTTCATGCAGCAGCGACACTATGGCCGAATTTATCGTTGATTTCTCGAGAAACATGGGTGATTTAATCAAGGGAAAAATTATTCCTGTTTCAAGTTCCAATCCATAGCGCTTCAAATCAATTGATTGCAAAACGGGCGTAAATTATTTTGAATAAACTTTAGTCAAACACTTGTGCAGGTAAAAAATGACTGTACATTTGCACCCGCTTTCGACGGAAAGCACACTTGAGAAAAAGGAAGAAAAGGGCAACCAACGCTTCGAGTTTTTATCAACAAACGAGTTTGGAATAGAAAAAGCTTTGTAGTTTTGTCGTCCGGCTCGAAAGTTTCGAAAAAATATTTTTCAAAAAGTTTGCCAGAAGAAAAAAGTTATTACCTTTGCGCTCCCATTTTGTTGGGAGAGTTTAAAAAAGTTCTTTGAAAATTTTGCAATAGCAGCAAGTCAAGATCCTTGTTAATTAATTACTGGGTCAAACAATCTCAAATAATTTGTCCTTCGGGACATGAATGTTTATTACAACGGAGAGTTTGATCCTGGCTCAGGATGAACGCTAGCGGCAGGCCTAACACATGCAAGTCGAACGGCAGCACAGATAGCAATATCGGGTGGCGAGTGGCGCACGGGTGCGTAACACGTATGCAACATACCTCTAACTGGGGAATAGCCCGGAGAAATTCGGATTAATACCCCATAATATTTTCAAATGGCATCATTTGATTCTTAAAGCTTTGGCGGTTAGAGATTGGCATGCGGCCTATTAGTTAGTTGGTGAGGTAATGGCTCACCAAGACTTCGATAGGTAGGGGTTCTGAGAGGAAGATCCCCCACACTGGTACTGAGACACGGACCAGACTCCTACGGGAGGCAGCAGTGAGGAATATTGGACAATGGACGAAAGTCTGATCCAGCCATGCCGCGTGCAGGAAGAATGCCC
>JBBQFC010000020.1:0-49520 GCA_038321615.1 Flavobacteriales bacterium | reverse complement strand
CCAAAAAAAATTCCCGAAACCTTTCGATTTCGGGAATTTGATAATTATTTACGTGCCTATTGGCTATCCACTGCACATCTCGCAGTCGGGGCCATTTTCGATGGAGCAGGCTTGCACAGCGGCCTTGTGTTCTTCGGCGGTTACTTCCACCGGAGCTTCAATTACCGCTTTGTTCAAGGTAAACTTGATAGCTTCTGTCGCTGCCTTGGTTCGCAGGTAATACATACCCGTTTTCAAACCTTTCTTCCAGCCGTAGAAGTGCATGGATGTCAATTTCGCAAAATTGGCGTTCTCCATAAAGATGTTGAGCGACTGCGATTGGCAAATGAATGCGCCCCGATCGGCCGACATATCGATGATCGTTTTTTGACTGATCTCCCAAGCGGTCTTGTACAGCTCTTTAAGATTGTTTGGAATCTCATTGATATTCTGAACAGAACCATTTGCACCTAAAAGTTTGTTGCGAAGGTCTTCGTTCCAAATTCCAAGTTCTACCAAGTCGCGCAGCAAGTGCTTATTCACCACCACAAACTCGCCCGAGAGTACCCGACGCGTGTAGATGTTGGCGGTGTACGGCTCAAAGCATTCGTTATTGCCCAGAATCTGAGCGGTACTCGCTGTGGGCATCGGAGCGAGCAGCAGGGAATTTCGCACGCCGAACTTTTTCACTTCTTCGCGTAGCACCTCCCACTCCCATCGCGATGATGGCTTTACATTCCACATATCAAATTGGAATACACCTTTGCTGATAGGCGAACCTTTCCAAGACTCATATGGCCCGTCTACTTTGGCCAAGTCCTTACTGGCCGACATACTGGCGTAGTAGATCGTCTCAAAGATTTCGGTGTTCAGTTTCTTCGCTTCTGGACTTTCGAATGGGAATCGCATCAAAACGAAGGCATCGGCGAGTCCTTGCACGCCGATACCAATAGGTCGGTGGCGCATATTGCTATTGCGAGCTTCGGGTGTGGGGTAATAGTTATTATCGATGATGCGGTTGAGGTTGAGCGTCAACTGATAGCTCACTTCAAAGAGGCGGTCGTGATCAAATTTCCCATCGCTAACGAACATCGGCAGAGCTACAGATGCCAAATTGCACACTGCTGTTTCATCGGGAGCCGTGTACTCAATAATCTCGGTGCAGAGATTCGACGACTTGATCGTTCCCAAATTCTGTTGATTCGACTTACTGTTTGCAGCATCCTTGTAAAGCATATAAGGATTTCCGGTTTCGATCTGCGACTCTAAGATTTTAAACCAAAGCTCCTGCGCTTTGATCGTCTTACGGCCGCGCTTTTCCTTCTCATATTTGAGGTAGAGTTTGTCGAATGCTTCACCATGGCAATCGGAAAGACCAGGACATTCGTTGGGATCCATCAATGTCCACTCAGCGTTTTCTTCCACCCGTTTCATGAAAAGATCTGGAATCCAGAGGGCGTAGAACAAATCGCGGGCCCGGAGTTCTTCCTTACCGTGATTCTTGCGCATTTCGAGGAAATCGAAAACGTCGGCATGCCATGGCTCCATGTAAATAGCAAATGATCCTTTGCGCTTCCCACCACCCTGGTCTACATAGCGGGCGGTGTCGTTAAACACACGAAGCATTGGTACAATACCGTTCGATGTGCCATTGGTACCGCGGATATAAGAGCCTTTTGCGCGAATATCGTGGATAGAGAGTCCAATTCCGCCGGCACTTTGCGATATCTGCGCGCATTGCTTAAGCGTATCGTAAATACCCGAAATGCTGTCTTCGCGCATTGTGAGCAAGAAGCACGACGACATTTGAGGCTTAGGTGTACCCGAATTAAAAAGTGTGGGCGTAGCGTGGGTAAACCAGCCTTCCGACATGGCATTGTACGTTTCAATGGCTGAGTCGATATCCGTTTTGTGGATACCAAGCGCCACTCGCATTAGCATCTGTTGTGGACGCTCGGCTACTTCGCCATTTATGCGCAGCAAGTACGATCGCTCCAGGGTCTTGAAGCCAAAGAAATCATAGCTGAAATCGCGGTCGTAGATGATATTCGAGTCGAGCGTTTGTGAATTATTCGCTACGATCTCATAAACGTCATCCGCGATGAGCGAAGCCTTCTCGCCGGTTTTTGGATCCACGTATTCATACAGCGCCTTTATCGTTTCCGAAAAGGACTTCCTGGTATTCTTGTGCAAGTTGCTCACGGCTATGCGGCTGGCAAGCAGGGCGTAATCGGGGTGTTTAATGGTATTAGTGGCGGCCACTTCGGCGGCGAGGTTGTCGAGCTCCGATGTTGTAACGCCCTCGTAAATCCCGGTGATTACCTTTTTGGCAACTTCAATGGGATCTACAGCCGCGTTCAGGCCATAGCAAAGCTTCTTAATTCGCGCGGTGACTTTGTCGAATTTAACTTCTTCTTTGCGTCCATCGCGCTTGAGTACGTATGACATAGTTTATTTTGGATTTAATGGTTTTCGGTGAGTGGATGTTGTGGTTTGGAATCAGAATTCGGCGTCGGTGGTGAATCCTTTTTGGCCTGCGTTGGAGTTTGCTACGCCGGCTTTTTGGTACTCGCCCACACGCACTTCGAAGAAATTGCTCTTGCCTTCCATACCAATCATGTCCATAAAGTCGAACGGATTGGTGGCATTGTACACTTTCTCATTGCCGAGCTCTACCAACAGACGGTCGGCTACAAACTCAATATATTGCTGCATAAGCTCGGCGTTCATACCAATCAACCGCACGGGAAGTGCATCGGTCACAAACTCTTTCTCGATCTCCACGGCATCGGTAATGATTTTGCGCAGTCGGTCTTTCGACAATTTATTCTGCACGTGCTTGGTGTAAAGCAAGCAAGCAAAATCGCAATGCAGGCCTTCATCGCGGGAGATCAATTGATTTGAGAAGCTAAGGCCGGGCATGAGGCCACGCTTCTTGAGCCAGTAAATCGAGCAGAATGACCCGGAGAAGAATATACCTTCCACGGCAGCAAAAGCCACGAGACGCTCCGCAAAGTTTCCATTGTCGATCCAGTTAAGGGCCCAATCGGCCTTTTTCTTCACGCAGTCGAGCGTGTCGATTGCATTGAAAAGGTGATTCTTCTCTTTGGTGTCCTTAATGTAGGTATCTATAAGTAGGGAGTAAGTCTCCGAGTGGATGTTCTCCATCATTACTTGAAAGCCGTAGAAAAATTTGGCTTCGGTGTATTGCACTTCGGCGAGGAAATTCTCAGCAAGATTCTCGTTTACGATTCCATCGCTCGCAGCAAAGAAAGCGAGTACGTGCTTGATAAAGTGACGCTCATCATCGTTGAGGCGTTCATTCCAATGTATGAGGTCGCTCTCTAAATCGATCTCCTCAGCTGTCCAAAACGATGCTTCAGCTTTCTTATAAAAGCTCCAGATATCGTTGTGTGCAATCGGGAAAAGTACAAAGCGGTCCTTGTTCTCCGCGAGAATAGGTTCAATAATTTCCATGTTTTTAGGTAATACTTCTTGAAGGTTGACTTCGGAATTTTTAGGGGTTATTTCTGCCATGACAAAAGGTTGACTTTTTATCTTTAAGGGTTAAACTAAATGTAAAATGTTGATTTCAGTACCCCTATCAAGGGTATGTTGCAGCCAAACAATGAAAATCTGGGTTGTTTCAGATGTTTCGGATACCGTTTCGGCTGGAACAAAAATTGAAAAAAACCCATCCGTATTCTAACGCTTTTAATCCACATTGTGTTCAAGTTTTCAACACGGGCTCTGGCCTCCTTTCGGCATCGCAGCAGCAGCCTACTTTAGCGGCTCGGAAGCCTTCCTCATATCCCACCTAAATGGAAGGGATGGGTCAAAATCTTGGCACAATTTTAACTGTAAGGTACTCCGGAACTTGGTTTGAAACAAGCTTAACGCTTGTTAATCAAGTGGCTGTGCGCAGCTTCCAATGTTGTTTAAAAGTGATCGCAAAATGAATAGGATGTTAAGGATTGATTTAAAGCGCTCTATTCCAACTCTTTATTATAGAGCTCTTTTTCCGTTGCCAAGAGCGCATCGTAAAACGAGCTGCCAAACTTCCGTGTGATTGGTGCTTTCAGAAAACGAAAAACCGGAACTTTTAATTGGGCCCCGCATGCCCGAGCCGGGTCGCAAATAGGCCAATGGTGATAATTTACCGCCGTGTAATCGCTCAATTCCGTCAGTCGGATTGGATATAGATGGCAAGAAATGGGCTTTGGGAAATCGGTCTTGCCTGCTCGATAAGCCATTTCGATAGCGCACTTGGCAATGCCATGATCGTCGAACTGCACAAAAGCGCATTCCTCGTCGTTCACAAGGGGCGTTACAAAATCGCCATCGGTATCGATAGTAAAAACGCCCGTTTCTTCGACCCGCGCTATTCCTTCTGGACGCATAAATGGCTTGATTTCCTCGAGCAAGTCTTCGATAATCCCCACTTCTTCGGCTTCCAACGGTGCGCCGCTCTCTCCCGCTACACAGCAAGCTCCTTTGCAGGCTCCAAGATCGCATACAAATCGCTTCTCAAAGACTTCATCGGACACCAGCTTATTGTCAATTTGAATCATGCGCCAAAGGTACGGAAGATTTAAAGGGCATTTTAAGTCATAATCAGTCGTATCCGCTCAATTCGTTTACTTTTGCCGCCGTTAAAAGCGCCACTTATGAAACCAGAAGACGATAAACTCAAAAAGATAATCGGGCACTCAAAAGAGTACGGATATGTATTTCCATCGAGCGAGATTTACGACGGACTCAGCGCCGCCTACGATTATGGCCCGTATGGCGTGGAGCTTAAAAATAACCTACGAGCCTTCTGGTGGGCGGCCATGGTGAAACTCCACGAAAACATTGTGGGTCTAGATGCTTCCATATTTATGCACCCCACTACCTGGAAAGCTTCCGGCCACGTAGATGCATTCAACGATCCCTTGATCGACAATAAAGATTCCAAAAAACGGTACCGCGCCGATGTGCTTATCGAAGAACATATCGAAGGGTATAAAACCAAAATCACTAAAGAAGTTGAAAAGGGTTTCAAGCGCTTCGGCGATGCGTTTGACGAAAGTCAGTTCCGGGCGACCAATCCAAATGTATTGCGCAGTCAGGAAAAAATCGATGCTATTCAAAATCGGTTTAAAACGGCCATGGAAGCCGAAGACCTTCCTGCTGTAAAGGCGCTCATTGAAGACCTCGGCATCGCAGACCCGGAAACGGGGTCGAGAAACTGGACCGACGTGCGTCAGTTCAACCTCATGTTCAAAACCGAGCTTGGCGCCGTCAGCGGAGAATCGAGCGTTATTTACCTCCGACCAGAGACGGCTCAAGGTATATTTGTGAATTTTCTAAA
Organism: Flavobacteriales bacterium; assembly: GCA_038321615.1. GTDB lineage: Bacteria > Bacteroidota > Bacteroidia > Flavobacteriales_D > Cryomorphaceae > JBBQFC01. The sequence continues at coordinate 44,188 of JBBQFC010000020.1, read as the reverse complement.
CGTTCAAAAGAGCGCGCGCATGAAGCTCCCTTTTGGCATCGCGCAGACCGGTAAAGCTTTCCGCAATGAGATCATCGCCCGTCAATTTATATTCCGCATGCGGGAGTTTGAGCAAATGGAGATGCAGTATTTTGTAAAGCCAGGCACAGAGATGGAGTGGTATAACTACTGGAAAGATGCGCGAATTACCTGGCATAAAGCGCTCGGTTTGGGGATAGAAAATTACCGTTTTCACGATCATATTAAGCTGGCTCACTATGCCAATGCCGCTTGCGATATAGAGTTTAACTTCCCGATGGGCTTCAAGGAGCTCGAAGGCATTCACTCGCGCACTGATTTCGATTTGCGAAGCCACGAGGAATTTAGCGGTAAAAAGATGCAGTACTTCGATCCCGAAGAGCAAAAAAGCTACATACCTTACGTAGTAGAAACTTCGGTAGGACTCGACCGCCTTTTCCTCGCCACCCTAAGCGCTGCTTATACCGAAGAGCTATTAGACGACGGCTCGAGCCGCGTAGTGCTTAAGCTTCCCTACGCCATGGCGCCCATAAAAGTAGCGGTACTTCCCCTGGTGAAAAAGGATGACTTACCGGAAAAAGCGCGGGAGATTATCGATATGTTGAAATTCGATTTCAACTGCCAATACGATGAGAAAGACAGTATCGGCAAGCGCTACCGCCGGCAAGATGCTATCGGGACGCCTTTTTGCATCACTATCGATCACGAAAGCCTTACGGACGAGAGCGTTACCGTCCGCGACCGCGACACCATGTTGCAAGAGCGGATACCAATTGCCGACCTCGCTTCCAAGATCCGGCCGAAAGTGGGAATGGAAGGGCTGCTGAGGGGGTTGAGATGAGGATAGTTCAGTGACTGATTTAGTGTATCCGCACACTTTTTAGTTTCAGCTTTCCGTTTTTTTTAATTCTGAATGTGGTCGTTAATTGGTGTTTAAGGCACTGCACTCCGTTTTGTAAGGCTCCTCGCTGAGTGATGTGAATGTTAAGCAACTTACCGCTATGCTCGAAAGATTCTACCACGCACCACCTGTCAATTCCGTAGAAAAACAACTCAGTAATTGTTAACGCCTTTACACAATTTCCCAATTTCACCGCGTTTAAACCCATACTGGAAAAGGGTGGGTTGTCGATGTTGAAAACCACCACAGAATCACAAGCTTCGATTGGAAAGTTGTCGTTTAATTGCACAAAATGGCTGAATGCTTCAGCCGAAGTAAAAATCGCTCTAATTGCTCCTATTTGCAGCGAATCATTCTGGGCCTCTGAGCCCAGGCACAGGATGAAGAAGAGAATAAAAAAACAAATGGCTCTCATACCCAAATGTGGACAATTTGACTAATTGAAGGCCTATTGGTTATATTTCGTCATGGCCATGCTCCCGCCTATGGTGGCGAATGCCTGAACTGTTTCCACAGCCAAGTCAATGCGCTCTTGGAGCGTCTTCAATTCATCCCAATTCCAATTTGCGAGCACGTAATCTACCTGTCTTCCCTTTTCAAAATCGGAACCGACTCCAAATCTCAATCTGGCGTAACTGGTGGTTCCAAGCACTTGGTCGATGCTTTTTAACCCGTTATGGCCTCCGTCGCTTCCCTTCATTCGCAGGCGTTGGGTACCAAAGGGAAGTGCTAAATCGTCGGTCACCACCAGCAATCGATCGACAGGGATTTTCTCCTGTTGCATCCAGTAAGCCACAGCATTTCCGCTGAGGTTCATATAAGTCGATGGCTTGAGTAAGACCAAAGTGCGACCGCGAAATTTTGCTTCAACAATATCGCCATATCGCTTGGTGATAAACGGAGTAGCCGACGCACTCGCGAGTGCGTCGGCTATTTTGAATCCGATATTGTGGCGCGTCTCGGCGTATTCTGTTCCGATATTACCCAACCCGGCTATAAGATACTTCATGGCTAAGCGCCGCTGAATTATTAAGCAGCAGTTTCTGCCGGAGCACCTTCTGCCGGAGCAGCGGCTGCGGTTTCTTCTCCTTCCTCGGCTTCATCCAGAGCGTCCATAGCGCCACGAGCCGTTTTGACTGCTATTACAATCGCTTCTTCGGCGTGCATGAATTTGATCTTTGGAAAAGATAGATCCTTCACGCGTAGCGACATCCCAATACGAAGTTTCGTAATATCTACTATAATAGCTTCCGGGAAATCTACAGCAAGGCCTTGCACTTTCAAGCGGCGGAAGTTAACGTTCAATCTACCACCATTTCGCACTCCAATCGCATTTCCGGTTACCTGCACCGGAAGATCAATTTTGAGTGGTTTACCATCTACTACCTCCATAAAATCGACGTGCGTAATACGGTCGGATACGGGGTCGAATTGAAGGTCTTTCATTACGGCATGGGCTTTTTTGCCACCCACATCAAATTTAAATTGGAACACATCGGCTGTGTACACATATTTGGACAGTTCTAAAAGATTAACCGAAAAATGTGATTGCTCGGCACCGCCATAAAGTACACATGGCACGCGACCTGCAGCGCGCAGACCTTTCGCATCTTTCTTCCCTACGTTCTCTCTTGGAGAACCGCTCAACGATACTGTTTTCATTGTTTTGTTTTGATTATGAAATGATGAAATACTTGCTGATGGATTGGTAATTTATCGCGCTATGGATCACATCAGCAAATAGATCCGCAACGGTTAATACTTTTATTTTATCGCTCTTTGCTTTGAGAGGGATGGTGTCCGTAACAATAAGTTCGCGAAGACTTGATTTTTCCAATCGGTCGAATGCTGGCCCAGAAAGCACCGCATGGGTGCAGATAGCTCGTACGCTCTTAGCGCCTTTGTCCATCATCATATCCGCAGCCTTGGTCAAGGTGCCTGCTGTATCGATAATATCGTCTACCAACATTACTTCTTTGCCTTCCACATCGCCAATCACGGTCATGTTCTCGATTTGGTTTGCCACCTTTCGCTGCTTATAGCAAATAGCGAGATCGACGTTCAAATGTTTGGCGTAGCTGTTCGCACGTTTTGTACCTCCCGTATCTGGCGCAGCCATTATCAGGTTTGACTGATCGAGGGTTTCGAGATAAGGGAGAAAAATCGAAGATGCGAAAAGGTGATCTACGGGCACTTCGAAGAAGCCTTGGATTTGGTCGGCGTGGAGATCCATAGTCATCACGCGGTCCACGCCTGCTGCGGTGAGCAGATTGGCTACCAATTTGGCTCCTATCGCAACGCGCGGTTTATCCTTCCGGTCTTGACGCGCAAAACCGAAATAAGGAATCACAGCGATAATCTTTCTAGCAGAAGCTCTGCGAGCCGCATCTATCAGGAGCAGAAGCTCCATGAGATTATCGGCCGGTGGCATGGTCGACTGTATGATAAATACATCGTTACCGCGAATACTTTCTTCGTAAGAAATTTGGAACTCACCGTCGCTGAAACTGGCAAATTTCACATTGCCCAACTCCTGACCGTAAGCTTGAGCAATCTGACCTCCCAGATTTTGGGATGCCTGACCGGCGAATATTTTAACGGAGTTGCTCATTACGGCCTTTTTAAGGGGCTGCAAAGCTACCGAATTCCCGAGTAGTTTACAAGGTTTTCAACAAGCAATTCGAACGACGTGAAATTATTTGACAGATTGAGTGAATTCATTAGTTTTGCCATCTTCAAATGCCCGGGTGGCGGAACTGGTAGACGCGCTGGATTCAAAATCCTGTTCTTTCGGGAGTGCGGGTTCGATTCCCGCCCCGGGTACATTAATAGCCATTTTGGTGCCCATAGAGCCGTTGCATGCAACGGCTCTAACACGGCAACCAAATAGTGGTTTTTCTTCGCGCGGTCCCATTCAGCTCCCCCCCATTAACAACATTTCTCCTCTTCTGGCTACTCTCCTATTCCCAAACCAATAAACCGTCGTAATTTTGCAGGATGATTTCCGAAACGGCTCTCACTTACGACGATAAGGAGAAACAGCAACGCTACGATATTGCCTATTTGAAAATGGCCCAGGAATGGAGCAAGCTATCGCATTGTATCCGAAAGAAAGTGGGCGCTATCATCGTCAGAAACGGCATGATTATTTCGGACGGGTATAACGGCACACCGACTGGTTTCGACAATTGCTGCGAAGATGATGACGGCAACACACGATGGTACGTCCTCCACGCCGAAGCAAACGCCATATCAAAAGTGGCTCGATCTACCAACAATGCACAGGACTCTACGTTATACCTCACGCTTAGCCCTTGCAAAGATTGCAGTAAAATGATACTTCAAGTTGGAATCAGGAGGGTGGTGTATACCGAATTGTACAAAGACGGCGCTGGTATAGACCTTTTAAAGGAAGCCGGAATTGAATTAGCGCAAATTTCGCTCAACGAATTATGAATCAGAATCCTACGAATAACAAGTTTTTTATATATTACCCCCTTATGCTCGCGGCAATGCTTGTAATCGGCATTTACGTCGGTTCCTACTTCAGCTCCAGCGGCGGCTCAAAGCCCCCGTTTTTTCCGCAGTTCAATGTAAACAGCGCTGATAAAATTGGTCAGATTATCAACTTTATTGACGCGGAATATGTGGACACCATTGCTAAAAATCGACTCATCGACAAGGCCATCCGCGCGATTCTCGAAGACTTAGACCCGCACTCTTATTATATTTCTGCGGAGGAACTAGCCGCCTACACGGAGCCACTCGAAGGCAATTTCGAAGGCATTGGTGTGGAGTTTCTCATTCAAGATGACACCGTGCGGGTAGTTGCCGCTATCGACGGAGGGCCAAGTGCCCAACTCGGTGTACAACCTGGTGATAGGATTCTCTCGGTAGATGGAGAAAGCATTGCCGGCACAGGGGTAACTAACGAAAAAGTAATTAGTCTGCTCAAGGGCCCGCGCGGCACAGAAGTAAGTGTGGAAATAAAGCGCCAAAAGCAAAATATTCCTTTTAAGATTGTGCGAAACACCATACCGATTAATAGTGTGGTTACTTCGCAAATGATCGATTCCGAAACGGGGTTTATCAAAATTGCTCGATTTGCCCGAAACACGCACGAAGAATTTACCAGCCACATGGCTTCGCTCTCTGAGCAAGGTATGAAGGACGTAATTATCGACTTAAGGGGCAATGGTGGCGGATTCTTGACAGCCGCTGTCTCTATAGCCGAAGATTTCTTGCAGAAAGGATCCCTGATCGTGTACACCGAAGGTAAAGCGAGCCCGAAACAGGAGTATTTCGCCAATAAGAAAGGACAATACGCTGGCCTTCCTGTGGCAATATTAATTAACGAAGGATCGGCTTCAGCATCGGAGATATTGGCGGGAGCATTGCAAGACAATGATCGGGGAATTCTTATCGGCCGACGCACCTTTGGTAAAGGCTTGGTGCAAGAACACCTCAATCTCTCTGATAAATCGGCGCTGCGACTTACGGTGGCTCGTTACTACACTCCTACAGGTCGCAGTATCCAAAAACCCTATGGTGGCGATATAAATTACGAAGAAGATTACAATGACCGTGTCGCCCATGGTGAATTCTTAAGTGCCGACAGTATTCATTTTCCCGATTCACTCCAGTTCACCACGCCCGGCGGACGAATCGTATATGGTGGCGGTGGGATTATGCCCGATATCTTCGTTTCGGTCGATACATTAGGTGCATCCGCCTACTTAAATGTTCTTAGCTATCAGGGCATTATCAATCAGTTTGGTTTCGACTATGCGGATCAAAACCGCGCAGACCTGCTCAATTATGGCAGCTACCGCGATTTCAAATCAAAATTTCAAGTTAATCCCGCCTTGCTCCGGCGATTTGCAGAATATGCTGCTGCGAGAGGCGTACAAGCCGACGAACGCGGTATGAAGCTCTCCGAATATGTTATCAAGCTGCGAATCAAAGCATACATAGCTCGGAATATTTGGGGAAACGATGGGTTTTACGCCATTATGAATGAGGACGACAATGTGTTGAAAGAAGCCGTGAAAGCTTTGCAAAACCCTATTGGCACGATCTAAATCGCGCATTCTACTTCACTTCAAACCAATTATTCAGCAAGTTTTCCTTATTGTAGCGCATCGGTTTTCCAGTTTTTAAATCGGTTACTTCCTTGCCCACCCCCATCACTATGGCTTGGCCTGCTGCAGTATCCCACTCCATGGTCGGCGCTAGTCGCGGATAGATTTCTGCGCCTCCTTCGGCAACTACGCAAAATTTCAAGCTGCTTCCCATACTTACATAGTGCGGTTCTCCCCTTTCGGCGATTAAATCGGCCATGTACTTCTCCGTTTCAGGAGTTTGGTGCGATCGGCTCGCCACCACAGTAAAAGGGGTATCCCAAACCAAGGGAAGTGCCGCACTTCTGGTGCGCCAAGCATCCCTACTATCACCATTGGCAGGGCTGTATTTAAATGATCCGTAGCCATAGCCTCCTGCGTAAACCGCACCAGAAACCGGGACTACGATAACCCCGAACACCGGTTTTCCATCTTCAATAAGTGCAATATTCACGGTAAACTCTCCGTTTCGTTTAACGAATTCCTTTGTTCCATCGAGGGGATCGACCATCCAAAAGGCCGACCATTTACTGCGCTCTTCGTAAGGCTGATGAGCCCCTTCTTCGCTCAAAATTGGTAATTGCGAGCTTGCCAGTTCTTTCACAATTACGTTGTGCGCATTTTGATCAGCCAAAGTAAGCGGGCTATTATCAGCTTTGTGTTCCACTTCAAAACTGCTCGCGTAAATTTCTAAGATGGCCGCTGCCGCCTTTTGGGCTGCTACTATGGCCAATGGCATTAATGGGTGAATATTCATAGGATGCAAAGATGGTAAAGTCAAGATATTTATCTCCTATCGGAATTCAATAGTTCAATACCTACCTTTGCCCGCGAATTATGAACAGCAAAACCTCTCATTTATTCGGCTTTGATGGTGAGATATCCCAATCGGACAAGGAAGCCATGCTCAGTCAGCTCGCCACGTGCATCTGGCTCACGGGTTTATCGGGCTCCGGCAAAAGCACCATCGGGGTGATGCTCGAAGGTTTACTCCATAAAGCTGGGTACCTTTCTACCTTGCTCGATGGCGACAATATTCGTTTGGGGATCAACAGTAATTTAGGTTTCGACGAGGTCGATCGTACGGAAAACATTCGGCGGATTGCGGAGATCAATAAGCTTTTCAATCGCGCAGGTCTTATCACCATCAACTGTTTTGTAAGCCCTACCGAATCCATTCGCCGGTTGGCGCGAAATATTGTGGGCGAGCGATTTGTCGAAGTATTCATCGACACCCCCATTGAAGTATGCGAAACGCGCGACATTAAAGGGCTTTATCGCAAGGCCCGAGCCGGCGAAATACCTAATTTCACCGGTGTTTCAGCTCCCTTCGAATTTCCCGAAAAGGCCGAAATACACCTGAAGACCGCAGGAAAAACACCCGCCGAATCGGCGAAAGAACTTTTTGAACTATTGTACCCAAAAATAAAACGATCGTGATCAGGTCTTACCACCTCAACCATCTCAAGGAATTAGAGTCCGAGTCGATCTTCGTGCTTCGCGAAGTAGCCGCTCAATTCGAGAATCCCGTGTTGCTCTTCTCCGGGGGCAAGGATAGCATTGTAATGTATCACCTCTCGCGAAAGGCTTTCTGGCCGGCCAAAGTACCTTTTCCGCTTCTGCACGTCGACACGGGTCACAATTTCCCCGAGACCATTGCTTTTCGCGACGAATTGGTGCGAAAAACAGGCGCACAATTGGTGGTAGGCTCCGTGCAGCAATCGATCGATGAAGGAAAAGTACGCGAAGAGACCGGCTACCACGCCAGCCGCAATTTGCTTCAAACGGCTACACTTCTAGAAACCATTGAGCGCGGTAAATTCGACGCCGCCCTGGGTGGTGGTCGCCGCGATGAAGAAAAAGCGCGAGCGAAGGAGCGTTTCTTTAGTCACCGCGACGAATTTGGTCAGTGGGACCCCAAGAATCAACGACCTGAACTTTGGAATTTATTCAACGGGCGCAAACAAATGGGCGAGCACTTTCGGGTATTCCCTATTTCAAACTGGACCGAAATGGACGTTTGGCAATACATTCTGGCTGAGAAAATCGAAATTCCATCGATCTATTTCACGCATCAGCGCCGGGTTTTTGAGCGCGATGGAGCCTTGCTCTCCGAGTCAGAATTCATCATGCGCAAGGACAATGAAAAGGTGGAGCTCCGCCAAGTTCGGTTTCGCACCATTGGCGATATGACCTGCACCGGTGCCGTAGAATCAGGCGCCAGCACCCTGCAAGACATCATCGAAGAAGTTTCGGCTTCCCGCGTTACCGAGCGCGGCACCCGCTCAGACGATAAGCGCAGCGAAGCAGCGATGGAAGACCGGAAAAAAGAAGGTTATTTTTAAATACGAAGCCTAAAAATGAATACAACCGAATATCAGGAAATGGATTTGCTTCGCTTCACCACAGCAGGAAGCGTTGACGATGGAAAATCGACCTTAATAGGGCGATTGCTCTACGACAGCAAAAGCATATTTGAAGACCAACTCGAAGCCATTGAGCGCGCAAGTATCCGTCTTGGCGGGGCAGAACAAGGAGTAAATTTAGCCCTGCTCACCGATGGCCTTCGGGCCGAGCGCGAGCAAGGTATTACCATCGACGTAGCCTACCGCTACTTTGCCACCCCACGGCGAAAATTCATAATCGCCGACACGCCGGGCCATATCCAGTACACCCGAAACATGGTAACGGGCGCTTCTACAGCCAATCTCGCCCTTATCCTGATCGACGCCCGTCTGGGAATCGTAGAGCAAACCTGCCGCCATGCCTTTATTGCTTCCTTGCTGAAAATACCGCATGTGGTATTTTGTGTGAATAAGATGGACCTGGTAGAATACAGCGAAACCCGTTACAACGAAATGCGTCGCGACATCGTAGCATTTTGCTCCAAGCTGGAAATTAATGACATTCAATTCATCCCGATTTCAGCCCTGAAAGGCGACAACGTGGTGAATAAATCGGAAGTGATGACCTGGTACCAAGGGAGCACCCTGCTTTACACCTTAGAAAACATTCACATCTCGAGCGATCACAATCAAGTTGATTGTCGGTTTCCGGTGCAAACTGTAATTAGGCCGCAAACGGATGGATTTCACGATTACCGCGGGTACGCTGGGCGGGTGGCCGGTGGCGTTTTCAAAAAAGGCGATGAAGTAATGCTCCTCCCGTCCGGTTTTAATTCCCGCATTAAATCGATCGACACGCTCGACGGCGAAGTCACTGAAGCCTTTGCGCCTATGAGCGTTACCATCCAATTGGAATCCGATTTTGATCTAAGCCGCGGCGATATGATCGTGCGAACCAATAATCAACCGACGGTATCGCAGGATGTGGAAGCGATGCTATGCTGGATGGGCGATAAACCGATCAATCCGGGCGGGAAGTACGGTATCAGGCATACCACCCGCGACGCGCGCTGTATTGTAAAAGAGGTGAGGTACAAAGTAGATATCAATACGCTTCACCGGATGGAAAACGATAAAGATCTTCGCATGAACGACATCGGTAGAGTGCTACTTCGCACCACCGTACCGCTCTTTTACGATCGTTATAGCCGCAATCGGAATACCGGGAGCTTTATCTTGATCGACGAGCACACCAATGAAACGGTGGCGGCGGGGATGATTGTGTAAGTTTTTCTTGACGCTGGAGTACAACCGCAGCAGCGCAGATGCTGCGGAACGGATTCTTTGATGCTCGAGTCTGATCGTTGGAGTATAACCGCAGCAGTGCAGATGCTGCCGAACGGATTCTTTGATGCTCGAGTCTTATCGCTGGAGTATAACCACAGCAGCGCAGATGCTGCGGAACGGATGCTTTGATGCTCGAGTCTGATCGTTGGAGTATAACCGCAGCAGCACAGATGCTGCGGAACTGAACAGCAGCAGCACAGATGCTGCGGAACACAAGCATAAGCTCATCGACGCGCATACCACTGAAGCGGTGGCAACGGGGATGATCGCATAATTCTGCGGGCTGCAAAAATTAGGACAAAAAAAACGCCCCATTCGGGGCGTTTTTAGTAGGAAGTGTGTCCTAATTATAAGTTCTCACCGTTCTTCTCAACTGATTCTACAGCTTGAGTTGCAGCATCAACTAATGAATCTGTAGCAGCTTCTACCTCTTCGGCAGCAGTCTCTACATCTTCCATTAGCTCTTCAGTCATTTCTTCAGTTTTTGCATCGGCATTTTCTACAGCCGAATCAGAAGCACCACCGCATGATACCAAAACCATAGCAGCCATTGCAAACGCAACAAATGTAATTTTCATTTTATTTTTATTAAGTGTAAGATTTGGCCGCAAAGATAATTTAAAATCGGCTCTTAGGCGCTGATGGTCAAAATATTCGACTAAACCCTATTCTACGGTTACGGATTTCGCCAAATTACGGGGTTGGTCTACATTGCACCCCCGCATTACTGCCATGTGGTAACTCAATAACTGCATAGGGATCACCGAAATAAGGGGTGTTAGCGACTCGTCTACATCAGGCACTTCGATATAATGATCGGCCATGGATTTAATCTGTTGATCGCCCTCGCTAATTATAGCTATGATCTTTCCGTCGCGGGCTTTCACTTCTTGAATGTTGCTCACTATTTTCTCGTACGCTCCCGATCGTGGGGCTATAACGAATACGGGCATCTCCTGATCAATCAATGCAATTGGACCGTGTTTCATCTCCGCGGCTGGATAACCTTCGGCGTGTATATAGGAGATCTCTTTGAGCTTTAAGGCTCCTTCGAGAGCTACGGGAAAATTATATCCCCGGCCGAGATACAGCGCGTTGTTTACATCCTTATAAATAGAAGCGATGTATTTAATCTTATCATTTTGCTTGAGCACGCGCTCCACCTTTTCAGGAATACTGTCGAGCTCAACCAAGAGTCGCTGAAAACGGCTGGCCGAAATCGCTCCGCGCTTATGGCCTACATGGAGCGCCATAAGCGTTAGAACCGTAACCTGAGCGGTAAATGCTTTGGTGCTGGCTACCCCGATTTCTGGCCCCGCATGCGTATAGCTACCTGCATGAGTGGCTCTTGGAATAGACGAGCCTATCACATTGCAAATACCTATAATGGTGGCTCCCTTCGATTTGGCAAGCTCCAAAGCTGCGAGGGTGTCGGCGGTTTCTCCCGATTGGGAGATGGCAATCACTACATCGTCCTGGTAAATAATCGGATTGCGATACCGAAACTCCGAAGCATATTCCACTTCAACGGGAATACGAGCCAAGTCTTCAAATAAATACTCACCTACCAAGCCTGCGTGCCAACTGGTGCCGCAGCCAAGAATAATTATGCGCTTGGCATGAACAAACTTCTGAATGTAATCGCTGATTCCCCCAAGCTCCACCTGGCCACTTCCAAGGCGCAGCCTGCCACGCATGCTATCGCGGATGGAACGCGGTTGCTCATATATTTCTTTGAGCATAAAATGTTCAAAACCGCCTTTTTCGATGGCTTCCAACTTCATTTCGAGCGCTTGAACGTAAGGCGTTTTTTCTTGATTCCTGATGTTTAACAATCGGAGACCTTGATGCCTATCTAAAATGGCTATTTCTTCGTCGCCGAGATAAACCACGTTATTGGTGTACGATATGATTGGCGATGCGTCGGAAGCGATGTAATAATCGCCATCCGGTCCAATTCCGATCACCATTGGGCTACCCTTTTTGGCAGCGATTAACTGATCGGGGTTGTCCTTATCCATCACTACGATGGCATAGGCTCCCACTACTTCATTGAGGGCCACGCGCACGGCTTCAAACAGGCTAACGCCTTCGTTTTCCTGAATATCACTAATGAGATGTACGAGTACTTCGGTGTCGGTTTCGCTGGTGAAGGTGTGTCCACGCTTCATAAGCTCCTCCTTCAAGGGCGCATAATTTTCGATAATGCCGTTGTGAATTATCACCATTTTCCCATTTTGGGAGCTATGGGGATGGGCGTTTTCATCGTTTGGAGCGCCATGTGTAGCCCACCGGGTATGCCCAATGCCAATATTGCCATGGAGCGTGCCGCTTTTAGCGACAAGCGTTTCCAGATTGGAAACTTTGCCCTGGCATTTGAAGAGTTGTAGCACACCCTGGTCGAGCACCGCAACCCCTGCGCTGTCGTATCCACGGTATTCGAGCCGCTTAAGTCCTTGTAAAATTATCGGATATGCATCTGCCTTACCGATATAACCCACTATTCCACACATACTTTATCAGAATTGGGTGAATGTAATGCTAAATTTTAAATTGTTAGCTGGCGCTAATGGGTCGGGGTATTCTGGACCATTCAGCACCACTCTATTTCCTGAAAAGGCAGCACGGGAAGCTACCATTTCAAAACCGTGATGATCGAGGCTGCCCGAAAGCACGTCTTGCACATATCTGGTGATAAAGAAGCGGTAGGACATGGTGGCTTTATCGAAGATGCCTCCTATTCGCGAATCGAGCTCATCTTGCAACAGGAACAGTCTTCCTTCTTCATCGCGTCCAAAAAGGAACATGCGTTCGGGAATGGGAAAAATCCCAATATCCTCAACCCGCACCGGAACACTCAACACGGCCTTGTTCAGCGATACATTCGGAAGATCCCGAAGGTCTTCCAGATAGGGGATTTCGATTCGCACCTTAGTGCCGCTCATGGCCTGTACGTACAAGTCCTGTTGGCCCAAAGCAGTATTGCCCCCGAGTTGTTCGACTAGCGTGCCCTGCTGAGCCTGACTGAAATCGTGGTCGAAAAGGTTGTATTTCCCCGTGTTCACCCTTATCGGGAAATCGTATTCGAGGGTATCACCTGCCTCCAAATTGCGGTAATACATGCGCATCTTAGAATCGGAACTGAAAGTGTCGAAATATATAATTCCTCCATCGCCCATTCCGCTCTGCGCTTCGTCCACTTGAAAATAAAAGCCTTTCACTAAGGTGAGAAATGCCTCTGCATTTAACCCTCCTTCGGCTGAAGCTTCGATAATTCGGTAGCCCATTTCATCGTTCATCGGCAACCGAATCTGCGATTGTCGGCGCACATTGTTCACAGTCACTGAGTCGAACGGTGCGGGAGTAACCAGATTAAATCCAGGCTTCACCAAGTCGGTTGGCAAAAATGTCGGCTGCCGGTTATCGTAATATCGATCGTCGACAGACAAATTCTCGTCGAGTTCAAAGATTTGAATAAACTGGGCGCTTGGAGTACCATACACATAAGTAATGGTATCTTCATTCGAACTGAAGTTGTAAATATTAAAATCGCCAAGACGCTGATAGTCTAAAATCATAACCAAGGAATCAATTATGATATCGGTCAGTGTGCTACCCGTCGGTACAAAATCGGGATTACTTGTTGACAGCCGTACCTCGGTGACATGTCCCGCTTTTGCAAACCCGAATATCGGGTCAACGTAAGCGCCCAAATTTGCGGGATTCCATTTATCGGTAGCCACCGAGTCTTCATCCACGGTAAATGCTATCACGCTGAATGTATCGATCGCGGCGGCGCTCAGCAAGTCTTCATCTGGTTGTAAATCGATGCCTATTTCGTCTTCCGGCTTCTTACATGATGAAAGAACAAAGGCGAAACCTATTAAAAAGATAGCGACCGTGTTCAACGGTCGCATCAAAAATTTAAGCATAAAGGGGAAATTATTAACCGAGTAAGACTGTATTTTCCTCGAGTATCTCGTCATAGAAATCATTGTACGCTTTAACGTAAGAACCTGGCTCAGCGTATGCGATGGTTGGTTTTCCTGACTTTTCGACCACATCTTTCAATTCGGGCTGCAACTCGGCACTTCCCTGTATTACGCCATCGGCAAAATGCATGGCCAATTGATGTAAATTCATCAGTTTGCCGTCCTTTAGGAGCGTTAAATCCGCATCGCTAAATCCGTCGAGCTTTAGCTTTTTATGGAGATTTTTGTCCAGGGTAGTATTGTTCACGCTATCGTAAGCAGAGTACACCACCTTTGAGTCGGCAAAATGCGGGTCGTCATGATAGAATTTCTTAACGTAAAGCGGCATAAGAGCAGTAAACCAGCCATGGCAATGGATAATATCTGGCGACCATCCTAATTTACGCACAGTCTCCAAAACCCCGCGGCAAAAGAACATGGATCGCTCATCGTTGTCTTTAAAATGGGCTCCCGATTTTTCGGTAAGGACCGCCTTCCGGCTGAAATAATCATCGTTATCGATAAAGTAAACCTGCATCCGCGCGGTAGGAATTGAAGCCACTTTGATAATGAGCGGATGGTCGGTATCGTTGATCACCAAATTCATTCCGCTCAAGCGTATCACTTCGTGCAGCTGGTGGCGACGCTCATTGATTACACCATATTTTGGCATGAATACCCGAATTTCCTTTCCTTTTTCGTGAATGCCTTGCGGCAAATTTCTGGAAGTTTCAGAGAGATCATTTTTGGGCAAGAAAGGTGTAATCTCTTGCGAAACGTAGAGAACTTTTATTTTCTTCATAAACAGAGGGAAGGTTTAATTATAGTGCAAAAATATAGAATTTTTCGCGGTATTTCAACCCAATGGTATAGCTTTGGCCGATTGTAGCCACTGAAAACACCCGTACGAAAAGCCCGTAATTTACAGATATGCAGGTCTTTACCATAACCAAATTACTGACAACTTATCGTCAAAGCCAAGCGGTTATTACTGGATTTGTACCCACTATGGGTGCCCTTCACAGTGGTCATTTGGCACTTATCGCCGAAAGCAAAGCTCAAAACGAGCAAACGATCTGTTCGATATTTGTGAATCCCACCCAATTTAATGAAGCACGGGATTTTGATCGGTATCCCCGCCAGCTCGATGCCGACAGCCGCATGCTCGAAGATGCAGGGTGCGATGTGCTTTTTGCCCCGGGTGTTGAAGAAATTTATCCGCAACGCGACGGTGTGGCTTATGAATTTGGAACCCTCACGAGCATATTGGAAGGCAGGCATAGGCCCGGACATTTCTCCGGAGTGGCTTCGGTAGTGCGCCGATTGCTCGAAATTACCCAACCCGATAATGCCTATTTCGGCCTAAAAGACTACCAGCAATATTTGGTGGTGAAAGCCCTCGTAAAGCGCTATGAAATACCCACCACCATCATTGGATTTCCGACAGTACGCGAAGAATCTGGATTGGCCAAGAGTTCGCGAAACGTGCTGCTATCTCCCACAGCCATCGATAAAGCGACCGCATTGCACCGAGCACTGACGCATGTGAAGGATAATTATGAATTTCAAAATTTGGCCATATTGGAGAAACAAGCCAAGGCGTTGGTAGCCGACTTTGGGTTTAGCGTAGATTATTTCCGCATCGTCGGCGGCGATGATCTTACAGAATTGAAAACCCCACAGCAAAGTGCGGTCGCCTTGGTTGCTGCGCGCATAGAAGGTGTGCGGCTCATTGACAATATGAAGTTGAACTGATCGAAGCGGTTGACCTTCAAAATGTATCTTTAGCCCTCAAAATCACTGGTGAAAAGCAAAATCTTCGATTTACTTAAGATTGTCATCCCCGTGGGGCTTGGTGTGTTTTTGGTGACGCACATCTACGGCCAGCTCGATGGCAGCCAGCGCGAAGTGCTTTTCGACTCCCTTAGACAAGCCAATTATGGCTGGGTAGGGCTGTCGGTGGTCATGGGTATCACCAGCCACCTTATCAGAGGGTATCGCTGGCGGTACCAATTCGAAGCAATGGGGGTGCACACCCGGCCACTCAATAATTTTCTGGCCGTAATGATCGGCTATATCGTAAACATGGCCTTGCCACGAGTTGGTGAAGTGAGCCGCGCAGCAGCAATTTCGCGCATAGAAAACATTCCCTTTCAAAATAGTTTTGGCACTATACTATCAGAGCGAGCAGTCGATTTTATCGTGCTTATTCTCATTACTGCCACCACCATAGCTCTACAGCAAGAAGCTTTGGCTCCTTATGGTTTGCAACTCAAAGCTTTGGTCGACGATGTTTTTCAGTCGAATAAAATTTGGATACTCGTTGGCGCCGGGTCATCAGTAGCGTTTTTCGCTTTGCTGCTCTATCACAAGTATAAGTCGAAGCCCTTTGTGCAAAGCATTCGCAAATTGTTTAAAGGGTTGTACGAAGGGGTGGTAAGCATCTTTCGGATGCCCAACAGCGGGAAGTATTTGCTCTGCACATTGGCCATTTGGATGCTGTATGTCGGTATGTTTTGGGTCTGTTTCTGGTCTCTGCCGGAAACCAGCAATCTCAGTATCAATGCCGTAATGGCTGGCTTTATTGTTGGTAGTTTTGCCATTGTACTTATTCCAGGAGGTATTGGAGCTTTTCCTGTGGGTATTATGGAGTGTTTGATTCTTTACGGAATTCCCGCCGAAAACGGCTTCGCGCTGGGATGGATTCTTTGGCTTTCGCAAACCGCGATGATCCTAATGGTAGGCGCCTGGAGTATGATTTACATGCCGATATACAATAGAAATTATGTCAGAAACGCACACATCGTTGACCGAATTTAAAATTTGGAAGCCCGAAGAATTACAAATCCAACTCCAACGCTGGCGACTACTCGATGAGCGTGTAGTTTTTACAAACGGCGTTTTCGATATTCTTCACCGCGGGCATGTGAAGCTCCTGGAAGAAGCTTCGTCGCATGGCACGAAGCTTTTGGTGGGTATCAATTCCGACGCTTCAGCCCGAAGTTTGAACAAAGGCCCCGAACGACCCATAAATAAGGAAACAGACCGGGCTTATGTAATTGCCGGCCTGGCTTCTGTGGCTGCGGTTATTGTGTTTGACGAAGAAACCCCTGCCGAAATACTTAAAATGGTGGAGCCACATGTACTCGTAAAAGGTGGCGACTACGATGCGACGGAAGCGGATGCTACGTCCAAAAAATTTATTGTCGGATCGAAGGAGCAAGCGGCTCGGGGTTCTCAGACGCTCGTAATCCCCTTCGTTGATGGGTTTAGCACCACTGCCATTGTTCAGAAAATAGCAAATGGCTAAAACTCGATCGGTTTTTTTTTGCACGAGTTGCGGGTACGAGTCGCCGAAATGGCAAGGGCAATGCCCTTCTTGCCGCGAATGGAACACTTTTTCGGAAGCTCCCTCTGCACCTAAACAAGATGCGAAGAGCAGGTGGAGTGAGGCAAAGCCACCGCAGCTTATCACCGAGGTGCCCGATACTGCTGAAATGCGCATATCACTTCCCGACCAGGAATTACAGCGGGTACTTGGTGGTGGACTCGTAGCTGGCTCTGTAAGCCTCATTGCGGGCGAGCCTGGCATTGGGAAATCTACCTTGCTACTCCAATTGGCTATGCGCTTCGAACGAGGAAAGGTGCTTTATGTAAGCGGCGAGGAAAGCGCCGAGCAGATTACGCAACGCGCAAAAAGATTGGGCAAGCTCAACGAGCGGTGCTATATTATGACCAATGCCGACCCCGATTTGGTAATAGAATCGGCTGGGCAACTCCAAGCTGACCTCGTAATCATCGATTCCATACAAACCCTTCAAGCTTCGTGGCTCGACGCCACACCTGGCTCGCTGAGCCAAATTAAAGAATCGACGGCAAGACTCATTCGCTATGCGAAAGAATCGGGCTGCCCGATATTGCTCATTGGGCATATTACCAAGGAAGGAAGCATTGCCGGCCCGAAGGTATTGGAGCACATGGTTGACACTGTTCTGGTATTCGAAGGCGATCAGCAGCATATATTTCGGATTCTGCGGTGCACGAAAAACCGGTTTGGTTCGACTCAAGATATGGGCATTTACCTTATGGAGAGCGAAGGGCTAAAAGGAGTCGACAATCCGTCGGAGCTCCTTATACAGCAGCGTGGTGCAGACATGAGCGGCTCTGCCATAGCGGCCATAGTCGATGGACTCCGCCCATTGATTATTGAAGTTCAGGCATTGGCTAGTTCAGCGGTATACGGAACGCCACAGCGATCGGCTACCGGTTTCGACGTGCGACGTCTGCACATGCTTTTGGCAGTGCTCGAAAAGCGTTGCGGATTTAAACTCGGAGCTAAAGATGTCTTTCTCAATATGGCCGGTGGATTGAAAGTGCAAGACCCTGCCGTAGATTTAGCCGTGGCCATGGCGATCTTGTCATCGAGCGAAGATATTAGCCTCCCTGCAGATTGTACTTTTGCCGCCGAAATAGGGCTTTCGGGTGAACTGAGAGCCGTGAGCCGCCTGGAGCAGCGCATTGCCGAAGCTCAAAAGCTGGGTTTCAAGCGGATTTTTGTAGCACAATCGGCCGTGAAATCAAAACCGAAATCGGGCATCGAGATAGTGGCTCTGCAACGTGTGCAGGACGCCCTACCAAAAGTATTCGGATAACTACTCCTGGTTTTCCGTATTGATAATTTCCATTAACTCATCCAATTTAGGCGATAGAATTACTTCGATCCGCCTATTTCGGGCTTTGTTTGCTGGATCGACCGGCTGAAACTCGCTGCGGCCTGCAGCGGTCAGAATTCTTGGATCGACTTCACTATTATCGAGCATAATTTTTATCACCGACGTCGCTCGTAATACACTCAAGTCCCAATTATTTCGTGGGTAATCGCTCTTGCTAAAAGCATCGGTATCGGTGTGACCTTCGACCATAATGTTCAAATCGTCGTTGCTCTGGATGGCCCGGGCCAAATCGATAATGGCCTTCTTACCTTCTTTATCTACTTCGGTGCTTCCGGTGGCAAAGAGCAATTTGGCTTCCATACTCACATAAACCCGGCCATTGCGCTTTTCTACTGTGAGCCCCTTACCTTCAAATCCGACTAAGGCATTCGATACCTTTTGGCGTAAGGCGTTCATGCTGGAGTCTTTTCGCGAAAGCAAAGTACGCAGCTCTGCGAGTGTCTCCTCCCGATCTTTTAGTTCCACTTCGCGGGTTTTGAGGGCTGCATCGAGCGCATTGAGCGCATCTTCCTTTGCTTGGAGTTCTATACGAGCCTGGTTAAGCTCACCCATCAAGACGGCATTTTCCTGCTCGCTTCCTGATTTCAGGGCGTTCGTTTTACTCAGCAGTTCATTATTCAGGGCATTGATCTTGTCGTACTGGTTGCGCAATATGCGGAGAGAAGACCCCATAACTGCGGTATCGCTCCGCAATGCGTCTAATTTTCTAGTGGCCAAATCGTACTTGGAATTAAACTCGTTGACGTCCGTTTGCAGCGATTCTAACTGCGACTTCATTCGAACATTCTCCGCCTCGCAGGTTTCTTGTTTCTGCAATACGTCCGTGTATTGACGGTGTGGCACACAGCTCGCCATAACGATTACTAAAAGGGCGGGCGTAAGTTTTTTTAACAAGGATTTCATGATGAAATTTTCTTTATAAGCGTTGAATTAGCAAAAGTGATACCTTATATTCGGGCATCCGGCAAGGATAAGAACAATTTTTTCACAAAGGTGGTATAATAAGGTATGAGTTACTGGAGTAAGAACTGGCTTTTTGAGCCGATTTTCGATAAGGAATTCAAGCAGTATCAAATCTTGGGGTTTGAACAGGCAAGTACAGCCCACTTTCGATCGTTTCGGATTTACCCGTACCTGGATCATTTAAAGCGACAGATTGATCTGCTGCACGATTATTTGGCTGCTTCCGAACGGATAGAATCGAGCTTAAAACCCAATTTAATTGGGGTGAGTTTGAGCAATGCCGAGCTGAAATATGGCGATACTCCACCTATCGACAAAGGTTTAGAAGATTGGATGGAAGTATTGGCCTTTGCGAAAATGAAACTGCGCGGATGTCTGGAAATCGCTCTTTCGCAGTATCAAGAAGCAGAAGGATCGGTCGAAATAATTCCAATAGGGTTGCGCGGTGAGCGCGTGCAGGATGGATTACTGTTTATCCGCAGATTGGAGCTCACCCGTGTCTATAAATTCGAATTGCGTACGGTGCGAAGAGCTCCGTCGAGCGAATCTTATCGCGACATGCGAACCACCTTGCTGGACCAAACCAAGACTTCTTCTTTCACGGACTTTTCCGAATTAAAATGGCATTATTACCGCAATGAGCGGTGGCTCCATGGCATCGATGCTTTTCTGGTTGAAACCAGTACAGACCTACCTCACTTCGAGTGCGTGTTGCCTTTGGTCAAGAACCGCTTGCTAAATCAAGCTTAAGGAGCTTCAGACTCAAAATATACCTGGCTTAAGTCAAGTATGCCCAGATTGCTGACGCGCAAATTCTTCACGCGCTTATTTACCAGCCAAACCCATTGCTCATAGTAGAGCGGCATAACTGCAGCTTGTTCTACTAACTCTCTGTCGGCATACATATACTGCAGCATTCGCTTTTGCGTATCGCCTTCGATCAAAGCCTTCTCGAAG
Source organism: Flavobacteriales bacterium (assembly GCA_038321615.1). GTDB lineage: Bacteria > Bacteroidota > Bacteroidia > Flavobacteriales_D > Cryomorphaceae > JBBQFC01. The sequence continues at coordinate 23,833 of JBBQFC010000020.1, read as the reverse complement.
GAGCTGTCGAATTTAGCATCCTTGAAGCGCACCGTATTCAAATAGGATGATTGCTCTGGATCGTCCGAAAGGAGCTTTCCATAGAAGAGTTTAAGAAAATTCTCAGGTTCTGAATAATCGGCGATCCAGCCATCGCGCCAAAAATCAACTTCCCCATTTTCAACTTGCTCGTAGTGTTTATTTCGCGGAAGCACCGAAAGTTCCACGGTTATCCCGAGATTGGCCATAAGCATTTCCTGCACGGCTTCTGCGACGTTGAGCACCGTGCTATTTCCATCGTTAAGCTGCAACTGAAGTACCGGGAAGCCTTCGCCATTTGCATAGCCCGCTTCGGCCATAAGTGCTTGTGCTTCGACTGGATTAAACGTTAAACCGACTATGCTATCGGCCGGGTAGGTGGCCATTGCTGGCGGTACAAAGCCGTAGATAGCTGGAGATCCGTAGCCCATCAGTATGGAGTCCACAAGAAACCGACGGTTCACAGCCAAATTAATAGCTTTCCGCAGGCGAAAATCACTGAACAAAGCTCGCTTGTGCTGAAAACCATAATATTCCACTTTGAGGCCAGGCACATTAAAAATATCGTATTCCTTGTCGCTCGTTTCAGGAAGCGATGCCAAGCGGGTATAAGGGATATTACGGATAAAATCGAGCTTTCCTTCTAAAAACAAATCGACTTGCTCCTCTTGATCGAGCACAAAATTGCACCGCACCGCATCGATATACGGCAGGGAATTGCCTAAAGAATCTACTGCCCAATATTGCTTATGCCGCTCAAAAATGATGACTTCGTTTACCTTAATAGTATTGGCTTTAAATGGCCCGGTGCCGATGCACCAGCGATCTACATCAGCTTCATAAAGCATCAATTCTCTTGGAAAGATCCAGCAAGATGGGTGGCTCAAGATGGTTAAAAATATGGGCAATGGTTTCGCCAATTCCAGCTCCAAGGTATAATCATCGATGACTGAAATGCCAAGTGACTCTGGATTTTTTCCCCCCGATTCATAAAATGTTCTACCGCCTTTGAGCGCGTCGATCATAAAAGCGTACTGCTGGTTTCGGTCGGAAGGGGTACAAAGCTGTACGATGCAAAAGGCCACATCTTGAGCCGTAAGTTCACGCCCTTTGCCGTCTTCAAAAATCTTGTCGTCGTGAAATAAAACACCTTTTCGAAGTCGGAAGGTGTATTTGAGGCCATCGGGGCTTACGGTGTAAGTCTCGGCCAATTGACGTTCGAGCTCGCCGGAAACGGGGTTGGTTCGCATTAAACCTTCATACACTTGATTCATTAAGCCGAGTGCCGATGCATCGACCATATTGTGGGGGAAGATGCTGCGAATTTCTTCCGAAAGATTCATCCGAAACAAGCCGCCGTAAACTATGTCGCCGTTGGCGGCCCTTCTGGGCGGTTTCAAAGTGGATTCATTATTTCCGCAGCCCACCAGAAAAATGATGCTGGCGAAAAGCCCCAATAAATATGAATTCTGGCAAAAAGATTTAAAGCTCATTTTTTGTATCGAGTTCGATTAAAATGGGGCAATGATCGCTGTGTACGACATGTTCAAAAATATCGGCGTTGACCACATAAGGCTTCAACGACTCCGATACCATGTGGTAATCGATACGCCAACCTAAATTCTTACTTCGCGCCTGAAAACGAAATGACCACCAGCTATATCTCCCGCCTTCCTGGTTTTTCAATCTAAAGGTATCTACAAAACCCATTTCCAAAAACGAAGAAACCCATTTTCGCTCTTCGGGAAGGAAGCCGCTGGAGTTTTTATTCGATACCGGATTGTGGATATCAATAGCCTGATGGCAAATATTGTAATCGCCGGCAATGAGCAAATGGGGGCGTTCCTGCTTTAAATCAGCAACGTACTGCTCAAAATCGGACAGGAACTCCATCTTAAACGCCTGCCGATCTTCGCCACTGCTGCCGGAAGGAAAATAAGTGGTCAGCACGCTCAGGTTGCCAAAGTCTGCTCTGAGTATCCGTCCTTCCCGATCGTATTTCTCAATACCGCAGCCTACCACCACCCTGTCTGGAGTAATTCGCGTGAAAATAGCTACGCCCGAATAACCCGCTTTTTCTGCGCTGTGTATAAACGCTTCGTAACCGAGCGCTTTGAAGGCATCGACATCGATTTTGTCGGGGCGAGCCTTGGTTTCTTGTATTAAAAGAATGTCGGGCAGCTCGCTGGCCAGCCAATCTAAAAGCCCTTTGCTTATCGCGCTCCGAATGCCATTGAGGTTGTAGGAAATAATTTTTAGCGTCAATTTGCGTATTGTGTAGCGGCTTTCCCTTAAATGAGTTGATCTTTGTGCGGTTTCAAAAGTAATAGTTTATACCTACGCTCCATAGCGAATACGTTCCCAACAACAAGGTTTCTGGGCGTCTTGCTATGTGTTATGGTGTTTCTTATTGCATCGCGGGTCCACGGCCAGGACTGGACTAATGAGCGCAGCAAGATTTTCGACTGCACCAACGATACCATAAGCATTGACAGCCTGAGCATTATGCCGCTCAGCTTGGTTTGCCTTACGGCCGCATCCGACACTGTGCCCACCGAAAGCTACCGCCTTATAATGGGTTCGGGTAAAATCATTTGGACGGGCACCTGTCCCGCCGGAGCAGTAACTGCCCATTACCGCGTGTTTCCTTTGGCGCTCGATGCCGTGTACCGCAACAAAAGCATCCTGCTTATCCAGCCCGAAGATCAGTATGCCATAACTCCCTACACCTTTCGCTCACAAGATGCAGTGGATAACCGCCTGAGCTCAACTCAACTCAACAAAACAGGAAGTATATCGCGGGGTATAGGTTTTGGAAATAATCAAGACCTCACGGTAAACAGCACGCTTAGCCTTCAGCTCAGCGGAAAGCTCACCGACAAAATATCGGTGTTAGCATCCGTCACAGACGATAATATTCCCATTCAACCCGACGGAAACACGGCTCAAATTCAGGAATTCGACCAGGTATTTATTCAGCTTTACGACGAAAAATCAAAGCTTACTGCGGGCGACTTTTTTATACAATCGCCGGTCGGTTATTTCACCCGATACTTCAAACGCGGTCAAGGAGCGAGCTTCACGACCTTGCAGCCTTTGAATTCTACCAAACCACTCGATTTTTTCACCGAGACCAGCGCAGCGATTTCACGCGGTAAATTCGCTCGAAATATTCTCCAGGGGCAAGAAGGCAATCAAGGGCCCTATCGCCTGCGCGGAAATGAAGGGGAACAATTTATAGTGGTCTTGGCCGGTACAGAGCGGATTTTTATTGACGGCCGAGAATTAAAGCGCGGGCAGGAAAACGATTATGTGATTGACTACAACACCGCCGAAATCACCTTCACTGCGCGGCAACTTATTAACAAAGACAAGCGGATAGCCATCGATTTTCAATACACCGATGCCAACTACGTGCGGTCGATGGTCCAAACTTCGACAGGGGTAAAAAATGAAAAATTCACAGCTTTCTTCAATTTTTTTTCCGAGCAAGACGCTAAGAACCAACCGCTTCAACAGGATCTCGACGAAAATGATCGCGTAATACTGGGCAATGCCGGCGACAACCTTTTTGATGCGGTGGCTCCAAGCTTTCAGGAAGTAACAGAATACACCAACGACCAAGTGCTTTACACCATCCGCGATAGTTTGGGCTACGACTCCGTCTTTGTGCGTATCACTGCAGCCACCACGCCTATGTACCGCGTCGCCTTTAGCGAAGTGGGCACCGGATTGGGCGACTATGACCAAACCGGTTTTGATGCCACAGGCCGTATTTTCGAATGGGTGGCGCCCGACACGGTAAATGGGCAGATTACGCGTCGAGGCTCTTTTGCGCCTATTCGCTTGCTTGTAAGCCCGAAAAGAAATCAGATTTTAATGGCTGGCACCGAATACCGCCCTTCGGAGAAAACAATACTCCGAATTGACACTGGATTTAGCAATACCGATTTGAACACCTTTTCGGGAAAAGGCAACAACAATAATTACAGCCATGGCTTGTTCGCAGAAGCCCGCCACACCTTCGACCTCAGCAATAAAGAAACCACTCCTAAGGTGGAAGCAACGCTCGGTTTCGAATCCATCGGCAATAATTTTCAACCCATAGAACCTTACCGATCGGTCGAATTCAATCGCAATTGGAATTTGAATTCGCTGATTCTACTCGAAAACCAAGAAATTCTCACTGGTGGTGTAGCACTCAATGGCGATAAGCGCTACAGCCTGGCCTACGCGCTCGAACGATTTGCCGGTGGCGACATTTACGAAGGAACGAAGAACAACCTGAAGGGAACGATCAACACAGCTGGGTTCGAAGGTTGGTTTCGGGGAAGCAACCTGCGAACAGAAGGAATTCAGGAATCGCGGTTTACCCGACATATGTCTCAAATAGAGCGAAAAGCATGGGTTACAAAAATCGGATTTACCGATGAGCGCGAAGACAACCGTCAATTTCGGCCTGGAACGGATACGCTCATCAATACGGCCTATAAATTCTACGATTGGCAGTTTTACCTCACCAACCTCGACTCAAGCAAAGTGGGCTACAAGGTCTTCTACCGCGAGCGAATGGACTTTGCCAGCGATACAAATCTGCTGCGCTCTTCTACACTGGCGAAGCATTATGGAGGCGATTTGGCTTTGATTCAAAATGCGAAACACCAATTTAAGGCCACCATTTCCAATAGGGAGCTGCGCATTCTAAATGCCGAGTTAACCGATCAACCACCCGAAAGCACCATATTGGGCCGGATCGAAGACAATCTGCGTCTGGCAAAAAGCGCCATTGTTTCCAATATTTATTACGAGATAGGTTCCGGGCTGGAGCGGCGTCAGGAGTTTATCTACATCCTGGACCCCACCGGCCAAGGCCCTTACACCTGGATAGATTACAACGACAATGACATCAAGGAACTCAACGAATTTGAGCTGGCTCGTCCCGAAGATGGCGATCGGTACCTGCGGTTTTTTACACCAACCGATAATTACGAGCGCGCTTTCAGCAACCAATTTTCCCAATCGCTTTCGCTGAACCCTGCAAATGTGTGGGTCACTTCTACGGGTTTTAAAAAATTTATTTCCTATTTCAGCAATCAGAGCGCCTTCCGTTTACAGCGCAAAACCCGTCAGGAAGAAGGAGCCGGGCGATTTAATCCCTTCTTAGTTGAGCTGGGCGACACGGTATTAATTTCACAGTCATCGAGTTTTCGAAACACCTTTTTCTTCAATCGCAGCAGCAGCAAATTTGGAGTGGACTACACCTACAATAATCAATTTGGAAAAACACCCTTTACCTCCGGCTTCGAAGAGCGCTCGAGCTTAGCACATACCCTGCGCACCCGCTATAATTTTAATTCAAAGCATGCGGCGGTGCTTGAGCAGGAAGTGGGCGCACGCAAAAGCAATAGCGATGTGCTCAACGGGCGAAACTTTACTATCGATTACTTCAGCCTCAATCAAAGCTACACCTACCAGCCAGGCACCGAGTTTCGAATTACCTTCAATGGTGATTATACCCGGAAGGAAAATCTACCGGAGTTTGGCGGCGAAACTGCTGAATTGCTCGATTTTGGAGCAGAAGCCCGACTCAGTAAGGCTGAAAGCGGAACCCTTTTCGGTAAATTCAATTACATAGGAATTTCTTACAACGGAGCTCCGAATAGCAGCCTGACCTATGAGATGCTCGATGGGCTTCAAAATGGCCGAAACTTTACCTGGGCTGCGGGCGTGGAACGCACACTGGGTAAAAACTTACAATTAAGCCTAAGCTACAACGGCCGAAAATCGGAAGAAGCTAAGTCCGTGCATACCGGCACGGCTCAGGTAAGGGCTTTCTTTTAGGCTTTTACCGATATTCCCGAATCAGCTAATCAGGAAGACTTTTAAAAAAAGCTGGGGGCAGCAACGACCGTCAGGAAGTTTGACGATGACCGCAGCATTTCAAATAAAAAAAGCTGGGGGCAGCAACGACCGTCAGGAAGTTTGACGATGACCGCAGCATTTCAAATGCAGCTTAGCTCTTGCATACCGGCACGGCTCAGGTAAGGGCGTTTTTTTAGGCACGCGCCTTATTTCAAATCAATGGTTGATTTCCCAATGAGCATGCCGGCTTCGTAGAGCTGAACGATGTATTGACCGGTCGGAAGAGTTTCGGGATCGTTTACATTGTAAAAAATGCATACTTCCTGAGCCTGATTGTCATAATCGATATTACGCTTCACGCTGTATTTACCGCTCACCCCGTCGAATTCGAACGAGGCGTCCGACCCATCCGTGCTTTCGAGCACTACACCATCAGGGGTAATAATTCGAAGGTACAGGACTTTTTTACCCGCTTGTGAAATACGGTTTTCCCCGATTTTAGCGCAGGTTCGAACCGCTTCGGTCTTGTTAGCGCGGTTAACTTCTACTTGATTCCCATTGTTGCGCACACGTAAACCCACACTGGTTATGCCGGTGGCGTTGAGTACCGATCCGGTAGCCACGATGGTTTCCAAATCTTTTTTACTCGATTCCAGTTGCTGTTTCTGCGTTTTCGTTTGCGACAGCTCCGTGACCAAATTCTGATTGTCCTTTTTGAGGGTTACATTCATCGTGTTGAGCGAGTCGATGGTAACCAGATAACCCTTCATAATCTCACGCAGCGTTGCCGTCTCTTTCTTGAGCTTCGACATAATATAGGCGTCATCTTTATGCTTCTCTATCTGCTTGAGCATTTCCTTTATTTGCTCCTGCTGTCCGAGAATTTCGGCGTTCAGCCGCTCGTTGTTCACATTCACCGTATCGTATTGGATGAGCATATCCTGCAATTCGTTTTTCAATTGCAACTGTTCAATCTCCAAATTGCTCACGGTTTCTGTGCGCGTAATGATTTCAGTGCGGTTCTGAAACTGCATTACACCAAGTACAACGCATAACAGCGCTAAGATTCCAATTATTATAAGGTATTTCCTATTCGATTTGTCTTGATTTTCAGCCATTCGTGTTTACTTTTAGTGCGACAAGTTTGGGCTTCAAAAAAATTCCGCAACATGGGTGAATCCGAAATTATACTTCTGCCAAAACCGACACGAAAGTACAATTTTGATTGGATGCAAGACGTCTCGCACCTACTATTTCCAAATCCTTGCGCCGTGTGCCATACGAGTTTGCACCGCACAGAGAACCTGCTCTGTCTGCAATGTGAAAAAAAATTGCCCCGCACCAACTTCCACCGGCTGGAAGAGAATGTGGTAACCCAAAAATTCAAGGTCAGGTTGCCCTTACAGCACGCTACTGCCTTTCTGGATTTCAGAAAAGGCAACGCTGCACAGGAACTTCTCCATCAATTAAAATACGATGGGCGCCAAGAATTAGGCCTTCTCTTGGGAAGATTGTTTGCCAAAGACCTTTTAACCGACGGTTACCCGCTGAGCGATCTCATTATACCCCTACCACTCCATCCCGAAAAGGAAAAACTCCGTGGATTTAATCAATCGGTAGTTATATCAATGGGTATGAGTGAAATCTTAGAAATACCTGTCGATAAGATTGCCTTAAAACGCTTGGTGGCCAATACCACCCAAACGCGGAAAGCCCGCTATGAACGTTGGGAAAACGTGTCGGATATATTTGAAGTCGTGGATCACGACGCCCTTTTGGGGCGTCATATTTGGCTAATCGACGACGTGGTAACCACCGGAGCTACGCTCGAAGCTTGCGGTCGGAAATTGCTGGCAGCCGGTGTCCGCAAGCTTACCATCCTTACATTGGCTACAGCCTAATTGGCTATCTTTGCCGCCATGAATGCGCATCACAATACTGCCTTGCAGCAGATAGGCGGGGTAATAACAGGCGAGGAAGATTTCATCGCTAATCTTGCTAATACGGCCGCCATTTTAAAGGAACTGCCCGGATACTTTTGGGTGGGTTTCTACCTCGTGAAGGGAAATCAATTGGTGCTCGGCCCCTTTCAAGGCCCTGTTGCTTGCACACGAATAGGCCGCGGAAAAGGGGTGTGCGGAGCGGCTTGGTCTCAAAATGTTACCCTCATGGTACCCGATGTGCATGCCTTTCCCGGGCACATAGCCTGCAATGCCGCTTCAACTTCCGAATTAGTTGTGCCCCTGCGCAACTCTAAAGGCGAGGTAATAGGGGTGCTCGATGCCGATAGCGATCTACCCGATCATTTCAAAGAAGACGACCGCTTCTTACTCGAGGCAGTAGCTCAACTGCTTACCGTACCTGCAAACGTTACAGTCTGAAAAGGCTTACCTATATATTTGGCGCCTTGATTTTGCTCGCCTGCGCGCGCGATGGTCAACCTACGGGTGGTCTCAAAGATACCCAACCACCTGAGGTAATCGAGAGTTTCCCCCTGAATTATGCGCTTAATTTCTCAGGAAACAGCTTCTCCATAACTTTTGATGAATACGTTGAAATCAAAGATTTCACCGGACAGATTATCGTATCGCCGACGCTTAAAACCAAGCCAACTTACGGGCTGAAGCGCAAGACGCTTACCGTGTCGTGGACAGACACACTTAAGGCAAATACCACTTATCAATTCAATTTCGGCAAGGCCATACAGGATCTCAATGAAGGAAACATTGCTGGAAATATGCGATTTGTATTCTCCACCGGCGATTTCCTCGATTCCCTTCACATTTCAGGATCGATTGCAGATGCCATCGACAGCAAACCCACAGCAGGTTCTGGCGTAATGCTTTATGTGAACGACCTGGACTCGCTCCCGTTCACTTCTCTGCCCGATTACTTCGCCTTTTCCGACTCCAGCGGCCGATTTGAACTCGACTTTTTACCGCCTGGCACATATAAACTGTTTACCCTTGCGGAGAAAAACAATAATTACCTCTACAATGGGCCACCGGAGCGCATCGCTTTTTCCGATTCACTGGTGGTATCCATTCCTGCCGATAGCTTAAGCCCATTGTTGCTGCGCAACTTTTTAGAATCAGACACCATACAGTATGTGGCCAATAAAACCCAACGCGACTACGGCTTCCATTTGGTGGTATTCAATGTGCCGGCTCCGAACGCCGAAATCCGATTCATCGATCCCGATAGCAAAGAGCCCTTTCTGGCAAAAAATTATATCAGTCCCCGCGGAGATAGCCTGATGTCCTGGCTGCAGCTTCCACCGGACAATGAGATTGAAGAAATTACGGTTTTAATCAGCGACGGCGCCTTATACCGCGATACCCTCGACTGGAATATAGAGATCGACAAACGCTTCCGCGAAAAAGCTAAACTCCAAGTACGGTCCAATACGGTAGCGGGGCGGATGCCCCTGGGACGCAATTTTGCACTCAAATTCAGCAACCCACTCAGCGAAGTAGATTCATCGTTGGCGTATTTTTACGAAGACAGCGTGCGCGTTTATCCCAAAGACTTTCTGCGCCGCGATTTGGATCGGGAAATTATCGTCGATGCACCTTTGCAAAGCAGCTCGACCTATGAGTTCAAAGCAAAACCTGGTGCTTTCCGCGACATTTTCGGAAGTTATAGCGACAGCTTGGTAATGCGGTTTACGCTTCAAGACAGCGAATATTATGGAGCGGTTAATCTGATCATTCGCGACAGCACGAATACGGAAACAGGGCGCGTATTAGAAATTCGCGATGCGAAGGGAGTCCTTGTAATCAAGGAAAGCTTCAGCGGGAATTTCGCGCAGAACTACAAACGCCTGGAGCCCGGGAAATACGAAATGCGCCTGGTGTACGACTCCGATCAAGGCGGCGACTGGACCACAGGCCGATATGCAGCAAAGCTCCAACCCGAAGCAATAGCGATCTACGCAGGTGGCTTTGAAGTGCGCAGTAATTGGGTGCTCGACGTGGAATGGAAAAGATAAATTCCTAAAGCTTTACGCGGAATTCATCAGCTTCCAAAGCAAAAGGAAGTTTCGCGCGCAGTTGAGCCACATGGCTGAGCTCCAGCTCCGCGTAAATCCATTCCGGGTCGATGTTTGCTTCAGGCGTGATGCTTTTGCCCAATGCATTGTAAACTGCCGAATGACCGGGATAAGCGTGGCCATTTCCATCAATACCCACGCGGTTGACACCAATTACGTAGCATTGATTTTCAATAGCTCGCGCCTTGAGCAAGGTGTCCCACGCGGCTATGCGTGCTGCGGGCCAATTGGCTACGTATATTTGAATGTGGCTCTGCGTACTTCTATTCCACACCGGAAACCGAAGATCGTAGCATATACGGGGCATTACCTTCCAGGGTCCAAAATCGATGGCTGATGATAGCTTTCTGCCTTTGGTGAATATCTCGTTCTCGCCCGCCAGGGCAAATAAATGGCGCTTATCGTATGCCCACTTTATCTTGCCCCGCTCCGCCCAAATGAAGCGGTTGTAGAATTTACCCCGCTCTTTTATTATCAGACTTCCGCAAATTACGGCATCCTTATCGGCCGAGTGCTCGCAAAGCCATTTTACGGTATCGCCTTTCATGGTTTCGGCTGTGCCGGCAGCATTCATGGTGAAGCCCGTGCTGAACATTTCGGGGATTACAATAAGGTCCTGTCGCGCTTCGATGCTGCGAAACCATTGATCAAACCGCAGGCGATTGGCAGCGGGATTTTCCCATTCTAAAGGACATTGTAGCAAGGCTACTTTAAGCTTTTCACTAATCGGGCTGCTCATAGGTTTCGAAGTATTTCGGCGGCTTGGAGAATGGTCTCATCGGTTTTAGCGAAGCAAAATCGAAGGATGCGCTGTTCGCGTTCCTTGGGGTAAAACCCGCTAAAGGGTATGGCGGCTACCTTCGATTCGATGGTAAGCCTGCGGGCAAAATCGGCTTCCAATTCATCGCTGATTGCCCGGTAGTCGAGCACCTGAAAATAGGCCCCCTGGGCGGGTAGATAGGTAAAGCGCGATCCTTGCAGCGCATCTAAAAACAAGTCTCGCTTGGCTTGGTAAAAAGCTGCCACAGACTGATAGCGGGCGGGCTCTTCCAAATAATCGGCCAGGGCATATTGCACCGGAGTGTTTACAGAAAACACCAAGTACTGGTGAATTTTGCGGAAGCGGCTCATCAATGCTTCAGGGGCGCATACGTAGCCCGCCTTCCACCCTGTAGCATGAAAGGTCTTGCCGAAGCTTGCGATTAAAAACGTTCGAGCTGCGAGCGCATCAAATCGAGCGGCGCTCCAATGCTCCACCCCGTCGAATATAATGTGTTCATACACCTCGTCGCTGATTAGTAAAATATCCGTTTCATCGAGTATTTGCCCGAGTTGGAGCATATCGGCCTTAGTCCATACCGTAGCCGATGGGTTATGCGGCGTATTGACTATCATCAGCCGGGTACGGGGCGTTACCGCGCTTCGCACTGCTTCCCAATCGACTTTGAATTCGGGAGCTAGCAAGTCGATAAAAACAGGAATACCGCCATAGAGCCGCACCGCAGGCGCATAGCAATCATATGCCGGGGCGAACATGATTACTTCATCGCCGGACGATACAGTTGCTGCCACGGCCGTGAAAATGGCTTGCGTAGCACCCGCCGTTACGGTAATTTCCAAATCGGGAGCGTAATGTGTTCCAGTCGCGGCAAGTACTTTATCACTGATTTTTTGGCGCAAGTCGGCCACGCCCGCCATTGGCGCATACTGGTTTTTGCCTTCGCGCATGTGCTTATTTACCAATCCGATAAGCTCCCCGTCGACCGGGAAATTGGGAAACCCCTGCGAAAGATTAATGGCACCGTGCTTATTGGCTAATTCGCTCATTACGGTGAAGATCGTAGTGCCGAAGTCGGCGAGTTTGTCAGGGAAAAGTTGGAGTGATTGCATAATCATTTGAGCCAAATTAAAACCTGCCCGCCACCACACAAGGTAGCTTAAAAGCTTCGGTATTTCCGGAAGGGTTAAAAATTTCCACGAACACAATATGCGGGCCGATGCGCGCTTTGGAGCCGCGATCGTCAATGCCGTCCCACGTAATGGTGCCTTCGGTGCTTAACAAGAAATTGTTCATCACCGAGCGAATTTTGCGGCCTCGGCGATCGTAAATCGTTACCGTGGCAAGGTAATCGGAGCCCTGCAAGCGGTAATTGATGCGGAGAACGTCTTCAAACCCGTCGTTGTCGGGACTGAACACTTCTTTAACCAATTGAAATTGGGCGCTCGCCACCCCTTCTGGATTGTACTGACTGTTGCGCTTTCCGGGCGTGGCAAAACCTTCGCTCTGCGATGCCGATGTCCAGTTAAATGAACTATTTGTAGGAATAGTCCAGCTTATTCGCTCCAGCGAAACGCCCTTGAAACTATTGAGCAGCGCAAAGTGATAATCATCTGAATAATCGAATAAATCCATTACTTCGGCGGTAGGGTTTAAAAGTCTTACGCTGCCCGATTCATTGTTATACGCAGGCAACGATTCCATTTGGTAGAAGTTCTCCGGTTGCCCAAAAGGATATTCCTGATTGATGTTGGTTGGATTACTGGCGAGTACGATGTAAGCACCGGGATTTACCGGAAGAACTTCGGTGGCAATCGCGCGGGTGGAGCCATCTTGATTTTGCAAGAACCAATTTTGCAAATTGAGAATTTTCGCGCTGGTATTAACGAGTTCCACAAAATCGACACCTCCGGTGCGCGGATTGAAAAGCACTTCATTGATTAAGAAATCGCCCGCCAAAGCGGTATCGGGTATTCCAAATTCGACTGTCATTGGTTCAGCAGAACCATTGAGCGAGCAGTCGAGCACTCCCGATATTTGCATCGTGTAAAATGTATTAACCAACAGCGGATCGGCCAGAATGAGCTGGAGTCGATCCAATTGATTGGGCGAAATCACCCTGCTCGCCAGCGCAATGAATGGGTCGATAGCAATCTCGGCTAAAGACAGACTTAGGCTATCGCATTGCTCCGACAACAGCAATTCTACGGTGTTGGGGTCGATCACAGCGGCGGAAAGCAGCAAGGGCGGTTCTTGATCGAAATCTTCGGTATAAAGCGCATTTTGACTGCCGGGAGTTCCCCCGATATCTGCCGTGCCAGCTCCCCAATTTTCGCGACCGCGACAAGGTTCTAAAATATTTCGCCGCTCGATGCTATAGCCACCATCGTCAAATTCCCCGCTTCCGTACCAACTTAAATCGTAGGCTACCCGATCGAGAATTATACCTGAAGGCGATGAAAGCACAAGTTCGCGACCGGCATTGGTCAAGTAGGAACTGCTGAAAGTAGAAGTGTACCGGATGCCGGGGAAACCGGTAAAGGCAACCAGAGCTGCAGGATCCAGCAATAGCGCGTAGGCGCCCGGAACCAAAACATCAGTGCCGGCCAATGTTCTATCGTTCACCTGGACTCCCGCGAGCGATAAACTTCGATTTCCAACATTGAACACTTCGATATACTCAAATTCAGGCAGGCCGATACTCGGATTCGGGTCAGGATAAATCTCAGAGAAAACCAATTCGCCGGGAAGTGGAGCTGCGCCAAATAGCACAGGCAATACGGTGGCTTCTATTGAATTTCCTGCACAGTCGGTAATGCCGGAAACACTAATTTGATAATCGATACCAGCCAAAAGGGGTTCGCCAAACTCCAACATAATGCTTCGCAAATCGGGTATGATTTCCACCGAAAGGACTGCACTTTCAGGATCGATCGCATACGCGCCATTCGCCAGCGATGACGCGTCCATCGGCTCGGAAAAAACCAGCTCCACGGTGGCATCGCCTGTGAGCTGATAGGAGACTATATAAGGTGGTGCAAGATCGGGCGCATCATTGAAAATGGCATTTACCGCACCGGGCGTACCACCCATTTGACCATTCGAAGCCGACCAATTCTCCCGACCGGTGCAAGGAGTAAACGGATTGATCTGCTCCAGCGCATACCCCCCATCGGCAAATTCGGAGTTTCCATACCAAGCCGACGTGTAAGCTACGATATCGATAACCACACCGCTGGAATTGATCAGCGTTAAACTATCGCCCGAATTGGTCAAAGCCGTAAATGAAGTGATCGAAATAACGGACCCAAAAGTTGAGAGCAAATCGGCGTTGGTTGAATTGCACAGCAGTACAAACCCGCCGGGCTCCAATAAGTAATTTGGAAGCACTTTCTCGACGGTAGTGTTGACCAATTTCCAATTCGCCAACTGAAAATATTCATTCGAAACATTGAATAGTTCTATGTATTCCGCTTCCGGCAGGCCTTGCGATGGCGCTGGGTCGGCCATGAGCTCATTGATTACCACGCCGCGAAAAGCGGCCACTCCAGGAGTTATAAAGCTGATTGGAAAGGTTTGAAGCTCCGAAATATTTCCGGCCAGATCGGCTACTCCTTGAATACTTAATTCGTAAGTCACACCGTTTTCAAAATTGCCATTAAAACCAAGCGCCACGGTATTGAAAATAGGATTGTAACCGGCCGAAACAGGATTGCCAAGATCGGGCGAGATGCTGTATTTCTGCACATCGTTCGCCGATCCTTCATCCATTGGTTCTGAGAAGCCCAAATTGACAGAATTGACGCTAAATGCTTCGGCACCTATAACCACAGGGGGAGTATTGTCAACAGGAATAAGGTTGACAGAAAAATCGTCGAAGAAGTGATTGCCTATTGGGCCGGCCGCAGAAGACTGCACGATTCGAAATCCAAAATGCGAGGTGCTTGTCAATTCCAAATCGGTGATAACACCCAATCCTACGTAAGGCTCCGCAGCGTTTGGAGCATAGTCGACGATCCATTCTCCTGCTGCAGTCCGATCGACCCGTATCAGGAAATCGTTATTTGCGCTTGAACCCGTAGTGCCATCTACCCCATCGATAAGCAAAAGATTGGCGCCGGCCGTTTTCCTGAAAAAGGAAATCTCATCGGGGGTGCCGCCGAAGCGCAGGAAATAGCCGTTTTGCACCGCATTGAGATCGGCATTATCTGCTGTGAGAAAAATCTCGACAAAATTGGAACCGGAAGTTGAAAAATTGAGATTAATGAAAAACTCCCAACGGGTATCGTCCATTAAATTCTGAGACGTAGAAAGGTAATAATTCGAAGCTCCCGGGGCGTTGCTGCGCAATACACCAGCATCAACAAGAAAGAAGGGATCCGCTCCAGTCCAAGTGGGGTTGTTCGTAAAATCGCCGTCATCGAAGCTATCTAAAATCTGCGCCCACAGGAAAGCCGGCGAAAGGAAAATTAGGAATACGATCGGCTTAAAGGCCATGATTGGTTCGGAAAAGAAACTCCGAAATATACTACTTTTGGGCTTCAAAAATTTCTTTAGCAAATAGCCCAATTCGCATGAAAATAGCCGTAGTAGGAGCCACCGGCATGGTGGGAAGAGTAATGTTTGAAGTGCTCAAAGCGCGCAAATTCCCTTACACCGAGCTTATCGCCGTAGCCTCAGAGCGCTCTGCGGGTCAAGACATTGCGATCGCCGGTGACACGTACCGTATTCACAGCATCGACGAAGCCATAGCGGCAAAACCCGATCTGGCCTTATTCTCGGCCGGCGGGGAAACCAGTAAAATCGAAGCGCCGCGCTTTGCCGCAGCCGGCATACGCGTTATCGACAATTCGTCGGCTTGGCGCATGTCGCCTGATCATAAGCTCATTGTCCCCGAGATAAATGGGGCAGCCCTCACCGACAGCGATATGATCATTGCCAACCCCAATTGCTCCACCATTCAATTGGTGATGGTATTGGCACCCCTCCACAAAAAATACGGTGTAAAGCGTGTGGTGGTAAGCACCTACCAATCGGTGACTGGCACCGGCAAAGCGGCAGTAGAGCAAATGGAGCAAGAGCGCCGCGGCGAAAAAGCGGCCATGGTTTACCCCTATCCCATCGATCGCAATTGCATACCGCAATGCGACGCGTTTGAAGACAACGGTTATACCAAGGAAGAGATGAAACTTACCCGGGAAACGAAGAAAATTCTTGATCCGGCTATTGAAGTTACGGCTACAGCCGTGCGCGTACCCGTAGTAGGTGGCCATAGCGAATCGGTGAATATTACCTTCGACCGCGATTATGACCTTTCGGAAGTTCGCAAACTGCTCCACAACAGCCCAGGCATTGTGGTGCAGGACAATCCCGACGTAAAATCATACCCGATGCCACTCTACGCCAATGGCCGCGACGAAGTATTTGTAGGCCGCATACGCCGCGATTTCAGCTTCCCGAACAGCCTTCAGCTCTGGATCGTAGCCGATAACCTGCGCAAAGGAGCGGCGACCAATGCCGTGCAGATTGCAGAGTATTTGTTCAAAAAAGAGTTGGCATAGCTGTTTATCCTGGAATTTTAGAAGTGCATTCTCGCTTTGTAATTCGCGGCAGTTTATTCGAAACGATCTGAATTCCTTTGTTTTGCAAAATCAGCTTAGTTTTCTATTCATCCAGATCTAATTGGATCGAAAGTTCTGTAATTTTTAACCCTTCAAGATACCTGGCATACATTTTTTTGCTGGTCAACGTCTGTCAAAAAATTAGACTTAATTCTGTTTGGGATCGGAATTTTTTTCAGACCAGCATCGAATACCTGAAGAATCTCGGACCTTAACTCCGGATTTATTTTCATGGAATGGATCCGACTTTCGCTATCCACAGTCTGGGTAATCTCAAGGTAAAGTTGACGGATTCATGTTTCAACAAATCAACCGTAAAATTGCTTCTTTCAAATTCGAGTTGAGTAGTCTCTATTATTTCTTGCATAGCAAATAAAGATTGCGTGCTCAATCAGCAACATTCTCAAAGGTTTGAACATAAGCCATAGCATTATGTCCGGGTGGTTCTGCCTGTAGGTTTCCTGCACGTTTCAGGTTCTGAATATATATGTTGATACGCAATAGAAGCACCCGATCTTTGCTTTTATAGACGCCTGAAGATCGAAAAATGCTGTTTCACGCTGGTCGGGTTATTAATATAGCTGTTTCAAAATTCGTTTTCAATGGTTTCAACGTTGAATTCAAATCCGGTTCAGAGCATCTTTCACGACTGATTCAGCCCCTTTTACATTCTTCAATGTTGCGGTTTTTCGAATTCCCAACGCTTTCCTTCATCCCATTCCTTTCGGGAATTCCCGTAACTCGGATAGCCTTTATTTGCCTTTAAAATAGATGCCAAGTGAAGTAAATTATAGGTCATGAATGTGGTATTTCTATTGGTGAAATCGCTATCAAAACCAACACGCATTTCTAGTTTTTCACCCTTCCACTCCTTGTCCCCATAGCTAGGGCCCGGTCCCACTTCTCCTATCCATCCACAGTCTGCCTGAGGAGGAATAGAGTAACCTATATGCTGAAGCGCATATAGTATTCCCATGGCGCAATGCTTTACTCCATCTTCATTACCAGTAACCATACATCCACCTACTTTACCATAGAAAATGTACTGCCCCTTATCATTGATTTTCGAACTCATCGCGTATAATCTTTCAATCAATTTTTGCGCTATGGATGACTTTTCGCCAAGCCATATAGGCGTACCTACAATAAGTATATCAGCTTCTATTATTCTCTGAAAGAGCGCAGGCCATTCGTCTATATCCCAGCCATGTTCTGTCATGTCTGGAGATACTCCACTGGCTACTTGGTGGTCGACCAACCTGATCTCATCAATCTTCACTTTTTCTTTAAGCATTATTGCTTTAGAAACTTCCATTAAGAATCCTGTATGGCTCTTTTCTGGCGATTTTTTCAAGGTACAGTTCACATAAATAGCACGCAGCTGATCAAAATCTAATTTTTTCATCTTTTATTTATCGTATCCTCTGCGGAGTGCAATCTTAGTGCCTGAATTCGAACCATTTTACCGGCCATTGGGTATCGGCCGGGTTTTACCAATCGCGAAAAACAGGGCGCTTCCGCTGTTCACTGCTGGTTAACGAGCCCCTTAGTTCCAGCAGTGCTTCTCTGCGATGGCGATCTTGGCCACTTCTTGACCCTAAGCCAGGTAATTTCCAGCGCTTTAAGTCGGCGATTTCCATGCCACCAGACTTCCTAAACCATAAATAGAGCGCGGCTGCACTTACGCCAGGAGCGCTCGAAATGGTTTCCAGCGTAGCCCTAAAATTCCCTGATGAGCCAGACTATTTAATTAGCTTGGGCTGCCTTTTTCCTTCTGACGATGAAGGCTCATTGATTATTGAACTGTCCAATTCATTGGGATTCCTACCGGGTATTTCACCCATTCCTTGATTACCAAATTGAGTGAAACGCTACCGCACAAAAAAACCGCCTCGAAAAGAAGCGGTTTTGAAGTCATCTTATTTTATGCTCGATTACTTCGAAATATTAAAGGACAATCCTACATTGATGCCGATGAAAGCGTAAGGATCCAGAGCCACAACATCGGGTCCTCCGGTTACAGGATCGCCTTCTTGAATCAAATCTACCTCTACTTCATTTAAAATATAGTTGTAGTCGCCAGTAATAAACAAAGCAATCTTATCGTTCGGCGCATAACGAATGCCAACGTGAGGGTTTATGGTAAATCCGTTATAATCATCCGTAAATTCATTCGTGGTACCAGCTAACTCCACATTTGAAATTTGCGTCACTAGCGTATAGCCTATGCCTAGTCCAATTAGGGGTGTAAAAGAACCATCTCCGAAGTAGTAGCGCACATTGGCCAAAAGCGGGATGACGATCGAAGAGCCAGTTACATTAGGTGCAATTTCGTTGTCAAAAAAGGCAATGTAACCAGCGCTAAATCCTAAGGAAACGTTTTCGCCAGCCATATGATCAAGTGCAATTCCACCACCAAGCCCAAATCCGGCGTATTCCGCGAAATCACCGATTGGTATTCCCGCTTTTATTCCGATTCCGACATAGGTTTGTGCCTTGGATATGAACGACACCATTAAAAAGCACGCACTCAAAGCAAATATTTTTGTAAGATTTTTCATAATTGGTTTTTTTTGAAATATCCCCTAAGCAAAATGAATGCCTCTCAAAAAAAATCACCTTCATTCCTCAGGCTGAATACTCGAAGGTTCATACAGGGCTCACTTGTGCTTCGTTACGACTCCTATCTGTATAGCTGTAAAGGGAATGCCGATTTCAAAGATTGAGAAATAATATCCACACGTCATGAGATGATTGTGTCTTATAATGCTCACGGCATCCGCTTACATCGAGGTCAATAACTACTATGCCGCCAAAGAATACCCTGAAGCGATAAGGGTATTGAAATTCGAAGATGACACTGGAAAAGTGTCCGTTTTTTTGAACGACAACTTCAATCTTCCTGCAGCGGATATTGCACAGCTCTGTAAACACCGTTGGAAAACAGAATTATTCTTTAAATGGGCAAAACAACATCTAAAAATTAAATCCTTTTGGGGGTCAGAGCGAAAATGATTTGAAAACGCAAGTGTGGATCGCAATCTCGGTTTACGTATTGGTAGCCATTGCAAAAAAAAAATTTATGCTTAAACACAGCCTCTGCGAAATACTACAAATTTCAAGCATCTCCATTTTTGAAAAAGTTGCCATAAATCCGCTGTTTCGACAATCTCGATTACAAAATTTCAAAGAAGCAAAAAGATAAACATTTGAAAATATATGACTTACAACGCAACACGAGTATGATCGCATCAGGTCTTTTAAGCGGGATTATTGTCTGAGACGTCAGGTGTCTGTTTTGAAAATGCCGATAGGCCGGGAAATTAACGGCCCTTAACGTAAACTTAATATTGGTTGTTGGACATCTTATTCGTTGATTTGGAGTCAATGATCGTAAAGTTACGGAGTTATGGAAAGCAGGTTGAGTTTGAAAATAGTGTTGTTGCTAAGCTTAATTGCCCAACAGGCTGTAGGCCAAAACGTTGTGCCCACCCAAGGCAAGGAATTCTGGTTGGGTTTTATGCTCAACTTTGAGAATGATGTAAATTTAAATCAAGGGATGAAAGTCTTCATTGCTTCCCAAAACAATACATCAGGGACATTGGAAATCCCGCAACAGGGTTATTCCGAAAACTTTACTGTTGCAGCCAATCAGATCACTACCATCACCCTTCCGAATGATCTTGTGGAGCATTACTTGAGTGGGACTGTGGATAACAAGGGGATTTACATTTCATCATTAGATACGATCGCAGTTTTTGCTATCAATTTAAAGGAATTTACCGGCGATGGATCAAAAGTCGTCCCCATCCAAACTTTGGGAACTGAATATATGATTCCGTCTTATGAGGGCTTATTCGGCTACAATTCCGAACTTTTGATAGTTGCTACGGAAGATGGCACCGATGTTGAAATCACACTAACTTCACCTTCTGATAATGGCATTCCGGCTGGCACACCATTCACTTTGAGTCTTGACAGGGGGGAATCGTACCAGCTTATTTCCGTGGACGGTGGTGACTTCACGGGATCGGCGATCAGGGGCACGGAAGAAAGCGGAGTATGTAGACCTTTTGCAGTTTTTTCTGGTGTGCGGTGCGTGAATATCCCTATAGGTTGCGGTGCTTGCGATCATATATTTGATCAGAGTCTCCCGGTCGACACCTGGGGCACAGATTACTTCATAGTACCTTTTGATTTTGCCACGGGTTATACTTACAGGATACTAGCCCTTGAGAATAATACCACCGTAACGCTGAACGATGGAACCACCGTGGTTCTCAACTCGGGTCAGTTTGAAGAGCTCAACGACGTCCCTAACGCGCACTGCGTTTCTGCCGATAAACCCATCAGCGTGATACAATACATGCAGGGTATAGATTGTGCAGGCCTTGGCGACCCGGCCATGTGCATACTCAATGATGTGACCCAGAAAGTGGATAATATTACCTTCTCGACTGTGGAGTCGAACATCATTACTTCGCATGCGCTCAATATAGTGATGAACACAAGCGACATAGGAAGTTTACAGATGAACGGCGCGCAAGTTAACCCGGCAGAATTTTCTCCTTTTCCATCATGCCCTTCCCAATCCTTCGCACAGATCAGCATACCCGAAGGAGTTTATACCTTGCAAGCGCCTACCGGTGTATCGGGCTACGTATACGGCCTGGGCGGTGCGGAAAGCTATGCCTATTCTGTTGGCTCCTTCAGCTCCGTTCCTTTTGTAATTGAAAATGTGACATGCACATCCGAGACCGTAACGCTCACTGCTTCTCCCGGCTTAACCAACGTGTCGTGGTTCGCTCAGACAGAGCCCGGCGTAATTTTGGGAACCGGTATCCAACTCATTCTCACGCCACCAATAATTCCAAATATTTATGTGGCCATTGGCGACCAATTTCAAAGCGGCTGCACAATAGAAGAGCTTTTCCTCGTTGAAGTTCCCACACCCCCCAACATCCAGGTTAGCCAAGGCGCTGCATCGGTGTGCCAGTATCAATCTGTGCAATTGGGAGTGGCTGTTATCCCCGCTTCCAACGCTTTTACTTATACATGGACACCCACAACGGGGCTTAACAATCCGAATATCGCCAATCCCATTGCCAATCCGGCTGAAACGACTACGTATACTGTGCTGGTGGAAAGCATTTCGGGTTGCGCGAGCAACGTCGGAAGCCTTACCATTGAAGTGACCAGCGGAAATATCGTTGAATTTGATGCATTGACTTCAGATAATGCAATATGCCAGGGTGATACAGTCGCGCTCACTGCGGCCATCCAACAAAGTGTGCTGTTTGATAATTTTAATGTCGGTTTTAATGCTTCCGTATGGGCAGGCGTCCAAAGTGGAATCGCCTCCATGAACTGCGGATCGGGATCGTCAAACTCACTATGGTTCAACGGAGCCGGGGAACGAAGTGCAACCACCGTTCCTGTGAACGTTTTGCAAGGTGGTTCCGTGAATTTCAATATTGTGATTGGATCGGGAGCTTTTCCCTGCGACAACGCCGACCCTGGCGAGAACGTGGTGCTCGAATACAGCACTACAGGAGCAGCTGGTCCATGGACGTTGATGTCTACCCTCCTGGAATCAGCCTACCCCAACTTTACAGACGTCAGCGTACAGATTCCTGCAGCGGCGCAAACTATTGCCACCACCTTTAGATGGAGGCAACTTGCCAACTCTGGCTTGAATGAAGACAATTGGAGCATCGACAATGTGAACATTGGCAGCTTCGAACTAAATGGGCTTACTTTCACCTGGTCGCCTGATTACCTTATTTCAGCAACCAATATTCTCAATCCTTTTGCGTATCCGGATGTCACCACCACCTACTCGCTCAATATGACGGACGTCGGCACTGGTTGTGCTTATTCAGACTTGGTGACTATAAATGTGGGAGGATTTTCGATTTCTGCAGGAGCTGACCAAGCTCTATGCGACGTAAACGGAGCACAACTCAATGCATCTACTACCGCCGTAGGGCAAGTTAATTGGCAATGGAGCCCGTCGAGCGCTGTGAACAATTCGTCCATTTCCAACCCGATAGTAACCAGCGATGCTACAATACAACTAACGGTAACAGCTTCCGACAACTTCGGTTGTTCGAACTCTGATCAGATCCTGGTATCACTCCTGCTTGAGTCGGTTAATCTAGGTCCTGACCGCACCGTGTGCGACGGCGAAGAGCAAGCCCTGACAGCCCCGGGCGGGCCTGGACTTTCATACCAGTGGAGCACCGGCGCTTCATCGAGTACTATAAATGTAACCCAAACTGGAACTTATTCCGTAACGGTTTCGAGCAATCAGGGATGCACAGCATCAGATCAGGTTCTATTGACTTTTCTGCCCGCTCCACTGGTTGAATTTGGCGATATACCTCAACCATGCGTGGGCGATATTGTGCCGCTGAACGCAGGAAGCGCAGGTGTAACTTATGTATGGAACACCGGAGCTCTAACTCAGACTATCTCCGTAACAGAGTCGGGTACTTACACCGTACTTGTTACGGGGCAGAATCAATGCACATCAGAAGCTTCAATCAATCTTGAATTCGGCATCGGCCCTGTAATCAATCTTGAAGCAGAATACACGGCTTGTGCAGGAACGCCTATTATTCTCGATGCTGGCAACCCAGGGTCTACTGTTTTCTGGAACACCGGGGCACTTACGCAGACGTTATCCATCACTGAATCGGGGTCGTATTCGGTTACCGTAATCAATGACGACAACTGCATCAGGACGGTAGAAACGTTTGTTGATATTAAACCCGTTCCATCATTTGATCTTGGTCCGGACACTGTTTTTTGCGAGGGCACTTACATTTCACTCGATGGCGGCTATCCCGATGAGCAGCACTTATGGACCACCAATTCCACGGGTCAAACACTCGGCGTTATAACAACCGGTATTTACGGCCTTACCATAACCAATCAGTTTTGTTCTTACTACGATGAGATTGAATTGCTATTTGAATCTGAGCCACAAAATGTTTTGGCACCAAGCTATCAGTTTTGTTTTGAAGATTGCCCCTACGATTTAATACTTACAGCTGGCAATTCGGGCTTTAACTACAGGTGGAATAACAACTCTTCAGAAGCATTTCTCACCATTCCTGAGCCGGGAGTGTACAATGTTGAAGTCACATCTCCAAGGGGCTCCTGCGCGCGCGTGTTTTCCACCGAAATCAGTGAGCAGTGTTTTGGCCCTAATGTGTTTGTGCCAAACGCGTTCAGCCCCAATGGCGATGGGATAAACGATCTTTTCAAAGCAGTTTCTGAAGTGGGCGTCCTATCGTTTGAATTGCGGGTTTGGAGCCGCTGGGGCGAACTTGTATGGTTTGCCGACGATATAGAGCAGGGCTGGAACGGAAGCCACAGCGGCTCGGATTACTATAGCAGTGGCGACGTGTATGTTTACAGCATGCGTTACAAACATCTCGATGGCTGCTTAGGCGATAAAACCGCGGTTTACGAAGGTTCGGGAAATATTACTGTAGT
>JBBQFC010000019.1:0-49544 GCA_038321615.1 Flavobacteriales bacterium | reverse complement strand
ACTAGGTGTTATCATCAATGGCGATGTGAATAATAACAACGTCATTAACCTTCCGGATGTATCCTTGGTAAATGCTTCGTTCGGTAGTACAACATCTTCTGGAAACTATAATCCTTTAGCTGACTTGAACTGCTCTGGAAGTGTGAACCTGAGCGACGTTTCTCTCTTAAATGCGGGCTTCGCCCAAAGCGGTGCTACGGCTCCGCTTTAACCACAAGTGAAACAAAGCAAAACAAAACAAGAATCAGAATAACCAAACCACCATGCGAGCCGCCCATTCAGGGCGGCTCGCATGGTGGTTTTGCCTTGTGAAGTTTCGAATTGGGTACCGACTTATTGGCCACCAATACGTAAAATGCCTAAGTGTGCCTATAGCTCAATAATAGGTTGAGTAATATTGAAATTCAATCCAGCTGCTCTCTCAGCTGGATTTCTTGTTTTCGGTTTTGGGCTACCAAAGGCAGTGAGCTCGTTCGTATTTGAACTACAAATATGAGTGCCGTCTGGAATTAGGAGAAATAGCTTTAAATTCGAACACTCAAGCCACAATTCTTGGAAAATCAGCGTCCGGAGCCTGCAACATATTCGAAATCAGCCAAAATAAAGGCCGGAATCACCGCAGCCTTGTCGGTGCTTTATTTAATGAACTTAAGTTTCGGCGTGATTGAAATACCTGACAACCTGCCTATAATCGGAAACTTAGACGAACTTGCTGCGTCGATGATTCTTATTTCATCTCTCAAAGCATTTGGAATCGATTGGAGTAATGTCCTACCTTTCTTGCGGCTTAGGAAGTGACAGAAGCCTTTAAACAAATGTTATTGAAATGACAAAGAAACCAACCATTGCGCAGAGTGATTTTGAAAAACTCGACATTAGAACCGGCTTAATCATAGATGCCATTGTATTCGAAAAAGCAGCGAAACCTGCCTTTAAGATCTTCATAGATTTCGGAGAGCTCGGAATTCTAAAGACGAGTGCCCAAATTACAGAGCGCTATACAACGGAAGAACTCATTGGCAATCAGGTGATCGCTGTGGTTAATTTTCCTCCGAAACAAATAGCCGACTTTGTGAGTGACTGCTTATTACTGGGTGTTTACGCACCCAAAGGGGTGGTACTCCTCACCACTACCGATAAAACCAAACCGGGACTTCAGGTAGGCTAATTAATTGCTAAGCATTACTGGCATTACAAGCATAAGGATATCTTCTTCCTTATTTTCTCTACCCATTGGCACCAGAATACCTGCACGATTGGGTGCACTTAGCTGAAGTTCCACATCTTCGGTGTCGAGGTTATTGAGCATATCGATCAGGAAGCGTGAGTTGAAACCAATTTCCATATCCTGACCCTCATAGCTACAGGTAAGGCGCTCGTTCGCTTCATTTGAAAAGTCAATATCCTCTGCCGAAATAGAAAGCTCATTCCCGCTGATTCGCAGACGTACCTGATGCGTAGTCTTATTTGCGAAAATTGAAACCCGACGCACAGATCCAAGGAGCGAGGTGCGGCTCACCAGCATTCGATTCGGATTATCTTTTGGGATTACCGCTTCGTAATTTGGATATTTCCCATCTATCAATCGGGAAATTAACACGTGATCGCCGAAACTCACCCGAATATTTTTTTGGTCGAAATCTATCGAGACATCCGTTGTAGTTGATGCCAAAATGCCTTTCATCAGATTGAGCGGTTTCTTGGGAACGATGAAGGTATTATTTCCCTTTGAGTGTGCATCGCGACGCGTATAACGCACGAGTTTATGTGCATCCGTGCTCACAAATCGAAGTTCATCGTCTGAAAATTCGCAGAAAATACCAGACATCACTGGTCGAAGATCGTCGTTGCCCGCTGCAAAAATCGTTTTTGAAATTGCTTCGGCCAAAAGACCAGCAGGTACCACGGTACTGGTAGGGTCTTCCATCTCTGGATTTTTTGGAAACTCATTGGCGTTAAAGCCGGCTAATTTTGACTTACCAAATGAGCTGGCGATTTCAATACCGAGTGTTTTCTCGTCTATAGTAAACGTGAGTGGCTGATCGGGTAGGGTTTTAAGGTAATCTACCAACAGTCGAGCAGGAACCGCAATTGCACCCTTTTTCTCCGATTTAACAGCCAAGGTGGTGATCATAGTTGTTTCGAGATCGCTCGCAGAAATAGCGAGACTATCTATGTCTAACTCAAACAAGAAATTATCGAGTATAGGTAAGGTATTATTGCTCGCTAAAACGCCGCTTATGGCTTGGAGATGCTTAAGAAGCTCGGAGCTCGATACAATAAACTTCATGGATGGTAGGGATTACGGCTTTTATCGTGACGCGAAGATAACAGATTGTACCCTATTCGCCCGAAGGTACTTTTAAACAATACGGGGCTACTTCTTAATAAAGATTTCGCGGGGCGCCCGAAATTTATCCCAAATAAAACGCTGCGCTCTAGCCAATTCTCCGGCTTCTGTAGCAGCATAAACGTATTCCAAGTCGAATTCTGCCAGCGTTTCACCGTCTTCTTCGTACTGACCTTCAGGAACCGCTTTATGCCATAAGCGGACTTTCGTCTCTCGGTTTTGGTCGCGCAAAGTAATGATTTGAAATGGGGTACTAGCCAGTATGGAATCAACTGTTGATTCTGGCAATCCCGTTTTATAATTTTCGAACGAAGCCAATTTAAAATTCAACAAGTAGTCCTTTACCAATGTCGAATCGAAGGGAAGCGACTCGTCCCCCACTCCTGCAAAAAATTTGATGTCATTTCCGCCATCAAAGGTGATTCGAAAAGACTGCTCTGTCTGAGCCGGATATTCCACTTTTGCTTCACGGATGGTTAGATCAGGATAACGCCAAACCCCGACGCTGCGCCACTCATTTTCATCCAAGAAAAAGCGGGTATCGAGCATTCCAATAAATCCGCGCATGTCGAGAATAAATGGCTCTTCTGCCCTACCCCATTTCGGAGTTTCGAGCACCATGTAAGTTCCTTTTTTATCCATGGTTCCAGGGCCCACAAACCAAGTTTTAATCCAATTCCCCCCACGATCGTATATCTCCACTTTCTTTGCAGCACCAGCCAATTGCCTTACAACTTCTTCTTGGGCTTCTTTCGGAACAGGTCGCTGTATATATACATTCTTGAAGGTTTTAAGAAGCGTATGTACAGCATCCTCACGCGCTCTATACTTTCCATTTACTGACCATCCCGATTCTGCACGTGTCAGTGTGATCGAGCGTCCGCTGCCGTCGGCCATAAATATTTTACCTACGGCAGCCGTATCGGGTATGGCAAAATCAGTCTGGGACTCCAGCGTGCTTGCCGATTGACTTCGTGTTGAAGTAAAATAGAGGGCTACAGCACCAAGGCCCAAGACCACTAACAATAGAATGCCTGTTTTTCTCATGATTTCCAGGTTTTTGCAAATCGGCGTTTACGTATGATCCAGGTGAATATACCAATGACCAAGGTGAAAAGAATGGGGACGATTATATTGGCTAATTGCCAGAATGACCCTTCTTGAAGGGTTTTTTCGGCATCGAGTTTACGAACTTTTATCGATCGAGATCGCACATTAATAAGGCTTGCATCACCTAAAAGATAATTTACAGCATTGATCAAGAACTCTTTGTTTCCGTAAATTTTCCTACCCAGAACCGGATCAAAACCCAAAGGCCGAAACTTTGTACCATCGCCGCTTACCGGATTTCGGGCAATGTCGCCATCGGCGACGATTAGCTGACGCGTAAAAATGCTCTTCTCTTTAAAATCGAGGAAATCCTGTTGTAAAAATTCTGGCGGAAGCCTATTTTTAAAATTAGAAGTGAACTCGCCTTCGAGCAAGACTGCAACGGGCTGGCTAGGTCTATTGGAGCTTCCAAAATCTGGATTGATCGAAACGATATTTAAGCTTACTCTAGCCGGCGATTTCAGAATCCGCGTGTAAGGCGAAGTGGTGAGAATAACGCGTTTGGCCACGCCTTTCGCTGCAATGGTATCGATACTCGAGATAAAATCGCTCAGAATAGGATCGACATTTGCAACAATAGGATGTGAACTTTGCGGTATCAGGATAGGCGCAAAATACCATGGAAAAAGCTCTGAACGCTCATTTCCGCGAGGCCCAGTGAGTAAAGAGATTGGGGCGCATGTGCGGTCGAGCAGCAAGTCGCGGTTGAGCCGTACGCCGTAAGTGAAGAGTAGGTCATCGATGTTGGTTACAAGCGGCGTAGCTACAGTCAAATCCTTGTTGCGCAGGCTGTCGCGATCCACGGCCATCGGGTCAACCAGCCAAAGTACTTTACCCCCATTCATAATGAATTGGTCGATGATGTATTTATCCTGCTCTACAAATCCCTCCGTTGGCTTAGCCACTATCAACGCATCGTACCGATTCTCCCGTTTTCCCTTTCCAGCTATATTTCGACTCAGCGCGTTGACCATTCCAACCATTTCCAAACGCTCTACATCATAAAACTTTGTCAGCTCGGTTTCAAGATCGCGCATTTCCAAGGGCTGGAGCTCTCCATGCCCTTCCAGAATAGCGATCCGCGCACGCTCTGATTTCTGTGCCTGATAAATGGCGTTCACGAATAAGTATTCCAGGTTATTAATCGTTCGGTTTACCAATTCCGCATCGGTGACACGCTGCTGATTTTGCAGAATTTGGAGAGGTACTTCTTTGTCCTTGTAGGAAATGAGCGCTGCCGGAAAAATAATCTTTTCGCTTACACCGTCCTTCTCGGTAATTTGAAGAGAAGTATAATCCAAACCTTTTTTGACCAACTCTCCGTACATCGCTTCGCGCGATTTTTGGTCGGGGGCTTCGCTGGGGTTGATAAACTCGTATTGAATATTAGAACCCGCATAAGCGCGCATTTCATCGAGACGCTCTTTTACCGCTTGTGCCAAACGCTGGAAATCGGCTGGAAATTCTCCGCGAAGAAATACTTTAACATAAACCACATCATCAAGCGATTCCACCACATCTATTGTGGTAGGCGTTAAGGTGTGTCGCCGCTCTTCGGTAAGGTCAAAACGCTTAAAAAAAAAGGTGCTGATAAAGGCCAAAAGCACGAAAAACACGACTCCAAGAAGGGTTTCCAACCACAATCGACCTTTGAAAATTTGATTTCGATTCATGCGGCTCGCTGGCTTTTTAAACTTGCACGGGTGAAAAGGATAAAGATTCCGCTAAGGCAAATGAAGTAAACCACATCGCGGGTGTCGATGACACCACGACTCATGGAATCGTAATGGCCTGCAATACTCAATTGCTGAAAGAACAGATCGAGTGATCCGAGCAGGGCAAAGTCGGCGATCTGATTCAATCCATTGTAGGCCATAAAGCAGAGGAAAATGGCAATGATGAATGCCACAACCTGATTATCAGTAATTGCCGATGAAAAAACACCAATTGCCGTAAACCCAGCACCGAGAAAAATCAAGCCGATGTATGAACCTATAGTCCCACCATGATCGATATTACCTGCGGGATTGCCCAATTGAACCACGGTGAAGTAATAGAAAAACGTGGGTATGAGCGCCACAACAACAAGGATTAAAGCAGCGAGGTATTTGGCCATCACAATTTGAGTATCTGTGAGCGGTCGGGTAAGCAATAATTCAATTGTGCCGGTGCGCTTCTCTTCCGAAAAACTGCGCATGGTAACCGCAGGAACGAGGAACATAAAAACCCAAGGAGCCACATAAAAGAGCGTTCCGAGATTAGCGTATCCTTGATCGAGAACGTTGAGATTCCCAGGAAAACCCCACATAAACAGACCTGTGAGTAAGAGAAAAACGGCTATGACGACATAACCTATTACCGAACTTAAAAAACTTCGAACTTCTTTCAGGAGCAAGGCCCGCATTGGCACTTTTATTTTACAGCCCACAAAGATAGGCTTTTGGAAAGAGGACGAAAGGTGGAGAAATTGGCAATCTCAACAAAGAAGTGATGATAAATCCTTCCGCTTTTTTTAACTGGTCAAGGCGCCTTCTCAACCATCGCACTAGACCAAGCTCTGGCAGGCTTAATGAAATAGGGCTTTACACTCGACCAGAATATTCGAAAGGCATCGCTCTGACGATAATGCTCTAAATCGGCAGCATCCAGCCAATGGCTATAGGTAGAAAAGTGGCCACGATGATGATTGTCCTTTAAGATCTCCACATAAACACAGCCGGAAAAGGAAGCAACATTGGGTGCCATTTCCTTTAGCGCCTTTTCGGCAAAAGCTTCGTTAGAAGAGTCAAAATAAAGGTCTACAATGCGAATGAGCAATTGATAGTTTGAGATTTATGAACGAGCGATCCAGCGAACCAAAAGCACCACAACGCAAAAGAGAAACATAAATATCGAAATCCGATTGATGCCGTGCATCATGCGCAGATTGACATTTCCGTCGCCTTTTTTAAAAAGTGTGGCCGGATTCAGGTAGTGAGCGATTCTTTTGAAAAACATAGAGAGACAAATATCGAAGTTTTTGGAAATTTTGATAGTACTTAACGATAAAACATATAGAAGTTGGTATTGTTGATGCCAGCCTGTCCAATATGAAAAAAGCACGCCGCTAATCAAGGCGGCGTGCTTTCGCACTATGTAATCACCAAATCTTAAAAGTTGTAGGTCAGCACACCTGTTGCAAAGAAAGGTGTACCGGGAGTAAAGTGAATTTCTTCCACCGGCTCGGGTTCATTGCGAAGACGCGATTCGGTAGCAAACTGGGTTTCATTCCATTCGGTGTCGAGTAGATTCTGAATCTTAATACCCAATTCTAAATTTTTCCAGCGGTAACCCGCGTTTAGGTCAACGACGGTATACCCGATGGCTACAATCGAATTGTCTTCGTTGGCCGGTCGGTCATTGATATGCCTTAGGCGGAGACCGCCGTAAAAGCCGTTGGGGGCTATGACGCTCATCCCTCCTGTGATCGTTAAGTCGGGAGCGAGCGGGATATAATTTTGATCTTCAGCTTCATCCACAGCGCGGGCAAAGGTGTAGTTTACATCGCCATCGAGGTAAAGCCATTTCAGTGGTTGGTAGCGAATGCTGAAATCTACCCCTGTTCGTTCGGTTCGACCGCTTGGCTCCACAATACCGGCATCGCCAACGTAAATGAATTCCTGCTCGAGAAAAAGATACCAAAACGCGGCGTTGACTACCACATTTGTAAGCGGCTTCCAAACTGTTCCAAGATCGGCACCGTAAGCAGCGGGTAAAATTTCTCGACCCCTTTCTTGCACGATTACACGGGTATCATTGGAATGAAAGCCCTTACCTGTGTTGAGGTAAACTTGAAGCGAATTTGAGGCATTATAACTAAAGTTCAGCTTTGGACTTACTATGCCCTGATCGGCACGCTGGGTAAAGTAAGTCGGAGCGAGCTTATCGTAATAATTAAAGATGAAATAGTCGTAACGCACCGCGGGATTGATAAGCCATTTGCCAAAGCGAAAGTCCATGCTGGCGTAAGCAAAAGAGCTTGTCTGGTGCACGTCGCCCAGTTGAACAGTATCGAGTGTGGTCTGGCGATTGGCCGTGTAGGAAAGCTCATTATCTAAGCTGATATCATTTCGGAAACCGCCGCCGATCTGCAACAAGGCTTGGGTTTCACCGAAGTTCAACTCCTGATTATACTCGGTAGTCGCGCCAAAGATTTGTCGATTTTCCTTCTGCCGTATTTGATCACCATTGATAGAATCTTCGAGGAAAAAGGTAAAGTTGCTGTACAATTCAAAATCATATTGAGAATAGTAGGCCTGACTTTTCAGGAATCGATTTTCGTCAATAAATTTGGTGTATTCCACCTGTACGTTGGTACGACCCGTTGTTCCACCTTCTGTAGAGTCAATTGCTCCAAAGCGGGTAATGGAACCATCGTCAACCGATCGCTGCGGAATTTGACCAGATGCATCCCAACTACTCGTGAAGTAAGTTCCCGTAAAGGCAATCTTATCTTTATTTTCTAAGGTTCCGGCATAGCGACCCATTAAATTCACTCGCTTAAAATTTTGTGGGGCTTCAAACGCTCCATCAGTCGATATAAACTCCGTACTGACCCATGCGCTGTGATCTTGCTTATCAAGCACACTGAACATCCCAAGAATTCTTTGGGTCTCAAACTGGCCCAATTCCAGGCTCAACTTGCTCTGATCGAGTCGATCTTTTAGCTTAAAATCGACGTAACCTGCTGTGGTAAAATCACCGTGATCGGCTGAATAGGGCCCTTTACCAAAATCGAGATGCTCGACCGTTTCCGGGGTAAGCCAATGTAAATCGGCATAACCTTGGCCGTGGGCGTGCGACACCATATTAACGGGCATACCATTTACCGAAAGGGCGATATCGGTGCCGTGATCGATATCGAAGCCGCGGAGAAAGATTTGCTCGGCCTTGCCGCCACCAGCATGCTGACCGATAACCAGTCCTGGCACTTTTCGGAGCAGCTCCTGCGAATTTGTCGTGGGGTTGGTCAATAAGTTGATATCCGCAAAAAACTTAAGCGGATCAGACTCTGGGGCTATGATTACTTCGTTGAGCGAAATATAGCGCTGCGCAAGGGAATTATTCAAATCGTCGGGGATGACACGCACTACTTTCGTCACCGATTCAAATCCAAGCGATGAAACGCGAAGGGTATCGCCAATATTCAAATTCGTAATGGTGTAGTAGCCATATCGGTCGGTGTGCAAATGTTGATCCGATCTGTTGTGCGTTACATACGCCCCCTCAATTCCGCTTCCGCGAATATTGGTAATACGACCCGTATTTGGTTGCGCAAGCGCAGTGGTGCTCATTGCCAAAAAGGCAAGGCAAAATGTAAAAAGTTTCATGAAATTTTGGTTGAACGCGGGCGACTCTGACTGGGTCAGGCCACCGCGTTGGTGATTGTTAGTTGATTCCGAATCGAGTCGGAGAATAGAAAAATCAAGAGGTGCTGCTCTATTAAGCTAGCTTTTGAAATAATGCCGGAAGGCAAAGGCCTTTGATGCTCCTATCAGGCAGCGCTTAAGCCAATGAAGATGCCGGCGGAAGTAGGTTTTGGCGTAAGTGCGGGAGGAGCAGTTCATCAGAATAAGTGGAATAGTGGTCGACGCGGGTTGCTTCTCGGGAGATTGTGCCGGTCGCCAAGGAAGAGAAATGCTTATCGATCCCGAAAGTCAAAGCCAAATGTTCGCTTTGTGCTTCGTTGTCAAAATCCATAAGCTGATCGAAAAAGCCCAAAACGCGGTGAGAGTGATCTTCTCCATTTGTGTCGGTTGTAGTCTTATTATGATGATCGTGGCTGTGGTGAGAATGATTGTCAGAATCAATTGCAGAAAGCAGTGCAGTAACTTGGTGGCTGGCTTCGTGCCCGATAAACGACATTGCGTCGTGAGCTGGGGAAAGTAGATAAATCGCAACCATTACAAAGCAAATTATACGCTTGGAAGCGGTAATTACTGCTTGATATGATCGGTTGGATTTCATGATTTCAAAGAGTTACGTCGGCTATTGCAAATCAGATTTATGAACGCGTACTTTTTTTGTGCTCTCCTAATTATTATTCCAGAGAGCATTCCATTTGCGCCGATTGCATCAACTCTTCCTTCGTTCAACCGTTTAAACCCCGTAGTTTTGCAGCGCATGAAATTTGAACTCACTTCCGAATTTGAACCTACCGGCGATCAGCCAGCCGCTATTAAGCAACTAGTAGAAGGATTGGATCGCGGCGAAACTGCTCAAACTTTGCTTGGAGTAACCGGCTCGGGTAAGACTTTTACTGTAGCCAACGTAATCCAGCAGGTTCAAAAACCGACGCTAATTCTCAGCCACAATAAAACCTTGGCTGCGCAGCTTTACAGCGAATTCAAACAATTCTTCCCGAATAATCTGGTGGAATACTTCGTATCGTACTACGATTATTACCAACCCGAAGCCTTCATACCCAGCAGTAACACCTACATCGAGAAAGACCTGAGCATCAATCAGGAAATCGAAAAGCTAAGACTTGCCTCTACGTCTGCCCTACTCTCGGGTCGGCGCGACGTAATCGTGGTGGCTTCCGTATCGTGTATTTATGGTATCGGTAATCCAACGGAGTTCAACAAAAGCGTAATACCGATTGAGAAAAACCAAATCGTCTCGCGAAACAGCCTTTTGCATCTCTTGGTAGCCAGTTTGTATTCGCGAAATGATTTCGAGCCTGGTCGGGGAAATTTTCGGGTGAAAGGCGATACGGTCGAAATCTACCTGGCTTACGCAGATCATGGTATCCGCGTAGAGTTTTTTGGCGACGAGATAGAATCAATCATCAGTTTCGATCCGGAATCGGGTCGGATGATCAACGAGTTTGACAAGACGCAGATTTATCCGGCCAATCTCTTCGTTACTACGAAGGAAACGCTCAACAGCGCCATTTGGGAAATCCAGCAGGACATGATGTTGCGAATTGGTTATTTTCAAGAAAATGGCCGCCATCTCGAAGCCAAGCGGATCGAAGAACGCACGACTTTCGATTTGGAAATGATGCGCGAATTAGGCTATTGTTCGGGCATTGAAAACTATTCGCGCTATTTCGACCGGCGCCAACCCGGTGAGCGCCCCTTCTGCTTACTCGATTATTTCCCAAACGATTACTTAATGGTCATAGACGAAAGCCACGTTACCTTGCCACAAGTGCGCGCAATGTACGGAGGCGACCGCTCGCGCAAGATCAATTTGGTGGACTATGGTTTTCGCCTGCCCGCGGCTATGGACAATCGACCGCTGCAATTCGACGAGTTTGAAGGATTACAGGCTCAAACGCTCTATGTAAGCGCTACTCCCGCCGACTTTGAACTGGCCAAATCGGGCGGAGTAATTATCGAACAGCTTATACGACCTACCGGTTTGCTCGACCCGCGGATTGAGGTACGACCCAGTGCCAATCAGATTGACGACTTGCTCGAAGAAATCAATATCCGCACCGAGCGCGAAGAACGAACCTTGGTGACTACCCTGACAAAGCGCATGGCGGAAGAGTTACAATCCTTTTTTGAAAAAACGGGTGTAAAGTGTCGGTACATTCACAGTGACGTTGATACCCTCGATCGGATAGACATTATTAGAGAGTTGCGCGAAGGTGTTTACGATGTTCTTATTGGCGTGAACTTATTGCGCGAAGGACTCGATTTGCCCGAAGTGTCGCTTGTAGCCATACTCGATGCCGATAAAGAAGGCTTTCTTCGAAGCGGACGCAGCTTGACGCAAACAGTGGGACGAGCGGCGCGGAACATAAACGGTATGGTAATTATGTACGCCGATAAAATTACCGAAAGTATGCGCCAAACTATTGATGAAACTGACCGGCGACGCGTGAAACAGCAGGAATACAACGAAGAGCATGGGATGGTTCCAACTCAAATAAAGCGTGCCATTCAAGGTTCAATAATTAAAAACGAAGGTAACCCGCGAAGCAGAAAAAGAGCCTACACGGAGCCGGAACCTATTAGTCTTGCAGCCGATCCGGTGGTGGCGTACATGACCAGCGATGAGCTTACGAAGCAAATTGAAACAATTAGAAAACGCATGCAAAAAGCAGCCAAGGAGCAAGATTTCATGGAGGCTGCGCGCTTGCGCGATGAGCTGTTTGCGATTCAGAAAGTGGCGGAAGGTCGTTGAGTTTTTAGAGGAGCGTGTGGTGGAGAGGGGTTTTTAGTTTTTAGAGGATGGTGATGGTGGAGAGGGTTTTTAGTTTTTAGAGGAGCGTGTGGTGGAGATGGTTTTTAGTTTTTAGATGATGGTGATGGTGGAGAGGGGTTTTTAGTTTTTAGAGGAGCGTGTGGTGGAGAGGGTTTTTAGTTTTTAGATGATGGTGATGGTGGAGAGGGGTTTTTAGTTTTTAGAGGAGATTAGCGTGGAGAAAGGTTTTTAGTTTTTAGAGGAGCGTGCGGTGGAGAAAGGTTTTAGATGAGATTAGGAGGCAATTGAAAATGGAAAGTTTACAAGAAGAATATTTAGCGAAACATTACATCACTCGGAGCAATTGGTTGCGGGCGGCAGTTTTGGGCGCGAACGATGGGATATTGTCCACCGCCAGTTTGGCTATTGGTGTTGCGGCGGCGAGTGGAGCGCGAGAACCGATACTCCTTGCGACTGTTGCGGGATTGGTGGCCGGAGCTTTGTCGATGGCAGCGGGAGAGTACGTTTCGGTGGGCTCCCAAAGAGATGTGGAAAAAGCGGACATTGACCGCGAAAGGCAAGAGCTTGTAGATATGCCGGAAATAGAACTTCAACGATTGGCCGAGATTTATGAGCAGCGAGGTTTGAAGAAAGAAACCGCGATGACAGTCGCACTTGAATTAACCGCAAATGATGCCTTGGGTGCGCATATCCGCGATGAGTTGGGGATTAACGATATAAGCGAAGCCAAACCGCTGCAGGCCGCGGCTGCATCTGGGGCTGCTTTCTGCATTGGCGGGGGTTTACCGCTGTTGGTGGTTCTCTTCTTACCCTTGCCTAAGTTGGAATTTTATTTATATTTCTTCGCCATCCTGTTTTTAGTGCTTTTAGGTGTGTTGGCGGCCAAGGCAGGCGGCTCTAATAGCTGGAAAGCCATAATACGAATTACCTTTTGGGGCACCGTGGCCATGGGTCTTTCAGCCCTGGTGGGGCATTTGTTTAGCGTGAATTTGGGGTAAGTTTCTACTTATCGAATTGCGGATCGATGTATTCGCACATCTGTTCAAGACGTTTTGAAATAGGGTGAAAAAATAGTGGTCGGCCCGTCACACGGGAATTTTCACCCACTCGCCGTTTCGGATTTCCCAGCTTTCTTATACGTGGATCCGTATGTATTTTGTGCATTTCGCCACGGTGTACAAATTTTTGATGACCCGTTCGTAACAGGTTGTACAGAGTATTTTGAGTTTATCCTTGGTCTCAACAATGATATAATGTCATCAAAAGACCAAATAAAAATTTAGCCAAACCCAACAAAAGACTTGGTCAATATCGAAATAGGTGCTACTGCACCCACATCCTTATGGAACATAGAGATTCGGAGCATGGACGGAAAGCTTTGTGTGTACCAAACAATCAAACAGCCTACATATAACCAGATTTCTATTGATATTTCTGATTTTGATCAGGGAGCTTATTTTCTCGCGATAAGCAGTGACATGGTCTTCAAGACCGCTCAAATTTTAAAGATAAACTAACCCCTAAAACGGGTGAAATTAATCTAACCATTAACAAATCAATCAATTAAAAACCAAATTAATAAACTTTATAATACCATCGTCATTGACTTTACTATTAGTGAACTGCAACTCTCAGACTGATAATTACACACATTTGCAAGACTTTTTTGATGTCCTGGACGAGTATAACGAAAGTGGGTTCTCATCAATGCCTGGTCCCCTTAAAGAGCATATTAGCAAGGAGTTTGAGCAAACTTTTAGAATTTGGGGTAAGAATTTTGGTTGAGACCATTAATTATTTGAAAGCCAGTTTCCAAGTCTAATAACTCCTGTTTTCTAAAACTCTATTAGTTAGTATAGTCTAACTTTTTATTAAATTCGCCGCATGGAAATCCATCAACACCAGTTTGCCAGACTTTTAACGACGCTGTCGATTTGCTTCATAAGCAACACTGTATTCTCCCAGACCATCGCCACCGACCGTCCCGATCAAACAGAAGCGAGCACCACCATACCAAGAAAGGCTCTTCAGATCGAAGCTGGGATTCTGAGTGAATTTATTGATGATGAAAATACATCGGTGCGAACTTCTGCGCTGCCCAATACACTTTTTCGTTACGGCCTTACAGATGGTTTCGAATTGCGGGTGGTAAAACAACTCACCAAAGTGAAACCGAATGATGCTTCAAGCACCACAGGGCTGAGCGATCTTCAATTGGGTGTGAAAATCCAAATTTTCCGGAAGGAGAGCTCCAAAACGACGATAGCCTTTTTAACGCATGCCGTGATGCCTGTCGGTAACGAATTTCTCAGTTCAGATCAACTCGGAACAGTGAATAAACTCTGCATCAGCCATGAATTGCCGGGAGATAGGGCGATTTCCTATAATGTGGGTTATGATAATTTTGGCTTTGGTGATGGGACCATGTTCTACTCCCTCGCCTATAATTTTGCCGTTAATGATAAGGTCGGTATTTTTCTCGAACCCTATGGAACTATTGAAGAATTTACGGATCACTTTGCCAATTTCGACGCGGGAGTAACTTACCTCGCCCACGACCAATTGCAATTTGACGCTTCCTTCGGTTTCGGACTGAATTATAGTATGAATTTTATCTCGGCTGGTGTGAGCTGGCTAATTCTTTCCAATCGCGAATAGCGACCATTTCGGAGATAGCATTAATCAAGGTTTCATCGATCGCTTCCGCTTTCGGTAGGCAAAATAACCCAACAACAAAAGAGTAAGGAGAATAAAAGGCCAAAGGTTGATCAATTCGACAAAAAACCACATTAAATTCTCCCAACCATTGCGCCAGCCATTGCCTATTTTTTCGCCAAAAGCGGTCGAGGTCGAAAGCGTCTGATAAACGGTAATATTTACAGTGCTTAAAGTCACTTGATTTTGTAGAAGTTTGAGTCGTCCTTCTATCGACTCAATTTCCCCACGGAGCTGAGCCATTTGGCGCTCGATTTCGAGTATGTCGGTTATGGTTTTGGTGCTTGTAAGCAATTCGGCATAACGCGCTTCCAGAGCTTTTTTGGTGCTCAGCCGCGCTTCTATGTCCACAAATTCAGCGGTTACATCATCGGCAGAGATTTCTTTGCTGTCGTATGCTTGGGCGAGGGCGTCGATCGCCGTGATGAAGGGCTCAAATTGCGCAGCGGGAACGCGCACTGTGATAGTAGAACTGAGTCGCCCGGGATTATTGAAACTCCGATCGTTGGCCACAAAGCCTTTGTGAGCGGAAACCGCCGACAAGATAGTCGCACGAGCCGTCGGCAAGTTGGCGGTTTCAAATTCCAATTGGGCATTTCGGATGAGTTTGCGATCGGTCAAGGCCACCGACTCTTCCGCGCTGACGTCCATTTTCGCATCAGCGATGTATCCAACTTCTGCACCAGCATTTTCTGCATCCGGAGCTTGGCCGCAACCGGCGGCACAGAGCAGGATGAATAGCGCCACTTTTCCTAAGAAGCGGAAGAATTTTATTTGAATTTCTACCATATTACCAGCGCCGCCCCCCACGTAAATCCACTACCGAAGGCGGTTAAACAAACTAAGTTACCTTCTTGAACTTTTCCTTTTTGATACGCTTCGCTGAGCGCTATCGGAATCGAACCAGCTGTGGTATTGCCATAGCTCATAATATTATTGTAAACCTGATCGTCACCAAGACCAAATTGCCGTTGCACCATTTGCGAAATCCGCAGATTGGCTTGGTGGGGAACCAATAAGTTCAGATCGGCTGGTGTGTATCCAGAGCCGTCGAGTACTTCGTTTATGGCTTCACCCATGCGCTGGATAGCGTGCTTGAACACAAAATTTCCATTCATGTAGGCTCTCCATTCAGGGTTGTCCATATTGTTTTCAGCGATGTATTCGTCGACCCAATGATGAGTTGCTGGCCCGATGATCGCCAATTGCTCGGCGTGCTCCCCTTCGGCGTGCATACACGTTTTAATGATACCGCGATCTTCATTGGTAGCCGACAGCACCACTGCTCCTGCCCCATCGCCAAAGATTACGGAAACGCCCCGGCCGCGGGTGTTTTTCTCCAAGGCTCCGCTATGCAACTCACTTCCGATCAATAGAATATTTTTATACGTGCCGACTTTTATAAAGGCATCGGCTATGCAGAGACCATAGATAAAGCCCGAGCATTGATTGCGGATATCGAGTGCACCAATGGTGCCTAAACCGAGTTCGCGCTGGGCTAAAACACCCGATCCCGGAAAGAAATAATCGGGCGAAAGGGTGGCAAAAATGAGATAATCGATATCGCTTACTTGCAATCCGGCATTTTCGATAGCCATCCTTGCCGCTTTCACGCCCATCGAAGAAGTGGAATTACCGTCCCCTTTTTCAACCCAACGACGCTCCCTAATTCCGGTACGCTCCTGAATCCAGGCATCGGTGGTATCCATTATTTTTTCGAGATCGGCATTGGTAACTATCTTTTCTGGAAGGTAATGACCGATGCCGGCTATGCGGGTGCGCATCATAGAAGTGTAGGTTTCACACAAATAAACTGGAATTTTCGCAATCGGTGACGCTTAAGGCTATCATTAACATTGTTTGGGGACAATAAAAAAGCGGCCATTATCAATCGCCCTTTGTCGAACCACCATCCAATTAATTATCGCCTTTTAACGTTGAATAGGTCTTTCCGTACTCAATCATCTGCTTTGTAAAATCATCGGGGTACTCCACTTTCACGTCAGTGATTTTTCCGTCTTTTTCAACTGGCACCAACACCGGATTGATGAAGCCGCTGTAGGGTGCGCTGTTAAATTGCTCCACCCGTTTCAATACTTCGGCATGTAAATTTTTGTCGAC
Source organism: Flavobacteriales bacterium (assembly GCA_038321615.1). GTDB lineage: Bacteria > Bacteroidota > Bacteroidia > Flavobacteriales_D > Cryomorphaceae > JBBQFC01. The sequence continues at coordinate 33,049 of JBBQFC010000019.1, read as the reverse complement.
TTGGACACCGTATTTTTCCACTAATGCTTTGGCTGCAGCATAATCGCCTTCCGATGTAATACGCTGAATCTCCATGAGCTGCGTTCCAAAAATTCCGCGTAAGGCCTGGTAATCGACAATATCGAAGTAGGTCTTCTGATCTCGCGTATCCATGATGATTGCACCGCTATTTACCGCTTTTTCGTAAGCCCAACCGGCGATCAATTGCCGATTGCGCATGTGGTCTTCTTCAATCACTTCGCCGGGCTTTAAGCGTCGTAATTGAAGAAATAGTCCGTTTTTCATGAAATCGTCGTAAGCCGCTTTAGCCACATCCATATTGTCCATTACGCCCAGCTTGACTAACTGCGGGTCCATGATGTAGTAGAGCGCTACCAGATCAGCCCGTGCCTCTTCGATAGTCGATGCATAGTTCTTTAAGGTGGATTTAGGTGTCCCAACTCCTGGATTTATTTGGCCGCTTGCGTGGCCTATTACTTCGTGAAGGGCGGTATGGAGCTTTGCCGCTTGTTTCCCGTAATTTTTTGAAAATTCGATCTCGGCAGGGTCATTAGAAAACTCTTCCAGAAACCCAGAAGTACCTGCCTGTTCGTAAGCAGCAACAATATTGCCCAAACTCACCGATTTTGAGCCATACTCGGCCCTTATCCAATTGGCATTGGGAAGGTTGACCCCTATAGGAGTAGAAGGAGAAGCATCACCCGCTTCGCCAGCCACATTGATAAAATTATAGGTAATACCTACAACGTTAGCTTTCTTATGTTTATCGGAGATGGGTGAATTGTCTTCGAAATACTGTGCGTTTTCCGAAAGGACTTTCATTTTGGCGGAAGCATCTAAATCGCGAATTTCCACCAAGCTTTCGTAAGAGCCGCGCAGTCCGAGCGGGTCGTTGTACACTTCAATGAAACCGTGAATGTAATCGACGATACCTTCCGTATCCTGCACCCACACTACATTATAATCGTCCCAAGTAGAGAGATCACCTGTATTGTAATAATCTATCAATAGCTTTAGGCCCTTTGCTTGCACATCATTTTCGGCAACAGCGGCGGCCAATTCAAGCCATTGCACCATTTGGCCAATTGCTCGCCCGTACATTCCATTCGTTGAGTACACTTTCTCTTCGAGCATCCCGTTTTCGCCTTTTACTAATTTAGAATTGAGACCATAGGATAACTCCTGCTTAGATCCTTGATCGGCGGCTTTCATTTTTTCATAGAAGGCTTCCACTTCCTTTTGTGTGATATCCGGATCGTAAAAATTAACTGCGCTGGCGAGCACCACATCTTTGTCGCCATCCTTATTTACTTTTTTGGAATCGATGGCAGGGTCGAAAACTGCTTTAAGCTGATCAGCCGTGAGGCTTGCACCCACGGCGCGCATGGCGGATGTTAAGAAATCTCGACGAAAACCGGGTTCGAATTTCTCGTAAGAGTAATGATGGTGGATACCATTTGAGAACCAAATTCGTTTGAGATAGACCTCAAAAGCTTCCCAATCGGCACCGCTGCGCTGACCTTGATAGTCGTTATATACCTTTTCCAAAGCACGACGAATGGGAAGGTTATGGCGGTAGTTCTGATCGTAGATGATATCGCGCCCCGCCAAACCGGCTTGTGTTAGGTAATAGACCAATTGCTTCTGCTGAAGCGAAAGTTTGTCCCAGGCCGGAATTTGATAGCGCAGAATTTTGATGTCTGCAAATTGCTCCGTCATTACTTGAAACTCCGGGTCGGCGGGAGCTTTCTTGCCTTGGGCGGCGAGATGGGTTGACCCTAAAAGAAGAATGACGGCTGGTATTAAACTCAAACTAAAACGAAAGAAAGATTGCATATAGAAAAATTAGATTTCTCCAAAGTTAGAAGATTGTTGCAAATCTGACTTTTCACATTGAGATGGATGAGAGGAAGTAAAAACGGCCTTCATCTATGCTGGATGAGCGAAATGCCCACAGGATCGGATAATGAAAAATTAGGAAGTCTTCAATAGGTCACTCTCCCTTTTTGTAATTGATTTAAATTTTTATCTAACCAGGCGCGCTATCAAATCCTTCGAAATATTAGATCAAACTTTACATCTCGGCTTTGCTTGAACTTTGTAAATTTTGGAGCAACTTAATTTCTGTTTTTCTTAATTCCCAATGTTTAATCCATCAGAGGGATTAGAATATTCTTGGAATTCCCATTCATTGACGTGTCTACTTTGTTATGACAGATGTTAGATATTTCAAAACCCTGTTTTCGCAAATCAGATCGAACCGGGTTTTCCTAAAAGGTTTGAATAGGTCGGATGGCTAGAAAAAGCTCAATAAAAGTCGGTGAAAAAGAATAGGCGCTATAAATCCCGCCCGTTTTCTTTTCCAAATTTTAAGCGGAAAGCATATTTCTACTATTTCAGTATTTTCAGCTCATCCACCATGCCGCTTTGTTTCATTTTAAATGCATCGGTTGGCATAGAACGTTTGATGCATCCCACTAGACTGCCAACAAACTTTCCAATGTTTTAGATATTAGTTAGGTTTTTTACTTGGCCAAGCAAATCGCTTTTCGAAAGACCTTCAAGCGCATCAGGGCTTAGACCGCCAACTAATTTACCGAGCTGTTTCTTCATGCCACTCACATCTTCAGGGTCGAGGCTTGGTAAGGCGTCCGTCCACTTACTTTTGTTTTTGTTAAATTTCGCAGTAAAAGCTTCTGGCTTAATTCCATCAGCGACTTGTGAGAGAATTTCTTTAGCGGCTTGCGCTATTGCTGTCCGAACTCCCGTAAAAAGAAAGATTGCAAGGAAAAGGGTTAGTGCAGTTTTCATGGTTTCTGCAGTTTGATTTTAGAAAGAAATTAATTGTTAGGGTTGTTGGGGTCAAAATCCAGATGTAAATCGGGTTTTGCAGCAGATGAAAGTCAAAAGTGATTAAAGCTGGTTTTTAATCTCTTTTTGCGCAACTTCGTCGGCTGTTGCACGATCAATTACACTATGAAAGAATTTTCGGAAGAAATTACCACAGGCTATACTTTTAAAGGGGACTCCATTGTTTTAGGTGGAGCTATGCTCAACGGATCAGTGGTGGACGGCTTACAGGTGAAAGCCCCGCTCAAAATGTTCAATCGGCATGGACTCATTGCCGGCGCCACTGGAACGGGCAAAACCAAAACCTTGCAAGTCATTGCCGAAGGGCTATCGGCTGCCGGTATTCCCGTATTGATGATGGACATCAAGGGCGATTTGAGTGGGCTGGCTGCGGCTGGGAATTCGCATCCCAAAATCGATGAGCGGATGAATAAAATCGGTAGCCCTTGGGTTCCAACCGGCTTTCCAGTGGAACTGCTCAGTCTTTCGGACGAAAAAGGGGTACGATTGAGAGCCACTATAAGCGAGTTTGGGCCTGTATTGCTGTCTAAAATTCTCGAACTAAACGACACCCAACGAGGTACACTTTCTCTGGTTTTTAAACTTTGCGACGATAACCATTGGCCGCTACTCGATATCAAGGATTTGCGTGCCGCCTTGCAATATTGCATAGGTGATGGAAAAGCTGAAATTCAAAAATCCTACGGACTGGTAAGCATCAGCAGCGTAGGCGCTATCATGCGCAAAATATTGGAGCTGGAGCAGCAGGGTGCCGACGTCTTCTTTGGCGAGCGAAGCACAGACGTTGAAGACTTTCTGAGCCTGGACGATCAGGGACGTGGCATTATTCACATACTCCGCCTGGTTGACATGCAGAGCAAACCCAAACTCTTTTCCACCTTTATGCTCTGTATGCTTGCGGAGATGTATGAGAAATTCCCGGAACGTGGCGATTCTGACCGTCCTGAGTTGGTCATCTTTATCGACGAAGCTCACCTGTTATTTAACGAGGCCAGCAAGGCACTGCTCGATCAGATCGAAACCATCGTAAAGCTTATCCGATCTAAAGGCGTAGGTCTTTTCTTCTGCACACAGCTACCCACCGACGTGCCCGAAGTGGTGTTAAGTCAGCTTGGGATGAAGGTGCAACATGCCTTGCGTGCCTTTACGGCAAAAGATCGGAAAGCGATTAAACAGACGGCTGAAAACTATCCTATCACGGCCTTCTACGAAAGCGATCGACTCCTTACGGAAATGGGCATTGGCGAGGCGGTGATAACACTGCTAAACGAAAAGGGTATCCCAACCCCATTAGTCCACACTTATTTGGTGGCACCGCAATCGCGGATGGATATCCTATCTGAAACTGAGATTGATCAATTGCTTGCCAAAAGCAAACTTGCTAAGAAATACAACGAAGCCATAGATCGCGAAAGTGCCTACGAGCTTTTGCAAGCCAAAATGGCACGCGAAGAGAAGGCCACCGCCGATAGTCTTCCAGCATCTGCTGGAAGGCCGAGCAGCCGGAAAGAACCAAGCACCTTTGAAACGATCATGAAAAGTCCGGTAACAAGAACCGTGTTTCAAGAAATCACCAGGGGTATTTTGGGCGTTTTTGGGATTGGTAGCACCAGAAGGAGAACTACTGCCAAGAGACGGTAAGTTTGCATTTCAAAATTTCGTTCTGCATAATGGAATCCTAAAGTGTCTGGAAAAATTAGCGGAGTGCGGCGTAAAGCTGGATAATGATGTGGCAATTGTTTCGGGAGTTTGATTACTCCATTTAAAAAGGCTTCTCGAAAGTCGAAAGATGCTTTCTGATGTTACCTGAAGACGCCCCCAACTCCGGGTTCTTGTCAAAAACCAACGTTACAAATGGACAAAGCGGTATTATTTTGAGTTTTCGATTTCGCGCTTCTTCCACCATATACCGAGCTAGCTTCTCTCCTATTCCTTGGCATCGCAAATGTTCGCTCACATCGGTATGATCGATGATCAACATAGTTTCACCGGCTTTGGAGAAGCTCATTTCGGATTTATAACCTTCGGGCGAAGTATATAGAAACGCTCCTTTGCGACCATCTCTTCCACAGTTGAAAATAACGACATTGAATTTTGTTTTTATGTGTTTGCTAAGAGTTTCATTAGTTAGAAATTTGCTGAAGATTGATGATAAGTATCGGCTATCGCCATTTGACCGGTATATCGCCACTCGCACTTTTCGCCGGGTTCGGCACTTACCGCCACGGGATGGTTGTGCAGTCGGGCAAGAGCAGATGCGTGCTTATCAAGCGATGAATCGCCACATAACGCCACTCCGCGTGGCCGGCATATGCGCAAGTGTACTCGCCGTGAATTTGATTCGACACATTCCGAACACTCTCTACTATGGGGTGATTTGAGCTCAAATTCAGCCAAATGATCGAACATTTTGGGTTTCATTTCGATTTGCGAAAGGTGTGAAAGTAGCGCAAAAGGGAAAAATAGATTAGAACCGATATCGGAACTTGGACGGCATAAAAATCCTTACTAAATCACTATTTCTACTTTGTTCTTACGAAGGCGCTTTAATAACAAGCTATCCATTCCTTTGCGCTTACCTTGGTTATCAACCCGCCAATAAGATCAAAGGGTATATCGTCCATCCGCTTTAAGCGAACGCAACTCTTGCCCATATCGGGTTTGGACTTGCTAATGCGCGTATATTCGGCAACGAATTAATTGTACAATTCGGGCTTAGCGTAAATACCATTTGATAAAATCCGACAAAATTTTTTTGACTTGCGATGCTACAAAATGGCAAGGGAAGTTTCGGATCGCAATGATAACCCAAAGGATAAAGCGAATGTGGAATTACCCAACCGATCATGCCGCACGAAAGCTCTTCCTGAAAACCAGCTGGTATATTTTCGGAAATGATTTTTCTGAGTTGAATCAATGCCGGTTGATGAGCCGGGTTTGAATTCAAAAGGTATTCATCAACCGAATTTGCTGCAATCCGCATGGATTAAAAGTAATCACTTTTGAATCCAAGCTTCCTACTTTCTGGCGAAAATTCAGACCACTTCTTCAATTAATTGGGGCTCTTCCTTCCAGTCGAAGGTTTCTCCAACTTTCTTGCCCTTCATGGTTTGGTATACTGGCGCTTCTTCGGAGATGGCTATCCAACTATGATCGTGATTGAGCCTCTCCGGGTGAGAAACAGAAATAAAATATGTGGCCTTACTGGTGCGCACCAAGGATCCCAGTTGGACACGCTTATGGATACCGGCTATTTGCAGCGCCTTTAAAATATCCAACTCCTTTTTAAGTAGATCGAGAACAGGCGCTCGCATTTTGATTTCATCAATCATCTGTTCACGCTTTCGCTCAAAACGATCATCGTCCGTTACGTCTTCACTGTTTGAACTCTTCAGCTTTTGCAGCTGAGCCGCTTCAAATTCGTCGAATTGTAATTGCTTCTCACGAATCAACTCTTGCAGTATTTCTTGCTTCTGCTCGACTGTGATATCGATTATTTTGCTTTCCATAATTCTTGATTAAGGTTCTAAGCTCAATGGAGCTTGCCTCCAACGCACAATTCTCTAACCAATTTCAAAAACTTCCTGACAAATAGTGTCCATAACGATTGCAGAATATTGGGCTACACGACATTAATGTAAAACCTTCTCAATCTGTGAAATAATTTCCCCAGAATTGAAAAACAAAATAGGGAGTTCATACCTTTCGACACCTTAAAAACCAATCGAATGGAAACCAATTCTGAAAGTACCTGGCAAGAATGGAAAGCGAAGGCGGAAGCTTTGCGCGTACAATTAAATCTCGGGGCGAAAGAAGCTGCTGATGCATTTGAAGAGAAAAAGAAAGATCTTGGCTCCTGGGCTAAATCGACCCAAGTAAATCTAAGCGCAGAAACATCTGAGAAAGCAAAAAATCTAGCCACAAAGCTCGATGAGTTGCAAGTTCAAGCCGCTCTGGCAAAAGCAGAAGGGAAAGATGCTTATGCAGAGCAGGAGAAGAGATTTCAATCGACTTATGAATCTGTAAAGCAATCTCTGTCTGAAATAGCCAAAAGCACGAGTGACGAAGCAAAAGGGCTTGGTAAAAAAGCGGAAGCTCAATTAGAAGATTGGGAAATACAGCGCGATATCTTTCGGGTGCAAATGAACCTTGCTGGGAAGGAAGCTTCTGACGAATGGGACAAGCGCAAAAAACAGATCGGTGACGAGCTGGAAGTTTTGGAGTCAAAAATCGCCTCAGCCAAGGAAGATAGCGGCGAAACCTGGGAAAAGACGAAGGAAGATCTTGCTTCCATGTGGAATAGCTTCAAGTCAAATTTTAACAAGTCGTAAAGATTTAGTTGATTGGCGTAACAAAATGGCTGCCCTTGGGCGGCTTTTTCTATTTTCGAGGCCGAATTGAACTGGAACAGTGGTGCAGACTTATAATATGATAATCATCGGAGGTGGAATAGCCGGACTTTCGGCAGCGCTTGAAGCCGAAAAATCGGGTCATCGTACCTTGCTTCTCGAAGCGAGTAACAAGCTCGGCGGACGAGTAAAATCAGACCTTGTTGATGGGTTTACTCTCGATCATGGTTTTCAGGTTTTGCTGTCGAATTACAGTATGGCGCAGCGAGTAATACGTTTCAATAAACTCGATTTAAAAGCTTTCGCCCCGGGTGCACATATCACTGACGATCGCGGCAAGCTTGCGATATCTGATCCCATGCGCGAACCATCGGCATACGTCACCATGCTTTTCTCAAGGGTAGGTTCCATTAGCGATAAACTCCGCCTGCGTAGGCTTAGCTCCGAACTCAAATCATTGACCGAAGCGCAGTGCTTCGACATTGAACAAACTACAATGGACTATTTGCGCGATTACGGGTTTTCGGAACGAATGATCGCCCTTTTTTTCAAACCCTTTTTCGGGGGCGTATTTCTCGAGTCCAACCTATCGACTTCCGCAGGGATGTTTCGATTCGTCTTTCGAAATTTTGCCATCGGTGAAGCCTGCATACCCGCCAAGGGCATGCAAGCCATACCCGATGATATGGCGCAACGGCTTAAAAATGTGGAAGTCAGGCTAAATGCTGTTGTCAAAACCATTCATGCCAATCAAGATATTGAACTCTTAGATGGGACTATCTTCGCAGCAAAAAAAATAATACTAGCCTGCGATCCGAGCCGACTTTTGCCCCAAATGGATCAGCCGATAGCGTATAACTCTACACGAACCGAATATTTTTCTGGAAAGGCGGAGCTCAAAAAGTTGGAGAAGAGAATCGGATTAGACGCACGTTCTATCAGTGATATTAACAATTACTGTCGGCTCGACGAAGTGCAGAGCTCCTATGCCCCCAAGGGTAGATCGCTTTGGTCGGTATCCTTAAGGCAGAATTCCAAAGCTCAACCAGCTGCAGTAAGCGCTCAACTTGCTGAACTAATAGGCGCCAATGCATCGGATTTGACACCCTTAAAATCTTATGAAATAAAGAAAGCACTGCCTATACTCGAAAATCCGACCTTCGACATCCCCGCCGAGCAATCGCAAATAGCTTCGCATATTTATTTGGCCGGCGATTATCTCTTGAATGCATCCATTGAAGGTGCTTTGCGCAGCGGCTACCGCGCGGCCGAAGCCTGTATTGAAACCTTAGAACTCGTATAAAAAACTTCCATGCCCACCACTCATATTCAAATTGACGGCGTACCTGTCACCGACTTAATCCAATCTTTCGGCGATCCGCTTTATGTGTACAGCGCTGAAACGATCGCCGCCCGATATGCGCAGTTAAAATCTGCTTTCTCTGGTGCGGATTTACGCATCAACTATGCTTGCAAGGCGCTGAATAATATTAACATCCTCCGACTTTTCAAGTCCTTAGGCAGCGGTTTGGATACAGTATCGTTACAGGAAGTGGACTTAGGTCTGCGTGCCGGTTTCGAACCGGAAGAGATAATTTTCACACCTAACGGCGTGGGTTTCGAAGAGATCAAGGCAGCGGTAGAATTAGGCGTTCGAATAAATATCGACAATCTGAGTATTCTCGAACAGTTTGGCGCTCATTACCATGGTTCTTACCCGGTGTGCATTCGAATTAATCCGCATATTCACGCTGGGGGCAACAACAATATTTCCGTAGGGCATATCGACTCCAAATTTGGGATTAGCATTCATCAAACCCGTCATCTGGAGCGAATCGTAAAGTCAATGGGAATCCATGTCAACGGTTTGCACATGCATACGGGTAGCGACATTCTGGATGTTGAGGTATTTTTGCGCGGTGCAGAACTCCTTTTTGACACCGCACAGCATTTCAACCAACTCGAATACATCGATTTCGGTAGTGGTTTTAAGGTGGCATACAAGCCTGGCGACCTTGCAACAGACGTGGAAGACTTGGGAGTCCAAATGACCGCTATGTTCAAAGATTTCTGTAAAGATTATGGCCAAGAGCTGCGCATAGAATTTGAACCTGGGAAATTTTTGGTCAGCGAAGCTGGGTATTTTCTTGCCCGTGTCAACGCTTTGAAGCAAACTACCGCCACCGTTTTCGCTCAGGTGAACACTGGGATGAACCACCTTATTCGCCCAATGCTCTACGGTGCTTACCACCATATACGCAACGGTTCAAACCCCGAAGGAAAGAAAAGGGTGTACTCGGTAGTAGGTTATATCTGCGAGACCGATACTTTCGCAAACGACCGTCAAATCGAAGAAATTAAAGCTGGCGACATCTTGGTATTCTCAAATGCTGGAGCGTATTGCTATACCATGAGCAGCAATTATAACAGCCGCTTTCGTCCGGCAGAAATCCTCATAAAGCACGGTGAGCCTCATCTCATTCGCCGGGCCGAAACTATGGAAGACCTTTTAGGCACACAAGTTGATTTGGGTTAAATACTCAGGATCAACCTGAGATAAATATTTAATCTTAAACCGAAAAACATGAAAAAATCCATTTTACTCGCTACACTTCTTTTGGCGGGGACATTTAGTGCGATGGCTCAATTTGAAATCCGTCCCTTGGCGGGTCTGAATTTCAGCAACGTATCCGAAACACCAGACGGTGTAAATACGCAGGCGAAGGTAGGGTACCAAGTAGGAGCAAACGTTTTGATTGGAAATAATTGGATTCTTTATCCAGGGATTCAATACTTTCAGCGAAATACGGAGTTTTCATCGACTGATTTAAATGGTGCAGACGTTAGCTATGACCAAGAGATAGGTGGGGTTATTATTCCAATTCTCGGTGGTTTCCGTTTCCTAAACCCCGACACTGATCCTTTCATAAATTTCAGGATCATGGCCGGCCCGTCAATATCTTTCTTGACGAAAACCACTTTTTCACAAAACATTATTGACGATGAGATCGACTGGAAATCGAGTGTATGGGGTGGACAAGTTGGTGCTGGTCTTGATGTGAGCATTTTCTTTTTAGACGTGAACTACGAGTTTGGCCTGAGCAAAAATGCCGATGCGTCCGAGAATGCTTCAAACTTCAATGATATCAGGAACAACACCTTCTACATTAGTGCCGGTGTGCGTCTCAAGCTTGCATCTTAATTTTACAATTCTATTCAGCTCTAAAAGCCGCCTTCCGGCGGCTTTTTTGTTTCTCTAATTTCAAGATTGCACCATCGAAAGGGACTTTCTTACCTTTACCACCGTTATGGAAATCTACAAATTCCGCGTACTACCCGACAGCGTTCCCGATGTGTTTCGCGATATTGAAATCGCAGCGACTGACACTTTTGAGAATTTGCATTTGGCCATCCTAAGGGCATTTGAATTCGAAGGTCTGGAATTGGCGTCCTTTTACCTCAGCGATGATGAATGGGAGAAAGGAGAAGAAATTGCGCTGCTCGATGTTGGCGATGGCGACGAAGTAGTGCACCCAATGGTAAGCACCCAGCTAAAAGATCTGCTCAATGCACCGGGTTCGAAGCTATTCTACCTCTACGATTTCATGCGGATGTGGATATTCTACGTCGAGCTTGTGGAAATATCTGTTTCGGTTGCCGAGCAGTCTTATCCACACCTCGCCCTGAGTTTTGGCCATAGCCCCGATGAGCATTCAAAATTGCCGGAAGATCTACCCGGAATGGAAGGTGATTTTGATGAAGACGAAGACGATTTTGACGAAGAGTATGGTTTCGACGAAGAAGATTTCGGCGGGTATTCAATAGAAGATCATTAAAGCCAGAGTTTCACTTACTCCGTTGCCTACGGTCATTGTGGTCTGCGGCCCGACGGCGGTGGGAAAGACTGCTTGCGCCATTTCGATCGCGAAAGTAATAGATGGCGAAATAATCTCTGCTGACTCCCGCCAGTTTTATCGTGAATTGTCGATCGGAACCGCCAAACCATCCGCTCAGGAGTTAGCTACTGTGAAACATCATTTTATCAACACCCGCTCCATCGGCGAAAACTATACCGCGGGCCAATTTGAGCTGGAAGGAAGAGCGGTGATAGCGCGAATAGCCAAGCAAGGTAAGGTTCCCATCGTTGTTGGAGGTTCCGGACTTTATATCGATGCTTTAATTAAGGGGCTCGATGCTGCACCTAGTGATGCAACCTTGCGCACCGAATTGAATTCTTTGTTTGCACAGGAAGGACTCGAAGGCTTGCGAAATCGATTGAAGTCTATTGATCCGGTTAAGCTGAAAACGATCGACTTGGCAAACCCGGTTCGGCTTATCCGCGCAATCGAAATTGCTGAATTGAGCAAAGACTCAAATACAAGATTGACTTCGAAGTTGACGCCCCCTTTTAGAGCGGTTTTTATAGGTTTAGAACTAGAACGCGAAGCCCTTTACGCACGCATAAATTCAAGGGTCGATGCTATGTGTAAAGCTGGCCTCGAAGACGAAGCCCGCGCTGTTCGGGCGTTTCGCGAACAGCAAGCTTTACAGACGGTAGGATACAAAGAGTGGTGGCCCTATTTCGATGGCGAAGCTGGCTTGGACGAAACGATAGCTATGATCAAACAAAATAGCCGCAGGTATGCAAAGCGGCAAATGACATGGCTTCGCAATAGACCCGAAATCAGATGGTTTGCTAATTCACCCCCCGAAGAGGCTATTAGCTATGCAATGTCGGCGACGAACACCCCTTAATAACCTGATAAAATTCGTTAATAACTTACGCCTATGCGGACGCTAAAATCCTATGAGAACCCAGCCAATAGGTTTAAATTTGTGGATGAGCGGATTTTTCGCACAATCAAATCCCAGAAGTTATGAGTAGCACACGTTTAGACATGATCTCCGAAATGTTGGAAAAGAATCCAAAAGATACTTTTCTTAATTATGCGGCTGCATTGGAGCACAAAAAGGACGAAGAGATCGATAAAGCCATAAAGATATTCAAGCGAATTGTCGACATCGACCCAGATTATCTTCCCACCTATTATCAGTTAGGGAAATTACTCGAACAAACGGGCCATACCGATCAAGCAATACGCATTTATCAACGAGGCAAAGTTTTAGCAAGAGCCAAGAATGACGTAAAAGCAGTCGGTGAGCTTTCGGAAGCACTCCTCATATTAGACGTGGACGACGAGACAAATTTCTGAGCTAATTAAAATCGGCCATTGACTTCATCAAATTCCTTGTTTAGCTTTACCATGTAAACTGTCTCGGGAGTTATTCCCAAAATGCAACTAAACTCCGGCCTCACGATCCGGAGTTTCTTTTTTCCAAGCCAATGAAAACCCCTATCATCGCTCTCTACTGCCGTATATTTTCGGTAGTCGCAATTATCGCTGCTTTAATCCTTTTTGTTTTCAGCTTTCTCATTAATAGTGATGAATTTGAAAGGCAAATCCGAATATCGGCAGCAGGGCTGGTTCTTGCTGGAGTCTGCAGCATATTAGCTACTACAAATTTGGGGCTGGTGAAATCCGTAAAATTTAGCGCTTCCATCGTGGCCACTATCCTTTTCGGACTTATTTTTGGTTACTTCCTTTATTTTTGGACTTGGATTCTGAATTATCGGGGCTTCTCACTGCTCATTCTCCTAATTTGGATTCTCCTTGTTTATCCTTTCTTGCAATGTTCTTTCTACATTTGGCAAAACCACTCGAAGGAACGATGATGAAAATAAATAATCTGGCAGTGAGTTGCGCGGCGCTCACTATGATTGCTTGCAGCCCCACAGTAGAAACCACTATGGAAGACCCAATAACCTATCCCGAAACGCGGAAAGACAACGTAGAACGCGACTATTTTGGAGTAAAAGTAGCCGAACCTTATGCTTGGTTAGAAAACGATACGTCGGCCGAAACAGGCACTTGGGTTAAAGCTCAGAACGAAGTATCGCAAAGCTATCTTTCACGAATTCCTTTTAGAGATCAGATAAAGGATCGAATGACCGAACTTTTCGATTACGAGCGCTTGTCGGCTCCTATGCAAGTGGGCGAATACTTCTTTTATTACAAAAACGACGGGCTTCAAAATCAACCGGTAATCTATTTCCAAAAAGGAAAAGATGCCGAACCGCAAGTATTTATCGACCCCAATGCTATGTCGGCAGGTGGTACGATTTCAATCTCTTTGCTCGAAGCTTCACCCGATGATAAATACATAGCCTATTCGCAAAGCGAAGCGGGTTCTGACTGGTCAAAAATCTACATTCGCGAAATCGCCACCAACACCCAGCTCTCCGATGAGTTGGTTTGGGTTAAATTTTCGGGTGCTTCCTGGACGGAAGAAGGATTCTACTACTCACGCTATCCAGCTCCGGCGCAAGGACAAGAGTTAAGCGGCGACAATAAGGATCACAGCATTTACTTTCATAAGTTGGGCACTCCCCAATCTGAAGATAAACTCTTTTATCGCAATGCAGAGTCGCCTAATCTTTACCATTACGGAAGTGTGACAGAAGACGAGGAATACTTTGTAATGTACGCCGCCTCTGGTACCGATGGCTTCGAAACCTTCATTAAGAATTTGAAGTCCGACGGACCCCTTACTAAAATTTGCAGCGGCTATTCCAACAAAACGACAATTCTCGACCATAAGAAGGGTAAGCTCATAGCCCGAACGGACATCGGCGCGCCGAACTACCGCGTGGTGAACATCGATCCTAAGAACTATGCGCAGGAAGAATGGAAGGACATAATTCCCGAAAGAGAAATTACCCTTTCTAATGTCTCTACTGGTGGTGGGTATTTATTTGCTGAATATCTGAAAGATGCTACCTCCGTGATAAGTCAATTCGACTATGACGGAAAGCTAGTGCGCCATATTGAACTACCTGCTCCTGGGAGTGCAGGTGGTTTTGGCGGCAAAGTCGAACAAGAAAGTGTGTTTTACAGCTTTACTTCCTTTACCTACCCTTCCACTATTTTCGAACTCGATGTGAAATCTGGTGAATCCACCGTTTTCGCAGCCCCCGATGTAAAGTTTGATCCCAATGCCTACGAGTCGCATCAAGAATGGGTGGTGAGCAAGGATGGTACACGCTTACCCATCTTTATTGTACATAAGAAAGGAATCAAACGCGACGGGAATAACACCACCCTGCTTTACGCTTACGGTGGATTCAACGTTAGCCTTGGCCCAAGCTTCAGTGCTGCGAATATTTGCTTCCTTGAAAATGGAGGGGTTTACGTCTTGGCAATTTTGCGAGGTGGAGGCGAATATGGTGAAAAGTGGCACCAAATGGGCATGAAAGAGAAGAAGCAAAATGTGTTTGACGATTTTATAGCTTCCGCCGAATACCTAATCAGTGAGAAATATACATCTCCTGAAAAACTGGCCATTCGCGGAGGGTCGAATGGTGGATTATTGGTTGGTGCCGTAATGACACAGCGCCCCGAATTATTCGCAGTTGCGCTGCCTGCCGTGGGAGTAATGGACATGCTTCGCTTTCAAAAATTCACCGTCGGAAAAGGCTGGGTACCCGAGTATGGTTCTGCAGATAGCAGTAAAGCTGAGTTTGACTACCTATACGCGTACTCCCCACTCCACAATCTAAAAGACGGGGTAGTGTATCCTTCTACTATGGTTACCACAGGCGATCACGATGACCGTGTAGTACCCGCTCATAGCTTCAAGTTCGCAGCTCGCTTGCAAGAAGCCCATGCCGGGGAAAACCCTGTGCTAATTCGCATTGAAACCGAAGCAGGACATGGAGCAGGGAAACCGATTTCAAAAGTCATCGATGAGCAAGCCGATATAGTGGCATTTACGCTTTATGAGACGGGCGTTCGCGAGCTAAAACCAGCGGAATCACCTGTGGCGAAGTAGCATGAAGATTTTTCAAAAGGCCATTCGCTGGTGGGGACTTATCCTTCTGGGAATGGCCTTTTTTATTCGGATAATATTTGCCCTGAACCCGGATATCTTCGAACGGGTTTATTTTTTTCGGTTCTTCCCAATTCTACGCACGCTTCAAGCGGTGGCCTACCCTATTTGGATATTGCCTGGCTATTCCATTATGTTCATTGCGCTTGTTCTTTGGCTAGTTTTCCGCTTATCGAGCGAAAGCCGCCGCCGAAGTTTTGGAAGGCGGACGGTAAATTTGGTTGGCTTCTGGATTTCGCTCTTCTTAGTTTGCTTCGGCTATGCATACCTGGACAAAGGTTTTGCAGTGCGTGCAAATCTTCCACCTGCACCCGCCGAAGTCGCAATTGTCGATGTTTATTTCGAAGCCGTGAAAGATGCCTTCGATGCCCGAAAAAATATCGAAGGGATCCCGACCGATTCCAGTATCGTATCGCTCGCCACTATGCCGAGCGATCAGGCCATTTCTTCGTGGGTTCGTCGTGAACTTCGCCAGGTGGGTTACCACCCGGATTGGCAAAGCTCCGTGCGTTTGATCCGTCCCGAAGGTGCGCTCCGCCGATTGAGTATTTCTGGGATTTACAATCCATTCACAGGCGAAGCCAACGTAGATCCAGCCCTACCAAATATTTCGATGATATTCGTAAAAGCCCATGAACTTGCGCATGCCTATGGTATTTCGAGCGAAGCCGAAGCCAATTTTATAGCCTATTTAGCTTGTATTCGAAGCGGGGAACGGATGGCCGAATACGCGGGCGCATACGCTATATGGCGCCAAATAGCTCAAGAAGTCAATCGCACGCAAGATAAAGCTGCACTAAGCGCTATTCACGATCGCATACCAATGGAACTCCTGCGGGACCGCGAAGCCATTCGAGCGGCCTATTTTAAACATAAGGCTTATTTTCCCGAATTAAGCGAAAGTGTAAACGATGGGTACCTGAAGTTGCAGGGCATAACTGATGGCACCGAAGATTACGATCGATTTCTGCAACTCTATTTGGCTTGGAAGCTTACCGAATTACCGTGAGCGGCATCATTACCTTGGCGTGAACTACGCCATCTTCGCCTACCGCACGGTAATTTACAAAGAGTCTGGATTCCGGGTGTGCTAACCGCGAAGGATCAAAGGTCCAAGATTGGTTCAAATCCTTTGTTTGGAAAATGTTGGTTCCCTGTTCATCGGTTATAACCAATAAGAAATCCTTAATGTGCAAGGCTCTTCGTACGCCATACGACTCATTGAGTCCATCGCCGTTTGGCGAAAAGCTATTTGGGATGTCGAATGACGAAGCTTCACGAACTACGATGGTCACTTCGTCCTGCGTTGACTTGCCATTTTCGTTGGAAGCTATCAGGTATATTCGATACGTCCCAGGTTCGTCAAATTCGGCATCTATACTGGCGCCGATACGCTCTCCGCTGCCGAAATCCCAAACATTGACATCTGCCTTGCCGGTATTAATGAGTTGGATGGTAAGCGGGGCATAACCTTCCACGACCGATGCAGAAATTCGGGCTTGGGGCGATTCAGCTGCGGCCAAAGCCCCGGCAGAGTTAGCTTTCAAAAGCGCCGGTGGCTCCATTCCTTTCTCAACAAGTATCGGTGATACACGCGTCATGGAAATGGAAGTTAGCTCTGCTGGCGTGGCAATCAATGCCGCATTACTTATTTGTACTGATACCGAAGGCGCTTGGTCTACTTCAATTGGCACTGGCGACTCATCTAATTTCGCTCCGAGCTTAATTTCCGGCTCGGTTGAAGTTAGGGCGTAAGGTGATGTTGGTTCTGATGTTGCTGGACTGGGGGTAATTGATGCGAATTCAGAAGTACGCCCGGTAGTGGAAGATGGACTGTACAGCGCCATACCACCAATCATAATAACGGCCGTAATTGCCATACCGACAAATGAAATACCTTGATTTGAAAGGCCAGATTGACCGGGCGCGTTCGTTTCTTTGCGAATAGCATCCCACGCACCAGAAGGCACAGCAGCCGAAGCTCCTCGTAGTTTTGCGCCTATAATTTGTTCAAATGAGTCTTTGTGCACTGTAGGTTTCTTTTAATTCTTGTTCGACTAATCGTCGCATGTATGCTTTGGCTTTGCGATATTGGGTTTTCGATGTACTTTCGGTGACCCCCAATTTCTCAGCAATTTCTTTGTGACTATATTCTTCTACCGCATAGAGGTTGAACACCATGCGGTATCCAGTAGGCATTTTCTGAATCAATTCCATAAGCTGAGCGAGCGTAAGCTGCTCCAGATCACTCTCAGAAAGCTCCGCTAACTCTACATCGCGCTCCGATTCTACTTCCGTTTTGAGTTCGAACCAATGATCGCGCTCTCTGCGGTTCTTCCTTATTTGATCCAGGGCATTATTTGCCACTGTCTTTCTTATCCAGGCACCTAGCGGGCCTTTACCGTTGTAAAGGTGAAGCTTCTGGTAAACCTTAACAAAGCCGTTCTGCAACATATCCTGAGCTTCGGCATAATTCTCACCGTAGCGCAGGCACATCGCCATCATTGGTGGTGAATAGATTTCAAACAGTTGAGCTTGGGCACGGCTATCACCACCGATACAAGCTTTTGCCAACTGTAAATCTTCCACTTCTATATGATTTGCTTTTGAGTCCATGACTGATAACGCTCGAAATAGTTGTATGAGAAAAGTGTGATCACACAAATTTAACGATCATTTAGCGCATTTCCACCGCACTCTACGGAAGCGAGCCATTGATTTCGATTGAAATGGGCTCGATAAATCTAATCTTAAACAACAGCTGTTGTAGTCAATCCTTCCTATAAGGTCTTATTATCAACCTTATATCCCTATCGTAATTGAAAAAATTGTAAGTCCAGTTGAAGAAAACGACAACTTTATTGCGAAAGCCGACAAGCGCCAGTAAATGCACGAACATCCAGATAAACCATGCGAGCGCGCCTTGTGTTTTAAAGCCCGGCAGATCAGCAACCGCTCTGGTACGCCCAATAGTTGCAAGATACCCCAAATCTCTGTACCGATATGGCTTTAAGGCTTTTCCACTCCGCATACGAACGAAGTTTTTAGCGAGGTTTTTACCCTGTTGTATGGCGGGTTGTGCAACCTGTGGATGCCCTTTCGGAAACTTTTCTGTTTCCATATAGGCTAAATCGCCAATAGCGTATAGTCCATCGAAACCTTCGGCCTTATTGTGGACGTCTACTTTTATCCGGTTGCCTTTAACCAAGGAATCAGCTGGCAAACCTTTTGGCGGGATGCAATGTACCCCAGCCGCCCAGATTAAGGTCTGAGTGTCCATCGGTTTGCCCGATGTTGTAATAATTCGACCATCATAATCCTTCACTTGGGTGCCAAGCCATACAATTACCCCCATCTTTTCAAGATACTCTTGAGCCTTTTTGCCGCTTTGTTCCGACATGGGTGGAAGCAGTCGGTCTTGACCTTCAATAAGGTGAATTTGCATTCGACGTAAGTCGAGATCTGGATAATCATTGGGCAATACGTGATTCTTCAATTCCGATATGGCTCCAGCAAGCTCCACCCCCGTTGGTCCGCCACCAACAATCACAAAATTCATAAGGCTTGCCCTAATCTTGAGATCATCGGTGAGCAAGGCTTTTTCAAAGTTCTGTAATATCAAAGAGCGAATATCCAAAGCTTCGGGCACGGTTTTCATACTCATGGCAAAGCGCTGAATATGTTCATTTCCGAAGAAATTAGTTACTGTGCCAGTAGCTAAAACCAAATAATCGTATTCTAAATCGCCGATCGAAGCAGAAATACATTTCTTATCGGGATTTACGCCCAAGACTTCGGCAACTCTGAAATAGAAATTCTTTTTTTTGGCGAAAATTTTGCGAATGGGATAAGCAATGCTATCAGGCTCCAAACCCGCCGTAGCCACCTGATAGAGCAGTGGTTGAAAAGCGTGGTAATTATGCTTGTCGATCAGTACAATTTGAAACATATTGCCCGGTAGATGCTTGGCGAGCTGTAGTCCACCGAAACCGCCTCCGACTATTACCACACGAGGGGCACTGCTTTCAGGTATGTTCATATAGTGTTTTCTTGAGAATGTACTTTCAGACCAACAGCTTTCGTAATTCGCCGAGGTCTTTCTCTTCATCCACATCGGTTAGCGTGGGTAATAAATTATAGCTCAGATTCAATTTTTTGAGATCGAGCAGCGTGTCGAGGAATACATCGGGTGTGCTCCAATTTTTGTTTCGAAACAAATGCGGATAATGCCGATCCATGCCCAATAGATAATATCCGCCATCGTGCGAGGGCCCAACCACCACATTATAATCATCGAGGGCAGTAAGTGCATCCTCAATAATCTCGGTATTGAGTTCGAAACAGTCGGATCCAATAATTACCACCTTTTCATATTGCTGAGCAAATGCTTGGCCGAAAGCGCGATCCATTCGCTCGCCCAGGTCTTGGCCTTTTTGCAAAAACTTTGGAAACTTGTAGTAGTCAAGGATATCGAATTCCTGAACTCTATCGGAATAGAAAACCGCCTTATCGGCAAATACCCGATCGGAAATAGCATGCGTATGCTCCAATAGTTTTACATAGATCATTAAGGCTTGCTCGTCGCCTATAGTTTTGGCCAATCGGGTTTTAACCTTGCCAATTTCAGGATTTTTGGCAAAGATCATCAGCAAACTATCGTGGTTCATAACACTTCTCTAAATTATTGACCCAATAGCCCCATAGGTCGCTGTAGGGGTGAACACATTTTACGGGTTCGTTGCGGTCGTTTACAACAGGATAGCCGCGATTTGTCCAATCGAAGATACCGCCATAGAGATTATACACATTAATATAGCCAGCTTTTTTAAGCTTGAAAGCAACGTCTTCGCTACGCTTACCGACACTGCAATAAACTAATACAGTGTCTGTTTTTTTTAAGTCGGGTAAAGCATTGAAATCAAATTTATCGTAGCCCACGTTTCGCGCGCCAGCTATATGGCTCACCGCGAATTCTTCGGGTTCGCGCGCGTCTAAGAGAATGGTGTTGGGCTTGATCAAAAGAGCTGCCACTTCTCCGCTCGTTATAGTATCTACCTTGCCCTTAACCAAGGTATTGACCATGGTCTCGAAACCTACCTTATTCTGCCCTTTAGCAAAAAGGCTGACAATAAATACGAAGATCATAATTAAATAGCGCATCATAGACTATTTGGCGAAGGTAACAAGAATAGAATCGGGAGCTAAAAAGTTCGGTCCAAGAAAAAGGCAAGGAATTTGTAATTTGGCTGATATGAAAAAGTCAGTTCCCGAGCTGCGGAATACAAAGTTCAAGCTCAGTGAAATTATACCGTTCGGTCTGTTGCTCTTTGCTTTGATTATGGGTGGCTGCACCAGAAGTTTGGCGCAGATAGAACCTTGCAATCAAAATTCAGAAGAGCTCTTAATACTTACTTGCGGAATAGAAAAAACGCCCACAGGTTTTGTCCTTATTTCGCAAAACACCGAAGTAGTGAGCAATAAAAACAACCCTTTGCCGGTGCCAGATCAAGACGAAGACATGAAGGAGGAGATAAGAATTGAGATAAAATGTGGATCGGACACTACCCTGGTTCAAGCACGTACTGCCTATTTTCATACCCAACAGAACGGAAAAATCATTGCTTATCTAAGCTACTATATCCTTTATGACGCGAGTTTTCAATCGGGAGTACTTTATGCAACAAGTCCGAATGAAGCAGAAATCGGGACCGTAGATTTAAGTAATCCGAAAAAATTCTAAGAAGCATCATGCAGGTGAGTAACCCGGGCAAAAAATAGCTTTCCCCGTTTCGTTTCCTGCCAGAGCCGCCACATATGTCTCGGCTACTTTCTCTGCACTTGGGTATTTTGCTGGGTTTTGACCCATGGCTTTTGCCGTTTCGGAAATCAGTGGAGGATGCACAACCAGAATACGTTTTGTGCTACCCAAATCTACACCTGCGCCTCGGACAAAACCTTCCAGGCCAGCATTTACCATAGCGAAGGTGGTCGAATTGGGCCATGGGGCATAGGCCGTCATACCTCCAGTGAGTATTACAACCCCTCCTTTAGAAATATGGTGAAAAGCTTCGCTTGCCAAATTGATCTGCCCCATGAGTTTGCTGTCTAAGGCGAGCTTCCACTGATCGGAACTCAAATCGGTGACCTTTCCAAAACTAGCGGCTCCAGCAGCACAAATCACCGCATCTACAACGCCTATATTTTTAAAAAGATCGACAATACCTTCCTTGCTTCTGATGTTGACCGAAGGCGATGATTTTCGACTTACGGTAATAACTTCATGGCCTTGACGCTGAAGTAATTCATCGATTGCCTGGCCAATAGTGCCCGTCGCACCAATAAGGAGAACTTTCATAAGTGAGTGGATTTACTGCCGTTAAATTATACTCCTTCGAAGCGTGAAGGATGCGCTTTGCGTAAAGTTTTCAACCGCGACCAAATTCACATTGTTAACAGCTTGGCATCTCACATCATTGCTCAGATTAAATTTATCGGGGATGTATGTCGGCTGAACGACAAAAAATGTATTTTTATCCCCGTAACCTATCAATTAACCAACTCATGAAACGCATTTTAATTTTGGGTAGCTTCAGCTTAGCCTTAGCGTCCTGTCAAAACGACGACGATCAAAATCCCAGCACTCCCACATCGCCAAGTGCACTTACCAAATCCTACAGCGGTGAAGTTGTTCAAGATTATTTCGCCTTACAATGCGATATCACGCGCGACATGGACGGCTTTTTCCCTACAGTTGCGGCTCGAGCCTATGGCTATTTGGGTATAGCCGCCTACGAGGGTGCGGTGCATGGCATTCCCGGTGCAAAATCTTTGGCGGGGCAAATTCAAGGTTTTCCAGTGGGTAGCCTTCCTACACCAAATAATCAAGAAAAATATAACTGGGCATTGGTATGCAACACGGTCTGTGCGGAGACCATGCGCAATATGTTTTTGGCAAGTATGGACGAGGCAGTAGAAGGCCTAATAGCCCAACTTGAATCCGCTTATGCTTCCGAACTCAGCGTAAACGAAGATGAAGATATAGTGGAGCGGTCAGAAAATTTTGGTAAAGCATTGGCCGATGCTATTTATCAAATCAGTATGAATGATGGAGGCCATGAATCTTATCTCAATCCTTTTCAAACCCCTTACGAATTACCCCTAGGAGATTATTGCTGGATCCCTACTGATGCTACACCCACCCCATTAAGTCCGAACTGGCAAGACAATCGCACTTTTCTATCAAATATTGCCGAGACCAGCCAACCAGATGCACATCTAACATTCAGTACGTCTGAAAACTCTGAATTCTATCAAGCTGCAATGGACGTTTACAACCAAGTAAATTCAAACACCCCAGAAGAGGAGCTGATTGCCGAATATTGGGCCGATGACCCATTCCAAACGTGCACGCCTGCAGGCCATACTTTCAATATCCTGAAACAACTCCTTTCGGAAACGGGCGCAACCCTTGAAAAAACTGTGGTTGCTTTCGGAATGTTGGGCGTTTGCGAAAGCGATGCATTTGTAAGTTGCTGGAAGGGCAAGTACGATTATATGTTAATGCGACCGGTGACGTACATCAAATTGTACATCGATCCAAATTTCAATACTGTAATAGGAACTCCACCTTTTCCTGCTTACGTATCGGGCCATTCGGCAGAAATAGGCGCAGGCATCACATTATTTAATAGCCTTTTTACAAACGGCGACGGTAATTATGACTTTACTGACTTGAGTCAATTGCAATACGGATTTACTTCTCGCACGTACAGCAGCTTCTATCAAATGGCCGAAGAGTGCGCCAATTCCAGATTATACGGCGGAATCCATTTTGAAATGGACAACAGCGCCGGCTTAGAAATGGGCTATGCTGTTGGAAATGCTGTGCTAACGCAAATTGAATGGCCCGGAAATATCCAGTAGCTCCATACGTCAATTTCGCTTTCATCTTTGCGCTCTGCATCGCCGTTTCTTGTGGTGATTTGTCAAAGCCGGCCCACGATCTTTCCGATGCCGATTTGAACTCTTTGGCAGAACTCCATTGCACAGCCATCGGGCTGCGCAGTGGACGATTTGCTTTGGCCGATACATTGCGGAATCTCGAAAAGCCAGGTAATATGGACAGTTTACTGTGGTACGCTGCAATCGAACGTAAAGAAAAGCTGGCCCTAGAGAGTCGAACCTTGGCCGATAGTATCGAGTCTAAAATGAGTGACATCATGAAATGGCCACCCGATAAAAAACAAATTTTCCTGGAACGGCTTCAAAACGAGTTGCGCCGGATGGGTTGCAACGAAAATTAAGTGTTTACGGCGCCATCATCCGCTTTTCGAATTCGACCTTTATTGCAGCTTCGTCAGTTGCAAAAGACGAATAATAGATCGGCTTCCCCACTTTGGGTTGGATGAGCAGGTACGGTTCTTCCTGTTGATCCATTATTAAATGTACCGCTTGTCCATCTGAAGTTTTGAATGCCCCTTTTCTTATGACAAACGTTGAAAATCCGCTGCTTTTCGAGCGGATTGGCGGCATTTAATTCAGAAGTTTTATTTCAGCGATTTGGTCGTATCGAAGCTGAATGCCGGAAACACCTGAGATTTTGAAATGATCGCTGAGAAACCCGAACTTCGAAGAACGGGATGCCCAAACAAGTAAAACTAAAATGCATACTGTGATTACTATCAAAACGATGCCTGCTATTCTGCTTCGCTTCGCATATTTTCCGGTCGAAAACCGATTTGCATCATATACCAAGAAGCTGTAGGCGAGTAAAATATATATCACCAAGAAATTTAGGGCCAATTCATCGCCAAAACCGGAGCGAACCAAAAATCCGAGCAATGTAATACTGAGCCCAAGAAATATATGAAACAACTTAAAAAAACGCAGGTAAGGCTCTAGCCGGAACTGCGCCCGCACCTCTGGGCTTGCGGTATTGTAACCCGCTAATAAATATTGGGCATTTTTCTTCGTTATCAGGAAAGCTATCCCCATAAAGATAATCCCAAGTGTTAAAATCAATGGCGTCACAGCAAAAAGTTTATTTCCAAATATAGACAATCGACCGGCCAACAGGTAGCTTATAGGATAGGCCACCGATCAGAAGAAATCCGCGATTTCTCTTTTGAAAGCTATACTTTGGTCGCAAATAGCAGAATATGAAATTCTTTAGAGTCGCCCTTTCCCTTTCCGTTCTTACGCTGTCGAATGCGTGTTACAGCCAAGGATTGCTTTATCAAACTGATACTATTGCCAGCACCGTCTTTGGTGAGCAGCGCATCGTTGATTTGGCTTTCCCTATTGACTATAATCGCGAAGCTGCGCAAACTTACATGCGCATTTACATCTTTGACGCCCAATTTGGTGCTTTCTTTAAAATGACCTGTGAGATAGCTGAATACTTGCGAGCCACAGGTTCTATTCAACCGTTTGTAGCCGTTGGCATCCACACCGAAAACCGACCGAAAGAATTTACACCAGCGCCCCGATCTCCCAGCGAGCGCGAAGGTTGGGCGCCCAATGTGATAGGAGAAGCCGACGGGCTCCGATCATTTATTTCTTCTGAAGTGGAGCCGTTTGTTGAAGCCCGTTTTCCATCATCTCCGCTCCGTGTAGCCATTGGCCACAGCTTGGCAGGCACTTTTGTACTCCACGACGCTCTGCGCTCCGACGCCCTTTTTAAAGCGGTAATAGCTGTGAGCCCAAACACGGTTTACGACAATGGCCAATTGGTCGACGATCTGAAAACAGTCTTGCGCTACCCAACTCCGCCAAATCATTACGCCTTTCTCACAGCCGGAACGGAAGGGAAGATGGAAAACAGCTTTCGAACTGCTTCTGCTCAAATGGATTCGATATATACTGCGGCCGACAAAAAATCAAATTTTATTTTCACCTATTCGGAGTATACAGGGCTCGGCCATAGCGAAACCCCGGCTGCTTCTATTTCGGATGGCTTGATCGATTTTGGCCGCTTTCTTACCTTAAGCGAAGCGGAAGCGGAAGCATTTCTCGAAGATAAATCGCTTTCTTACTTCGACCATCTCAAAGCTTGGTATGCCGAGAAATGGTATTGGCTCGAATACGACAGACTTCCATCGGCGGCGGAGATAAACAGCTTGGGCTATATCGCCGCCGAAACCGGCCAATGGGATCAAGCTCTTGACATTTTCGACTGGGCAATAACGGTGCACCCCGGCGATGCGAACCTTTACGACAGCCGAGCCGAAGCGCTGCTTAACGTGGGGCGAAAAATGGAAGCCTTGGCGGCTTATCGAAAAGCGCTCGAAGTAATCGAAACCCAAAAGCCCACCATGAATCCCGAAGATTACACATTCTATTTGGAGATGATAAGGGGAAATTTGAAGGCTGCAGAAGGCAATTAATTGCGCTGCGATAGCCCCAATCACAATCATCGAAATATCCTAAAAAGCGGCAGGATAGGAGCCTTTTATTTATACGATTCTAAAAAAATCAGGGAAGCTGATGCAAGAAAATGCTACAGCCCCGAATAATCAAACGTATACAAGGGGTTGATCTCAGATCCGCCTTCCATATTAATGAGCTCTTTTACTTTACCAGTTGATAACCCATAAACCCAACCGTGCAAATGCGGAGCTTTCCTAGCATGCCAAGCACGTTGGACGATACTCGTTTTTGCCAAATCGTTTACTTGCTCAATGACGTTGAGTTCCGTTAATCGACGAAGCATCTCCGTGCGATCGGCTATAGCCCCAAGCTCCTTCTCGTGAATGCGGTAAACATCTTTGATATTGCGCAGCCATTTGTTGATGAGCCCTAAGTCTTTATGGCTCATGGCGGCTTCTACTCCACCGCAGCCATAATGTCCACATACAATGACGTGCTCCACCTTGAGCACTTCCACGGCATACTGCAGGACCGAAAGCATATTCAAATCGGTATTTACCACCATATTGGCTATATTGCGGTGAACGAAAATTTCGCCCGGTTGTGTGTTTGTAATCTCGTTGGCCGGAACCCGGCTATCGCTGCAGCCAATCCAAAGGAACTTGGGTGTTTGGAGCCTGGCAAGATTTTCAAAGAACTCAGGATTCTCTTTTATGCGGCTTTCCGCCCAATCCGCATTTTGTTTTATTAGCCTTTTATATGCTTTCATACCTATGGGTTGTTTTCTACAATTGCCTGCCGATTTTTAACCGCGAGTTTTTCCAATCCTTCTACTTCGACCTTTATTCCCTTTTCGGGAGCTGTTTCTATGAAATCAGATAGTGTTTGAATAATGTCGGTGTCCACAAAAGTAGTTTCATCTACATCGATTTTCAAATTAGATCCATCTTCTACTGTTGCCAAATATCGCAGCAACTCGGCCTTGTTTAGAAAAGAAACATTTTGCTTGAAATTCAGAACAAGTCCAGAGCTGGTCTTTTTCAGGACGATAGCTTTTTGGTAATTTGACTTAATGACAAAAAACAAACCAACGGCCATACCAATCCCGATACCTACGAGGAGATCGGTAAACAGAATGGCGAGCACCGTAACTATAAACGGGATGAATTGATCCCATCCTTTCTGGTATTCTGCCAGAAAGATGGACGGCTTCGCCAATTTAAAACCTACAACGAACAAGATGCCCGCTAATGCAGCTAAGGGTATATAGTTGAGGTAGGCTCCCAAAAAAACAAGACTAAGAAGAAGCCAAAACCCATGAAGTATGGCGCTCAGCTTGGTTCGCCCGCCGGAGTCAATATTTGCCGAAGAGCGAACAATAACTGCGGTTACAGGTAAGCCGCCGAGCAATCCACTCACTACGTTGCCAAGACCCTGGGCGCTAAGCTCTCTGCTGGTGGGCGTAATGCGTTTCAGTGGATCCAACCTGTCGCTGGCTTCAACACTCAATAAAGTTTCAATACTTGCTACTAATGCTATTGTGATACCTGTGATATAAACTCGCTTATCGGTAATGGCTCTGAAGTTTGGGAAAACCACAATATCAGTCAATTCACTAAAATTCGAAAACACCGGTAGTTTGACCATGTGAAAATCTTTCAAGGTATAGCCTGGCCACCAGGCGTCTAAGCCGATATTGAGTATAACTCCTACCACCACAGCAAACAGAGCCGCCGGCAAGATTCGAAAAATGGTAAATTGCTTCAGTTTGAATTTATCGAAGAATACCAAAATCAGCACGGCAACTAAGCTGATCGCCGCAGCAATAGGATTGATATTTCGGAATGCACCGATAATTTCGGTGAACGTATTTTCATTATCAGTCTGGGAAAACTCCATACTCCCTTCATACACCGCATCGTCGCCGAGGGCATGCGGAATTTGTTTTAATATAAGAATGAGTCCAATGGCCGCGAGCATTCCTTTTATAACGCTGTTGGGAAAATAATAGCCGATTACTCCAGCTTTTGCAAAACCGAGTGCCATCTGAATAATACCCGAGATGACAACTGCCAAAAGAAACATTTCGAAGGACGGCATATCGGCTAATGCCGTTACAATAATTGCGGTGAGTCCGGCAGCGGGCCCACTTACACTCAAGGACGATTGGCTGAAAAAGCCTACTACGATACCACCAACTATACCAGCCACTAACCCAGCCAAGGGCGGAGCACCCGATGCAACTGCTATACCAAGACAAAGCGGCAAGGCTACCAGAAACACCACCAGCGATGCGCTTAAATCTTCTTTAAAATATTTGAATTGCATTTATTTGATAAAAAAGTGTAAGGTAGGCAATTGAGCTTGCGTGCAAAACTCGCAAAAAATTTTGAGTAGGTTTTATTAAACAGAAGGCATCTTTGCGCTTGCTGAAGCGACACGAACAGCCTTAAGGAAGATTAGTTATTTTCGCGCTCACTCTGAATTTCAGAATTTGAAAGAATCAAGTTTTTTTAGGAGAACGGTATTTTGCATTGGCAAGCTGAACGTTGTTGGGTTTGACCTGATTGCGCTAATCGCATTGCTTCTGCTGATGTATCAGCCCCTGGTTGGTCATCTCGGTCGTCAACCCTTTCAAATTTGGGATGAGGCCAGGCTTTCGCGAAATGCATTAGAAATGTTTAAGGACTGGCAATGGATTGTACCCACTTTCGACGGTGTGCCCGACATGTGGAATTCAAAGCCTCCATTACTAATTTGGCTGCAAGCATTAAGCTTTAAGCTATTCGGATTGAATGAATCGAGCTTCAGGCTGCCTTCCGCATTGGCAGCCATTGCAACTTCGCTATTATTGGCTTTATTCTGCTCCCGCTACTTAAAATCTCAACTCCTTGGCTTTGTTGCAGCGGTGGTACTGATTACCAGCAATGGTTACATAGTGTATCACGGCGCGCGACATGGCGATTATGATTCGATGCTTTGCCTGTGGGCTACAATAACGGCTATGAGCTTTTTTACCTATCTTGAAAAGGGAAAACCGAAATTTCTTTTCATCACCTGTGTAGCCGTAATCGCAGGAATTTGGACTAAGGGAATAACGATATTTATGATCGGGCCGGGCTTGTTGTTGTACGCCGTGTATAAAGGTAAATTGTGGACGCTACTTCGCTCAAAACATCTTTATCTTGGCTTGCTTTCAATAATAGTATTCGGCGTTGGCTATTATCCTTTACGCGAAAGCGTTAATCCGGGATTTATTGAAGCGGTGTGGTACAATGAGCTTGGCGGCCGCTACCTATCTGTAAATTCTGAAAACTCGGGCAATTTTTGGTATTACATCAATCAACTTTGGTCCGACCACTATGTCTATTGGGTATTCTTTGCACTGTTTGGATTGATTTCTTCGCTCCGTCATCCCAACTTGCGGATTCGGAATTTAGCAGCATTTGCAGCAATCCTGGGAATTACTTACCTCTTTGTCATCTCCGTAGCCAAAACTAAATTGGCCTGGTACGATATCCCAGCATACCCCTTCCTGGCCATTTTAAGTGCCCTTACCATTTACCAAGTATTCATCTGGTTGCAGCAATCAGAAGCACCACGATGGGTGCCCATCGTTCTAGTGCTTGGTTTACTAATAGTGCCTTTCAGAGACATCTTCATGGTAACCTACCAACCGAGCCGAAAGGCTTTGCAAGACTATTACTGGATGAGCTATTATATGCAGGATGCTTATCACAACAGGGTTGAATTCAAAGACCAACTGCTCGCTTTTGATGGCTACCATACGCAAATAGACTTTTACGTCGAAATGATGCGCCGTCGTGGTTATAAATGCGATTTTACTACCGGCGATAATATCCCTCTTGGCAGCGTAGTTTCTGCCTATCAATACCCCATGATCGAAAAAATAGAAAGCACATATGAAACGCAAATAGTGGGATGGCATGGTGAAGTGCGCCAGTATCAAATAATTGGTTTAAAAGACTAAAATGAATTTATCCATCGTTGTTCCTATTTATAATGAAGAAGACGGACTTCCTGAATTATTCCGCCGCCTAAGCGATGCATTGCATCCGATGAAGCTCGATTACGAAATGATCTTTGTAAACGACGGCAGCGCCGATAATTCGCTCGTTACGCTGCGGCAATTGGCCAATGACCATCCAGAGGTAAAGTACATCAACCTTAGCCGTAATTTCGGCCATCAAATTGCCGTAACCGCCGGTCTCGATGCCACTCAGGGCGATGCAGTAATTATTATTGATGGCGACTTACAGGATCCTCCAGAATTGATTCCCGCGCTCTACGCGAAACACCAACAAGGATTTGAAGTAGTCTATGCCAAGCGAAAGAGTCGTAAAGGAGAAACCCTTTTCAAGAAATGGAGCGCAAAGGCATTTTATCGTCTTCTTCAGCGGATGACCTCGATAGAAATACCCTTAGATACCGGCGATTTTCGGTTGATAGATCGAAAGGTGGTGGACGCGCTCAAGCGAATGCCTGAGCAGACCAAATTCCTGCGTGGGCAGATAGCGTGGGTGGGCTTTCGCCAAACCGCCGTGGAGTTTGAGCGAGCCGAACGGAAACATGGTGAAACCGGATACTCGCTTAGCAAAATGATTCACTTTGCGCTGGATGGTATTACCGGCTTTTCTGATAAGCCCCTTTCCTTCGTTACTAAATTGGGTTTTGTATTTTCGGGTGTTTCCTTTTTGATCATCCTTTACGCCATCTTCGCTCATTTTGTGATGAAAGAGACTATTACCGGCTGGACATCATTGATTATCAGCTCGATGTTTATCGGTGGTATTCAGCTTATTTCACTTGGGATAATCGGTACGTATATCAGCCGGATTAATCGAAATATTCTAAATCGGCCGCTTTACATCATTGCTGAGAGTAATTTGGAGAATCGAGCGGAGTAAAATATTGTTCGCGGAGGTATAACCCCATCGCAAATATCTGATTGCTTGTTAATTAGGATCTTTTTAAAAAGCAATATATTTTTCACCCGAAGTGAAAAAGAAATTCAAACTATTTATACCATTGTATTGAATTTATCACATCTATGATCCATCCCCATACGGAGCTCAAATTTATCAGCCCCGAAGTAGGCCACGGTGTAGTGGCCACGCAAAGAATCCCAGCAGGAACGGTAACCTGGGTTCTCGATAAACTCGACAGGGAGTTTTGGCCCAGCGAGTTTAAAGCCCTAGACCCCATTTATCAAAACATTCTGGACACCTATTGCTACCGCAATAATCTAGGTAAACTTGTGCTTTGTTGGGATCATGCCCGCTATGTAAATCACAGCTTCAACGCCAATTGTCTGAGTACCGCCTATGATTTCGAAATAGCCATACGCGACATCGAAATTGGAGAGCAACTTACGGACGACTATGGTTACCTCAACATAGAACGACCATTTCGCGGAGTGAATGAAGGTACGAAGCGAAAAGTAGTGTACCCGGACGATTTATTGCGATACCACAAAGTTTGGGATAAAAAACTGCTCAATGTTATGCCACAGGTGGCCGACTTGAAGCAACCCTTAGGTTCGCTTATGACCGAAGATATTTGGGCCGAAGTGCGCAGAATAGTGGTCGGTAAAACCGAAATGCGATCTATCCTTCACAATTATTACAGCGAAAACGGGCATAACGGGCATTAGCCCTTCAGCCAATACCTTACCTTCGAGCCGCCCAATGGGCGGTTTTTTTTTGCAAAATCACAACTATGAAATCGAAACAAGTAATACTCATTACCGGTGCATCTTCGGGCATTGGTCTCGATGCTGCACTCCAATTTTTGAAAATGGGACATACCGTTTACGGTGCCGCCCGGAGAATTGAGAAAATGGAAGCGATCGTTAAAGCCGGTGGGCATGCCTTATCGATGGATATAACCCAAGAAGCGGACATCATAAGAGTCGTGGCGGAGATTGTAAGTCGCCAAGGTAAAATCGATGCCCTGATCAACAACGCCGGTTACGGACTTTACGGAGCTATGGAAGATACCAATATGGAGGATGCCCGCTATCAATTTGACGTGAACTTCTTCGGACTAGCAAGGCTAACCCAAGAAGTGCTTCCACACATGCGCATGCAAAAATCCGGTCGGATCATTAACCTTTCAAGTATAGCCGGTAAAGTCTACATGCCTATGGGATCTTGGTATCACGCTTCGAAACATGCCTTAGAAGGCTGGAGCGATTGTTTAAGACTAGAACTCAAAAAGCATGGTATTCAAGTAGTAATAATCGAACCAGGTGTGATAACCACAGCGTTTGGCGACGTAATGACCGATCCCCTCTTAGAGCGTTCGGCAAGCGGTCCCTATTCGGAAATTGCGCTTGGCATGGCGCAATCGACCGATGAAAATTACGCGAAAGGCGCTTCGGAGCCTCGTGTTATTACAGCATTGTTGATAAAGGCCGTGGAAAGCGATAAGCCAAATTTTCGCTATACCGCCGGAAAGCTATCATGGCTTGCCCCCTTCTCGCGCAATTTTTTTGGCGATCGAATCTTTGACATGGTACTGCTCAAGGCCGTTAAAGATGCTTACCAGAGACGTATAAAAATTGAGGCAAAATAACGCCCATTGCCAACCGTATTCCTTTGGAATAACGATATTGGTCTGTAAATCCATCTCACTATGAAGATCCTTTCAATCGCCATCCTTGCCCTGCTCCCATCCGCTCTGCTAGCCCAACTTGGGGATACCCTCCGACCAGTTTCTGTCATCAAGTCGGCGACTGTGTACTTCGAAGGAGCAGAAGTATTGCGGGCGATCAGTCTTAAAGCAGTCAAAGGAAGGCATGTGATCGAACTATCGAACCTTCCCGCAAGCCTCGACCCCGATAGGATTCAAGTAGCGGCAATCGACGGTTTGGAAATTCTTTCCGTCAATAGTTCACGCTATCAGCGGCTATCGCCCAAAGCGCAGCAGGCAAAGAAAAACCTTGAAGCCGAATTACGCAGCATTGAAGACGAATCTGCATCCATAAAGAATAAGTCTAAGGCCTTTGATACCGAAGAACGGTTGCTACTAGAGAATATGAATTTGGCAAAAAGAGAAGGTTCGGTTGTGGCAGATATTCGCGATGCATCGAATTTTTACCGGGAGCGCCTCAATGATATCTATACCCGAAAGATGAGCTTGAATTTGGAGCTAAGGTCGCTGCAAGATAGTTTGCGCGAAGTTTTTCAGCGTATCAATCAAGTCGCTAGCGCCGGATCAATCCCACAATCTACCGTGTTGATCACCGTAGAATGCAGCAAGCCTATTGATGGTAGTATGAGCTTGAAATACTTCGTGAGCGCCGCCGGATGGGAGCCTACTTACGATTTTCGTGTGGACGACACCACGAAGCCGCTGGAGTTGGTTTACAACGGGCGGGTATTCCAAACTACCGGCGAAGATTGGAAAAATGTTCGACTGACATTTTCAAGCGCTAACCCTTCCGTATCTGGCACTTCGCCCAAATTGGATCAATGGTACGTAAATCGGCC
>JBBQFC010000018.1:0-51504 GCA_038321615.1 Flavobacteriales bacterium | reverse complement strand
AAATGGCCCATGGCAAGCGGCCCGGTCAAATCGTTCACCACCATCATAAAATGGGCATTTGTTTGATCGCGATCGATGCTCACAATTCCGGATCCTTTGCCAGCGGTAGCCACTTCGGGCACTTCCTGATCGCCGCTTAGTTGGTAGGTATAACCTTCGCGAAGATACTTATACACTTGGCCCCGAATTTCTC
The DNA here is from genome assembly GCA_038321615.1 of Flavobacteriales bacterium. Taxonomy (GTDB): domain Bacteria; phylum Bacteroidota; class Bacteroidia; order Flavobacteriales_D; family Cryomorphaceae; genus JBBQFC01. Next base: position 51,311 of record JBBQFC010000018.1, on the reverse strand, counting down.
CAGACGGGTTTGCAGCGGTGTGAATATTGGCATAAATACCACCTGAAAGAAAAGCGTTTATTAGCTCGGGCGTTACGGCAGCTCCTGTAACAAAACCGCCGATAAAGTTTCCGTTAACATCGTCAGTCATGGGGACAACGACAGGGCCGGTATTTCCCAATGTTCCTGTATGAAAATGTGCACCAGTAATTGGGCCTGTGAGATTGTCAACCTGAGCAACATAGTATAGCGTATCCAATGTGGTACTTAATGAAGCCCACAAAAGGCCGAGACCATCGGAGCCAATAGGAGCAGGGATTTCTTCATCGGTGTTCAAGGAAGCGTCGTGGGCAAGGGTAGGATCCAATTCGAGCTGACCGCGAATCTCACCATTTGGAAACTCAGCCGTGTGGATATTCAAATATACGTTACCCGCTTCCATATCTTCGAGCAGGCCGGGGAAATCATCGGGAACGAACGAACCATTGATGGTGTTGCCTGAGATATTGGCACTCAAATTTACCACAACAGCGCCATTCATACCTTCAGCCGCCAAGTGTAAATGTGCAGCCATTATAGGGCCTGTAAGTCCAGACGCCTGAACCTTGTAGTCCACTTTTGAGCCTGAAGAATTTAGTTTGAACAGCGCCAGAGCGGTTCCCTCTGTATTAACTCCAGGCACCTCTTGAGAACCATCGGCAAAAGTTACGTAGCTCCGATCGGTTTCTGGCTTGATCTGTCCGCGTATTTCGCCACCCGGATTGAGTGCTGTGTGCACATTAAAATACAATCCTTCGGTAAACATGGCACTGAGCAGCTCGGCAGTTATCGAAGCTCCTGTCAGCGTAGCCTGAATAGTGTTTCCACTTACATTACCTGTAAAGTTTACCAGCACCGGGCCATTCTCTCCAGCTTGGCCGGTATGGATATGAGCTCCAGTAATGGCTCCGCTCAAACCTGCTGTAGTCACTGTAAGACATAGCGTGTCGCGATTGGCATTTAGGAAAAAAGTACCGACACCGAAACCGTCTGTATTTACTGCTGGCACTTCATTGGCCCCATTTAATCGGGCAGTGAAAAGAATGCGGGCGCTCAAGTGATTGGCGAAAGCCGAAGCTCCACACATGAGTAGGAGCGAGAAACAAATTAAATAGTTGAGTTTTTTCATAGGAATAAATTTAAGTTCACATTACTAACGTCGAGAATAGCGGGTTGGATTAATTTATTTTGAAGGCTTTTCAACAAGCGGCTGGCGCAAACCAATAAATCCTTGATTTCAAAAGAATTAGAGTCTGGGAATGTAAAAATTCTTAATGTTTAGATAACATAGAATTGAGCCAAAGCCCTGCATACGTAATGGATCCATTGATAATGAGCAGTTCAAAACCAAACTCATAACCCCCAAATAATTGCTTGGAATAGTAGCTCAGTGCAAAGCAAAGTAGCGGAGAAGCAATAGCTATATACGGCACGGCAGCATCGCTGAGGCCTCGCTTTGTAAATAAACCAAAAGCAAAAAGCCCTAATAATGGTCCGTAGGTGTATCCGGCCACGGTGTAGATCTGGCTGATTACTGATTTATCATTGAGTAGGTAAAACGCGAAGATCACAACCATCAATACCACAGATGTGCCCATATGCACTTGTTTGCGGATACGGGTTGCTTTGATTTCTTCCATTTTATTTACTTCCAGAATATCAATCGAAAAGGAAGTGGTGAGAGCCGTTAGCGCCGAGTCTGCGCTGGAATATGCCGCAGCGATCAAGCCGATTACAAATAGCAAGCCTACGGATGCACCAAGGTAACCTTCTACAGCGAGCATGGGGAATAGCTCATCAGTTTTTTCGGGAATTGCGATTCCTTTTGCCGAAGTAAACAGGTATAAAAGTGCACCCAACGCGAGAAACAGCAAATTGACGAATACTAAGACGATACTGAAGGTCACCATGTTCTTCTGAGCGTCGCGCAAGTTTCGGCAAGAAAGGTTTTTTTGCATCATATCTTGGTCGAGACCCGTCATGGCTATCGCAATGAACATACCCGCAAAGAATTGCTTGAAAAAATAACGCTTATCTCCGATGTCGTCAAAAAAGAAAGTTTTGCTCATCTCGCTGGCGTCGATGGTAGCCACTAAGGAACCAAAGTCAAGCTCGAGCGCTTGACCGATAGAATATATTCCAACCACCACGGCCAAGAGCATAAAGGCAGTTTGCAAGGTATCGGTCCAAATGATTGTCTTGATACCTCCGCGGTAAGTGTACAGCCAAATAAGCAATACGGTAATGATTACTGTAACTGCAAAGGGAATTTGTATGGCCAGCTTATCGAACACGGCGAGTTGAAGCACCGTGGCCACCAAGTAGAGCCGAAAAGCCGCACCAATGACCCTGGAAATTAAGAAAAACGATGCGCCGGTTTTATAGGAATAATTCCCAAACCGGTCGAGCAGATACGTATAAATGGAGGTAAGCTGTAACCGATAATAAAGGGGTAGCAATACAAACGCAATCACCATATAGCCTGGAAGGAAACCCAGTACCATCTGCATATAGGAAAACTGGCTGGTGCCAACCCATCCGGGAACAGAAATGAAAGTAACTCCGCTCAGGGAAGCTCCGATCATTCCAAAAGCCACAATGTACCACGGCGATTGCCTATTACCAACGAAGAAACTGGCGTTATCGCCTTTGGCTCCGGTAATACGGGCGATAAGGATAAGAAGCCCAAAATAGGCCAACAGCGCGACGAGAATAATCCAAGGACTCATTTGGCAAATAACGGGCTATGAAGAGCCCATCAGGCTTAGCCAATCAAAAGATATAGACGGCTGTCTGTGCAGAAATCAACGCACCACGAAGGGTGCAGTTCGCTGAAATTGATCGGTAGCCGAAAGTTCCAAAATATAATATCCGGGAGTGAGAGGAATGGGCGACCATTGGAAAGCGACATTTACGCTTATCGTGCTGTTCAGTTGTTGATGAGCGATCATCCTTCCGGAAACGTCCCATACGGTAATAACTTCGTACGTGCGACCATCATCGGGAGCTACGATGGAGAGTACACCTTCGGAATAAGGGTTCGGAAAGATTCCAAATGATTGGCGTTTCTCACGCTCATTTACATTGCTCACTACACCATTCAAAATTGCTCGAGCGACTTCAAAATCGGGAATTCCATAGCCCATAGAATCATTGGGATTGGTAAATAGGCTTGCACTTGCTTCGATAGCTTGATGCACTTGCCAAGCCGTAGCTGTAGGGTAAGCTTGCCAAAGGCTCGCCGCCATACCAGCCAAGACTGGGCTCGAAAAAGAAGTTCCATTGCTGGTGGCAATCCCTCCGCCCCCATCGGTTACAACGGTCTGCCCACCTTGCGCCATCACATTGGGCTTTACACGGCCGTCGAAGCTTGGGCCACGAGAGCTAAAACCATTGGCATCGCCCATGGCATTTACCGAACCGATTGCCAACACGCTGTCTCCATCGGCGGGAGCCCCGATATAAAACCAGTCGCTGTTGCCACTATTGCCCGCAGAGTTCACAACCAACATTCCACGAGATGCTGCGATGTCGGCTCCGATTGTAATAAGAGCGGTGTTACCATCCATGTCGGGATAGCCGTATTGCGTTAACCCGTCATCTACGGTTGTATATCCGAGCGAAGTATTCAAAATGTCGACTCCAATACTATCAGCATAAGCCGCTCCGGCTATCCAAAACGCTTCTTCGCTGTGTTGCTCCGTAAGCACGTCTTCGGTGATGCAGAGCACGTAAGATGCCTGTGGAGCAGTGCCTATTAAACTGTCGATCTGAAAGCCCGCCATAGTCGAAAGCACGGCGGTACCGTGCGAACTGCGCTGGTAAACGTCGGTATTTCGATCGACAAAATTATAAGTAGCCAAAATCCGTGAATCGGAATTTAAAAATTCGAAAACTGCTGCTGTCGGCACATTGGTAAAGCCGCCGTCCATCACTCCTATCCAAATACCTTGGCCTTGAAACCCATCGTCGTGAAGGCCTAAGCCGTTCAGCTGATTGATCTGGTTGAACGATGGGCCGTAATCGGCATCCGTTTTAGGTAAGGCATAACCACGCTCCGGGTCCACTTCCGGGTTGCTTCCGGATGTAATAGGTGCAATTTCAAGACGGGTCACATTTCCAAGTCCTTCGATGGCTTCGAGCACAGCAGGATCGGTAGTTTCGATCAAAATAGCATTTAACCATTTCATTTTTGCTAAGAGCTCAACATCTCCTAAATCGAGGACGACTTGAATGTATTGGGGATCGATCGGTAAATCCTTTTCGTCGACCGCTATGTTTTGGTTTTGACGCCGCACTATGGCGCGTTGAGAAAGGTAGGCTTCGGGTTGGGAAAGCGAATAGGGTGTATTATCCTTATCGGAAAAATAAACGATGTACTTATCGAAACCTATCTGCGATTTGAGCGTGAAGGCCGATAAAACCAGGCAAGTAGTTATTAATGCTTTATTCAAATCCATAGTTAATTATTTTCCATCGGTATTCAATACCCGATATAATGTTTGCGGCCACCCGATTGTTGAGATAATTCGGGCGGGTGAAGAGCACTTTATGATACCGATAAATCAAACCCACATCTTCGGCATAGAGCTCCCAGGCAAGTTCGTCGTTTACCTGGGTCAAGAAATTCCGTTGATCAATCCGAATGGTTCGATCAAACAAAAGGCTATCGATGCTCCGACTTTCGAAGAGGCTATCGTACTTGTAAACCCACTCATCCAGATCGTTCAGGGCGTTGCCATCCCATTCGGCGGAAGCCAGAATAGGAAAGGCCATTTTCACAAAACGCTGGTTTTCTTCGACCCTTTCGACATTTCGACTCGAGCGCTTGGCGAACCACACATCGGTCAATTGCCAATCGGCTTCGATCGTCGATTTTTTAAACCGCTTAATTTCGAAGCTCACCTCATCTATTGCGTCATCAAAATCGCCATCGATTACTTCTTTAAGGAAGAAACTCACCGTGTCGTGAATTCCCGGCTCATTTGACACGGGTTGGTCATGGTAAATGGAATCAACCTGGTAAACAATGAATCGCCCAGATTCTGCGGGATAGAATGCGTATCCCGGCTCCGGATTGGTAACTTGACCTGTATCGTCGTCGCTACAACCGACGAGAAAAATCAGGAGAAAGCCAGTCAAGTACAGCGCTCTATTCATGCGCTTAAATTACAAATTAAGGAACAAGTACCCCCTTGTCGTAACGTTTTCGCGAAAGCACCTTGCCATCTTCGGCGTAAGTCACAACCTCGCCATGCAATTCTCCGTTCAGGTATTTGCCTTCTTGCTCTACTTGAGCTCCGTAGAATCTTTGCACCAGGCGTTCTTCGCCCGTATCGGGGTCTTTGACTTTTTCAGTCACCCAGTCGCCTTTCGGGAAATAGGTTTTGAAAAGACCATGTTTTTGGCCGTCCTTGTAGTTTACCTCGTCTTTCTTTATATCGTTGGGGTAATACGCTTCGAAGAGTCCATTCTTTGGGTACGCTTCTATTATGTTCCCATTTCGGTAAACATAGATTGCGTAAATCGATCCATCTTCGTTGTGGTCGTACCAAGAACTTTCCTTTTTGCCATCAAGGTACTTGCCTTTTTGGCGAAAGCTTCCGTCTGGATAATAGCTAATATACTCGCCTTCGTAATTTACGCCGTTTACCACATATGCTTTGAGCTTAGGCTTTCCATCGGGGAAAAACTGTTCCCAATTACCGTGTTGTACGTCGGCCGCAAATTCGGTTTTCTCCGAGATCGCACCATCGGGATAGTAGATAATTTGTTGACCTTCTTTGAATCCTTTCGAATAGTTTTCTCGGGAAGTGATGGTGCCATCGGCACTGTAAAAAGTCCAAATACTGTCGCGCTTCTGATCAATGTAAGGCCCAGATGCCATCACGATACTGTCGCCACCCGGGTAATAAAAAACCGCACGCGCTTTCAATTTGGCGTAATCGATGCTGGCTTGCAGCGTGCTGTCTTCATAGAAGCGTTCGAACCGACCCATTGGTTGGTCGTCCTTGAACTGACCTGTGTACATTACGCCTCCATCGGCATAATGCTTTGTCCAGGCGCCCTGTTTTCGCCCTTTGGAATCGACCTTGTTGGCGGGAGGTTGCCCTAGTGCACTGAGTGCGATCAAACAACCGCATACAGCTATGACCGATGCGCGTAATGGTTTAGGAAGGGATGGTTTCGGCAAACTGAATGATTTTTTGGGTAAAATATGTCCACGAAAATCGTGCTTTTTCGCGGGCTACATTTTGTGAAAATTCCTGCTCTAAATTCTGGTTGTAAAAACGGTTGATTGCAAAAGCTATTGCTTGTGGCTCGGGTTTCACTACGAAGCCCACCAGGCCATCGGGCACTATTTCGGCAAGGCCTCCCACATCAGTCACCAGCATGGGGCGCTCCAATTGATAGGCTATTTGGGTAACTCCGCTTTGAGTGGCTGTGCGATAAGTTTGGGCGATTAAGTCGGCAGCGCAGAAATAATTCGCCACTTCCGCGTCGGGGATATATTCGTCGTTGATAACTACATTCCCATCCAAACCCAGCCGATTAATTTGCTGCATGTATTGTACTTTGTCGCCGTAGAACTCGCCCGCTATGACAAGTGTAATATTCAATTCCGGAATGAAAGAAATAGCATCGAGCAAAAGATCGAGCCCTTTGTAAGGCCGAATGAAGCCGAAAAAAAGTAAAACGCGCGCTCCTTCGCTGATTCCTAGTTTTTTTCGGGCCGCTTCTTTTGATATTGCTTCGCCAAACTGATGGTAAATAGGATGGGGACTCCAATCTACAGGCTTGCCTGGAGCCAATTTGCGTAGGTCGCCAGCGACTTGTCCCGAAAGGCTGAAAAAACCCTTGCAAGCTTTAAAAAAATAAGTCGAAAGCTGTCGGTCGAGCGGACGCGGTTCGTGCGGCAAGGCATTGTCGACAAGCCCAATGATGCGCGTTTTATCATTTCGCAGCCGTCTGAGAATTGTGCCCAATGCCGGCGCCATAAAGGGAATCCAAAACCGCACAAAAACAAGGTCGGGCTTCAGCGCCCGAATCTTTCTGGCAGCGGAAAACCAAGAAATAGGATTGATACTCGATATCCAATTGTGAATGGTTAGGTCGGTCGGGGGTGAACCATTGGCGAATTGCGATTTCCCGGGGAAAAGAATTTCGGGATATTGGAGATAAAAGCTTACGATTTCGCAGTGGTGACCTTCCGCTTGTAAAGCCCGGGCGAAGGCTTCATTAAAATGGGCAATGCCACCCCTTAGCGGATAAGCCGGGCCGATGAGAATTACACGCAAAGGTATGTTCACACGGCGAAAGTAAGGATTGGCAGAGTGTCAATAGAAAAAATAAGAGAAGAAAAAAAAAGCATCGCCCGAAGGCGATGCTCCAAAAAATTGTATTTGTAGATGTTTATTGCTTCACAAATTTTCGTTCGGAAGTAAGTCCGTCAAAATTAACTGACAACACATAAACGCCTGATTTCACATCCGAAACGTTGATGGTATTGCTCACCAAGCGGCCTTCGGCTACTAAGCGGCCTGACACGTCAAACAGGCGGTAAGTTGCGGTGCTGTAAGTCTGCGGGGTATCGATAAAAATCAAGTCCCGGGTTGGGTTCGGGTAAATCAAGAATTCCGGACCTTTTCGATCGCTTACCGCCGTGGGCTGTGCTCCTTCTACCGCAGTGAAATGGGTATTACTTTGCACATCCACATAGGTATCGGTCAAACCTGATGGCCATACCACGTAAACACTATCAATTTGGGCTTCTTCACCCAATCCGAAGTGTACGTTCAAACTGCTCATGTATCGGAAACCGTCGCCGCTGATTACTTGTCGCATAAGATTATGGGTAGGTGTATAAACATATACCATAGCTCCAACGCCATTGGAGTTACTCATCGTTCCTTGAGTTGATATTACAAGGTAGTTGTTGTCATTTCCTTGATTCATATACACCTGCTGATTAACTACATCCAGGAAGCCGTCATCGTTTAAATCACCCACAGGACCGTTCCCAAATTGAATGTCCTGCTCTGTAAAAGACCAATCGCCGTTATTCATCATAAGCCTACCTCCTAACCCAAGAATATCGAGGTAGCCATCGTTGTCGAAATCCCTACAAATGTTTTCGATGCCAGTACCTGAAATTTCGGTAAGACCCGTCGAAAGCGAAATATCGACAAAAGTACCATCGCCATTATTCTCTAGCATTTTATGCACCCCATCGCTGAAAGTGCTTGCTCCGATGAATACGTCGAGGTCGCCATCATTGTCGTAATCGCCCCAGGCCGATGACCAGGTTTGAAGCGGGTCGTTTAGACCGAGTTCGGGCGCCACATTAGTGAAAGTTCCATCGCCATTATTGCGGTGCAATTCATTGATTTTAGCCGATGAGTTGCCGCCGCGGCATTTCGCTAGAAAGAGGTCAATATCGCCATCGAGATCGTAATCGATCCAAACAGAACCATAATTACCACCATTTTCTACATCACCGATGCCGCCCTGAAAAAATGTTAAACCCCCATTTCCATCGCTCATGTAATAAACGTTGGGTTCAACGTCGTGGCACATAAAGGCGTCGAGGATTCCATCGTTATCTATATCGACCATATTTCCGCGCTGCGAAAAAACATATTCCGAGCCGCTTAATTCCGTAAACCCAGTACCATCAGCATTGGCAAACATAAAAGAAACTCCGGAACCGCCACCAAACATGAGGTCGTTATAACCATTATTATCCAAGTCGCCAGCCGTCATGCTCCACGATGGATAGAAAGTGGCTGCTTCGTTGCCTACACTGACTGGATTCAAAGTTCCTTCAGCCGTTTGATAATTAATGAAAATGTTTCCGGTTACATTGCTTACTGCTACCACATCGTCGAGGTAATCGCCATTCATATCGACCACGCCCAACTTGCTTCCAACGCCTTCAATAGAAGTAGCTACGAAACTTACAGCCGGTGCTATGTATGGAGCTTCGATTAGTCCCCAGTCAAATCCATTACTATCCCATCTATTGTCCCAAGCAATATAAACCGTTTGTCCTTCGAGCACAACAAAAACAGTAATAGAGAGGTAAACTTCTCCTGCATCGTCATCGCCAGCCAAGCAGAATAATTCATCACAAGTACCGGTATAAATATGGACACGCGTGTCGCGTCCTTCATTTTGGGGTAAAGAGCTAGTGATCGTTATGGTGTGGTTATCCGCGGCGGTGTACGTGTACCATTCTCCAGCGTTTGTTTCACCGTTTCCATTCTGGGCGCATACCGGCATAGGCAATTGCCCTTGTATGGTGTCAACTACGTGCAACCCTGCAGATACGGGCGTCGCCGTTTCGCAGGTGCTTTGAGCATATCCGGCGGCTGATGCCAGCGCGGCGGCAAAGAGTAAAGGTAATCTCATGGTTAAATTGGTTAAGTGGTTTAAATTTTACTTAGCAAGGGCCTTCCAAGCTGTTTATGTAATCGGTAATAAGTTGCACGCCTTCTTGATGTATAATAGTCCGACCTAGAAGCGGCATGCGCTTATCTTCTTCGTTCGTATTCATTCTGAAATGTAACATCGACCGGTTGACGTTGCCGGGCGTAATTATGTGGGTCAAACTCGGATCAAATTGCTGATCGGGTTCCACACAAATGCCAAGGTTATTCGGGTCAACTGTTTCGCTATAGGCAAATCGTACAGGGCGATAATCACAATGGCTACCTTGGCGGTGGCAGTGCGCACAATTCATGTCGAGGTAGGCGCGAACACGCTCTTCAATATCAGCATCGGGATCGGCGTAATCGGCTACTGTTATAATATTCGTGGGATAACCAGCTTCCAGGTAACCCATTGCTACCCATTTTTCGAGTTGATTTTTTACTCCGTCCGAATAATTGTACATCTTGTTAATGTTCTGCGGCTTAGGGCCAATGGGAATCGAATTATCTCCAACTTTATGACAGGTATGGCATTCGGCTTGAGCAGGAATACGCCAATTTACATTTTGAATTTCACCTTGTTCGTCCATCCAACTCACTGGGGTGAAACTTCCGCTGAGATCGAGAAAGGCTTCGGTTTGGTCTTCGTTCCACACATATTCCGCAAATTCCCAAACCCCATCTCGCATAAATTCCATGCGTGTTTCAATGTTGCGACGCGTATTTGCAGGCTGTACGTTGTCGTAGTAAAACGTTTTGAGCATCACTGTGCCATCCTGAAACTGCAAAATGTCGTGGTCGCCGTTGTAAGACGCCTTCACGCTATCGGGCATCCAAAGAAATCGCTTCTTTTTGGAGTAATCGCTGAAAAGCGGCGTGATAACATCGTATGGCAATACGCCTAATGATGGATTCTGATCGGCGATCGATCCTTCAAAAAATAAGTAATCGGAGAGCTTGCCATACGGCACTTCGGTTAAATCAAAAACTACTGGTGAAACAGTATCAACAGGCGGCGTAACGGGCGGTATTGCATCATCATCGCTTCCACAGCTGCACAAAATGGCTACAAAGAGCCCCAACAACACATTTCTAGTCATAAACACTTTCCCTGCTTATTTGGTTTCAACAAAGATGCTTCGAATATAGGCATTTCGCAATCAACGTATATTAAGTAAAGGTCAACGAATTAAAAATTTCCTTGTATTCCCAAGTTCAACTAGGACGAACCGATTTGATGTTAAGTTGCTTAGGAGTATTCTTCAAATTTAATTTTTCCAAAACTACCGAGACCTATATTTTTCAGCCATTAAAAACAGAAGAACCCTAATAAAAACAACTGCATTAATTGTGACTTCCTGAAGTACTTTAGTTCAAAAAGACAGTATTGTTTTCAAAGCAGGCAACGTAGTGGTAGGTGAAATAAAGGACATGAATAAAGGGTTCTTACCATAGAAACGGACTACAGCGACACCGACTTTAAAGTTGATTGGGAAAAAGTACCCGAACTATTCTCTGATCAATCTTTTACTATTGCGCTTACCGACCGACGAGTGCTGCCAAGCGTCCAGATGAGCGCAACCGCCGCAGACAGTTTGATGATTAAAAGCCCGTTGATTTGATAATTGTAGCTGTTGACCAAGTAGTTTGCGCACGACAATTAAAAAATGGTTTTGGGAAAAAATTTCGGCATCGATCGATGTAGGTTTGAGTTTTACCAATGCAAATAACCTTCAACAATTGAATATGCAAAGCAACCTCGGATACAAGACCTATGATTGGATTCTTAACACCACTTATAACCAAGTTCGAAGTTCCCAAAATGATGCCGCACCCACCCGCCGAATAGATGCCAGTATAAGTGGTAATTGGTAGTTTAGAAACAGTATATTTCTTGGATTGAGCATCAATAGGCTTTTGAATATCGAGCAGCTTTTCCACCTGCGTAAGACCGGGCAAGTTGATGGTGGTTAATTCTTTGCCCGCAATCTTGAATGGTATGTCAACTGCTTTCCGGGCATTGCTTTCAACTACGAAGTTTCGCGCCAAGACCCGGGGACTATGATAATGAGCCCAAATCGCGATAGTTACGAAGGTGTAGTTAAATCTGATCTCAGCCTTTACGATATTGGCGATATTAACCTTTTTTCAAATATGTGCTGGTGCCCTTGTTTCACAGAAGCTGGGCGAAATTGGATCGACTTTCGATTCGATATCAGCCACAACCTGCCTTTCAACTTCTACATTAAATCGGGGAAACCGCTCAATTACGCAGCCGCCCGACGGCAGGTGCTTCTAGAAGCGACTACGTGATCATCACAGGGCTGGGTTGGTCGCTCTAATTTGCCTTACCTTTGTAGGGCATTTTTGGCATCATGAAAAGGGTAGTAGTAGGTTTATCGGGCGGTGTAGACTCGAGTGTAGCAGCGTATTTGCTGCGCGAAGAAGGGTATGAAGTTATCGGACTCTTTATGAAGAACTGGCATGACGAGTCGGTGATACTCGCCAATGAATGTCCTTGGATCGAAGATAGCCAAGACGCTATGTTAGTGGCTCAATCGCTTGGAATCCCATTTCAGGTAATTGATCTGAGCGAAGCATACAAAACCCGGATTGTGGATTATATGTTTGCCGAGTACGCCGCGGGTCGTACGCCCAATCCAGACGTGCTTTGCAACCGCGAAATCAAATTTGATATTTTCATGAAAACGGCTCTTAGCCTCGGCGCCGATTATGTGGCCACGGGTCATTATTGCCGAAAAGGAGAAGTAGAAATCGCTGGCAAACCCATGTATCGCCTGCTGGCGGGACTTGATCCGGGTAAAGATCAAAGTTATTTTCTCTGCCAGCTCACCCAAGATCAGTTGGCAAAAGCCCTCTTCCCCATCGGCCATTTGCAAAAATCGGAAGTGCGCGCCATTGCCGCCCGTGAAGGTTTGGTAACAGCCGAAAAGAAAGATTCTCAAGGGCTCTGTTTTGTTGGGAAAATTAGCCTTCCCGACTTTTTGCAGCAGCAACTGAAGCCACTCGAAGGCCCGATTGTAGAACTCCCGTTGGAAGCTATAGCATCTTACCCCAATGAGGAATTAACTACTTTGAGCCAAACCCATGAGCTCGCTGCCAACCGCGGCCGAGAAGTGGGTCGTCATCAGGGAGCGCATTATTTCACCGTAGGCCAGCGCAAAGGGCTTCATGTGGGTGGTAAGGAGAAACCGCTGTTTGTAATTGGCACTGATATAGAAACAAACACCGTGTATACCGGGCAAGGTGAAGACCACCCGGGTCTCTACCGAAAAGGACTGCGCGTAGCAGCGCCCGACACGCATTGGATAAGGCCCGATTTAACTTTAAAAGCTGGTGAAGAACACAGGTTCGATGTACGCATTCGTTATCGGCAAAAGCTGGTGGGGGCGCAATTGGTGTTCGACGGTGAAACGCTTTTTTGCATCTTCGATACACCCCAACGCGGAGTTGCTTCAGGTCAGTTCTTGGCTTGGTACACCGGCGAAGAGCTGGTTGGTTCAGGCGTAATTACCTAAAGCTTTGGAGCATAGACCGGCTCCTTTCGCGAAATATTGATCTCTTGATCGAGCACATACTTATTCCGATCTGGAGAAACCCCGCGTAATAATTCGGCAAGAAAACCGCCAATGAAAAGCTGGGTTCCTATAATCATCGCAGTAAGGGCCACATAAAATATCGACATATCGGCGATGTTTTTAGCCGTGTGGTCATGCCAAATGGCGTAAATTTTCATTCCACCGATGTACGCGAATACGCCGAAACCGATTAAAAACATAATCGCTCCGGCCTGTCCAAACAAGTGCATAGGGCGCTTACCGTACTTTGAAACGAAGCTCACTGTAAGCAAATCGAGCGGGCCGCGAATGAAGCGCGAAATGCCATATTTGGTGGTGCCATATTTGCGGGCTCGGTGCTCCACAACCTTCTCGGCAATATTGCCATAACCGATGCGTTTCGCCAAAACGGGGATATAGCGGTGCATATCGCCATACACCTCTATGTGCTTTATCACAGGAGCTCGGTAAGCCTTTAGGCCGCAGTTGAAATCGTGAAGTTGAATACCCGACATTTTGCGGGTCGCCCAATTGTAAAGCTTGGTGGGCAGTGTTTTGGTGATTGGATCGTACCGCTTCTTTTTCCAGCCCGATACCAAATCGTATCCGTCCTCTCGAATCATACGGACCAATTCGGGTATCTCTTCGGGCGAATCTTGCAGGTCGGCATCCATGGTGATCACCACGTCGCCTTGAGCAAGATTAAAACCGGTTTGAAGGCCAGCCGCTTTGCCATAATTGCGTGCAAACTTCACGGCGCGGATGTTTTGATAGCGCTTGGCGAGGGCTTCAGTCACCGCCCACGACTGATCAGTACTGCCGTCGTCGATGAGAATTATTTCTGAAGCCAAGGCATTTTTAGTGCAAACCGTTTCTATCCACTCGATGAGTTCGGGCAAGGATTCAGCTTCATTGTAAAGTGGGATTACGATTGATATCACGCGGTACTTTTAAGCGTCAATTATATCTTTATTAAAAGCCGATTCGGGTTGGCGCTTCATTACGGCGGCTATGATGAGCGCAATAACAGCCATAATGATCATTCCAATACCAAACCCTTTGAGCGCACCAAGGAGGGTATAGCGCTCTAATGCGTCTTTCTCAGCTTCTCGCAATATGGTATCAAGGGCTTCATCGTCGATTTGACCAGCTACGAATCCATGCGTCATTTCTACGGTAGCCATTGCTACCCTGCCCGGAAAGTCAGGATCAACCACCGATGTATAGAACACCTGAAATACCGTAGCCACCAATGAGCCCAGAGCAACCCCAAAAAAGGCGATCATAAAAGCTTCGCCAAAGGTCAAACGGTCTTGTTGTCCTTTTCGATACTGCCGTAAAACATAAACGGGAACGATGATCGAAAGGGCGATGGCTATCAAACCAAGCACGGAAAAATACAACCATCCACCGATGTAGATAGTTTGAGTCAGAAAGAGAAGAATGCTGACAGCTGCCATTACGACAGCAATTTGAATGATGGGTTTTTTCATTTTGATAGGGTATAGAAGCTTGGCAAATATAAACACAGATGAATTCAAATGATTTTTTTGCACGGACATCAATCATTTGTACTTTTGCGCCGGGCAAGTCTCACACGACCAGCTCCTGCAGAACTCCCCCAGATTCGGAAGAAAGCAAGGGTATGTGGTTGTAGCGGTGCGATGTGAGTAGCTTGCCCACTTTTTTTTCATATATGGAGAAGAAGGTTATAGTTATAACCGGTGGTACATCAGGTATAGGGCGAGCAATCGCGCTACAATTAAGTGGTGAAGGCCACACGGTGTATGCCACCACGCGTGCTGTGCACCCCACTCCCACCCCCGAGGGTTTCACTCTTATAACCCTCGATCTCAGCAGCGACGCTTCCATACATGCCGCCATGCAGCAAGTAATTTCTGTAGAAGGACGCATTGACGTTTTGATAAATAATGCCGGTTCGGGTATGGCCGGAGCCGTCGAAGACGCTACTACTGAAGAAACCTTCCGCCTCTTTCAAACCAACGTATTTGGCCTTTTGACTTGTTGCCGCGCCGTGATACCCCAAATGCGTGCCCAGGGTAGTGGAAAAATCATCAATATTTCGAGTCTCGCAGCCAATTTTGGACTTCCCTTCCGGGGAATTTACTCCGCGAGTAAGAGCGCCATCGAGCGTTTTTCCGAAACCATGCGCATGGAGCTTGCCCAATGGAATATTTACGTGAGCATTGTGCAGCCGGGCGATTTCCACACCAATATCAACGCAAATAGACAAGTAGCGGCTCGCGGATTTACTGGAGCATCGCCCTTTCATAAAGTCTTTACTGAGCAATATAAACGCATCTCCGACGACGTGCTAAAGGCGAAAAATCCGGTTTTGGTGGCACGCGTAGTGTCAAAAATTGTGGCTGCACCCAAGCCAAAAATCAACTATCCAGTGGCTACCCTCGTGCAGAAATTATCCATCGTGCTCAACCGCATACTCCCGCGGGCGTGGTTCCAACGCATGTTGACGGCACGGTACCCGGTGAAATAATTTTTCGCGCCGCCTTTAATCTTTACCTTCGCGCCGAAATTTACAAACAAACAAGAAAAATGGCTGGCAACAGAACCTTTACAATGATTAAGCCCGATGGCGTAGAAGCCAACAATACCGGCAAAATCATCGATATGATTATTGAAGCAGGATTTACGATCAAGGCAATGAAGTTTACGAAACTGACTACCGCAGAAGCCGAGTCATTCTATGCTGTGCACAGCCACCGACCCTTTTTTGGCGAATTGGTGGAATACATGACCTCCGGACCTATTGTAGCCGCCTTACTCGAGAGAGACAATGCGGTTGAAACTTTCCGCAATTTGATAGGGGCTACAGATCCTGCAAATGCCGAAGAAGGAACCATCCGAAAACGATATGCGGAGTCGAAAGCCAAAAATGCCGTACATGGCTCAGATAGCGATGAGAACGCCGCTATTGAGTGCGCTTTCCATTTCTCGGGAAGGGAGATTGTCAACTAAAACTTAGCACCTATTCATATTATAAAGCCGTTTTCCGTAAGGATGCGGCTTTTTTTGTCTGTAAGCGATGTGCTGCATTACATCAGCTCCGCTGCATTTGTAATGCTGCGGTACATTTCCAGCTCCGCTGCATTTGTAATGCTGCGGTACATTTTCAGCTCCTCTGCATTTGCAATGCTGCGGTACGCAAAATAGTTAACGATGATATCGCAGGATTGCAAAGCCTGCGGAGCGCCAAGCTCCGCTACATTTGTAATGCTGATGAACTAAGTTCAATTCCTTCCCCCAACCTGTATTCGCATTTGGTAAGTCCAAATTGTCATTTCAACTCCACGGCTCTCACCAAGTTAATCCCCATCTCTTCATTGATTCGCTGAACGATTTTTTCCCGGCTATACATTAACTCTTGCCGTAGGCTCGCACTTTCGAGATACACGGTGAGCACACCTTGCTTGAGTTTGACTTCGCGCGTTCGCGTTGCCACGGCTCTGCCCATCAGGTTTTCCCAATGGGTGATTATTGCGGCTTCGTAATAGCCCTCTTCCAGCCCGTAAGCTTTCAGCAGGCGGTTGATGACTTCGCCCAAATCTTGCTCATTGTTATCGCGACTCAAGTAGGCCTCCTTCTTCAATTTCAAATACACGCATCGTTGTTGGCATGGCCTTAAATATAGCCGAAATTCGCTCGCTATGGGTATCGGTAATAAAAATCTGACCAAAGCTGTGATCGGCAACCAATTGGAGCAGATGGGCTACCCGGACATCATCGATTTTATCGAAAATATCGTCGAGCAACAGCAAGGGTGTCTTACCGGTCGAAGCTTTTATCAAATCGTATTGCGCAAGCTTCAAGGCAATGAGAAACGTTTTCTGTTGGCCCTGAGACCCGTACTTTTTAAGCGGATGACCGCCGATCAGGAATTCGAGATCATCTTTGTGAACACCCAGGTTGCTATACGAAGTTCGGCGGTCTTTTTCCAGGCCTTTGGCAAATTTATCGGAGAGATTCCCATCCGAAAACTGCGAATGATAATCGAGCTTTACCACTTCGGCATGCCCGCTTATGGCGGCGTAATGTCCTTCGAAAATAGGGGAAAATCGCTCTAAGAAATCCTTCCGGCTGGCGAATATCCGCCTTCCAGAATCGATGAGCTGATCGGTCCACAGCGCCAGATTTTCAGGATCAAAGGTGCGGTTCTCCCAAAAATACTTGAGCAGACTATTGCGCTGTTGCAACACCCGATTGTACTGCAGAAGGAGTTCGATATACGGCTGATCGTACTGGGCGATTATGCTGTCGATCATCCGCCGGCGCACTTCACTCCCTTCGGTGATCAAGTCTTTGTCGGAGGGAGAAATGATGACCGCTGGAAAACGGCCGATATGGCTGGATAGCCGCTCATAAACTTCCTTATTGAGTTTGAATACCTTGCGCTGACCGCGCTTAACCCCGCAATACACCTTGTCGGAATTTTCGCCCTGATCGAAAAGCCCTTCGATCACGAAGAAGTCTTCACCGTGACGAATATTTTGCGTGTCGATGGGGTTGAAATAGCTTTTGCAGAAGCTCAAGTAGTAAATGGCATCGAGCACATTTGTTTTTCCCTGACCATTAAGACCCGTCAAAATGTTGACTTCGGGGTCGAAATCGAGCAGAATACCAGGGTAATTCTTGAAATTTACAAGCTGAAGTTGGCGCAGAATCATAGGCGGAGCGCGAAATTACCAAATCTCTTGCGTTGCCTTCCCAATAAAATCGAAAAAAGTCTATTTTTGCACTCCGAATCAACAGCCCTCCAATGGCCAAAACAGAAAAAAAAGGACAAGAGCAAATCGTAAACGTACAGGAAGCCTATTCTAAAACAGAACAGTACGTAGAAGAAAATCGCAACGGACTGCTTATAGTCGCCGGTATCTTAGTCGTTCTCTTCGCGGGTTACTTTGCAGTAACCCGTTTGTACCTGGCTCCCAAAAATGAAGAAGGCATGAACTTGCTTTGGAAAGCTGAGTATTGGATGGAAATCGACTCTGTAGAGCTGGCCCTTGCCGGAAATGAAGCTTACTATGGCTTTGAATACGTAGCCGATGAATATGGATCGACCGAAGCTGGCGACCTGGCCGCTTATTATTGTGGTATCATTTATTTGAAGAAGGGTGAATTTCAGCGATCCATCGACTATCTCAAAGATTCCGATCTGGATGACGCACTCGCAGGTGCAGTGGCTAAAGGTGCTATCGGCGATGCGTACGCAGAGCTTGGAAATTTTGGTGAAGCCTTGAGCTTCTACGAAAAGGCCATTAGCCACTCAAGCAATATTTTAACAACGCCTGTTTACATCAAAAAGGCTGGACTACTGCTCGAAGAACAAGAAAAGTTTACAGATGCGCTCAAAATGTACCAGCGCATTAAAGATGATTACCCTAAGAGCAATGAAGCACGGTCGATCGACTCTTATATTGCCCGTGTAGGCGGCTGATGGCCACTTCGGGAAAAAATCTCTCTCAATACGCTACCGACACTACTCCGTCGGCTAAAGGTTTCACCTTTGGCATAGCAGTAGCTGAATGGAATCCGGAAATAACCCGCAACCTTGCTGACGGTGCCGTAAAAACCTTGCTCGATTTGGGCGCTGCGCCGGCCGATATATACATCCATTGGGTTCCTGGTAGCTTTGAGCTTCCCCTAACAGCGCAATGGCTCATCGAACAAAAAATGTGCGATGCTGTCGTTATTATCGGCTCGGTGATACAGGGTGAAACGCGTCATTTCGATTTTGTATGCGAAGCCGTGGCGCAAGGCGTGAAAGACGTAAGCTTGAAAACAAATACCCCCGTAATATTCTGCCTGCTCACCGACAATACGCATCAACAAGCCGTAGATCGCTCGGGTGGAAAACACGGAAATAAAGGCGTGGAATGTGCTGTGGCGGCAGTTAAAATGGCTACCCTCAGGCAAAAGCTGAGTGCGGAAGATTAAACCTTCGTTTTTACCTTCTCCCAACGTTTAATTTGCCATCGGGTCTTGGCCCTGCAAAGCAAGTTCTGCTCTTCGTCCTTTACTTGTATTTCGCAGGTAATAAACGCTACCCCATCCCTGTCAAGCGGTTCCCTAACCAAAGATTGAAATTCCGCATTTCCCAAGGAGTAACGAGCATAAGCCGAACTTTTCGCCTGATAGAAGTAGTCGATTTCCAAATGCTGCATAATGAGCCTCTCCTTTCTTTGGTCGAGTTTTCGCAACAGCACTAAGCCACTACAAAACTCCGCCGCTGTAGCCAGTCCGCAAGCGTGAATACCTTTAATATGGTTATGATTTATACGCTGGTTGGGGATGATGCTCGTAATCCCATCTTCATCGATAGCATGAATGCGGATATTATGTGGGCGATTGAAAGGGATACCGACAGACAGCTGAAAGTTCAGTTTCCACAGCGCCCACCTGGAATGCCGGGCATCTTCAATTGCTTTGGCGAGATCGATCTTCAAGGATGGCGGCTATATTGGGTTTGAAATATCGGTCGCTTTTGAGCACTTTTCCGTCTTCGCGGTAAATAGGCCTTCCTTCGCCGTCGAGCTTACTCATATTACTGCGCTGGATTTCGGTAAAAACTTCAGCGATTTTATCCTGAAGGCCATGCTTGAGAATGGTGCCGCAAAGTATGTATAGCATATCGCCCAAAGCGTCGGCAATTTCGATAAGATTACCAGCCTGCGCCGCCTCGAGGTATTCTTCATTCTCTTCTCGCATGAGCGTGTAGCGCAGCAATACTTCTTCGGGTTTGAGCTCAGCTTGAGGATCTGGAGCATTGGCTATGCCAAACGCATCGTGAAATGCGCGAACGTGATCAATCGTTTCGGATAACTGCATAAATAAGCTTTGCCACGAAAATAAGCCATTGACCCGTTCGGCCGGTTGCAATTTATGAACAGCCGAGCCCTCACTCTAGGCTTAACAAGATTTAACGTCCTGAAAATGGGCAAAGCGATGGCTCCTTATTTGTTTTGCACGTTAAAAATTGAGGGACGATTCACATTAATTAGATGTGGATAACCGTTGAAGAAAACTAATTTCGCAGCATGAATTCTGAATTTTCGTCTACAGAAACTCCAACCCCCGCATCGGGTGCTGGAAACAAAATTGATATCCGCGCTTTAAACGAGCGCATCCAGCGCGAGAGTGCCTTCCTCGATTTGCTGAAACTTGAAATGGAGAAGGTGATCATCGGTCAGCACGACATGGTCGAGAAATTGATCATCGGCCTGCTGGCAAACGGTCACATACTGCTCGAAGGGGTACCCGGATTGGCCAAAACATTAGCCATTAAAGCGCTTGCCGGCTGTATCGATGTAGAGTTTAGCCGGATACAGTTTACACCCGACCTGCTTCCCGCCGATGTAGTGGGCACCATGATCTATAATCCGAGAGACCAAGCTTTTACAGTCAAAAAAGGTCCGATATTTGCCAATTTCGTTTTAGCAGATGAGATCAATCGGGCACCGGCCAAAGTGCAAAGCGCACTGCTCGAAGCCATGCAAGAGCGGCAAGTCACCATAGGTGGAAGTACCTTTAAGCTACCGGAACCCTTCTTGGTACTGGCCACTCAAAATCCAATAGAGCAAGAGGGAACATATCCGCTTCCCGAAGCGCAAGTCGACCGCTTTATGTTGAAAGTAGTCCTCGATTATCCGAAGCGAGAAGAAGAAGCGGTGATCATTCGCAATAATGTGGGAGTGAACCCCTTCCCTACTCCAAAGGTGGTAGTAAAGTCGTCAGAAATACTCTTGGCCCGCCAAACGGTGCGCGAAGTTTATATGGATGAAAAAATCGAGCGTTACATTGTCGATTTGGTTTTTGCCACGCGTGAACCGGAGAATTTTCAACTTCAGAACTTAAAAGAATTGATCGGATTTGGTGCTTCGCCTCGTGCGAGTATCAGCATGGCGATTGCTGCAAAAACTTACGCCTTTATGAACCACCGTGGCTACGTAATACCCGAAGATGTGCGAGCAGTATCGCGCGATGTGATGCGCCACCGCATCGGGCTCACCTACGAAGCCGAAGCAGAAAACGTCTCGATCGACGAAGTAATCAATCAGGTGTTGAATACGGTTGAAGTCCCTTAAACCCAAACTATGACTACCGATACGGCCGAGCTCATCAAGAAGGTAAGGCGTATAGAACTCAAGACAAAGGGCCTTACCAACCAGATCTTTTCCGGCGAATACCATTCAGCCTTTAAGGGTCGGGGAATGGCCTTCAGCGAAGTGCGCGAGTACGCCGTAGGCGATGAGGTGCGCACCATCGACTGGAATGTTACCGCCCGCCTGGGAACGCCTTATGTGAAAATATTCGAAGAGGAACGGGAATTGACGGTGATCTTGGTGGTGGACGTATCAGCATCAGACAATTTTGGCTCAGGCGCACAGCTCAAAAAAGCCATGATTACGGAGATTTGTGCTGTGCTGGCCTTCTCGGCTATAACCAACAACGATAAAATCGGGGTAATTTTCTTCAGCGATCAAGTGGAAAAGTACATTCCGCCCAAGAAGGGGAAATCGCATATCCTACGAATCATTCGCGAGCTGCTCGAATTCAAACCCGAGCATCCCGGAACCCGCATCAGCGAAGCGCTGCGTTTTTTAAACAATGTAGTTAAAAAACGATGCATCGCCTTTTTGATCACCGACTTCATGGATGGTGATTACGGCGACAGCCTGAAACACGCTAACAAACGTCACGACTTAGTGGCGCTCCAGATCTACGATGAACGCGAAAACCAACTTCCCGCTATTGGAAGGGTGCTGTTCGAAGATCCCGAAACGGGCGAAAGCAAGTGGATTAACTCTAATCGGAGCAGTGTGCGCGAAGCTTACAAACATGCAGGTATTGCGCGGATGAATCGTGCCAAAGACGCCTGCCGTAAAGCCGGAGTGGATATGGCTTCGATCGCTACGGAAGAAAGCTATATACCCCCCCTCCGCAAACTTTTCAGTCGGCGAAGCGCATGATGTCAATTTTCAGACATATCGCCACCCTGCTGTTTGCTTTAGCCACCTTCCACCTTATGGGGCAAAATCCAAAGGCGGCAATCGATCGCTCCGAAATGCGAATTGGGGAGCAGGCCATAATCGAGCTCAGTTTCGATTTTAATGGCTCAGCTCAAGGCATTCGATTTCCAGAAATAGGCGAAATATTAGTGGGTGGCATTGAGGTAGTTTCCAAATCGCCGATCGACACCGTCGCTGAGAATTCGCGGCTTTCGCAAAAGCTCTATATTACTGGTTTCGACAGCGGGTATTACGCCATTCCGCCTTTTGTATTCGAAATAAACGGAGAGAAACAACAAACGGAAGCCTTCCTCCTTACGATCAAAACAGTAGAACTCGATTCATTGGTGGCACCCAGACCCGAGCAGGGGATTTACGAAGTAGAAGTCACTTTGCTCGATTATATCAAAGCCTATCAGATTTACATCTATGGTGCAATTGGCATTTTGACGGCTTTGGCACTTATACTTTTCTTGCTCAGCCGACGCAAAAAATCGCCTGCTGTAGGCCTTCCAGAGCTCGAACCCGAAGCAGAGCAGCCCGCTCATCTATCGGCTCTGCTCGCTTTGGAAGAACTCAAGAAAGAGAAACTCCATCTCGGGGGACGGTTAAAAGAATTCCATACCAAACTCACCGATATTCTGCGCGAATATTTAGAAAAGCGCTTCGGTGTGCAAGCCCAGGAACTCACTTCGCGGCAAATTATTAGTCAATTGACCTACTTGGGGATTGCGGAGATAGATATGAATAAGCTGCGAAGCATTCTCTTTATGGCCGATATGGTAAAATTTGCCAAGGCTCTGCCGGAAACAATTGAAAACGAGCGGGCGCTCGAAAACGCTATCCAATTTGTGCAACACACGGCCAATACCGACTTGATTGCTGAAAAGCAAAAAGATGACTAAACGCACCATCTTCATAGCAATTTATACGTCCTTGGCAATCGCCATTGTATTTGCCGTGTGGTACATCTATGGCCCGCTCTTTAGTTTTTCGCAACCCACTTTCTTTTGGCTTTTATTGGTCATTCCGGTACTGGCGGTTTACGAAGTATTTATCGCCAATAATCGTCATGCGAAGTTGGCGCTCTCTGCTTACAGTCAAATCCCCAATCAGTCGCCGTGGCAAGCATTATCGCTAATTTACCTACCCTATTTGCTCCGGATCCTGGCAATTGGTGCCCTAATATTTGCATTGGCCCGGCCACAATCGCAGTTGAGCTGGCGCAATGTGAGTACCGAAGGAATAGACATCATGATAGCCATGGACGTATCGGTATCGATGCTGGCCAAAGACTTTGATCCCAATCGCCTGGAAAGTGCCAAACGTGTGGCTATTGATTTCATCAATGAGCGGCCAAACGATCGGATGGGATTGGTGGTTTACGAAGGCGAGAGCTTTACGCAATGTCCACTCACCACCGACCATACCGTACTGATCAATCTTTTTAAGGACATTCGAAGCGGAATGGTCGAAGGCGGCACTGCTATCGGGATGGGCTTAGCCAATGCCGTAAATAGGTTGCGCGATAGCGATGCCAAAAGCAAAGTGATCATTCTGCTTACCGATGGCGACAACAACGCCGGTTCGATCGCCCCGATTACCGCCGCAGAAATCGCTCAGGCGTATGGCATTCGGGTTTACACAATAGGTGTTGGAACTGTAGGAAAAGCCCTCTCACCTGTAGCTATTTACCCCGACGGACGCTACAAATACGATTATGTGGACGTGAAAATCGACGAAGAAAGTATGGAAGCCATCGCCGCTATGACAGGTGGGCGCTATTTCCGTGCTACAGACGGGGTAGCACTCGGGCGAATTTATCAAGAGATCGATCAATTGGAGAAGACCAAAATAAACGTTACCGAGCACAACCAGAAAGCAGAAGAATACTTTTGGTTTGCCGTAGCGGCATGTGCCCTTTTCGGAATAGAATTTCTGTTGAGAGAAACCGTATTAAATACCCTCTCGTGAGCCGATCAAAGCCAACATATAACCTCGGTGGAATGCTCTTCGCAGCCGGATTGCTCGAAATTCTCTTCTGGGTGGCTTTCGGTCTGGTGTATTTTGTAGTTGCCTCGGCTGTGCCGGGCTTGCGCTGGGCAAATCCTCAATTGGCCTGGCTGTTTCTAATTGGCCCTTTACTACTTCTGGTTTTCGGGCTTTCTATTTCTTCCAAAAATCGGCGTATGCAGAAGTTTGCGAGTAGTCGATTGCTAAAAGGACTTTTACCGGATATTTCGAGTGTCAATATGGTATTCAAATACCTCTTGATGCGGCTAGCTGCGGTATTTTTGGTACTTGCGCTCATCGATCCACAACTTGGGTCAAAAATGGCCGAAGCAAAAGTGAAAGGGATTGACGTGGTGATAGCCATCGACGTATCAAACAGTATGATGGCCGAAGACCTGAGCCCCAATAGGCTAAGCCGAGCAACCCGAGCCATCGAGAAGATGCTCGACAGGCTGCGTGGCGACCGTATCGGAATTGTCGTTTTCGCAGGTCAAGCCTTTGTGCAATTGCCCATTACCAACGATTATGCCGCCGGCAAGCTCTTCCTTTCCTCGATCGATACAGATATTGTTCCGGTGCAAGGCACAGCTATTGGCGCCGCCATCGAATTAGCCACAGAGAGCTTCGATCCAGAATCGCCGGCCCAAAAGACTATTGTGGTGATTACCGATGGCGAAAACCACGAAGATGATGCCACTGTAGCCGCCGCTGCCGCTGCCGGGAAAGGCATAAAGGTTTATACCATCGGGATGGGCCTCCCCGAAGGCACTCCAATCCCCGCTTATCAAGGCAAGCAACGAATCGGCTATAGGAAAGATGGCGATGGCAACGTGATTGTTTCTCGCCTCAATGAAGATATGCTGAAAGAAATTGCCCAAGCCGGAAATGGCTCTTATGTGCGGGCTTCAAACAGCGAAGTGGGTCTCGAACCCTTGCTTGATGAGCTCAATACACTCGAAAAAACAGAAATGGGAACCGTATCCTACGCTGAATACGAGGACCGCTTCCAACTCTTTGTAGCTTTGGCCTTGCTTTGCCTTGTTTTGGAATGGCTCATCAGGGAGAAAAAAGGGAAATGGTCAAAACGCTTAAGCTTATTTGAATCATGATTCGATCTATTTATATAGTGCTGCTGGCACTTGCTCCGTTATTGACTTACGGACAAAAAGACAAAATTTTCACCAAGCAGGGCAATGATGCCTTAGAACGGGGCGATTATGAAGCTGCTGCCGATTCCTATCAAAAAGCCTTGGAGATTAATCCCGATTTTAAGGAAGCGAGCTTCAATTTGGGAAACATTTACATGACCCAAGCGCGCGAGCGCATGAAGGGCGTGGATCCACAGACGCCCGAAGCCCAGCAGATAGCCGAAGAAATCAAAGGCCTTTCAGCGAAAGCGTCGCGTCAATATACAGAAGTAGCCAAGCTAAGTGAAACCCCGGAGCAGATCAATAAAGCTCAGTACAACCTCGGTAACGCTGAACTGATGGGCGGCGCATACGACAAAAGCATTGAGGCTTATAAAGAAGCGCTGCGAAAAATGCCCACTGATGAAGACGCCCGTTACAATTTGGCTTTAGCCCAGCAACTGAAACAGCAGCAAGAGCAGCAGCAACAAGATCAACAGCAAGACCAGGAAGAAAAGAAAGAAGACCAGGAAAAAAAAGAAGACCAAAAACAGGAGCCGAGCGACCAGCAAAAGGAGCAACAGCCACAACCGCAAAAGCTGAGTAAAGAGGAAGCCGAAAAGATGCTCGAAGCCTTAGCCAAGCAAGAAAAAGACCTTCAGGACAAAGTAAAGCGCGACAATAAAAAAGTACAACGCATAAAGATTGAAAAAGACTGGTAGGCATATCTTACTCTGCGGCTTTTTAAGCTTGGCACTCGGAGCGGTAAACGCTCAGGAGACCCGCTTTTTTATGACTGTGAATAAAAACCAGGTCGTGCTGAACGATAATTTTCAAGTGCGAATAACCTTTGAAAATGGCCGCGGGAATGTCGAGCCAATCGATTTTAGCGCGTTTCAGGTAATTGCTGGTCCCAATTTATCTACGGCTTCACAAATTATTCAAGGGGCGGTGAGCACCAATTATACCATGACCTATTTTCTGCGGCCGATCAAAACCGGAAAATTTACGTTGGGTCCCGCCAAGACGGTTATAAATGGAAAAAATTACGCCACCGAAGCTATCGTCGTGGAAGTACTCAGCGCAGGATCAACAAGTCAACAATCGCCGCAATCGGCAGGTACAAGCAATTACACACAGCAGCCAAGCGCCGACAAAAATGTACAGATCATTATAGAGCTCAGCAAACGCAAAGTTTACATTGGCGAACAAATCACTGCGCGATATGTGTTACTCACACGCTACCGAAATTTAGAAGCTACCGACACCCGTTACCCCACCCTGCCTGGCTTCTGGAGCGAGGAAATTAAGAACGATCAATCTACCTGGGAGCCAAATCTCGAAATGGTAAACGGGGTAGCTTACCGCAAGGCTTATCTCAAAACCCAAATCCTTTTTCCGCAGCGCGCAGGCACATCGAAGCTGGAACCCATTGAGTTTACTTGTCGTGTAGATCGATCGCTATTTAACCCCGGAACCGAAATTAAAGTAAAAAGCAATGCTCCCAGCATTGAAGTTTCGGCCTTTCCGACCGGCAGCCCGAAAGGTTTTGATGGCGCAGTGGGCAATTTGAATTTTTCGGCTACCGTGAGCCGCACCGAAGTTAAAGTCAATGAAGCCATTGACCTGAAAATCAACGTGAGTGGCAGCGGAAATCTAACATTGATCGGAGCACCAAAAATAGAATTCCCACCCGATTTTGAAGTTTATGATCCAGAAATAAAAGACCGGATAAGTATCAATACCGGTGGTGTAAATGGAACGCGAAGCTTCCAATACCTCATCATTCCGAGGTATCCTGGCAGCTACGAAATACCAGAAATGAACTTCGTATGGTTTAATCCGGCTAAGGCGGCTTACGAATCGGTGCGGCAAGGCCCCTACACCGTTCAAGTTACAGGCGAAGCCGGACAGGGTGCAATTGCCGGTCAAACCCGAGCGCGCAATAAAGTCAGCCAATCTGCTCAGGATATTCGGTACATTTATACAGATTCGCAAAGTCTTGAAGTCAAAAACGCCTACTTCTTCGGCTCCGTGACATACTATGCAGCGCTGGGTTCTCCCCTTCTTTTGCTGATGCTCGTATTATTCGTTCGCCGGCGGCGCGATAGCATGGCGCAAAACACTTCCCTCGTTCGGAGGCGTGGAGCCAATAAAATGGCTAAAGGCAGATTGAAGTCAGCCAAAAAAGCACTCGACCATTCGGATGATAAGCTCTTTTACGCCGAAGTATTCAAAGCGCTGTATGGCTACCTGAGCGACAAGCTCAACATTCCGCTGAGCCATTTAACGCGCCCCACTATTTTGAAAGGACTTCAAGATCAAAACGTCGATTCCACCCTTTCCGGGCGTCTTCAAGGGGCGCTCGACACTTGTGAAATGGCGCGATTTGCGCCTGTCACCGATGTTCAATCCAATAGCTTTTACGGCGAAACTGTAACTTTAATCGAAAAATTGGAGAGCAATTTGAAATGAGAATTTTAGCCTTTATCCTACTTTTCTTTTCGAGTGTTTCAGTCTTATTGGCGCAGCCTTCCGGCAATGCTTTGCGCGAGTTTGAGCTTGGTACCGAATCTTATCGCGAGGGCAACTATGAATCGGCACTGGAGCACTTCCAAAAAGCAGCCGAGCAAGCTGGTGGGTTCGCCTTAGAATATAACTTGGCCAATTCATTTTTTAAGCTGAATCAAATACCAGAGTGCATCCTTCATTACGAGCGTGCATTGAAATATGAGCCTTCGAATGAGGACGCTCTTTACAACCTTCAATTAGCCAATGATCTTATCGTCGATCGCATCGAGACGCTACCCCGCAGTAAGTTAAACCGCTGGTGGCGGAGCTTCCGATTTGGAATGGGGCCATCGGCATGGACCTGGCTTTCTATCGTATTTTCCCTTGGCTGCGCGGCACTTTTCTTTCTGTTTTATGTCTCTAATGGTATCGGCTGGAAGCGATTTGGCTTCTTTGGTGGTGTAATCTTCCTTATTGCTACGGGTCTAACTTACGGCTTGGCTCAATCGGCTTATGCCTTTCGCACAGCCTCGAAAAGCGCCATTGTATTTGCCGATAAGGTGGACGTGAAAAGTGAACCTCGCGATCAAGCCATTCAGGTGTTTGTGCTTCATACCGGCAGCAAAGTATCTTTGCTTGGCGAAGAAGGTGAATGGGTGGAAATCGAAATTGCCAGTGGTAGCCGGGGCTGGATGCTCCGAACGGATTTGAACGAAATTTGAGCCTTTCTAAAATTCAATGATTACCCCGATACTCGGAAGGAGGGAACCCGAAGTGTTGGGAATAGTTTTCAGCAAATATCTAGATTCATCGTTCGGGTCAGTAATTGGCAAACCTGCTGCATCGCGCTGTACATCGACATTTCGTTGGAACTCAAAGGTGGCGTTGGTTAAATTCTGTAAGTCCAAGTAAAAGTTAAGGCTCCATTTGTCGAAGAAGTAGCGCTTGTCGAGCCGTGCATCAATCTGATAGGTGGTCACATTGCGCTCTGTATTCAAGAGATTAAAATCGCGCACTCCCTGATTCGACACGTTCCACACCGATTTTAAAGCGCTTGCTTCGAAATCGTAAGGCGTATAGGGTGTCCCGCCCAAAAGGCGAAAGCGAGCGCCGAGCTCCCAATTCTTTTTAAACTTTTTGCCAGCGGTAAGACTCACTACCACACCATTATCCCAAGAAGAAGGAACAAATTCATCGTTCTTGTCAGTAAATTCGCTGCGCACCAAGGTGAGTGCCAGGATGCCGTAGAGCCCTTTATAAAGTTTTCGCTGAACTAAAAACTCGACGCCGTAGGTGCGGCCTTCGCCAATTGAAACAACGGGTTCATTGCCTACCACGCCGAAATCGGCTCCGAGATTAGCCAGATTGATGCTATCGCGCAGCGTGAAAGGATATTGGAAATAGTCCTTGTAAAATCCTTCCACCGATACTTTGGTGTTTGATTTAAATACATATTGGAAACCGGCGACGTAGTGATCGTTGCCGATATATTCCACACCATTATCTGCATTCACTAATTGGCCGTTTTCATCGCGATAGCCGAGTACCGTATAAGCGGGTAATTGGTAGTAACGGCCAATATTGGCGTTGAAACTAAGCGCCGGTGTAAGGCTGTACGAAAGTGAGAATCGCGGAGAAAATTGCTCAAAAGGCTTACTCATGCTTTCAGCAAAATTATTCCAATCGTCGCGGAAACCGAAAGAGAGTAAGAGCCTTTCGTCGGCGAGGGTTCTGCTCACCTGGCCGAAATACCCAAACCGTTGAAAGTTGATTTCTGAATTAAAATCTATGGTCAGCACTTCGTCGCCCACAGCGATGCGGTTGAACGTGGAATTTGTGTAGGTAATATCTTCCACATTCACGCCGACATTGAATTTCCATGCACCGGTCCGTTGGGTATGTTCTAGCCTGAGTTTATTCTCAATTTCTTGAGAAGTGTAATTGAGAATCAAGTTATCGGGACTGGATTCATCATTATTCTCATATTTCTCCGCATCATTTTTCAATTGATTTCGGCTCAGGACGATATTTTGAAATCCCGACTTGGAAAAGTGTTTGTAATTGGCTCCCACCGTGTAATTCCATTGGTTGTTCGTAGGAATATTATTGAGCAAATAGATGGCTTCTTCGCGTTCTTCCTCCGTATCGGCATTGGTCACAGCGTCGGGGTTGAGTACAAAATCGTCGTAGGCGCCGAGACCGATGAAAGTGATTTCGTTTTTCTGATTAAAGCGGTGTTTTATTTTGAATTGGGCATCGTTGTAGGTGGGTAGAAAAGGGAGACCAATGATGCCGAAAAGCAATTGCAAATAAGATCGCCTTACCGAAAAGATATAACTGGTCTTATCGCCCAGTGGCCCATCGAAGGTCAAGCCAATATCGCTTGAACCGAATGTAAAATTGGTCAGCAATCTATCCGGATTTCCGTCGCGCTGGGTAAAATCGAGTATAGCGCTCAAGCTATTGCCCCTATTTGCCGGAAAGGCACCCGAATAGAAATCTACATTTTGGATGAAATTGACATTCAAAATCCCCACCGGTCCGCCAGAGGAACCTTGCGTAGCAAAGTGATTGATGACAGGGACTTCGATTCCATCCAAAAAGAAACGATTCTCGTTGGGAGCACCACCCCGCACTATAATGTCATTACGAAAGGACAAACCCGTACTAACCCCTGGCAAAACCTGGATGGCTCGGGAAATATCGCGGTTTCCACCTGGATTGCGCTGAATTTCATTTGTGCCTATTTGCTGAAGCGAAATGGGGCTTTCTTCCTTGCGTTGAAAAACTTCGGTGGTAATCTCAACTGCATCCAAGCTCGTAGCAGAAGCTTCCAGTTTAATATCCACTATAGCGGGCTTATTGGCGAAAACTTCCACTTCAAACACCGTCTTTGGGTTATAGCCAACGTAGCTGGTTTGGATATTGTAAAGTCCTGGTTCAACTCCTTCGATGATATAATTTCCATCGAGATCGCTTACCGCCCCAATGGTGGTATTTTGAATAGCTACATTGGCATATGCAATGGGCTGATTATTGATCCCATCCGAAATACGGCCTTTAACAATACCTTTTTGGGCAAAGCCAGAGAAAACGACAAAAAGAAATGCGGCAGCGGTAACTAAGTTTCGATAAGAAGCCGGAAAAGATTGGTTGAGAAGCATAAGCTCCGTATAGGGTTTTTAGCAAAAATGAGGTAGCGCGAAGATAACCCCGCAACTCGAATAAGGTTTTTATGCGCACAAAGCGCGCTGGGCAATTTTTCTCTTCAAGTCGAAAAAATAACTCATCCTGGGGCCTTCAGAAATGACGAGTGTTTCCGACAAGTGAAATTGTTATCGGTAAATTCTGCGTTCGTTGAGCGCTTGCTGAAATGCCCTGGCATTGCGATTGTGGTCCACCAAGCTTTCTGCAAAGGCGTGATATCCGGAGAAATCAGATTTTGCGCACATATAAATATAATCGTGATCGGATGCAAAAAGCACGGCATCAATGGCCTTTTTTGACGGTACGTTAATTGGCCCAGGCGGTAAACCTGAATTTAGATACGTATTGTAGGCACTGGGTGTAACCAAATGATGGCGCAAAACGCGATTAATGCTAAAATCTCCGATGGCATATATAACCGTTGGGTCGCTTTGAAGACGCATTCCTTTTTTGAGGCGGTTAAGGTATAGTCCAGCAATAATGGGCTGCTCTTCTGGATGCGCTTGCTGCTCGGCTTGTACAATAGAAGCTAAAGTGGTAACCTCACTCTGGGTAAGCCCTATTTTTTCGGCCCGGCTTTTTCGACCGGCATTCCAAAAGGCTTTGTATTCCGAAGCCATACGTGCTAAAAACTCTTCCGGATCTGTATCCCATTCCATTAAATAGGTGTCGGGTAGAAAAAGTGTAGTGATTGTAAGTGCGTTAAAACCGTACCTTTCGAGGGTGGCCGGGTCTTGAAATACTTCCAGAAGTTCAGCATTATCTACTTCGATCGCTGAGCCAACCATTACCGCAATATCCGATACGCTGCGCGCACTATTAAACCGCACCTTTACTTCTTCCTCTCCATTTCCAGCCCGCAACCAGTCGATTAGTTCGGGGGCATTCATATCCGACCGAAGGGTGTACTTTCCAGCCACAACATTGGTGCCTGTGTAATTCTTTTTGGCCATCACGGCTTCCATCATTTCGGGGTGCCGAACGAGCTTACTTTGTTTCAACCATGAGAGCACGTCATGCTCTGTCCAGTCCGATTGAATATAAAGAACAACGTCGCCATTGGGTAGTTTAAGGGCTTTGGAATATAAAAGCTGATAAAAATACCAACCCGCCGCAGCTCCGCCAAGAATCACAATTACAGTGAGCCATAGCCCTATGCGCTTTTTCTTTTTCTTAGCCATTAATCAATTGAAGGGAGATTTCGTCTGAAAACTGGCCGTTAAAATAGTTCCAATCCTTGCGAATCCCGATTTCGCGAAAGCCAAACTTTTTGAAAAGAGCTAAACTCGCAGCATTATCGACTTGTATGCCACAATATAATTGATGAAAGCCCAATTCTTTAAAACAGTATTCTATTAAAACTTCAAGCGTTTGAGAAGCCAAGCCAAGGTTTCGGGCATCGGTATCGGCTATTAAAACACCGATTCCAGAGCGGTGATTTTTGAAATCACAATCAAATAGGTCTATAGCGCCCACTGCCTTTTCGCTCGATTTTTCTACAATCATAAGGCGCAGTTGCTTATCAGTATGAATGTCGCGCACGGACTCAATATACTGAGCGATAGCATGCCGACTAAAAGGAGATAGTGTATGGGAAACCCGCCAATTTCGCCGATCATTTTCCCAAATGAAGAGTGTATCCACGTCCTTCGGCTCGAGTGCCCGCAAACTTATATCTCTGTTTTCAAGCATTGTAACTTCCAGTAAATACGGATTGTACCGGCCCTTGGAGCCAAATATCGCTAAATTGATCAAGATGGAACTTGAACATCACGCTCAGCAAACCGCCTCGCGTTTGGATAAAAGCTTTATCGTAAGCCTTGCCACTTTGAGCCAAAACAAGCGCCACAGCTGCAACCCCAGTTCCGCAGGAGAGCGTTTCGTCTTCGACTCCGCGCTCATAGGTGCGCACGGCAAAATTTTCTTCGCTCAAAGGGGAAACAAAATTGACGTTGGTGCCACCATCTGCTTCAAAATGCTTGCTGTATCTCAGCAGCCTGCCAGCTTCCACGACATTTACTTTATCGACGTCATCTACCATCACTACAAGGTGGGGTGAACCCGTGTGTATGAAAGGATAACCTTCCCGGTTTGAAATTGGAGATGGATTTCGCATGGAAACTGCAACCTCCAAATCGTTGATAAATCGGTAGTCATGGATGCCATCGGTGGTAAGCATCGTGCCCTTTTCGGATGCCAGGCCGAGCTTGACCGCAAAATGTATCGCACAGCGACTACCATTTCCGCAAAGGCTTTTCGATCCATCGGGATTGTAGAAAATCATCTCGAAATCGGCCTCGTCTGTTTCTTCAATCAGCATCAATCCGTCGGAACCGACCCCAAAATGGCGGCGGCAAATCGATCGAATCAGCTTGATTTCTCCTTTGGGAAAATGCCCTTGACGATTGTCGATCAGCACGAAATCGTTGCCCGTACCGTGGTACTTTTCAAAGTCGATTTTCATCGGCCAATAGATAAGTGGCGATAGCTCGGTCGCGCACCTCGGTAAATGGAATTAAATCAAAACTTTCGTCGAGCACATACAGTTCCTGATCCACAGCCAAGTAATATTCATTCAAATAGTGGTAAACCCGCAGCGCATCTTTAGCATCGACTCCGTAGAGTACCAGTTTTTTTTGATTGAATTTATAGCCGTTGAAATTAACGGGTGAGGCCCATTTCTCAACGATGACACGTTTAGACACTGCTTCATTGCGAATGGCAACCCGTTTTTCGATTTGAGTGAGAACGGAGTCTTCGGTATTGCGGTAATCGGGACGACGCACGACAATTACCTGCGTTTGAAGAAGCTTTTCGCGAATGACCTCCAAATTTTCTGAATCTTCCGAAAGATCATCGCCTTCCGGATACGCGCCAAGATCGCCGTATTCGTCCGCTCCAATTTGCTCCGATTCAAACGTTTCTAACTCTCCATATCCTAAAGAGTCTGTACTCCACTCTTCGGAATACTCCGTATTTGCTAACGTATCGAAGGCTGCCGCTAAAGTATCTTGTACTTTTTTGTTCTCTGGGCGTTTAGCAGCGGTGTTAATTTTTGGAGCCTTATCGCCAGCGGGTTCATGCACCTTGGGCTGCTCACTGCAGGCCGTTAACGCTAAGGCAGAACAAAATAGAATAGAGCAGAATCGGGAAAGGTCAAAAAGGCGCATAGATCAATCGGCTCAGACAATGCCATCTGCCGCCAATTCGAGATCAAAAGTACGGATTTAAGCGGTGATCCTGAGAGAGTCGTCGAACATTGGTGCAGGAATATTGTTGAGCCAACAATTGATCGAAGTCGAGGTAGTATCTCCGTTCGATTGAAAAAATGAATCGATCTACCGAAACCGCTTGGAGTTTTATTGCAATGCCTATTCCGACGGCCTTAACCGAAAATTTGAACAAAGAAGAACATCATATCTAAAGAAGAACATCATATCGATGGAAAACCTGACAATTTTTCCTGGAAACCCCTGAAATCCACCCTTGGTATAAATATTGTAAAGCCTATTGCGACTTAGCTGTAGCGAGCTTAACACCAATTAACAAGGGGTTTATAAGAAAAAGGGTCGATTTGCGGTTATTAACTTGAACAAACAACAAACATGAAATCATTTCTCAAAGTATTTTTTGCAGCAACTCTGGGTGGTGTATTCGCGATAGTTCTATACACCCAATTCGCGGAAGCTCCGACAATTTTGGCAGATCAGTCCGCGAATCCGCGCATCCAATTTTCAAATTACAATGCCCCTAGTCCGGCGGTGCCGCTAGAGAGTATAGATTTCGTAAAGGCTTCGAAGATGACTGTGGATGCTGTGGTGCACGTTAAAACTACCTTCCAACCACAAAAATATTACAATCCCTGGAGCCAATTTTTTGGCGGCAGCCCCTATTACTCGCAAGAGCAAAAGGCAGCAGGTAGCGGTGTGATTATCAGCCCTGATGGCTACATTGTAACCAACAACCACGTGATTCAAAATGCGTCCAAAATTGAAATTACAACCAATGGAAATCGCACCTACGAAGCCAAATTGATTGGCGCCGATCCGGCTACAGACTTGGCACTGCTCAAAATAGAGGTGAACAACATGCCGGCTATTGTGCTCGGCGATAGCGATAATCTTCAAATCGGGGAATGGGTGCTTGCAGTAGGAAATCCGTTTAACCTTACGTCTACCGTTACAGCTGGCATTGTGAGCGCCAAAGCTCGAAACATTAATATACTGGACTATAATCCCGAAAACGACATTTTCCCACTCGAATCTTTTATACAGACCGATGCTGCGGTAAATCCTGGAAACAGCGGTGGCGCCTTGGTAAACGGAATTGGGGAATTGGTAGGGATCAATACCGCCATTGCTTCACAGACTGGTTCGTATAGTGGTTACAGCTTTGCAGTGCCAGTAAGCATCGTACAAAAAGTTATTACCGACATTTTGGAATTCGGAAAAGTACAACGTGCTTACATCGGAGTTAACATTGCCGACGTAGATGGAGAGCTTGCGGCCCAATATAAACTCGATCGCAATGATGGCGCACTCGTACGTGGGCTTGTGGAAGGCGGTGCAGCTGCAGACGCAGGCTTAAAAGAAGGAGATTTGATCACGAACGTGCAGGGTATCGCCGTGAAAAATGTCACTCAACTCCAAGAGCAGGTGGGTAAATTTCGCCCTGGCGATAAAATTGATATCACAGTACAGCGAGGCCGCGAAAGCAAGGACTTAACGGTGACACTGCGCGATCGGTCCGGTAGTACCGAACTGCAAAAACGTTCGGAAGAACCCGTGAAAAGCACCTTTGGCATCAAAGTCCAGTCTATCAGCGAAGACGAAATGCGCAAATTAAACGTTAAGAATGGCGTGCGCATAACCAGCATCGACGACACCCGGCTGCGAAAGGCCGGCTTGAAGGAAGGGTTTGTGATAACCCACATTGATAAACAAGCTATAAGTACACCCGAAGAGCTTACTCGGATGTTGCAAGCCAAGCGCGGCGGAATTTTAGTTGAAGGCGTGCACGCTAATGGAATGCCCGATTATTTTGGATTTGGGCTTTAAGTAAAAAATTTGTTCAAAATAAAACCTGCGAGATAGTTACCAGAAACCGCAAACATCGATTCATCATCTGTATCTCGTATTATTTTGAATAGGAAAAGTGGCAGGTATCACGTTATCAGCCACTTTTCTGTTTTTTGTTATTAAATTATTAAGCTAGGCCTAACATTCGTTGCAATTGACGCCCACAACGCGTACCTTTGCGGTTTAGTTCTCAGTTCACCAATAACGCAAGGATTCCTTTATTTATGAGACAACTCAAGATCACCAAATCCATTACCAATCGCGAAAGCCAATCTCTAGACAAGTACCTCCAAGAAATAGGACGAGAAGACCTCATCACAGCCGAGGAAGAAGTAGAGTTGGCCCAACGTATAAAAAAGGGTGATCAAGCAGCTTTAGAGAAATTGACCAAAGCAAATCTTCGATTTGTAGTGTCGGTTTCGAAACAATACCAAAATCAAGGTCTGTCCCTTCCCGACCTTATCAACGAAGGAAATTTGGGCTTAATCAAGGCCGCACAGCGCTTTGATGAGACCCGTGGATTCAAATTTATTTCCTACGCCGTATGGTGGATTCGCCAATCGATTCTTCAGGCTTTAGCCGAACAGTCGCGTATTGTGCGCCTGCCGCTAAACCAAGTAGGAAGTTTGAACAAAATCAATAAAATGTTTGCCAAGCTCGAGCAAGAGTACGATCGACCACCCACCGTGGAAGAAATTGCAAATGCGCTCGATATTCCAGCCGAAAAAGTAGCAGACTCCATGAAAGTGAGTGGTCGCCACGTATCGGTAGATGCGCCCTTTACTGAAGACGATAGCTCTTCGCTCTTGGATGTAATGGTAAATGACGACTCGCCAAACGCCGACACGGCCTTGCTTAACGAATCACTCGTGCAAGAAATAGAGCGGTCGCTCTCGACCCTTACTGAAAAAGAGCGCGAAGTAATCCGTTTGTTCTACGGTATAGGCATGAAGCATGGCTTAACATTAGAAGAAATAGGCGACCGTTTCGGGCTTACCCGCGAACGTGTGCGACAGATTAAGGAGAAAGCGATACGCCGCCTGCGCCATTCATCGCGTAGCAAGCATCTGAAGGCTTACCTGGGTTAATTTAGCCTGGGTAGGGCTTCCCCCCTACCGTAATTTTTAACCACCCCACCTACATGTCAACTGATCTTTTAAGTTTGGGAAGGGAGACCTATAATAAGGAACTCGAAACCTACATTAACAAAGAAAAAGCTGCGGTCGAATTGGTGAGCGCTGTGGGACACCTGCTCTACGATAAAGCCGTAGAGCTCGTCCTGTTTCGGAATCACCTCGTAGATACCAGCGTAAGCGAAATACTTCAACTGCATAAATATGCCGCGGAAGTAGTTCAAAAGCCAATCGACGTTTTCACAACCAGCGAATTGGCCAATCTTTTGGTCAAACTCAACCTG
The DNA here is from genome assembly GCA_038321615.1 of Flavobacteriales bacterium. Classification (GTDB taxonomy): domain Bacteria; phylum Bacteroidota; class Bacteroidia; order Flavobacteriales_D; family Cryomorphaceae; genus JBBQFC01. The sequence goes on along the minus strand of JBBQFC010000018.1, from coordinate 13,887 downwards.
GCTCCGGCCAAAATCGACATCGGTCGCCTTTCGGCAGAATGGATGGAAGAAGGCAGCCAATATGCCGACAAAACGGACTTCCTGAAAAGCAAAATCGGGAAGTTTCTAGAAACGGGCGGAGCTGAGCAATTTGAGCCGCGCGACGTGGTATTATTTGGTTTTGGCCGAATCGGCAGATTGGCTGCACGCGACCTGATTCAGCAATTTGGTAAGGGCCGTCAACTCCGACTCAAAGCCATTGTAACACGCAAAGTATCAGACGACGAGATCATCAAGCGGGGCGATCTCCTCCGTGTTGACTCTGTACACGGGCCTTTTCCCGGCACTGTGGTAGCCGATTTAGAGCGAAAGGCTCTCATCATCAACGGCCAAATTGTGAAAATGATCGAGGCGCCTGGCCCCGATAAGGTCAATTACGAAGACTACGGTATTAGCGATGCAATACTTATTGACAATACCGGTGCTTTCCGCGATAGAGAAAGCTTGAGCCTTCACCTGAAATCGAAAGGCATAAGCAAAGTAATTCTTACCGCTCCGGGCAAGGGCATCCCAAACATCGTTTACGGCGTGAATCATTTGTCGCTCGATATCGAGAACGAGAATGTTTACTCCGCAGCATCTTGCACCACCAATGCCATTAGTACCGTACTCGACGTGATAGAGCGCAAATTTGGCGTGAATAAAGGCCACATAGAAACAGTGCACGCCTATACCAATGATCAAAATCTGCTCGATAATTTCCACAAAGCCAAACGCCGTGGTCGGTCGGCGGCGATCAACATGGTGATCACCGAAACCGGAGCTGGAAGTGCCATCACGAAAGTGATTCCTTCATTAGCCAATAGGCTTACCGCCAACGCGGTGCGGGTACCCGTACCAAATGGCTCGCTCGCTATTATGAGTCTGGAGTTAAAGCGCGAAACGAGTGTGGAAGAAGTGAACGCAGTCGTAAAATCAGCCGCGCTGAATGGTAATTTGGTCAACCAAATAAAGTACAGCATCGAACCCGAGCTCGTATCGAGCGACGTTGTTGGCGATACCTGCTGTTCCGTTTACGACAGTTTAGCGACCCTATGCCACCCCGATAAAAAGAGTGTGGTGCTATACGTATGGTACGACAATGAATTTGGATACACTAAGCAAGTAATCCGCTTGGCAAAGTATGTAGCCAAAGTGCGAAGATTCCAGTACTATTAAAGTGCTAAAGTAAAATTCAAAAACGCCGCCTGAGAGATTGGGTGGCGTTTTTTTTTCCAATACTCGAAATGGTTTTTCGGACCCGGCAAGGCTCCTGTTTTACTCAATTGTTGGCGAAATTATTCTATCATGCTGAAACCACTGAAATCAGAAATGCACCGCTCTGTCTTAGTCGGTTTGTTCATTGGACATTGTTCAGTATCGAAAAATCGTATCAACGGTTTTTCCACAATGGAGAACCATCCTACCTTTCCGAAAAATTGAAACACATGCGACTTATCCTTACTGCCAGTATTCTCGTTTTTGTGGGTCTTTTCCAAGGCTGCCATTATCTCCCCTATCTCAAGTACCGCCAAGGCAAAGACGGAGAATTTCCCAAATTCTCTGAAAAATGGAAATTTGCGGGAAGCGAAAACAGCTACCGAACCTGCTACGACATTACCCATTACGATTGGAGTATCTTTCCTGATCCGAAAAAGGAGAAGCTCACAGGCAACATGATCATTTCATACACGGCCATGGAAGTTCAAGACACACTACTCCTTGACTTGCAAAATAAAATGAATGTTGAGTATGTCGGCAGCTCCGCCCCGCTCAAAAAGTATAAACACAAAGACAATCTGCTATATATCGTGCTTGAAAGTCCTTTGAGCATTGGGGAACAGCATAATTTAGTGATCGCCTACAGCGGAAAGGTGCCAAATGTGGCTGGACAAGGTCCGGTGTTCTGGAAAAAAGATGCCAACGACCAACCATTCATAGGAACCCTTACCCAAGGCATAGGACCGCATTTTATAATGCCTTGCAAGGACTTGCTTTACGACGAAGCCGATAGTTGCATTATCCGGGTAGAGGCGAGTAATGAACTAGTTGCCGTAGCAAATGGAAAGCTTTTTGACATCTCTCCCAGCGAAAATGGCCGCGTGTTTTCCTATCGTGTGCGCAATTCGATTAACGTTTACAATATTTCATACAACGTTGGCGACTACGTCACCTTCGTCTATCCCTACACGGATGTAACCGGGGAAGATCGGAGTATAGAAGCAGTAGTACTGCGTGAAGATTCGGCGAAAGCTTACCAATTTTATACTCAGACACCCATGGTAATGCGTGAACTGGAAGGACTTTTTGGGGGCTTCCCCTGGTGGAATGATGGGTGTCGATTTCTCGAAACGGCGATAAGCGGGGGAGCGATGGAGCATCAATCGGCTATCTCCATGGGGCGAATTTTAAAAAATGACTGGGTTGCCGATTCGATCCTACCCACAAATGGGACGCTGATCCACGAACTTGCTCACGAATGGTGGGGCAATAGCATCACCGCCCGCGACTATGGCGATGCCTGGCTTCACGAAGGAATGGCCAGTTACATAGAAGCTCTTGTGCCTGAGCGCCTTTATGGCAAATGGGCTTATGAACTCGACATGAAGCGCACCCTAAGTAGGATAAACAATGAGCGAATGGTGATAAAACCATTTGGCGTGCGCTATAACTCCTGGGCTTACGGCCCCGATGGTAATATCTATAACAAGGGAGCGGCTTTCATGCACACCCTTCGAATGCAGATGAATAATGATAGCCTGTTTTTTGCGATGTATAAGGCGGCTTATCAAGAGTTTGCCTACTCTGAAATAACAACCAGCCAGCTCGAAAATTTTTTTAATACCTATTCGGCAATGAACCTGAGCCCTTATTTTCAGGCTTATTTGCGCCAAGCCGAACCACCCACCTTGCAGTACTACTTAAACGATTCAAAAACCGAATTCAACTATCGATTTAAACAAGGGATACCAGAAGATTTTCAGATGCGCGTTTTGCTCGGTGAGGAACCGAACGTTTTATCGCTATATCCCACCGTCGAATACCAAACCGTACGTGTCGATACCACCAATAGGGTTGTGCCATTGGAGCGTTTCGGGTACATCATATTAGAGAAAGACCTAACGGAAAATGGGTCGAAAACACCTAAGAAATAAATGATAATGCATTGCCGCAATCATAAACGCGCACTTCCATTGCTTGCTTCGAAACTTCCCGTTAGAACAAACTCCAATATTGCGTAGTTATTAGAGCTTAGCGATGAACCACAGCATTAAATCGATGTTATCCGTTCAAACCGTTCCGATTGGTTCTTATTTACTCAGCCCGTCGAGCTTACAGGTCCATTCTGTTCAAACTAGTACAAAGACTTTAAATAGTCGGAGATAGCATTGACTAAACCAGAAAAACATCAATACATCGTAGATCAGCTGGAAGCGCTTTATCCGGAAGTACCCATACCGCTTGATCATTACGACCCTTATACCTTGCTTGTGGCAGTGCTGTTGAGTGCGCAGTGCACCGACGCTCGGGTAAACACAGTAACACCGCATCTTTTTGCGCTTGCAGATAATCCTGAGGCGATGGCTCAATTAAGCGTAGATCAAATACGCGCCATCATCCGGCCGTGCGGGTTATCGCCAGCCAAGAGCAAGGCTATACACATCCTGTCGCAACGACTTTTAGAAGAACACAATGGAATCGTACCGGCCGATATGGTTTACCTTGAAACGCTCCCCGGCGTAGGTCATAAAACGGCTTCTGTAGTAATGTCACAAGCTTTCGGCGAACCGGCTTTTCCAGTAGATACCCACATTCATCGCCTGCTTTACAGATGGGGCGTCAGCAGCGGCAAAAATGTAGTCGAAACAGAGCTTCGCGCAAAAAAAGCCTTCGCGAAGGCGCTTTGGAACAAGCTGCACCTGCAAATCATTTTCTATGGAAGGGAATATTCGCCTGCGCGGGGTCTGGATTTGCGAAAGGATTTTATCACGTGCACCATTGGTCGAAAAAAAGTGATTCATGATTGGATCAAAAAGAATCCCGGAAAACCTCTTGAATGATGGAGTATCTTACTGAAGATCAACCTCTCGATAAGGCGGCTCTGCCTCATTACCTTTCGCAGCATCCCAAGGCTCAATGGCCATTCCTAATATCGAGAAGTCTGTTTAGCTTTTCGATTGTATTAGCCTCCGCATTGATTTTTTCAGCTTTTAGTGGCGAATCCTTTCAAGCTGACGAAGAGAGCGAGTACCGTACTTATATTCAGGCCTATGCCTTCTTGTTATTTCTGCAAATTCCTGGTGGCTTTATCGCCGATCATTTTAAAAATCGTAAAAATCTGCTGATATGGTCGGGAGCAGGTTTGGCGATTAGTTTCTTTCTGCTTGGCTTACCCAGTCTCCAACTCCGCTATCCTGCGCTGGTAATATTGGCAATAAGTTTTGCGTTTTATCCTACGGTTCATTTTGTGGAATATGGCTCGTTTTACAAACAAAGGAAGGGCTATTTGCACAGCGGAGTGGCTTCCTATTTTGCCGCAGATGCCTGTGGAGCGGTAATTGGCTCGATAGCCTTCAATTATTTGCTTTTCATAATGCCCTGGCATCAAATATTTCTCACTTTGGCAGTGCTTATAATAGCCGGCCACGTTTACCTTTTGCAGATTTCCAAGGTTTATGATGAAAAGCATTCCAGGTTTCCCCCGCTAGCGAAACATTCCGAAAAGAATAAATCTCTGATATTCAGCATTCTGGTCGCATGCATAGTGTGTTTTGCCGCCATACTCGTTTCTCAAGTAGGCGCGCTCGAACTCAAATTTAACATGGTCGGAAACACTGCGAGCAGCGAAATTCTCGTCCAATTTGCGATAAACTTCCTGAGCGCTTTGGCCTGCATCATCCTTGCCTTTCTATTCGGACAGAAAAAGCATTTCATTCTCCATACTGCCGGATTAGGCATATTGATTTTCATCCTGATTCTAGTGGCAATCAATACTTCATTTACTGCATTTGCAGAAGTGAATATTTCGAGTCTGCTCATTAGTACTGTAATCATAGCAAGTGGATATGCCATTGGTGGAAGCCTCTTTTTGATATCCACTAGCACATGGATATTGCAGATTAGCGAAAAAAACACCTGCGCAGCAATAGGTATAGCATCCGCAGCATTGACCGTTTCATATTTTGGTTTTGATTCCTGGTTTCGAGAAGATCCTGCCTTCGCAAGCTTTTTGATAATTCCCGCAACAGGTCTACTTACCGTAGCAGCCGCTTACCTCATTAGGAAAAAGGATTTACTTGATCCTGTTAAAACTGAACCCGTGGATGAGCCACCGCGGTAGCGGTTTGCCTTGTTTCCGCTTCTTGAGATTGAGAAATAGACCCCACTTTTCCACCAAGGGGAGCTTGTGCGTTTCGACAAATTCGATCAGAGTGCCATCGGGATCTTCGACGTAGGAGAATCGGCCAGCCGCTTTGCCCATGTCAAATGAGTCGGCACTATCTACCGTGAACGGATGGTTCAGCTTGGCTGCTTTCTTCTTCAAACCTTCCATGTCGCGCACGTCGTAGCAAAGGTGAATGAAGCCTAAATCGCCCCAAAACCTATTTTCAAGCGTCGGCGTTCCTGGAGCCACAGGGTTTGATACTAATTCGATTTGGCTTCCACCCAATAAATGGTTGAAAGGGCCAACAGCTTGTGACGACTGCGAAAGAATTACTCTATCAAGTTCCGCATTGGATCCTGAGAGACCAGCTAAATCAGCGTGCGCTTTTCGTTCCCCGCGCAATTCCACATCGTAGCCTAGTAATTCGCGGTAGAACTTCAGAGATCGATCCAAATCGCTCACGCCGATTACCATGCCATAGGCACCTCCGATCAATGATTTCTCTTTTCGAAACCAGTCATCTTTCACTTCTACCATGTCGAACCAGTTTCCATTTAAATCGGCCACGTAAAAATGACTTTGACCGGCAGAATTCGGTTGCGGCGATGTTAATATTTTGACACCTTTATTTTGCAGGAAGACATGGGCGGCTTTTGCATCCCGAACCTTCATCTTCAGAGCAAGGAATCCAAGATCGCCAAATTGCAATGGTGATGCGGCAGCAACTGGAGTTCTACTCGTATACTGCCAAATTTCGAAACCACCCCCCCCCTGCATATTCATAGCTAGGGCGGCTATCCGCGAATGAATATCGCCCCCGGTATATTTCGTCATCAACGGTGCTGGTGCAGCATCTACAAATATTTTAATGTCCATACCGAACATTTCGCGATACCAAGCCCAATCGGCTTCCATATTTGCTGTACCAATACCAACTTGCTGGATACCACTGATAAATTCGCCCATACCTATAATTTTATTTCACCTCTGGGGTCTTGCTTTGAAGCTAATTTTAAAAAAAGAGCCGGAAACCAGCCGTGTATTTTGACGCCCAATTTTTCTGCGAAACCACCAACCACCACTTCGCGTTTGTCCCTTTGAATAGCCCGAAGAATGTCGGCGACGCATTTTTGGGGCGACATTCCTTTTACTTGCATTTCGTCCATTACTCCAGTTGGATGCCCATTGGCGTCGAGTGCAGATATGGATAACGGAGTATTAACCGGGCCTGCACAAACCAAGGTAGTGCGTATTCCTTGATCTTTCAGTTCGAGATACACAGACTCCATGTAGCCATGCAAAGCATGCTTCGATGCGCTATAAGCCGAGCGGGCTGAAAAACCAAACTTGCCCACAACGCTGGATATCGTTAATAAATGTCCGCCTCCCGCTGCAACCATATGAGGTAAAACAGCTTGTGAAAGTGCCACTAAGCCGAAATAATTTACTTCCATGATTTTTCGGTAAACCGAAAACTCGGTATCCAAAGCATAAGATCGTTGGCTGATTCCCGCCGATTGGAACAATAGGTCGATGCGGCCAAATTTCTCTAACACCTTATTAACCATCGACTTTGCTATGTCTGTATCGGTAACATCATAGGGAAGAATAAGAATATCGGAAGAATATGAGCAAAGCTTAGCAACTTCCTGCAGAGCTTCTTGGCGGCGGGCGGAAAGGACAAGCCTTCCTCCCAACTTGGAAAATTGAATAGCGGCTTCCTTCCCTATTCCAGAACTGGCACCTGTGATCCAGACCACCTTTTGATCAAAAGTCCGCATGAGTCGACAAATATAATTTTTTGACTCCATCGAAAAGTAGAAATGAGCTTTTTCAAATAGTCAAGGGTGTTGAAAACTTTTTATTATCGCTATTGGAACGACTAAAACGGGTATGTAGCCGATAACGGATGAGTTCGATTCTTCCAAATTTTGGATTACAATGCCACTCGATTTATATGCTTTAACATAATTTGACTTTACACTTCAAATAGTTTAGATTTGAGCTTTGCCAATTGCTTTAACCTTTAAATTAATTAAAATTTACGATGAAATTGCTCCCCCTCCAGGCGTTGCTTTTACTCGCAACGTTGCAAAATTCCTTTGCACAAACACGCTTCTATGACGAAAATCGTCCGATCCCAATCCAAACAGAATTCAAGGAAGTTGTCGTCCACTTCAATACTACCGCGGACTTCAATTCATTTTTGAATACCATGCCAGTCGGTTTCCGGGTGGTAAAAGAAATTCCAAAGTATCTCGCAGTTGTAATTCATTCCGAAATTGGTTTTTCACAATCTTTTGATCTAAATGCCATTCCAGGCTTCTCGAATATTGGCATCAAGAATTCTTACTTTGCTCGCAAGCTCGACGATGGTTTTCCGCTTTATTTGAGCCATAAAATGCTCTTTGCCCCTAATGAATCGGAAGACCCGATGAGTGGCGAAATAAGCGAGATCATTAAGCGCTATGGAAATGGATCCATCCGTGAGAGTGAATTTGGCCTTTACTACATAGTAGAGATCGATAACCCGCTCGCCACACTCGCCCTTGCCAACGCACTTGTAGAAAGCGACCTTGTAAAGTGGGCACACCCCGACTTTTATGCGAATCATAAGCTTCATATCGACCCCCTGTATTCTGCTCAATTTCAAATGCACAATACCGGTCAGAACATTGGCGGCACTACCGGCACAAGCGATATAGATTGCGATGCACCGGAAGCTTGGGCAATCTCTACAGGCAGCGCGAGTGTTACTGTAGCCGTTATAGACGACGGATTAGTGAGCCACCCCGATATGAATACTTCGACCGGCATTAGCCGAATTCTTGCAGGTTATACGCCAGCCACGGGCGGCAATGGCACTTCCGTAGGAAATGCCGGCCACGGAGTAGCTTGCGGAGGTATTATAGGTGCTTCGCACAATGATATCGGTGTTCGAGGGCTTGCTCCCAATGTAAGATTGCGTTCGGTGAATATATTTCAGGGTAGTGAAACTACTTCCGATTTAGCCGATGCCTTCACTTGGGCAAAAAATCAAGGCGTTGACGTGATGTCAAATTCTTGGGGATATTCTTCTTGCACCCTTTCGCTTTCAGCATTAAATAATGCCATCAGCGATGCGCGAACCACTGGTCGCAGCGGCAAAGGTTGTGTAATTGTTTTTGCTTCCGGCAATAGCTACGGCACTTGTGTGGAATATCCAGCAGACCTTACGTACGTAATGGGCGTAGGAGCCGTAACCAGTTTAGGCTTCCTTTCCAATTACTCGAACCAGGGGCCAGCGCTCGATATTGTAGCTCCATCGAATGCTGCTCCCGGTCAATCGGGTGCTGGAGTGCGCACTACCGATCGTCCAGGAAGCGCGGGCTATAGTTCTGGCGATTATACAACAGGCTTCGGCGGTACTTCGGCTGCTTGTCCGCTGGTAGCTGGAGCCGCAGCTTTGGTGGTATCGGTGAACCCGGATCTCACAGATTTGGAAATCCGCACACTCTTACAAACTACCGCCACCGATATGGGTGCTGTGGGTTTTGATAATACCTTCGGTCACGGGCGGGTCAATGCCCACCAGGCTCTATTAGCAGCTGCACCGGTGGTTAATGCATGCGCGAATCTCATTACTTCCTTCCCTTCTACACAGAGTTTCGAATCAGGCCTGGGCAATTGGTCGCAAGCTACCGACGATGATTTCGACTGGACGATTGGATCGGGAACGACCCCTTCGAATGGAACAGGCCCTTCGGCCGCAGCGAATGGAACAAACTACCTTTTTATCGAATCTTCTTCGCCAAACTATCCATCGAAATTCGCCATTGTCCAATCTCCTTGCATGAACTTGACGTCTTTAACCAATGCCACCATTAGTTTTTCAACCCACCTTTTTGGACTAGCGATTGGCGAGTTAAGGCTTGAAGGCTCCACCGATGGTAGCTCTTGGAATACTATTTGGTCGCTCACTGGAGATCAAGGCAATGCCTGGAGCAATCAGTCTGTGAGTTTGGCTTCTTTGGCAAGTTCGGGCACTGCACGCGTAAGATTTAGAGCTAGCACTACCACTAGCTTTACAGGAGATATTGCAATCGATCAAGTAGTGATCGGAAATGGAAGCACAGGTGGACCTTCAAATTGTACTTCTACCATTAGTTCCTTGCCTTACTCCGAAGGGTTTGAGAGTTCTGATACGCAATGGATTCAGAGCACCAACGACAATTTCAACTGGATTCGCAGATCGGGCGGTACGCCGTCGGCTAGCACCGGGCCCAGTAGTGCCGTGGAAGGAAGCTTTTATTATTACATAGAGTCTTCAGCGCCAAACTTTCCAACCAAAACAGCTATTCTAAGTTCGCCCTGTGTTAATTTAGACGGATTAGCAAACGCCACGTTTACGTTCAGTTATCATATGTTCGGTGCTACAATGGGCACCATGAAATTGGAGTCAAAAGTTGAGAATGGCGCTTGGACTGCGCTCTGGGAACAAAGTGGCAACCAAGGCAATACATGGGTTACACAGAATGTTTCGCTAAATAATTTAGTTGGTAACGCCGAAGTGAGTTTCCGTTTTGTTGCCACTACTTCTACCAGTTTTACGAGCGATATGGCAATCGATCAAATCAATATTCAGGTTGGCTCGCCCGCTCCTAACCCTTTAACTTGCAGCGCCGATGTAGGATCCTTGCCATACACCGAAGGCTTCGAAGCTGCGAGCAACCTGTGGGATGATGCCACCGACGATGACTTTAATTGGTCCAGAAGATCGGGAAGCACACCTTCGAACGCTACAGGCCCGACAGGAGCGTCAGAAGGAAGTTTTTACTATTACATCGAGTCATCCGCTCCTAACCATCCATCGAAGTCGGCGATTCTTTCGTCTCCTTGTTTTGATTTGAGCGACGTACCTGCGGCTACGTTTAGTTTTAACTATCACATGTTTGGCGCGAGCATGGGCAACTTAGCGCTGCAAGTGCAGAGCGAAAACAACCCTGCTTGGGCTACCGTATGGAGCGAAGCGGGCAACCAAGGTGGTGATTGGCTGACGGCCGACGTGAACATCGATTCCTATGCCGGAGAAAATGGAGTGAAATTGCGGTTTACAGCCATGACTTCGTCCAGCTTCACCAGCGATATAGCCATTGACGCGTTGAGCTTAACTACTGGATTTGGGAGCCCCAGCGGAGCTTGTCCTATCATCAATTTCAATGCTTTAGGTGTTCAAACCTATGGTGTTATGCAAGACAACGGGCAATTCACGATATCAGGAAACGGCTCCGAGATGACGTTGACTCAAAACGCTTGGAAGTCAACTCCTTTCAACTACACCGTAGGTACAAATACTGTACTATCTTTTGAGTTCAGGAGCACAGCAGAAGGTGAAATACACGGAGTAGGTTTTGATAACGACAACAACATTTCAAGCCAACTTCTATTTCAAGTTCATGGAAGCCAAAATTGGGGTATTCTCAACTTTAACACCTACAGTGGCAGTGATTGGGTAACCTATACTATTCCCGCAGGAATTTATGTCTCAGGCTCTTTCGATCGACTCGTTTTTGCTGGTGATAATGATGCAAATTTACCAGGGGTAAATGGCAGTTTTAGAAACGTGCGGGTTTACGAGCTCGGTTCGTGCATCGCCCCGACGGTATTGGATTTTGCTGACAATGCTGCAATCTTTGGCAACGAAGAAGATGGTGAAGCTGCGGCGAAGCTTGAAGTATTCCCAAATCCAGCTATTGACCGCGTAACTGTGGCCTTCGCCGGATCGGACTTCCTGGCACGGCGCATCTCCATTTTTGATGCTTCAGGGCGACAAGTTTTACAGACTTTGATGCAAGGCAATCGAATGGAAATCGAACTTTCACATCTTGCTGCAGGAAGCTACTTAGTACAGTTGTACGAAGGAGATCGCTTGGTAGAATCCAAACTTCTGCTCAAAACCAATTAAGTTAAAATGCTTACGAAGCCCCGATATTCCCACAGAATATCGGGGCTTTTGCATGCCTACAACTTCTTAAAATGGAAGAGAATGTTACCTTCGTCCCGATGCAATTGATGCGGGATTTCGTCCCTTATCGCTCATCGATACGCTCCTTCTTACCATTCTTTTTACAAGCTCATGCCAACAAAAACGCATAAACTCATTTACACCATTACCGACGAAGCCCCGGCCTTGGCTACTGCTTCCTTCTTACCCATTTTACAACGTATTGCTCATGCAGCAGGCGTGCCAGTGGAAAGCCGCGACATTTCGCTTTCTGCGCGCGTGCTGAGTTCTTTTGCCGATCGGTTGCCAGCCGATCAGCAAGTAAACGACGATTTAAAAGAGCTCGGTGATTTGGCAAGAAATGAAAAGGCTAACATCATTAAGCTTCCCAATATAAGCGCTTCTGTTCCCCAACTCAAAGAGGCGATTGCCGAACTGCAAAAGCAGGGTTTTGACTTGCCAAATTATCCCGAAGACCCGCAGAATCCGGAAGAAAAGGACATTAAAGAACGTTACGACAAAGTGAAAGGCAGCGCGGTAAATCCGGTGCTACGCGAAGGCAATTCAGACAGGAGGGCGCCAAAAGCCGTAAAAGCCTACGCCCGAAAACACCCTCACAAGATGGGCGCCTGGAGCCGAGACTCAAAAACGTCGGTAACAAGCATGACTAGTGGCGATTTTTACGGTAGTGAGCAATCGCATACCCTTGCCGCGGATGGTGTAATTTCTATTGTTCTTAAGACAAAATCGGGTGCCGAGCAGGTTCTAAGGCCTAAACTGAAGGTGCTAAAAGACGAAGTTATAGATGCTTCCGTCATGCACATTCACGAGCTTCGCCAATTTTTGGAGCAAGCCATAGCCGATGCCAAAAATCAGGATGTCCTTTTTTCGGTTCACCTAAAGGCTACTATGATGAAAGTCTCGGACCCCATCATCTTCGGACATGTGGTAGAAGTGTTTTTCAAGCATGTGTTTGAGAATCACCGCGCGGCCTTTGAACGCATCGGTGTAGATGTGCGCAATGGACTCGGCGATCTGATGGAAGGACTCGTTAATTTAAAGCCGGAAGAACGCGTGGCTGTAGAGCGCGATATGGCCGCGGCTTACCGCAACGGACCGGCACTCGCCATGGTGAATTCTGATAAGGGGATTTCCAATCTCCATGTACCGAGCGATGTCATTATAGATGCTTCCATGCCCGCCATGATTCGCACGTCGGGGAAAATGTGGGACAAAGAAGGGAAGGCTCAAGATACGCTTGCTGTGATTCCCGATCGATCCTACGCCGGCGTATATGCTGAAACCGTTGCATTTTGCAAAGAGAATGGAGCCTTCGACCCACGCACGATGGGTTCTGTGCCAAATGTGGGGCTGATGGCTCAAAAAGCCGAAGAATACGGTTCGCACGATAAAACATTCGAAATGCCGGAAGCCGGAGAAGTTTTGGTTCGCAGCGATGCGGGTGAAATCATTTTTCGCCACAGTGTGAGCAAAGGCGACATCTGGCGGATGTGCCAAACGAAGGATGCGGCCATCCGCGATTGGGTGAAACTGGCCGTAGATCGCTGCCGAATAAGTGCCACCCCGACCGTATTTTGGCTCGATGAGCAAAGAGCCCACGACCGTGAATTAATCTTGAAGGTTAGAAATTACTTAGCTGAATATGATCTCAGCGGCTTAGATATCAACGTGCTAGCCCCTGACGAAGCGACTCGGTTTACGCTCAAGCGGCTCAAAGCAGGACTCGACACTATTTCCGTAACCGGTAATGTGCTCCGCGACTACCTCACCGATCTATTCCCGATACTCGAACTCGGAACCAGCGCCAAGATGCTTTCAATCGTTCCCTTGATGAACGGAGGCGGCCTTTTTGAAACCGGGGCTGGCGGATCGGCACCCAAGCACGTCGAGCAATTTCTCGAGGAAGGCCATTTGCGCTGGGATTCACTTGGTGAATTTTTGGCATTGGCAGCTTCCTTTGAGCATTTTAGCAGAGCTACTGGCAATACTAAAGCACAGATTCTCGCCGATTGCCTCGACGCGGCCACTGCCCGTTTTCTCGATGAAAATAAGTCGCCTTCGCGCAAAGTGATGGAACCCGATAATCGGGGAAGCCACTTCTATCTTACTTTGTTTTGGACGGAAGCCTTGGCACATCAGACTACCGACAAGGAACTCGCTGCCATTTTTGCTCCTGTTGCCGAAGAACTTGCTCTTTCTCAAATACAAATCAACGAAGAACTAATTGCCCCCCAAGGCGAGCCCGTTTCCATAGGTGGCTACTACCATCCCAATGCCGAATTGGTGGACAAAGCAATGCGCCCGAGCACAAAATTTAATAATGTATTGGATAAACTTGCTGTGGAAGTTGTTTGATTGAATTGAGAGAACTGTGAGTCGGAAAACACCAGCACATCGAAGTTGGAATTAAGTCTGATCCTTAGGTCGATCGATGTCGTTACGGCCGCCGTATTTCAGAAGGGATTGTAGAGCCTTGCGG
>JBBQFC010000017.1:0-51652 GCA_038321615.1 Flavobacteriales bacterium | reverse complement strand
ATACGTACTTCTAAAATACCGAAGTAGTGATTTGGAAATTCAAATCTGTTTCGGAAGTAGTTTTGATAATTGTAATAATGTAAGTTTAGAAAATAAAGGAACCACCTTCGTAAAATGTTCTATTGCAGAAGGAACAAGTATAGTAACAGTAGCAAAAGTCGATGAAGATGAAGGTTGGTTCGATTGGGCTAAAGTCGAAAAGATTCAAGATAAACGCGGCCCGCAAGTGCCAGTTCTAATTGATAGAGACTAAAAAAGGGTCAAATTTCTTTGACCCTTCTTGTATTCAAAAATTTATCGGCTATCCACCAAAATCATCGAACGCCACATTTTCGGGTGGCACTCCCCAATCGTCGCACATTTTTAGCACGGCGGCATTCATAAGTGGTGGGCCGCAGAAGTAAAACTCAATATCTTCGGGCGCTTCGTGTTTCTTCAAATACTGATCGATTACGGCCTGGTGAACGAATCCAGTGAATCCGTCGCCTGCCTTATCCTCGAGATCTTTCTTGGGTTTCCAATTGTCTTCTGGTAGAGGTTCCGAAAGCACCACGAAGAATTCAAAATTGGGGAACTCTTTTTCTATGGCTTTGAAATGCTCGAGGTAGAATAATTCGCGCTTCGATCGGCCACCATACCAATACGTTACTTTTCGCTTCGTTTTCAAGGTGTGAAACAGGTGGAAAAGGTGCGATCGCATCGGAGCCATACCGGCTCCACCGCCTATGTAAAGCATCTCGGCATCGGACTCTTTGATGAAAAATTCGCCGTAAGGACCCGATATAGTGCACTTATCGCCCGGCTTACAGCCAAATACAAACGAAGAACAAATACCTGGATTAACATCCATCCATTTGTTCTTAGCCCGATCCCATGGTGGGGTGGCAATACGAATGTTGAGTATCACGATATTTCCTTCGGCCGGGTGATTGGCCATGGAGTAAGCACGAAAAATTGGCTCGGGGTTTTTCATTTTTAAACTCCAAAGCCCGAATTTGTCCCATTCGCCTTTGAAATCCATGGGGTCGCGACCCAGATCAGGATGCGAAGTGATATCGATGTCCTTGAACTCCACTTCGCAGCGGGGCACGTCAATTTGAATGTATCCACCGGCTTCGAAATGCAGGTGCTCACCTTCCGGCAATTTGACCACGAACTCCTTGATGAAGGAAGCCACGCTGTAGTTGCTAACCACTTCGCATTCCCACTTCTTGATTCCAAAAATCTCTTCCGGAATTTGAATTTTCATGTCCTGCTTTACCTTTACCTGGCAACCAAGGCGCCAGTTATTGGCAATCTCATTTCGCGAAAAGTAAGGAGCCTCGGTGGGAAGAATTTCTCCACCTCCTTCGAGCACCTGGCATTTGCACATAGCGCAAGTACCACCTCCACCGCATGCCGATGGAAGGAAGATTTTCTCTTCACCAAGTGTAGAAAGGATTGTATTTCCCGCCGACACTTCTATGATCTTCTCGCCATTGATTTGAATTTTTACCAATCCCGAAGGGCTGAGCTTCGTTTTCGCGTAGAGCAGAATGCCCACGAGAAAAAGGGTCACCACCAAGAAGACTATTATTGTTGTAATTATCGTTACACCCATGATCTCTCTTTCTTTATTTCAATTACAATTCTATACCCATAAATGCCATGAATCCAAGACCCATTAAGCCGGTAAGGATGAAGGTAATGCCCAAACCACGAAGGGGTGCTGGCACATCGGAATATCTGATTTTTTCGCGAATAGCGGCAATAGCCAAAATAGCCAAAAACCAACCTACCCCGCTTCCAATTCCAAACACTGTAGCATCGCTAATGCTGCTGTACTGCCGATCTTGCATAAAAAGGGCCCCACCCAGGATGCTGCAATTTACAGCGATAAGCGGAAGGAATATTCCCAAAGCTCCATAGAGCGCTGGGGCAAACTTTTCTACGATCATTTCTACCAACTGCACCATTGATGCGATAACGGCTATAAACATAATGAAGCTCAAGAAGCTCAAGTCTACGGAAGCTAAGCTCGGGTCGAGCCAAGCCAAGGCTCCTTCACTTAGAACATAGTTCTCGAGCAAATAGTTGATTGGAATAGTAATACCCAATACGAATATAACCGCTGCACCTAGTCCCACAGCCGTCTTTACAGTCTTTGAAACCGCTAGGTACGAGCACATTCCGAGGAAATATGCGAAGATCATGTTGTCGATAAAAATCGACTTGACGAAAATATTTAATGACTCAATCATAGTCTGTTCTTAGTTCTTTTCAATGAGTTTGGTGTTGCGTGCGCGCTGAATCCATATTATGACACCCACAATAATCAAAGCCATCGGAGGCAAAATCATGAGGTTATTGTTCATATATCCTGCTTCGAAAAAGCCCTGTGGGATGAATTTTATTTGACCCACTCCCGGGAAGCTGAGCGCACCAGATCCGAAGATCTCGCGAATCACTGCCACGGCTACTAATATCCAGGCGTACCCAAGACCGTTGCCAATGGCATCGAGACCCGACGGACCCACTTTATTTCCCATCGCGAAGGCTTCAAATCGACCCATGATAATGCAGTTGGTAATAATAAGACCAACGAATACCGAAAGTTTCTCAGAAATATCGGGAAGGTAGGCTTTAAGTATCTCGTTGACCAAGATTACCAAAGACGCTACAACTACCAATTGCACGATGATTCGAATGCGCGATGGTATGATGTTTCGAATAGCAGATATTAGCATATTGCCTGCAATCAAGACAAAAACCACCGACAGCGACATTACCACGGCTTGCTGCACCTGCACCGTAATGGCCAATGCCGAGCAGATACCCAATACCTGAACAGTAATCGGATTGTCGTCGTTTAGCGGATCGGTGATGAGCTTCTTATTCTTTGCGCTGAAGAGCGGTTCTCTCGGAACGGCTTCTAAGGCGACTTTCTTTTCGGCTACTGCAGTGCTCATTAGAGGGTGCTGATTTGCGTTTTATTTTGTTTGAAATATTGGTCGTAAACACTGAACGTGCGAGCCAACATTTCATCGACTCCATTGCTCGTGATGGTGCCCCCGGTTATGGCATCCACTGCGTGTGGGTTGCTCGAATCTGCGCCACCTTTTTTCACACTGATGCTTACCAGTTTCCCACTTTCATCATAAATCTTTTTTCCTTGAAAAGGGTCTTGGAAAAACCCTTCGGAAATTTCGGCACCAAGTCCGGGCGTCTCTGATTTATGATTAAAAGTAGCACCAAAAATGGTATTGTAGTCGCCTTCGAGCGACACATAAC
Source organism: Flavobacteriales bacterium (assembly GCA_038321615.1). Lineage (GTDB taxonomy): Bacteria > Bacteroidota > Bacteroidia > Flavobacteriales_D > Cryomorphaceae > JBBQFC01. The sequence continues at coordinate 48,382 of JBBQFC010000017.1, read as the reverse complement.
CCCAGATTGGACCCCAAAGGCCTTTTCCGACAAGTGGAATAATGGCGATCTCCCTACCATCTACCGTAGCAATGTACAAGGGATATTTTCGATCTTCCGCTTTAAGCTCGCTATTGCGGTACTCTTTCTGAATGTCAATATTAAAAGGGTCTCCCAAATCGAGGGCATCGATTGCCCCTTCCCGGGTTTCTACCACTTCACCTTTGTAGTTAAGTGTCATGCGCTCAGTGATATTCTTGTAAAAAGAATCTTCCGCTTCCTTGCGCGAAGCTTCAACTCCCACCGAATTAAGAATGCTGATCATATCCTTTTGGATTCGATTCTCCACCTGCAAAGGCTTCAGTGCGAGAGAAGCAAAGCTCAAAGCCGTACCGACCACTACGACCATTACAATGGCGAAGCCGAATGTAAAGGCGTTGCTATTTTTATTGATTGCCATATTATGCGGTTTTAAGTCGTTTAAGTCGTTTATTGATATTGGTCTCTACCACATAATGGTCGATGGTGGGAGCCATTACATTCATAAACAGTATTGCCATCATAATTCCTTCCGGATAAGCCGGATTTACAACGCGAATCATAATAGCCAAGAGACCAATAAGGAATCCATACCATAATTTGCCCGCATCTGTTTGCGCAGCAGTTACGGGGTCGGTAGCCATAAATACAATCCCAAACATAAATCCACCCATCACCAACTGATGCCACCAAGGCACGGTGAGGTAAAGGTTGTCGGGGAAATACATCGGTCCGATTAAATTGAAGATCAATCCCATGGCAGCTCCACCAAGAATTCCCATCAGGATTATTCGCCAACTCGCCACACCTGTCCAGAGTAAGATTCCAGCACCTACCAATATAGCTAGCGTAGAAGTTTCACCAATAGAACCTGGAATAAACCCGAGAAAAGAAGCCATAAAGCTATCAGCCATGCTGCCATAAGCCACATTGGCGGTATTCGCAAAGCTCGCACCATTTTCAATGGCTTGAGAAAGAAGCGTCTCGCCGGTGTATCCATCTACCGTGGTTCCACCGTCGGTATTGACCCAAACTTTATTACCCGACATTTTGGTAGGGTATGCAAAGAAAAGGAAGACACGGGCGGTGAGCGCCACATTCAAAATATTCATCCCTGTACCGCCAAATACTTCTTTGGCAATAAGCACAGCAAATGCTGTAGCCACGGCGACCATCCAAAGTGGTACATCCATAGGCATAATAAGGGGAATAAGCATTCCCGACACCAGGAAACCTTCATTAATAGCATGGCCCTTAATAATGCAAAAAATGAACTCCACGCCCAAACCTACACCGTAGGAGACGATAATCAAAGGGAGCACTTTCCACAGTCCGAAAAGAACCATATCAATGAAGGATGCTGCTTCTCCAAGCGCTAAATAATGCTGGTAGCCGGTATTATAAATCCCAAAGAGTAGAGCGGGTACCAATGCCAATATTACAAGGAACATGGTACGCTTCAAGTCGATGGCATCGCGTATGTGCGCTCCACTATGCGTGGTATGATCGGGTACGAAGGCAAACGTTTCGAGCGCATCGTACACCGGGTAAAACTTTTCGAATTTTCCGCCTTTTTCAAAATTGGGTCGGATCTTGTCTAAAATATTCTCAACAGCTTTCATGTCCTTCTCTTGTTAATGTGAAAATTCTTTACGCATATCTTCCAAGCCTTTTTTTACTACGCTTTGAATCTCAATTTTGGATGTACACACCACTTCGCAAAGCGCAAAATCTTCGGGCAATACTTCATAGATGCCCAACTTTTCCATCGCATCTATGTCGTTCACCATTATGGATTTGAGCAACTGCATGGGGTAAATATCAAAGGGGAAAACCCTTTCTAATTCGCCGGTTACTACGAAAGCGCGCTTCTCGCCGTTGAGGTTGGTATCCAAGTCATAGCGCTTGTTTCCAAGCAACCACGACGGGTAGGCATGCGAAATACTGAATCGGCTGAAACCAGGAGCAAGCCAGCCTTCGGTAAGGAAGAATTTTTTGTGATTTCCTTCCGGAATAATGCTGAGCGTGCTGTTGTAAAAACCCAAGTAAGACTCCGGATTGCTCTGTGTACCGGTAAGGACGTTTCCGCTAATGGCGCGCACATTCGGCTGCGCGGCGTCTGTACCAGCAATACTCGTGATGGAAGCACCAATCAGTGTGCGGTAATATTGTGGAGTAGAAACCTTTGACCCAGCAAGAGCCACTATGCGCTCGGCAATAAATTGACCTGCCTTGAGCGATTTCCCGATTAGGGCTACGTCGATTGCATTTACCGTCCACACTACCTCACCTTTATTGATAGGCTGGATATGATGAATTTGAACGCCCACATTTCCAGAAGGATGGGGCCCCGAAAAGGCTACTTTTTCGACATTCTTAATATCGTTGTAAAAGGTATCGCCCGAAGGGATACCGAGATACACCTTGCCCGCGGTAAGCTTGGCCAAAGCGTCGATTCCACTTTGAAAGGCAGCTTTATCGCCTTGCAGAATGAAAGGAATATCTGCGGCAAGTGGAGCCGTGTCGAAACCGGATACAAATATGTTCTTGGGCTGATCTTTCGGATTGGCTATGATGCCATACGGCCGCTGCTGAATAAAAACCCAAAGCCCCGATTGAAGCAAAGAAGCAATCAAACTCTCGCGCGAGCCACCATTCCAAGCCGGAAAAGACTCATACTTCGTTTCTTTATCGGCAAGGATCTTAATTTCTTCAATTACCCGTTTCGGGCCGCGCTTGATTTCGACCATTTCTCCGCTTACCGGGGATGTAAATAGTATCTCAGGGTGGCTTTTGTCGCAGAAAATCGGCGTCCCGGCCATCACTTCAGCTCCTTCTTTCACCAGCATTTTGGGTACGATTCCTGTAAAGTCATCGGGCATTAATGCGTGAATGCTGGATCGCTGCGCTTGAGAAACTTTTTTCTCGGCTGGTCCGACAAGCTTTATATCGACGCCTTTCTTTATTTTTATGACTTTTGCCATACCTAAAACAGCATTAAAATTTGGGGGCAAATTTAACAATTGTTTTTGTTCAAAAGGGCGTAGTTTTTGGCGCTTCTAATTCCCGTTTTTAATTTAGACACATTCTTAATAACAGAAAAAATTCGCCAATGAACTCCGCTTTCCGACTCTTGTTTATCTTGCTTACTGTCAACGGTTTTTCCATAATTGCCAGCTTTGGACAAGAGCTTAACCTTTCGCCACCCGACTCCGTGCAAAAGCCAACGAAGAAGAATACAAAACAGCGAGCGCGTCCAAATGCTCCCGACGTAGCGCCTTTATACTCGCCTTCTTTTAACGATTTTACCACCCGAATATTCGACCCCAACATCCAGACGCTTATAGTGCACCACAGCTCGTCGGAACTTGAAATGCCGGTCATCGTGCTCCGGTCGAACGAGAAGGTGGTGGTGCGATTCGACGACCTGAGCCCTATTCCGCGCGATTTCGGCTATAGTTTTGAGCATTGTACCTATGATTGGCGCTCTTCCGAACTTCAAACCATGGATTTTCAAACGGGGTTCAATTCCGATGTGATAAACGACTACGATTTCTCGTTCAATACTGTTGTGAAATACACCCACTACCGACTCGAATTTCCTAATGATCAAATAAGCTTCACCCGCAGCGGAAATTACATCGTGAAAATTCACGCGCCAAATAATCCTGACCAGCTTTACATTGTTGCTCGTTTTATGGTGTTAGAGCCTGCAGCTGTTATTGACGGCAGGGTTTTGCCTTCGCGCGTAGTGTCCGATCGAGATTACCGGCAAGAGGTAAACCTAGAAGTGAATTTAAGCGCTATACAGGTGCTGAGCCCCTACCAGGATATTGAGGTGGTGGTGCTTCAAAACTGGCGTTGGGATAATAAAGTTTCCAATATCAAACCGAGTTTCCTGAAAGATCAAAAGCTCATTTACAATTACGCAACGGAACTGTCATTTGAGGGCGGCAATGAGTTCCGCTTTTTCGATGCAAAAAGCTTGCGTTATCGCAGCGAGCGGGTGGCAAGCATCGTGATGGCCGATAGCATGTACCAACTGGCTTTAGCCCCCGATAAGAGCCAGGCTTACAGAATATATACGTTCCAAAACGATTTGAATGGACACTTTTTGATCAAGAATGACGATGGTTTTGACCAAACTCATCTCGAGAGCGACTACTTTAATGTCCAATTTAACTTGATGGTAGATGCTCCCCTTGGAAACGGCGACCTTTACGTATTTGGGCAACTTAGCCTATGGCAACTGAACAGCAATTATCGAATGATTTATGACCCGGAATTGAAAGCTTACCGCTTAAATACGGCGTTGAAGCAAGGCTATTATAACTATCAATACATCTGGCGCTACGCAAAGCAGCAGCAAGGAAGCGCCGACAGATTAGAAGGTGGCCACTCGCAAACGGAGAACGAATACCACGTGTTTGTGTACTTCAAAGACCCGAGTGCTTTTTCGCATCGATTGGTAGGCTACAAAGTGCTGAGCAATTTCGATAAATGAAATTTAACAATCTGGGCTTTCTTTTCTTCAGGCTATTGCCTATCATTGCTTCAAGAAGTCTGAAGCAATGACCACGGCACTACATTCGGGGGTTCTTATTTCGGTAAGCAGCCATTATGAATCGCGATTTTCCAATCCCGATGCCAATCTGTTTATGTTTACTTACCGCATCGAAATTACTAACCGAAACACGTTTCCCATTCAATTAAAACGTCGACATTGGTTCATTGTGGACAGTACTACCGAGCGGCGCGAAGTAGAAGGTGAAGGCGTGGTGGGGCAGCAGCCGGTGCTTTACCCAGGCGAATCCTATCATTATCGATCTTCTTGCGATTTCACGTCCGATACTGGCCAAATGAAGGGGTTTTATCAAATGGAGAATTTGGAATCGGGCGAGCACTTCGACGCCGAAATTCCGGCATTTATGCTTATGGCTCCGCATCGCCTTAACTAAGCCGCTACATCTTCAAAACTAATCTTGTACACGGTGCCCTGATACTCGGGGAGAAGCTCTATGGTGCCGTTGAGTTGCTCTGTGAGTGCTACGATAAGCTCGCTTCCGAACGAATTGGAATCTACGTTTATGCGCTGTCCGGGCATACCTACCCCGTTGTCGCCTATGATTAATTGGTATTGGTTTTCTCCTTCCTTGGTGAGCCGCACAAATATTTTTCCCGGTTTGTCTTGCTCGAAGGCGTATTTCAAAGAATTTGAAATGACTTCGTTAATGATCAAACCAAGTGGTGTAAGCGTATCGGCATTAAATCTATTTACTTGTACATCTACGTCGAGTTCAATTTCCTGCGCCAGTTGGTAAGTACGTAGCAGGCTGTTTGACAAATCAGTAATGTACTCTTCAATATTTACGGTTTGGAGGTCCTTGGTTTGGTACATTTTTTGGTGGATCAGTGACATTGATCGCACACGGTTTTGAATTTCGCCGAATACTCGGAGCTGACCATCATCGTTAATGAATCGAGACTGAAGGCTTAACAGACTGACGATAATCTGCAAATTATTTTTCACCCGGTGGTGCACTTCTTTGAGCAGGATAGCATTGGTGTCGCGCTCGCGAGCTATCTCCGTGGTGCGCATCTTTACCGCACTTTCTAGTTCTTGGGTTCGTAGTTTTTCAGAGCCGACGCGATAGCGGTAAGCCAAGTACAATATGCCGAGTATGGCTAAAGCTGAGAGAAATTGGAACCACATGGTTTGCCAAAAGGCAGGTCTCACCACAATTACCATTCGCACGGGCTCTTCATTCCACACCCCATCGTTATTCGATCCTCTTATTTCAAGCACATAGTTGCCTGGAAACAGCGTTGAAAAAGTGATAAAGTTTTTATTGCCCAGGTACCTCCATTGATCAAATAAACCATCGAGGCGATAGCTGTACTGGTTTTTATGCGATTGGCGAAAATTGAGGGCTGCAAATTCCACCAAAAAGCCAGAGTGGTTGTAATCGAGTAGGAGGGTGTCAAATAAATTTCGTGGGAGAATGCCGATATCCTTTCCCACCGGTTCATCGAGCAATTGATACCCCGTGAAAGCTACCGGACTTATAAAGGTATTGCTGCGGAGTCCTTCCGTGTTGAAAAAGTCAAAACCATTAGAACCTCCGAAATAGATTAAACCGTTTTCGGTTTGTAAGATGCTTTTAGGAAAGAAAGTGTTTTTTCCCAAGACATCGTTTTGTGAGTAATTCCGAAATTGATTAGAGCTCAAATTGTAAGTTGAAATTCCTCCATTGGTGCTGATCCAAATGTTGCCCTTCATATCTTGGCTCACGGCCAATACCACATCATTGGCAAGACCTTCTTCTTTAGAAAGCGTTTTAAAATCTTTGCTTTTCTTATCCAAGTAGCTCAAACCCCCTCCACTGGTGGCAATCCAAAGGCGGCCGTCATAGTCGAAGTATAAGTCGTTTATGGTATTGCTTGGCAAAGAAGCTTTGCTTGGCTTACCAGCCACAAAACTCGTAAAAACGCCCGTTTTTTGATCGAGTTTGTACAAACCCGCATTGCCGGTGCCAATCCAAACGCTCCCATCGGTACTGGTGCTTACGCAATGCACGTTGTTATCGCGGAGTGTGTTTGATTCTCCAGCTCTATATCGATACGTGCGAAATGTAGCTGATGCAGTATCCATACTACACAGGCCCGATCCATTCGTGCCGATCCACAGCTTGCCAGCGTTGTCAAAAGCCAGACTACTTAATACGTTGCCCGAAAGGCTCAGTTTATCTGGAGAAGCAACGTAGTATTTCGTTTGCTTCGTCCTTTTATTGTAGCGTACCAATCCCTGACCGCCGGTGGCAAGCCAAATATCTTTTTCGGTAGCAAGCATATCATTTATTGACGATTTTATACTGGCAAGCGGATCGAGCTCCGGATTATTTAGGAATCGCAATTGCGCCGTGAGGCTATTGTACAGAGCTACACCTTGCCCTGTGCCCACCCATACATTTACGGAGTCGATGCTCAAAAAGCTGTGCACATAATTCTGCTCCAAGTTATTCTCTGCTTGATTGTAAAGTGTGACGCTGTTAAACTGCGGGGTGTCCTTATCGATAAGCGCTATACCGGCGGCTTGCGTGCCAATCCAAACCATTCCCGAGCCATCGGTGAGCATACACAGCACCTGATCATTGGGCAGCGTGGTGGGCAAAGCCGGATTGGCACGATACGACACCGAGTTTCCTTCGCTCAGCCAAAGCCGGTTTATACCAAAGGCCGTACCTACCCAGAGTGTGCCATCGAGATCGAATGTGAGACTATTGATTGCATTTGAATTCAGCCAACCCTTGAAAGGGGTGTCAGTATAGTAGCGCGAAAAAATTTCAAAACCAGGTTCAAATTTGTTTAAACCTTCGCGCGTCCCTATCCAAATAGCTCCATCTTCACCTTCAGTCAATGCGGTAACAGTGTTTTGGCTTAGGCTATTATCGTCTTCATATTCGTGCCGGTATCGCTTGAAACCGTCCCACTGCGGGTTGTATAAGTTAAGGCCCCCTTCGGTGCCGACCCAAATGCGTCCCACTCCGTCGACCATTATCTTGTTTACGATATTGTTGGACAAGCTTTTCTCGTTTCCGCCTTGTATGGAATAACGAATGAATTTGTTCGCACTGGGGTCATATCGGTTAAGTCCATTGTCGGTGCCGATCCAGATTCTACCATCCCTATCTTCAGCTATGCTCCGTATTTTATTGCTGCTTATCGAATGTTCATTTTCAAACCATTGGTAATACCGGGTTATTTCAAGCGTGCGGGTGTCAATACGGTTTAGGCCAAAGCTCGTTCCCACCCACAGCGAGCCATCGTCGGCATAGCATATTGCGGTAATTTGGTTGTTAGTGAGCGATACGCTGTCGCGGTAGCCGTATTTTAGTTGATCGAAGCCGTATCCATCGTACCTGTTTAATCCATCGCGTGTGCCCACCCATACAAACCCCAAATCATCTTGCTCCATGCAGGTTACTGTGGCCTGTGAAAGACCTTGGCCAATGGAAAGTGATTTGAACTGAACGGTTTGCCCCGAGAGGGTATCGGTAAGGGTGTTGAGTATGATCAACCAGATCCAAGCGACTATTCCGTATTTTCCAAAAGGTATGATGCGTTAAATGTAGAAAGAAAGCGCGGTGAAAGGACGGAACCTTTATGCCAAACTTTTTAACGCCGCTCAATTTATTACTTTTGCGACCCCGCTATAACCACTGAAAAACAAAAGCATGTCCAAAGGAATTTTTCAAATACCAACACCTCAAAATGAACCCGTTTTCGATTACGCACCAGGATCGGAAGCGCGCAAAAAGCTGAAAGAAACCTTCGAGAAAAGATTAGCCCAAGAACCAATTGACGTTCCCATGTACATAGGTGCGGAGCAAATACGAACCGCTGATAAACAAGTTCTTAGTCCACCTTTCGATCATAAACACGTTTTGGGGCATTGGAATAAAGGCGACGCCAACCACGTCAAAAAAGCAATAGAGGCCGCCCTCAAAGCGCGCGCAGCCTGGGCAGATTTGCCTTGGGAGCATCGTGCAGCTATTTTTCTGAAAGCGGCCGATCTTTTAGCTGGCCCATACCGCTTTGAAATGAACGCCGCTACAATGCTTGCGCAGAGCAAAAATGCGCACCAGGCGGAAATTGATTCTGTTTGTGAGCTGGTAGATTTCTTGCGCTTTAATGCCACCTATATGCAGGAGATTTATTCCAACCAACCGGCAAGTTCCCCTGGGGTTTGGAATCGCTTGGAATACCGACCTTTAGAAGGTTTTGTGTTTTGTGTAACTCCTTTTAATTTCACGGCTATCGCCGCTAATTTACCGGCTTCGGCTGCGATGATGGGCAACGTTTGTGTTTGGAAGCCGGCTGATAGCCAAATTTACAGCGCCGATATGATTATGCGGATATTTCGCGAAGCAGGATTGCCCGATGGAGTGATTAATATGGTGACTGTAGATGGTCCCGTCGCAGGCGACGTCATATTTAAGCACCGCGATTTTGCCGGTCTTCATTTTACGGGTAGCACAGCAGTATTCAAGAGTCTCTGGCGCGAAATAGGTCAGAATCTCGATCATTACCGCACCTATCCGCGGATAGTGGGAGAAACAGGAGGAAAAGATTTTATCGTTGCTCACCAAAGCGCCGTGCCGCAAGAAGTATCGGTAGCCATTGCTAGAGGCGCATTCGAATTTCAAGGGCAAAAATGCTCGGCTGCTTCGCGTGCTTATATCTCCGAGTCCATTTGGCCCGAGGTGAAAAATGGCCTGCTCAAAGAGGTGAAGCAGTTTAAAATGGGCTCGCCCGGCGATTTCTCGAATTTTATTAATGCCGTAATTGATAAGCGAGCCTTCGATAAGATTACCGATTACATAGCTTTCATCAAAAAGCAACCCGATGCCGAGATTTTAATCGGTGGCGGCAGCGACGAGAGCACAGGTTATTTCATCGAACCCACAGTAGTGCTCACTACCAATCCAAAATTCCGGACTATGTGCGAAGAGATTTTTGGCCCTGTGATTACGATCTATGTTTTCAAGGACGAAGATTTTGAAAAAACACTCGACCTTGTGGACGGTACTTCGGAATACGCTCTAACGGGTGCTTTTCTCGCGCGCGATCGCTACGCCATTGATTTTGCTTCACGCAAATTGGCCAATGCCGCTGGAAACTTCTACATCAACGATAAACCAACCGGGGCGGTAGTTGGCCAGCAGCCCTTTGGTGGCGCACGTGGCTCGGGCACCAATGACAAAGCAGGTTCTTATCTTAACTTACTGCGGTGGGTTTCGCCACGCACTATAAAGGAAACTTTTGTGCCGGCTCGGTCGAGTGCTTACCCCTTTTTAGGAAAAGATTAAAAGGGTAATGTTTACAACATATTCCAGCAGAAATTTCGATGCCGCAGAGATCTCTTAATTTTAAGGCCATGATGAAGCGATGGCCAACAATTTTGCGAAACCGATACGTGATGGTACTCGCAGGCCTGCTGGTTTACATTACCTTTTTCGATGCTCAGGACTTAATAAACCAGCTGCGTTTGCGTTGGTATATGCGGCAATTAAATAATCAGATTGAGCACTACAAGCAAGATACAGAGCAAGTGCGCGGTCAGATTGACGAGCTGAGTACCAATGCCGCTTCAATGGAGAAGTTCGCACGCGAGCAATACCGCATGAAGCGGGAAAACGAAGACATCTTTGTAATTATAGAGACCGAAGAGCCTTAGGTTTGTTAACAATGCGGAGGCTCGGTTGTTAATCTTTAAATCGAGTGTCATGAGCAAAACAAAACTTGCCCTATTTCCGCTTCAAATGGTTCTTCTCCCCGGCGAGCGTACCATTCTGCACATATTCGAAGAACGTTACCGCCAGCTGATCGAAGATTGCGAGCAACTGCATATTCCTTTTGGAATTCCATTTGCAATAGCAGGACAGCTATCGGTGGTGGGTAGTGAAGTAGATTTAATTCGTGTCGTAAACCGCTATCCAAATGGCTCTTCCGATATTGAAGTAGAAGCCAAGCATGTATTTCGCATCAGTGCCTACTACCAGCAGCTTGACGATAAACTCTATCCGGGTGGCGAAGTCGAAATATTGACCGATAGCATGAATCAGGCGATAAGTGCCGATTTACAAGGAGCGGCAGATGCATACTTCATCAACCAAGCAGGCGACATTAGCCCAGAAATCTTTGACGGCAACTTGCATATTTTTGATTTGGGACGAATGCTGCAAATGAGCGATCAAGATAAGATGCGGCTGATCCAAGCTCGCAATTCGAATCAGCGCGAAACCATAGTGTGGAACCATCTGCGGATGCTCGAAAAGATAGTGGCGCAAAAAAATAGTTACGACGGACGAATTTTCTTGAATTAATTGCGCAACTATTGGCGATAAGTTTTGTTCCTTAGTCGAGATTTAAATCAGATGGGTATGTTTGAGAGTGTAAATTTAGAGAGAGAGCTCACCAGGATCAAAGCAAAAGGCACTGACGAAGGCCAAAATATTGTTGACCGATTCAAGTCGCTCTTTCAAGCCGATTGGGAACGTGAACTTGAAATTGCAGGTGCGGTAGCTTCCAGCCATAAGGGAAGTAGGACGATGCCAGTATCTGAATTGCTCGATACAGAACGGTTTTTTAAAGAAGGTGATATTCAAAAGCTGGCTCTGCGCTTCCGACTGCGATTTTTGCCCACGAAGTACTTCAACGGCGAATTGCCTGCAGAAGCACTGCATCGCGTCCGATCGCTGGAGTCCAAATTAGATATCCGAATCGAAAATTTTCATCTTCTTGCACCATCCAAGGTTTTCAAACTCGGAGACGTAAATGTAGATCCCTTACTTTTCGCCCAAATGACCGACGGTCGCTATTACCTCATTCACAAATGGGGAAGCGATTTAGCCTGGCACCGCCGCATTAGCGCTTTGCCTTTCCGACATCCGCTCTATTTGTTGGCCACAGTGGTCTTCTTGTCTTTTTTATTAGCGGCAATTACCCCAACGGATTTCTTTAGAAGTGGTGCATCCTATTTGGGTTGGGAGCGAGCAGCGTTGTTTGTCTGGAACAGCATTTTCTTAGCTGGGGTGGGCTCCTTTATGTGGTTTGCCAGCAATCGACAATTTTCGTCCGATTCTTGGAAAAGCCCGTATTTCAACTGATCTGATCTTGCAGAAAAATAGTGCCAACGTTCAGAAAACATTTATTTCTTTCAGGCCTAACATAGTCTTCTTCAAATAAATGCTAGTTTTGATTCCGATAGTCCCTGATTATTGAAACCAAAATCCACTAACCATGGCCATACTTTTCAAGAGAACGGTCGATAAAATTTATGCCAATCTCATCCCCGATGCGGTTACTTCATTTCACGCATCTTTTGGCTACCGCTTGTTGGTAGTGGTGCTGGTGATAGTTATGAGTTCGGCAGCGCTAATAACCATGGCTGCCCTCTAGACTTTTGATCTCCGATTTCGACTTAAACCTTTTCTGCGCTACTATTCTATAGAAATGCCTTCAAATGGGTTTTTAAACTTATTTTCGCTCAGATTTTAAGCAAAGAAGATTGTGGATTCGAATAGTGTATTGATTTTTTTGAGTGTCGTTGTTATTTTCTCTTATATCTTCGATTTACTCGCCAAACGCACTAAGATTCCGTCTGTCTTATTATTGTTTGGTACGGGGCTTGGCCTTCAATATTTGCTCCCCACTTTTGGTCTTGCGCCCTTGGAAGTGGCTGGAACATTGCCCATTATCGGCACGGTAGGACTCATTCTTATTGTGCTGGAAGGTGCGCTGGAGCTTAGATTTGAAAAAGATAAAATTGGACTGATTCGCAGTACCCTTGCTTCGGGGTTTTTTATCTTGGTAATCACCGCACTCGCATTTACGTTCCTTTTTCAATATATCATGCATTTGCCCTTTCAGCTCTGCCTGGTAAACGCCATTCCCCTGGCCATTATTAGTTCAGCAATCGCCATCCCGTCTGTAGCCGAACTTGGGAAAGGCAATAAGGAGTTTGTGATTTATGAAACATCCTTCTCAGATATTCTGGGCATCATGTTCTTTAATTTTGCCGTCTCCAACAAGACTTTCGGATTTACTTCCTATCTCTCCTTGGGGAAAGACATCGTTGTTACTTCACTTTTGGCCATCGCCATCTCGATTCTGTTCTTGTACTTGATGAAGCACATCACCCACCATATTAAATTCTTCCTCATTCTTGCCTTGCTAATATTGGTTTACGCCGTAGCCAAGAGCTTCCACTTATCTTCCTTAATTATTGTGTTATTTCTGGGTTTATTCCTGAATAACGCTCAGTTTATCCCGATCAAAAAGTTTCAGGAGGTTTTGGTATACAATAAGCTGACCAACGATCTCCATCAATTTCTGCAGCTTACCGCGGAATCTGCTTTCATCATCCGAACTTTTTTCTTCTTGATTTTCGGGTATTATATGGATATTCAGAGCATTCTCAATGTTACCGTAGCTATGAATGGGCTGGTGTTGGTAGCGTTAATTTACATTATTCGAGGGCTTTACATCAAGTACGTCGCCAAGCGATCTATCTCACCGCTGGCCTACATTGCTCCCCGCGGCCTCATCAGTATACTTCTCTTCTTCTCCATTCCGCAAGATATGCGGCTCGATAGCAACACCGACGGACTTCTTCTCTTCGTGATTTTGGCTACAAGCCTCGTTATGACTTTCGGGCTGCTTAGAAGCAAAACGGAAAAGCCCGCTGTTGCTCCGCGTAGTTCGGCCGCACCAGCTCTAGAAAGTTAAGGCGATGCCGATGCTGAGTTCGAGTCGGCTCATCTGGAAATTTGGGGTTGCATTTATCGACGTTTCCAACTCTCTTCTTAGCTCTACTGGCATTTCATCGCTGTATTGTGCTTTGATGTTTCCAACATCGAAGCCTTTAATACCCACTGAAAGAGGGATGAAGAAACCATCGGAAAGCGATAGGTGGTAAGCGACGGCCAAGTTTATACCCAAACCGTAGGCGTCTAATTTATAGGGGGCAATTAGTACGGCATCGTTTCCATAATCGGTGACTCCGAAGCCCGCAGAGATTCCCAAAAAACTCGGCCCTCGTCCCGGCTTTATCTGGTAAAATATTCCAAGCCCGTAGTAGTTGAGTGCAATATCATCGCGCAATTTACCCGTGGTGCTTGTAGGGTTATAGATTACGTCGGCTTCATTTTCAAATCGATTAAACCCGTAATTAAGTACGATTGCCAGATCTTCAGATATAAAGTATCCCACATCTATGCGCAAAGCCGTTCCTGATCTCAGTTCATCGTTGTAATCTTCAAACTCGGAATCTTCTTCTTCATTATTCACGAGAAGTCGGCCAAAACCATAGGTAGCCGAAATATAAATATGATCTCGCTCTGATCGAACTTTGCTAGGCGCAGCGCTCGCTCGCCCCGGATAGGCATTGAGCCGGAGCTGAGCCACTTCAACTCTTGCAATTACAAGCGGATCTTTCATTCTTTTGGCATTTGGAAAGTAATACACAAAGGTTTCATTCGTGTTGGCTACTTTGCAGGGTATGCTATCGCCTGCTACGGTGACAATTAAATCTTGTGCTTGCAATTGGCCACAGTTAAATAAGAGAAATAAGCCAAGCGCAGCGCAATAGAAGAATGGTCTGTAAGAAAACATAATTTCAAATATAAGGCACGAATTTCAATTGGCCGACTAAAGAAAAAACCTTTAATTCGCTCATCTGTTAAACATACGTGAAAATTCTACTTACCGGCGCCAATGGTTATATTGGTATGCGACTATTACCGGTTTTGCTCAATGCAGGGTACGAAGTGGTATGCTCGGTTCGAGATAAGCAGCGCTTTTCTGTCGAAACTTCAACTCAGGATGGGCTTAGCGTTATTGAAGTCGATTTACTCGATCAGACAAGCTCCTGCGAAATTCCGAATGATATTGACGCCGCTTATTACCTCGTTCACTCGATGAGTGATCAGCGAGGTAATTTTCGAAATATGGAGTGTTTGGCTGCTCAAAATTTTATTCATCGCTTGGCTCAAACGAAATGCAAAAGGGTAATTTATCTGAGCGGAATTAGCAATGCCCCTGATCTATCAGAACACCTTCACTCTCGATTGGACGTTGAAGGAGTACTCTACGGAACAGCTATAAAGCTTACCGTATTGCGCGCGGGCATTATTATGGGGAGTGGATCGGCGAGTTTTGAAATTATCCGCGACCTCGTCGAAAAGTTGCCGGTAATGATTGCTCCAAAATGGCTGCAAACCCGGTGTCAGCCTATAGCAGTGCGCAATGTGATTAACCTGTTGTCGGGTGTTTTGAGTAAACCAGAAACAGAAGGTCGCGTTTACGACATTGGTGGCCCCGAGATTCTCAACTACCGCGAAATGCTTTTGCAGTTTGCCGAAGTGCGCGGTTTAAAACGATGGATTTGGACTGTACCCGTGCTGAGCCCCCGTATTTCTTCTATGTGGCTGTACTTCGTAACCAGTACCAGCTTTAACTTAGCTCGAAATCTGGTAGATAGCATGAAGGTGGACGTGATAGCCCGCCCAAATAATCTTAGAACCATCATCCCACTCGAAGCCATTAGCTATAAGGAGTCGGTTAAGCTGGCATTTGAAAAGATAGAGCAGAACCTGGTAGTGTCGAGCTGGAAGGATGCGGTAGGCTCTAATAATAGCAGCATTGCCAATGTACTCGATTATATAAAGGTGCCCAAATATGGTTGTTTCAAAGATCAGAAGCGCGTGAAGCTAAGTCAATCACCGGAGCAAGTTCTCGAGAATTTATGGTCGCTCGGAGGCAAGCGTGGCTGGTATTACGCCAATTTTCTCTGGAAGATGCGGGGTTATCTCGATAAATTTGCTGGAGGAATAGGACTGCGGCGGGGCAGGAGAAGCCCATCGCAAATCTACCCTGGCGATGCGCTCGACTTTTGGAGAGTAATTGTCGCATCCCGCGAACAAAAGCGGCTACTTCTATACGCAGAAATGCGGCTTCCTGGTGAAGCTTGGCTCGAATTCAAGATCACAAATGATGCGGAAGGGTATAGCTTACACCAGATCGCTACTTTCCGCCCGAAGGGGTTGATAGGCCGATTATATTGGTATTCGGTGATGCCTTTTCATTTCTTTGTTTTCAATGGTATGATAAATCGTATCGCCTCCTTCAAACCCGAATCAATTGATCCGCCAACCGAATTGGCTAGCGAAACCAGTTTCTGACTTGTTAAGTTTGATCTGTTAAAATTGGCCTACCGAGCCATGGTTCCGACTATTATTTATACTTTCAAGACTCATTCTGAGCTAACTATCCGCGGGTGATGTTTTCGGGTTGGCTGCTTCAGGTAAAACGGATTGAAATGAGATCGGCCATTTTCATAATTTTAGCACTTATTGTTACCATCATCTGCTTTGAGCAGATACATTCAAATTCTAAGCAAGAGCTGCAAGTTGTAAATCCTGTTTTGGGTGATTTGAGTTTTAGCGCGATATTTGGCTTTTCTCCCGAGCGGGCCGATGGAGAGTTTCGGGTATTAACCCATCTCAGGTATGTTCACTCGAAACTGAGTGCTGTAAATGTTTCTCATTTAGATCAGCACCTTCGCTTTAGGCGCACGGACATGCTCAACCTGTTGGCTGCGTATATCGAGGTAGGTCAATTCCCTCATAACTATGATTTTCCGGGCGAGCGGAAGCCTTGCTTCATAGATCGGGACGGCAGAATATGCGCCGTGGGATATTTGGTAGCTCAAACCGAAGGTTTGAGTGCCGCAGGAGCCATTAATGATCGGTTTCAGTACCACAATTTACTGGATATAAAGGACACTGCTCTCGATAGCTGGATAGCAGAGAGTGGGCTAACGAAACTAGAGTGTGCTATGATTCAACCTGCTTATGGCCCCCCACCGCCAGCTTACAACAATGGGTATATCTCGACTTCTTATGGCCTTCCTTCGGCTATTTTGGGAGGGGTGAATATAGCCATGTGTACCGTAAATGGAGTTCAAATTGCTCATGGTTCCAAATCCGATGCTATGGCAATAGCCGCTATGGTAACCGGTGCAGGACAAATTGTGCTTGGTGCAGCTAATTACAGCGACAGTTTTGAATATGATTTCAACGGATTTTATCGGAATAAATCGAAAAACGCATTGTCTCTGATTAATATAGGCTTTGGCGCAGCTGCCTTTACGCTTGGCACGATCAATCTGTTCGTAAAAAAAGGACCCAACGAGAAACTCACTTCTTGGAATCTTTATACGTACCCCGCAGATGACGGAAACCAAGGATTGGCATTGGTCTGGAGAAAACGATTCTAAAAAATGCACCACAAAAAAAGCCTTCCAAATCGGAAGGCTTTTGCTTTTCATTTAAAGCACGACTTATTCTTCGATTACTTCAAAATTGATGGTCTGCACAACGTCTTTGTGCAATACCACGTCGGCTTGATACGTACCCAACTCTTTGATGGGCTCGTTCTTGATAGTGATTCGCTTGCGATCTACTGTATAACCAGCAGCTTCCAGGGCGTCGGCTAATTGGATGGTGTTCACAGATCCAAATATTCGACCTTGCTCGCCAGCCTTTGCACCGATTTTTACCGTGTGCTTGCTAAGTGCTTCAGCCATTTTGGTAGCTTCTTCCTTAACGCGGCCTTCTTTGTGAGCGCGTTGCTTCAGGTTTTCAGCAAGGATTTTTTTCTGCGAAGGAGTAGCGGCAATAGCCCATCCTTGTGGGATTAAGTAGTTTCGGGCATAGCCAGGCTTTACGTTAATCAAATCGTCCTTATAGCCGAGTTTTTCTACGTCTTGTTTTAGAATGATTTCCATGTCGGCTTAATTTAAAAGGTCAGTAACGTATGGAAGTAAGGCAAGGTGGCGTGCGCGTTTAACAGCTTGGCCTACTTTGCGTTGGTATTTCATCGAAGTACCTGTAACGCGGCGTGGAAGAATTTTTCCCTGCTCGTTTACCAATTTCAACAAGAAATTTGGGTCTTTGTAATCAATGAATTTGATACGATTTTTTCGAAAACGACAGTATTTCTGACGTTGGGTATCGATACTAATCGGGGTGAGGTAACGTATTTCGTTTTGATCTGCCATGATGGAAGTGTGTTACGCAGTAGCTGCTTGTTTTTTAGATTTACGTTTGTCGGCGTAGGCCGCAGCGTGCTTCTCGAGTTTCACAGTAAGGAAACGGAGAATGCGCTCATCGCGACGAAAAGCCAATTCCACATCATGGATAAGGGTTCCAGGACCTTCAAAATCAATGAGATAGTAGAAACCCGTAGATTTCTTTTGGATAGGGTAGGCCAGCTTTCGCAGACCCCAGTCTTCTTCGTTGTGGAATTTTGCACCACCATCTAAAAGAAGAGTTTTGAACTTCGCAACCGCTTCCTTTGCCTGATCATCAGACAAAACGGGAGTTAGGATGAAAACGGTTTCATAACGATTTGTCATACTGCTCTTTGTTAGTAATTAGATTTTTAAAATGGAGTGCAAAGGTAGCAAAATTACATACTGGTGCAAAAGGTGACTATAGTTTTCTATGCTGTTGGCAAAAGCCGGACTACCACTCGTGCGTAGCAACGTATATCGCTTATCTTTGAACTCCAATTTTGAGTATGGAAGACTTCATAGTGTCGGCGCGAAAATATCGGCCACAGACGTTCGAAACGGTGGTAGGGCAGGCGATGATTACGCAAACCCTTGAGCGGTCTATAGCCCAGCATCAAATGGCGCAAGCCTTCTTATTCTGTGGCCCACGTGGCGTAGGGAAAACTACCTGCGCGCGAATCTTCGCTCGAGCCGTCAACGATTTCGAAGGCGGCAAGGAAGAGTCGGGTAGCGACTATGCTTTCAATATTTTCGAGCTCGATGCCGCGTCTAATAATGGGGTGGACGATATCCGAGGACTAATCGATCAGGTGCGCATACCCCCGCAAATGGGTAAGTACAAAGTGTACATAATTGATGAGGTGCACATGCTCAGCACCAGTGCGTTCAATGCATTTCTAAAAACGCTCGAGGAGCCACCACCCTATGCCATCTTTATTCTGGCTACTACCGAAAAGCACAAGGTGTTGCCCACCATTCTGTCGCGCTGTCAGATTTTCGACTTTCAGCGGATAAAGATTAACGATATGGTGGTTCACTTGCAAGGTATCGCCGGTAAGGAAGGTATTCAGGCAGAGCCCGATGCCCTTCACATCATTGCCGAAAAGGCCGATGGTGCCATGCGGGATGCTTTAACGATCTTCGACCAAATAGCAGCTTCATCGGGCAATAAGATAACCTACCAAGCGGTAATCGATAATTTGAATATTCTCGATTACGACTACTATTTCGATTTGGTCGATACCTTCGTGGCGGGCGATAAATCGAAGGCCATTGTAACGTTTGGCGCTATTCTCGATAAGGGATTCGACGGTCATAACTTTATCAACGGGCTTTCCAATCATTTCAGAGCGCTGTTTTTTGCGATCGATCCGGCTACCGCTGCTATAATGGAGGCCGGCGAAAATGTTAAGAAACGCTACTTGCAACAAGCGAAGCGGATAGATACGCGGCTATTGCTAAACGCTCTGCACGTACTCAGTGAGACGGATGTGCAGTACAAAACGAGTAGAAATGCCCGACTCTTGGTCGAAATTGCCTTGCTCAAGCTTTGTGCTCTTGGGGATAAGATGGGCGAAAAAAAAAACACCAGTCTTGACTTAGGTGAGCTAAGCTCCGGTGAAGTAACGCCCACAGTTCAAGAAATTTCTTCCCCTGTAGCTCCAGCCATACTTACAAAACCTGTTGAAGCAATCAAAGTCCAACCGTCGATAGAGCCCTTAGCATACACCCCTACCACCGAAAGGGATAGAACAACGGAGTTGGCGGAAGAACCAAAGCCTTTGCCACCAAAATCGCAGCCGGAACCAGTCATTAACTCGGAAATTCCGAAATCGGACGTTGTGGTAGAGCCCGCCGTACCTCAAATAAAGGAAGAAAAATCGTCCATACCCGCGACCACGAGTGGACTGAAATCAAAACTAGCTAAATTCCAAGTGGCTGGAATGCCGAGCCTGCGCACCGAAGTCCCCACATCTCTTAAGATAGCCGACAACACCCAAAGTGCCCAAAATGGCTCGCCAGATTCCGCAGCCGAAGAAAAGCGCCCTAAAAAGGACTTTGATCTACAAGAATTATGGAAGGTGTGGGACTCTTATGCTCAACAGGTTAAAATTCAGGATCGCTCGAGTTACTTCGCGACGTTAAACAAGCATCAGCCTATCATGCGGGAGAAATACCATATTGAGTTTCTGGTCGATAACCACGTGCAAAAGGGAGATATGGATACCGATAAAACGGAACTTCTAGGTTATCTGCGCAATAAGTTGGAAAACTGGGACATACAGCTCACAGCTATTATTGACGATCAAGACTCGGATGATGGAGAGTCGCTTTACGAACCTATTAAGAAGTTCGAAGCCATGTCGAAAGACAATCCGGTGTTGGAAACATTTCGCAAGCGATTTGATCTAGACGTAGATTACGACTCCTAATACCGAGGCTAGCCTCAGTTGGCTGTCTCTCTAATCTTCGTCGTCTTCTTCTTCGGCTGCATCCGTGGTCACATCTTCTTCTTCGTCGTCCGCTTCATCTACCTCGTTAGCATCAGCGGCATCAGCGTCTGCTGCGTTCGCGTCAAATCCAAAATCTTCGGTGGCATCGGAGTCACTCTCAATGTAATCATTGATATGCTCATCGAGCTTACGGTCGATTTTTATGAGATATGTAATCTCATCTGTTTTTACTTCCAAGGCTTTTACGAATTCACCTTTGGCATTCACAAAGCTCACGAGTTGGTCATCATCGTAACCATTGGGATATTGCTCGTTGATCAATGCAATCACATCGTCAGAAATAGCTTTAAAATCTTTGATAACCCTTTTCATTCGAGAATGAGGACTTGTTTTTAAGTGAATTTTGCCCCGCTTGTATCAGAAAAACGAAGGTATAGTTTTAATTCTTAACACTATACCTTCTTTTCCGACCCATCGGGTTCAGGAGACGAATATATATAAACCTTGAATTACCAATTCAAAATCCACGCGAAAATTAATGGAGCCACGATAGTAGCATCGCTTTCGACCACAAATTTTGGCGTATGAATGTCGAGTTTGCCCCAGGTAATTTTCTCATTAGGCACTGCGCCAGAGTAAGATCCATAGCTAGTTGTGGAGTCGGATATTTGGCAGAAATAAGACCAGAAAGGAATATCTTCCATCTCCATATCCTGGTAGAGCATTGGTACCACACAGATGGGGAAATCACCAGCAATGCCTCCACCAATTTGAAAAAAGCCGATGCCTTTGCCGGCAGAATTATCGACATACCACTTCGCCAACCACGTCATGTATTCGATACCCGACTTCACGGTAGATGGCTGTAATTCTTCTTTGATGCAGTACGAAGCGAAAATATTACCCATCGTCGAGTCTTCCCAACCGGGTACTACAATGGGCAAATTGCGCTCTGCAGCGGCTATCATCCAGGAATTTTTGGGATCGATTTCGTAGAACTCTTCCAGATCGCCCGATAGGAGCATTTTATACATATACTCGTGCGGGAAAAATCGTTCGCCACTAGCTTCAGCTGTTTTCCATTGCTTTACTATTTTGCTTTGAATTCGGCGAAAAGCCTCTTCTTCAGGAATGCACGTATCGGTCACGCGGTTAAGTCCCCGCTCCAGCAGCGCCCATTCATCTTGCGGAGTTAAGTCGCGGTACTGTGGCACACGCTCGTAATGCGAATGAGCCACCAGGTTCATGATGTCTTCTTCGAGATTGGCGCCGGTGCACGATATGATGTCGATCTTTCCCTGGCGAATCATCTCCGCCAAACTGCGACCCAATTCGGCTGTGCTCATTGCTCCCGCTAGCGTTACCATCATTTTACCACCTTCGGCGAGGTGGGTTTCGTAGCCTTTTGCAGCATCGACCAAGGCAGCAGCATTAAAGTGCTTATAGTGGTGATCGATGAAGTGAGAAATCGGTCCTTTATTGGTCATTTTCCTTGTTGATTTTTTTGAAAATATAGCTAAGCATTTTATAGTGAAGCTTGGCAGCTACAAAGTCACTGGCTCGTTCAGTTGGATTCGGCGCCAGCTCCACGATATCGAAACCCACGATGCGACGCTTCTTGTTCACCTTTCGGATAAACTTTAGCATTTCGTACCAATACATTCCGCCGGGCTCGGGGGTGCCGGTGCTGGGCAATACGGAAGGGTCGAAGGCGTCGAGATCGATGGTGATGAATACATCGCGCTTCATACGCTCAATGGCTTCATCCATCCAAAGCGGATTCTTGACCATATCGTGGGCGAAGAATACGTTCTCACGCTTCATAAATTTGTTTTCCGAAACGTCCATACTACGGATTCCCACTTGCACCAGATGGCCTTTTTGGTTCACTTCGTGCACTGCGCAAGCATGGTTGCAGGCGCTACCTTCGTAGGTATCGCGTAGGTCGGCGTGGGCATCGATTTGGAGTACCGTGAGGTTCTCATAGCGCTCCATAAATGCTCTGATCACTCCGATGCTGATGGAGTGTTCGCCGCCAAGAGCCGTTACAAACTTGCCTTTCTCGAGGTAAAAGCTTACAGCTTTACACACGGCATCGACCATTGCTTCGGGTGAGCTCTTTTCGGTAACGGCATCTGCCAAATACACTCCCTCGCGGTACACTTCGGTACCCGTCTCAATGTCGTAAAGCTCCATATTGCGCGCGGCATCGAGTAAGGCAGCGGGGCCTTGGTCGGCGCCTTTCACCCAAGTGCTGGTACCATCATAAGGCACGGGGATAATTACAATTTTCGCTGCTTCCAGCTGGGCAAATTCATCGGGTATCCCCGCAAAATTATTTGGATACTGTTCCATTGACGGCAATTGGTTTTGATTTTACGGGGGCAGGCTTTTCTACATTTGTATAGCCCAATAATTTCATCATGGCCGAGGCTTTCTGCTCTTCCGAGAATACACGGTAAGTCAATTCACCATTTGCTTCGCGGTCGATAATGATGTGCTTCGGGTTGGGGATAAGGCAATGCTGTAAGCCGCCGTAGCCACCAATGGTATCTTGATAAGCTCCGGTGTTGAAAAAGCCAATGTACAGCGGTTTATCCTTGCTGTATCGGGGCAGGTAGATGGCATTGACGTGCTGCTCTGAATTGTAATAGTCGTCGCTGTCGCAGGTTAAACCGCCTAAGAAAACGCGCTCGTAGTCGGTATTCCAGCGATTTAATGGAAGCATCACAAACCTTCGGCTTATTGCCCAAGAGTCGGGCAGATTGGTCATGAATGAGGAGTCTATCATATTCCAATGCTCCTTGTCGTTCTGTTTTTTCTGGTGAATGATTTTGAAGAGCGCGCCTCCACTTTCGCCGACCGTAAAACTTCCAAATTCTGTATAAATGTGTGGTTCCGGAATTTCTGCCTCATCGCAGAAGACTTTAATCTGCGAGATTATTTCGTCGCACATATACGGATAGTCGTACTCGAATGCGAGGCTATTCTTTATCGGGAAACCGCCGCCGATATTGAGGCTATCGAGCTCATCGGCTTCTTCCTTCAAGCGGCCATAGACCTTGAGACATTTGTTGAGCTCATTCCAATAGTAGGCGTTGTCGTTGATGCCAGTATTGATAAAGAAGTGAAGCATTTTGAGCTTAATCTTCGGGTTGTCGGCAATATAGTCGCGGTAGAAAGGCACAATATTGCGATAACCAATGCCTAATCGGCTGGTATAAAATTCAAACTTTGGCTCTTCCTCACTCGCTATGCGGATCCCTATTTCAAATTCCCGATCGATCAACTGGTCGAGTACTTCGATCTCATTGGTATTATCGATAACAGGGAGAATTTTATAGCCCCGATTTATTAGGTCGGCTATACGATTCAGATATTCATCAGTTTTGTAGCCATTGCATACTATGTAGCGCTTTTTATTCAGTTTTTTGGTATTGAAAAGGTGCTCCACAATGTCGAGATCGTAAGCGGAAGAAGTTTCAAGTGAGATATCGTTCTTCAAGGCTTCGTTTATCACATGGGCGAAATGGGAGCTCTTGGTGCAATAGCAATAATTATAGGTTCCTTTGTACTTTACCTTTCGCATGGCTGTTTTAAACCAGCCTTTAGCCCGTTGAATGTTCTCTGAAATCTTCGGCATGTACATAAACTTCAAAGGAGTGCCGTATTGCTGCACCAAATCCATTAAAGGGATGTCGTGAAAGGTAAGTTCATCTTTTTCGAGTTTAAATTCTTCCTGTGGGAAGTGAAAAGTCTGCTCGATTAGGTCAACGTATTTTATTTTCATGAAATGATAAGTCTGGAAGATGAATAAAAAAGAGAACGGCGAGTTTGCGCTGGTTTACGCCGTGCCACACCGTGTGGTGTTGCCCGGAAACTGCGCGTTGCTACTCAGATCCGAATAGGAAATATCATGGCTCGCATTACTGCGGGAAAAAGCTTCATTTCGGTGCAAAACTACTGATAATAATTATTTCTAATGTTAAGGAAAATGATGCGTCGCTTTGGAGATGCGAAGCGTCGCTTTTATAAAGCAGAACCTGGCGTCTCAATATGTCTTTCCTATCACTAATATTCGCCATATCGAGCGTTGCAATGAATCGTTTCTTATCGAGAACGGTATATTCGTCTCGAAAAAACACATTCTATGAAAACCATTTTCCTTTGCCTTGTATGGGTGCTCACCGCTTTTACTGCGACCACTGCTTTTGGCCAAAATACAAAAGACAGCAAGCAGAAATCCACGGCTCCTTCAGCGGCTGATGCTCTAAAATCCATTTTTAAAGGAGGCGGCGAAGAAGGTGGCGCTGGCGCGATGAGTATGTTTGGCGGTAAGGCCGATGTGGAAGACAGCTATAGCTTCGACCATAACTTTAAAATGCTCATTGAGTCCACCGATTCTAAAGGTCGGAAAACTGAAATGAATATGATCATGTACGTTAGCGAATCGGCTCAACAAATGGGCATGAAACTTGAAGGTGATGAATCGCAAGGCCTCGATTACACCATTATCGATATGGGCAAGGAGCAGATGATAACGCTTATGAATAATGACGGGAATAAAATGGGAATGGTGATCAAGTACAGCGAAGCGAAAATGGAAGACGTTAAAGAAGGTGAGTATACTTATACCTTCGAAAAAACAGGTAATAAGGAAGTGATTTCCGGCGAAATGTGCGAAGAATACCTTTTGAAGAGCAATGATCCAAAGGACGAAACGCGCACCATGATATGGATGGCTCCTGATGGCGACGCGCTATGGATGGATGCCTACCTCCGAATGTCGAAAGACAAGAAGAGCTCATGGACCGAAAAAATGCCCGAAAGCTATCCCGAAGGTGGCCTTGTGCGCGTGATAAATGAAGATGGAAAGAATACTTCGGTAATGACCGTTATAGAAAACAACCACAATCAACCGACCACCATAAAGACTTCGCCTTATACATTTATGAATTTTGGTGGTTAGACCAAAAAAGCAAATAAACGCTCATATAAACTAATGACTTTCGATCAATTTAAAGTAGCCGAGATTTAATGGATTACCCTATGATTTTCAAACTGTCCATTTTTGGGGAAGCTTGTAGATCAACACAGACGATTTTCGGCCTTTGAGACCTTAAGTTTTCAATTTATCACAAAACCCATTGTAATTCCAAGCCTATGCAGGCGGGCAGATCCGCTTACATCATACGTTTCGTTCCAAGATAAATTCCTAGAATACTCTGCACCGCTTAAATGAATATACCGGTAGGTGAAGTTTAGCAAAAAGGCAAAATGCGGGTTACTGTAAGCTACGAAGCCAATTCTTCCCCCCATAAATGAACCCTTGGTAAAATCATATTCAGATCCCGTGGATTTATTTAAGGGTTGCATCAATCCGCCATTGATCCCAACAATAGGGCTTATGTGTCCTTTCAATATGTGGTAACTGTAGTCAGCATATATTGGAACATACCAATTGCCTGAATGCTTTTCCATACCGAGCCCCAAGCCGATGTGGTGGTTTTTTATCCGGTATCCATTTACCGTATTGTAGGCAAAGTTCACATCGGTGTTGCCATACTTGCTTTTGCCCCATTGCGGACCGATCATGGAGTTGTGAAAATAGCCTTTCTGCTTGATATCAAAATTCTTTTTGATGATATCATCCTTTCCTATTGCCATGCGTTCGATTTGATCGGCCTGCACTACAATGATTCTGTCATCCAGCAGTTTGATAATTGCATGGTTATTGGGGATATATTCGGTAATATCTCCTTTATAAATCGATCCATCTTTTAAATAGATGATGTCGCGCTCAGCTTGGGCGTGGAGGCACCAGGCAGATAACCACATGGCGAGCGTAAGCAAAAGTTTCATCTACTTATTAATTTACTGCCATAAAGCTGAGTTGCGCTATATTTTGCGGATCGGAATAATCGTATTGATAAATACCTTCTTTGGCTGACATGATGAGCACGTCATTGTAAGGAATAACGTCAAATGTGTTGATATTTTCATAATGCGAAATCATATTCTCATCGATCGCGATGTCATTTTCCGCATTGTAAACTTTCAGGCCTGCGCTGCCATCGCAAATAAACAAGGTGTTCCCGTCAATACCGAGTCCGTGGGGATTGGTGAGATTGTATTCCGCCACTGTAAAAGGAGAAGCGTAATTGCTGATGTCAATAACCAACAATTGGTTTAAAATCCCTGTGCATGTGTTTCCCGTGCGGATTGTTACATACGCCCTATCACCTTGAACTACTACAGGATCGCAAGCTGTTAAGTGCGATATCGCGCTTACAAACTCGGGTGCAGAAGGATTGTTCAAATTGTAAATCATCATACCTGAAGTGGTACCCAGGAATAGGTGACTGTTATAAGGAAAAATAGTTTCGGCTTCCCAGCTCACTGGTGTTACGGAACCTTGTTCTGGGCAGAGATTTGCGTCTAGATTAAAAGCTGTAATGGACGCGGGGCGAAGTACGTAAAGGTAGCTGTCGGTAATGGTAAATTGAGCCATGCTGCCGCCAATACCGCTAGACACATTGTTAAAACTTACGCCGTTTGCCCAGCCAGTCGCGACACCAGATTCTATCGAATTGTTCTGCATGTTTTGATAAGCGCGGGAATCCACGCTTATTTCTTCTTGAGTCCACCCCACAATGATGCCGTTATTATCGTCTATCCCAACAACTGGAAGATTATCCTTGTAGCCATGCATGAAAGTCCCAGAATTAGCGTCAAAGGCATCAGGGATTCGGCAGGACAATACTGGACTTGTAGGATTGCTGATATTAAAGGAGAGCAGGTCGATATAAGAATCTACGTAAAGCGCGTTATTGCGAACAGCTACGTCCACACAGCCCAGCACGGGCAGAAAAGCAATATTTTGAGGAGCTGCCGGATTAGCATTGTTTACAATATGAATTCCCAGACCCCTATCTACAATAAAAAGAAAATCGTCATAAATATAAATCTTTCCAGCTTCCATTATTTGACGTGGACTTCCAGCTGAAATATCCAGCGCTCTCCAGTCGTCTAAAGCCATGTATAACGGCACATTGGCCTGATATGATTCCGTGTATTTATCGTGACAGGAATTCAATCCCGCAAGCAGCGCCACACTTATGAGTAAAAGTCCGAAATTTTTCATTGAAGAAAGGTTGGTTTGGTCTTTAAGTGCATTTGTTTGCGAAAGGGTTACACGGTGAAGATATTCAAATGGAAACAATAAGCCAAATCGGAGTCCCGGTAACAGTTTTCCAGATTGTAAAAGCTGTCATTGCTCATCTTATAATTATGCATCAAGAATCCTTTTGCAAAATGCCCAGGTATCAGTTTAATTTGAAAAGCATGTCAAATCCCGCGCACCTGTTGGAATGATTGCCTTGTTTTACTTTGTGGCGGCGGATCGGAGAACAAAGGCAGCTGAAACAGAGAATCGATGAGAGAATAATTATCGAATTGATAGGACATAGCAAAGACAACCGCAGCATTACAAATGCAGCGGAGCGAAGACAACCGCAGCTTTACAAATGCAGCGGATCGAAGAATTATAAGCGCCCCATGGTGGTTTGCTTCGTCCCCCGAATGACTACAATCAAAATTAAAGATTTCACGTATTACTTGTTTCCTAATACAAGCCGGGATTCTGGGTTGGAAATTATATTGCATCCGGGCAGCATTCCGGGTACTTCGTCCAGCGGAAGACCCAATCTTCCGATCTCAAAACATCTATGTTTTTGCGCCTTGGCTATTTTAGTAATCGCTCTTAAAATAAACGTTGAACGTTGAACCTTTGTCAATCTCGCTTTCCACTTCTATTTTACCTCCCTTGTCAATGAGCATTCTTTGTATAATGTATAAACCCATTCCTGTACCTTCAATCTGACGGTTTATTCTTGAAAATTTGTCGAAAATTATTTTATGATTACTTTCATCTATACCTAATCCACTATCATTGACAGAAAGAATAACATGACCATCCTGTTTCACAGTAGCTATAAATATTCTTAAAGTTTCGCCAGGTTTTTTATACTTGATGGCATTACTGAGAAGATTAAAAACAATGCTTCGTAGATTTTTTCGAGAAAATATTATTTCTGATGTATTGAATTCGGTTTTTATGTCAATCTGATTGTCGTAAATCTCATTTCTTAATGCAAGTATAACGTCATGAAATATATCTTCGATATTCAATCGCTCATCTTCATTAGGTATGCCCGATTCTACTTTAATATGCTCGGTGAAGTCTTCCAGCAATGTTTTCATATTTTTGGAAGCTCTTGTCAGCGTTTCAATCCATACAGTGAATTGCTCTGTATCTTTATTATCATAAGCAACCGTTAACTCATCTGCCAGCAATACAATTGTTGAAAGTGGCTGTCTTATGTCGTGGGACAGTGTATAGAGTAAAGTATCATGCTCGGCATTTAATTTTTCCAGCTCGTTTAGAGTAGCAATCCGTTTTGTGATGTCTACAAAAGTTATAATTACACCATCAGTCCTATTTTCCTTTCTTATTTTGTAAGGCAAAATGTTCATTTGAAACCATCTCTTGTCCGTTGTTTGAATCTCTTTTTCGAGGATATCGCCTGTTGCAATGACTTCGTTTATATTTTCAATTAGGGTTGGATAGCGAATATTGTCTGTTACATCTAGGATATTTTTGTTCACATCAGCATCAGTCAAAGTAAATTGCTTCATGGCTGGAGGAGTAAATTTCCTGAGTATCAGGTTACCGTCTACATACAATTGCGGAATAATGGTATTGGCAAAGTAGTTTTCTAAGTTCTCATTCAAATCATTTAGTGCATTAACCAACACTTTTGGGGTAGTTTCCGCTGTATTCATGAACTTAAAGTTTAGCAAAAATATTATTAACAGTATTCAAGAAGCAGGACAGATTGCACACAACGTGACTCGAGACGAAAGTTTTTATCAAAATCATCCCGATTGCCGAAAGGCATATTCCTACTGCGCTGTAATTTCAAGTTGTACCACTTCGTCAAGCGAATATACTTCTTCCCGTCAAACCGCCAAAGTCCGTCAATGAGATGTGCCAATAAGCAAGCGTTTACAATTACTGAAAGGCCAATATTTTGAGTCTCAGCAATTACCATTCATTAAAGCGAATTTACGGTGAATTTCGATAACATCTTTTTCTATGGTCAGAGTCAACTTGGTGTTCGCGATCGCTTATTATAATTGAGACGCGTGCTTGATTCCTATGTATGCGCCACGTGTTTTTTGAAAAGTAAGAACTCGATTGCATGTACAAAAAATCCTACTTAAGCTTCCAGCATACGCGACTTAGCTCAATCCAAATTAATGCTTTCACCAACTCCATTGCTTCCAAAATTTACCCTATTTCCAGAATATCTGAATGGTTAAAAGGATTCTCTGATGGGTCATATCGGCTGATGGCAATTGCTGCTTTTTGTGGCAGGAGAAGTGTAAGTAGTCTTGATTGGGTGCGCCAAAAATTTTAATATGGAGTGGCTAAGGAGCAATAAGTGAACAGACAGGACTCTACAAAAACAACCGCAGCATTACAAATGCAGCGGAACGGATTACAAATGCAGCGTAACGGAGCAGCGGAACGGGAACTGACAGGACGCTATGAAGGCAACCGCAGCATTGCAAATGCAGCGGAACGGAGCATTACAAATGCAGCTGAACGGAGCAGCGGAACGGGAACTGACAGGATTCTATAAAAACAACCGCAGCATTAGAAATGCAGCGGAACGGAGTTTTACAAATGCAGCGGAACAGCGATGCGACGGCTCGGAGTCAATTATGAATATGTTTCGCGCATCAGCAAAATAAAATCTGGCGATGCGCTTGATAATCTATCACGGCGCGCGCAAAGGCTAAAGATTATTAGTCTGCAATGATCCAAAAGGGTGATGGATCTTACAGCGCGTAAACACCAATGAATATCTTTGTCGGAATTCAGGGATAGTTTTGACCATTATAAACTCACCGCCTGGGAGTTAATTGCTAGAGCCCTATTGATTGAACCATGACCAATAAAGAAGATTACGACGAAACCGCAGCTATCCGAATTCAGAGCACCCGGACTCCGTATCGGGAGCATAGTACGCCCTTATTTATGACGTCGAGTTTCGTTTTCGATAGCGCCGAGCAGTCGCAGGCCTTATTTAACGACGAGCTAGAGGGGAATATTTATTCGAGATTTTCGAATCCGAACACCAATGAGTTTATTGAAAAGCTTTGCGCGCTCGAAGGGTTAGCAGATGGGATTGCCACCGCCACAGGTATGGCAGCCATGTTTTGCAGTATGGCTTCCTTGCTTCAATCGGGCGATCATGTTTTGGCATCGCGATCTGTTTTTGGTTCAACTCATCAAATATTCAGTACCATATTCCCGAAATTTCAGATATCGCATACGTATGTGGACATAAACCATCAAGAGGAATGGGGACAAAAAATACGACCAAATACCAAAATGATTTTCGTAGAAACACCGTCGAATCCGGCGTTGGATCTTATTGATATTGAATGGTTGAGTAATTTTGCGAAAAGCAATAACGTGCTTTTAAATGTGGACAACTGTTTTGCAACTCCGTATTTACAAAATCCGGCTAGATGGGGCGCAGACATTGTAACTCATTCGGCTACCAAATTTATAGATGGACAGGGCAGAGCCTTAGGTGGGGCAATCCTGGGAAGTGCGGAAATTATTAAATCGGTCCGTTTTTTTGCCCGTCATACCGGTCCGGCCATGTCACCTTTCAATGCTTGGTTGCTCTCCAAAAGTATCGAAACACTGGCCGTTCGGATGGACAGGCATGCTTCAAATGCGCTTGTTTTGGCGGCATTTCTGGAAGATCAATCAGAAATTGCTGAGGTGAAATATCCTTATTTGCCTAGTCATCCCCAATTTGAATTGGCCAAAAAACAGATGCGCTCAGGTGGAGGCTTGGTGACTTTCGAGCTTAAATCTGGAAAAGCAGGCGGGGCAAAATTCTTAAATGCACTTCGGATGATTTCCCATACCGCGAATTTGGGTGACACGCGATCTATTGCGACCCACCCGGCTTCGACTACACATTCGAAACTATCAAAGACGGAACAAGCAAGCGTTGGCATTACACCTGGATTGATTCGAATATCTGTCGGACTTGAAAACATAGAAGACATTCAATTCGACATAGCGCAAGCCTTGAAGGCATCCCGGTAAGCTCCGGTTGTACTTTTGCAAATGCCTTCGATTGAATGGCGTGAGCCTTATGAGAGATCGCCCTTATTGCCGTAGATTATGAGTTTGTAACTGGAAATCTACCTTTTTCCTTTATGCGCACAAAGTCTTGAAATTACGAAGACGGTAAAGTATCTCAGAATTAGTATGGTTCAGACATTTGTAGTCGAAATTCCTTCTTTTCGAAATCTTCAATCCGCCCCAAACCGCAAAACAGATATACCTTAGAATTATTGTGGTATCTATTTTGCAAACTGGGTCTACTAATTTTAATGAATATGACTGTTATGGAAGATTTGTCTTGGCTTTACAGCGATTGGAAAACCCTTTTCAGTACGCTCTGCTCCACCGTTCTCATTTATTTGGCGGTCATCATTTTTACCCGAATTAATGGACTTCGCACTTTTGCAAAAATGAGCAGCTTTGATTTCGCCATCACCATAGCCATTGGTAGCTTAATAGGTTCCACCATGCTTTCTGAAGGTCAATCGGTCACCAATGGAACATTCGGACTCGGTCTATTAATTGGTTTACAAGCGATTGTAGCTTTCGCTCGGAAACGAAGTACCTTTTTAGAGAATCTGATCAGTAATAAACCTGTGCTATTAATGAAGGGATCACAAATACATTATGATACATTGACAGCTTACCGAGTTACGGAATCGGACTTGCTGGCGAAGTTGCGCGA
This sequence comes from Flavobacteriales bacterium, assembly GCA_038321615.1. GTDB lineage: Bacteria > Bacteroidota > Bacteroidia > Flavobacteriales_D > Cryomorphaceae > JBBQFC01. Next base: position 16,370 of record JBBQFC010000017.1, on the reverse strand, counting down.
AGCAAACGTTACCCAATTCGATCAAGTGCTTGCCGCGGTATTGGAGACTACGGGAGACATTTCAGTGCTGCACAGAGGGAGTGACGAAAAAACGATCTTATCCGATGAAATCTTCAAATATGTAACCAAATCATGATTGTAAATGATAGAAAGGGACAGTGGGAGATTATCTTTCAACGAAACCACGCTTTACTTGCGGGTAAGATTGCCCTGGCGTTGAAACCAGTTTTAAGACCGCCGCATTGGCCAGAAACTTTGCTAAGTATTATGGATCATGACGACGGTCAGAATGATTTGGGCAGAGTGGAGCATATTACGGAAGAAGGTTATCCCAAGAGTTTCAGAGCCTATGATTTTCATTTAGAACAAGCCGAAAGGGTAGTGAGCATTGCACGCCGTAAAAGCCAGTGGATTTTTCTGCTAATTAGTATGCACGCCCACGCGATTCGGAAAGACGTGGAGCCGAAAACCGAAGAATTACGTTGTTTTTTGGACGCTCAGTTGGCTCACCAGAAGCGGTTGCGAAATTATTTCGGGATAAGCGAATCCGACGCAGACAAAGCCTATTTATTTCTGCGATGGTGCGATGAATGTTCACTTATTTTGTGTGAGAATAGACTCGATACTTCAGGGAAATGCGAACAGATTGGAGAGATTCCAGGCATAGGGCCTGTGGAAATTTGCCGAATAAGCGATACGGAGTATGCAGTAAGTCCTTGGTGCTTTTCTGAAAACCGATGTGACATCTCGGCAGAGACTTATCTTCTGACGGAGCAAACATTTTTAAGTTCCAGGGCTCTCAAGGAAGCCCTCAACCGCATGCTTCCCACGCAAAAGAAGTATATACTCACGGCTCGAACTGGGTAAATCAATGGCTGGCACTGGGTTCGAAATTTGGAGAGCCAACAAAGTGTGTAAATTTTTCACAATAACGTAGAATCTTTTCACAGTGTAATTAGTTTATCAATTACGGAATACGAACTTTTCGAAAATATATGTTTTCACATAATTATCTAGATATCAGTAGTTAATTGCGCACTTGCGGATTCCGTTGAAAATTCTGCATCTTTTAAAGCCAAGAGGCATTACAATTGAATAGCTGGAAAAAACTAATCTTAAACTTGAAATTATGAGAACAACTTCAACTCGAATAGAAGACAAATTAACACAGCGCTCGCATGTATCATGGGGTGCCATTCTTGCGGGCTTCGTCACTGCACTATCGGCCATTTTCTTATTGAATCTACTGGGTGTGGGAATCGGTTTTGCGTCGATAGATCCATTAGAAGAATCAAGCCCACTAGAAGGCTTGGGTATAGGCACACTCATTTGGTGGGTTATGACCAATTTAATAGCCCTTTTTACAGGCGGGATGGTAGCAGGCCGTTTGGCTGGCCATGCAGATAAGCTTGATGGGGCGATACACGGCGTTATCGCTTGGGGCGTTTATGCCTTACTCTCGCTTTATCTTATCACAGCTGCCATTGGTGGTATATTTAGCGGGCTGACTGGTGCTGCTGGAAAAATTCTCGGCGGCGATCAGGCTAAAGTAATTGTAGATTATCAAGGAGCCCAAAAGAAGGGAGAAGAAAGCACTACTCTCGGGATTGATCAGGTGAAGAAACAAATACTGAGTGTAATACAGCAAGGCGAACGGCTCAACATTCTTCCTGATAATACATCGGGAGATGCCAAGGAACTCATGAACAATCCCAACGTTACTGCCAGCGGCATTATTGGTAGCTTGGATGTAGATGAATTTGTAAATGATCTGCAGTTTGATTTAGACGAAGAGGGAAATCTTAAAATTACAACAAAAGGAAATGATACTTATTTTCAAAAGGATGAATTGAAAAAATATTTATCTGCAAATACTCAATTAACACAAGCCGAGATAAACGGGCTTATGGAGAAGTGGGAGCGCAAAATTGATAAGGCTGTTAATGCTGCGGAAGAAGCGTACAGAGAAGCAAAAGAAAAAGCCATTGTCTATGCCGACCAAGCCGCTGAAGCTATGGCGAAATTTAGTACCGGTGCCTTTTTCGCTCTGTTGCTAGGAATGGCGGCTGCCATGATAGGAGGCGCAGTAGGTGCCGATCAATTGGTGGTGTATGAAGAGACAGTGGAAGTTGAAACCCCTAGAAGACGCGCTGAATAAAACAAATCACCCACAATTCGTGTTTTCATTAAAGGCCGGAAAATCTATTCCGGCCTATTTTTTATATGTTGATATCGAGATTGTCCATGTCTGATCAAGTCGAATACACGGTATTTTGGTTCAAGAGGGATTTGCGCCTGTCAGATAATACAGCGCTTTGGCAGGCACTAATGAATGCAAAGCCCGTAGTGTTGATTTACATTCTCGAACCCGCATTAGAAAGCGATCCACATTACAGTAATCGGCATTTCAATTTTGTTAGGGAAAGTCTGGTGGATCTCAACAAACAGTTAGAACCGCTCAATACAAAAGTGCTTTGCGTGCGCGGTGACGCGCTGGAAATTATATCAACATTAAATTCAGTAATCCCGTTTGCTGAAATGTACAGTACTGCCGAAACAGGTCTCAATATTACATTCCAAAGGGATAAAGCGATTAAGGCATTTTGCAATCAAGAAGATATTCTTTGGTCTGAATACCCGCAAAATGGTGTAGCTCGTGGTGTTCGCAATCGACTCCATTGGAGAGAAGCCGTGATGCGGTTTTTACATAATCCTGTCGATACAATCGACTTACAGGAAGGATTATACATGAATATCGATAAGATTGATAACCTCGCTTCAAAATTCGAAGTTTTTGATTTACGTACGCCACAGCACCCTTTTCAAGTTGGCGGCAGAACCGAAGGCTTAAAATGGGCAGAATCCTTTTTCGACGACAGGATAAAAAATTATTCGGCTCACATCTCTAAACCTGAAAGTTCTCAAGTCGGATGCAGCCGACTATCCCCTTATTTTGCTTGGGGCAATCTTTCAGTGAGGGAAGTATATCAGCGTGCAATACAGATGCAAAGTTGGGGCAAGCATGCAATACAAGTTAAGACTTTTACCTCCCGATTGAAATGGCAAAGTCATTTTATACAGAAGTTTGAAGCTGAAATGCGGATGGAGAAGGAAGCCTTAAACAGGGGTTTTTCTACTCTGAGCCAACCCCGAAATGAGCGGTATGTCGAACTATGGAAGGCAGGAAAGACTGGTTATCCCTTGGTCGATGCTTCGATACGATCAGTAGTGAATACGGGATATCTAAATTTCCGCATGCGAGCATTGATTACATCTTTCTTAACTCACCACTTGTTCCAACATTTTACTGTTGGAGCTCCTTGGTTGGCCCAGCAGTTTCTAGATTTTGAGCCTGGGATTCACTACGGGCAAATGCAGATGCAAGCAGGATTTACGGGTATCAACACAGTTCGGGTTTACAACCCAACGAGAAACGCACTTATCCATGATCCAGATGCGATATTTATTAAAAAACACATTCCGGAACTTAGAGATCTTCCACCGTACTTGGCAATAGAGCCATGGAAAATGACCGCTATGGAAGGAGCTATGTACGGCTTCGAATACGGCATTGATTATCCCGAGAGAATTGTAGATATAGCCGTAACCCGGAGAAACGCGCTAGAGAAGCTTTACGGGCAGCGTAAATCTTCAACTTCCAAGGTAGAGATTTTACGAATTCTGGATACACATACCTTACATAGATCAGAATCTCGCCTCCCTTAGATACTTTTTCAGCTGAAGGCCCAACTGCGGTCGGCCGTGCACATTCCATTATCACCCAATTAGGTACTGAGTATGCATCCGCCGTATTCGTTAGCCACAAGCTTTACACCTGTGGGCGCCTTCATTTATCCAGGAATACACGGCAATTTTGATGCCGTAAAGTTTATCCTTTCAAGTCCAATTAGCTCTCTTACAAGAAAATACCACGCAATTGCTTTATCCGGCAGTTTCGTAGTTTACTTCATTGATGGGCGGTGGTGTTTAGAGCGCAGTCCGCGGCGCACTCGGGCAGGGGCAAAAGAAGTTTATATGTTTTTTTGAATTTTATTTAGCTATCATTCAAATAAAAAGAGTGACTCATTGGCCACTCTTTTGAGTCTGAATAGTTTGTTTGAAGCTAAGTCGTTCACTTATAATCAAATCGGTTTTTCAATTTATTATATCGCTCTTTCGTGGCATCCGATAGGTCATCATAATTTTCACTAAACCATCGCTTGGTATCTTCCCAACTTTCTTCCAATCTTTCTTGGCCTTCATTGATATTTTCTTTCGCATTTTGCTGTTTATTGTCGAGCCACTGTTCTGCTTTCCCAAGCAGGCTTCCAGCTTCCGTTTCCAAATCTTGCCTATTCTTTTGAGCATCTTTCTTTACGGACGCATACCCACTTTCCATCTGCTTGTATTCCTTGGAAATTTCTGCACTTAAACCATCCGCATTTCGATCTACTTTTTGTTTAAGCGTATCGTAGCGTCTATCAATCTTATCCCAATTGGTAGATCCTTTCTTGATTATGCTTTTCTCAACACTGTCCACATAAGTTTTGAATTCGTTGTAGTCGCTGTTATTCTGTGCTGTTAGGCTTAGAACGAAACCGACAAATGTCAGGGATAATATGGTCTGTATTGTTTTCATGCGTTCTTGTTTTTAATGTCGTTGTTCAATGTACAATCTCTATGCCGCTGTATTTCCCAAGGCTACACACTTACCGGTCACAAGCAGCATTGAGAGCCCATACTGCTTTTTCAGTTTTAAATTTCAGTTTCTGTTAAAACGCATAACTCACCATTTCAGCCTGTACTGATCGGGGCACAAATTCTACGTTTTGAGCAAATTTGTTGACCTTTTTGGAAATAGACTTCTGCGTCCATTGCCATCCGCTGCTAAACACAAACTCAAAAAACGCGGATAGCCTAAGGGCGGCTGCTAAATGTGTGTGGTAGCAATGCTCGGTATCCAAGGCATCAATGATTGTCCAAATTGCTGCATTGAGTGCGCCAATTTAGCCACTTAACCGGTAATATGCTGGAGATGGAAAGTCGAAACATCCACGCACACCTGTATCACAGTCTGCGATTATTGTGCGAAAGAGTGCCTGGCCTACGATATGGAGCTTTGTATAAAATGTGCTGAATCCTGTGAGCGTTGTCCGGCAGCGTGCAGCGACTTAGCGTCAATGATATAATCCGTCAAGATATTGATTGATAGTCTATTATTTTAGTGTTCGTTGCACTTTTTTTTCAATTTGTCGAAATTAATGTCCCTTTAACTTTATGTTGAGAAGTTGTTCGTAAATTTCGAGTGCATATAAACATTCCAGTATGACCACCAACAGATGCGAGCAGCTACTGGCTGACCACAAGATTTGGAAGTGCGATGATCTTGGTAAATTTCAAGCTATTTCGCAAAAACATGCTTTCATATTAGAGTTTTGGCTCATTCCTGAAAAGGATTATAAGGTTTTCTATTCAGAGTTGAAGAGCCGTGCAATGCTATTTTTGTATCCGCTCTCTGAAAAAGAAAGTTATGACCATCTACCCGAGATAACACAAAAGCGAAATACAGTACTTGTTAATTCAACGAATCCTGAAAGCGCGTGCACTTATAACCTTACAGTGGATTTCGCAACTAAAACAGCCAGGGTGAAGATCCTCGAATTACCAGAAAATGGTCAAATGTATATGACTGATAATGACTTAATCGGTATCTCTAAAAGCATATGGAAGCCGGACACGACCCACTCCGCGTCTTCGCAAACATTGAATTAAGAAAGTAGAGATGTGTTTTATCAAATAGCATTTTTTAATATCAATATTACCGAAGTAATCATACCTGTATCAATTCGAATTCACCACATAGTTAAGCTTATCTTTATTTAGTCGATCGAAGCTTGAGCGGGGCGATAATACGAAATGAACAATTTTGAGACTATATCATTCAGTGTAGAATAATTCGACACATGTGCAAAGTACTCCACACGGAATGCGCATATTAATTATTCATTCAAAGCGCTTTTTTACTGCCTAAGTCACTGACAATCATAAGTAAAACATTCATTTTTTGTTTTGAAGATTAATAGTTGTCCGTGTTTTGGTTGATGCCGGTAGAATCCTTAATCATCAGAATATGGCAACTTCATCCTTTGAAACACAAAATGATCTTCATGAATTTATAATTGAGAACGATCATCCTTGTGTTATGGCTCAAAGCATAGTACGCGGCAAAAATTTTACCGAGCTTTCTGTGGAAGGCATTTTCGACAAGGAAGGAATTCATAATATTTATACCGCTCTGGGACGTTTTGTTGAATCGACTGTCAGCGACAAGCGTCAGTTTTCGAGCTTTATTCTACATTTTAAGACTCCCGCTGTAAAAAGTGAATTGGAGTTCGAAACCGCTTTATGGACGCTTTTAGATAAACTGCAAACTATCGACAACGCTGAGTGGGACAGTTCAGTGAGTGCGAATCCAGCAGACGATAACTTCTCCTTCAGTCTTCACGGTACAGCTTTTTACATTATAGGGATGCATCCCCATGCATCGCGTCCAGCTCGAAAAACATTGGAGCCCATGATCGTATTTAATTTACATAGCCAGTTTGAAACACTTCGAGAAATGAACATTTACGATAGCACGAGGGATCGAATTCGTGAACGGGATATGGAGCAGAATGGAAGCAGTAATCCAATGCTGGATGATTTTGGCAACAGCAGCGAAGCAAAACAATATAGCGGTAGGAGCGTGGCGGCAAATTGGAAATGTCCGTTTCAGCCCATTAAAAACTGAACCACGATGATGGAAATCAATGAAGGTATAAATACTATTAAACCGCAAACCGCGTCAAGTTTCCTTTTGAAAGAAGGACAAATTCTCAAAATCATCGATATACAAGGATGCCAGGTTAGCGACATGTTGCTTTTTAATTATCCGGATTTTGGAGAAAAATTATCGTCCGGCAAGACGTTCGATTTCGAAGAGACTATTTTGATCACAAAAGGAAATCACCTTTGGAGCAATCGCAGCCGGAAGATGGCCACCATTCTGGAAGATACAAATGGGAGAAATGATTTTCTGCTAGCCCCGTGCAGCTCGGAAACATTTGAAATTATGTACAATTATAAGGGTGATCATCCGAGCTGCTTTGGCAACTTTACGGATGTTTTAGCCGATTACGGAATCGCTCCCGACGATATTCCAACCGCCTTCAATGTGTTCATGAATGTAAAATTCGATGATAAGGGCAAGGTTACAGTTCACCCACCAACTTCTAAAGCTGGAGATTATTTGATTATAAAAGCTCATATGAACCTGATTGTTGCCTTGACTGCTTGCTCAGCGGAAGATAGCAACGGTGGGAGCTTTAAGCCAATTGGGTATAAGATTATAATCTGACAGAAATCAGTATCAATTGTCCTTTGCTATCTCACCAGGTGGGGTCATGAATTTTAACTTTTATGTGGGAAGCGGAAATAGTTTGATAATTCGAGCGAACTCTTTTCGGGTGCTCCAATAAGGGCAGCAACAGACTTTTTTTTCCTTTTGGCGGTCGGAACAGTAGCAATTTACGTGTTGCAAATGCTTCGCGTGGTATGTGTTTTATTGCAATATCAATTGTGCTGATTGTTTAGCATATTACAAGCGACAAGGCGACCATTTATCGGAGTTATTAATTATGTGTTGAGAAGCCGGCCATGTTTCTGAATATTCTTCTTGAAGCAAATAGGTAATGCGGTCAGCCAGCACCTCGATTAGCTCCCTGAAAAGTAGCAGGTCTCTACCCGTTCGTAATAAGCCAATTGCACGCTTGAAACTTTGTCGAAAAAATTCCTTGACTTGGGGAAATTTTCTACAATAGGCACTCCCAAGACTGCAGGAAATCAAGGCGTTAAACCTGTGGCATAGCTTTGGGTATATAATAGACTCACCTTTAAAACCCCATAGTTATGAGGACAAATTATCCTGGTTGGAGAGACAACCGCAGAAACAATGAAGACCGCGACTCTAACAATTCCCGCGAGCGGGAACGCGGCAGATTTGGAAATCAATCTGATAACAATTACGCGCGCAGCGATAATTCAGATTCGAATCGCAACAGTGAAAATAATGAAGGTCGTGGGTTCCGCAGCTACGATGAGCGCTCCGCTTATCCGGAATACACGAATACTAACGCGAACTTCCGCGGTTCTTCCGATGATCGCAATTATGCCAATGATCGCGATTACGGGAATAATCAAAATAGTGGAAATGATCGAAATTATTCGGACGTCAATCGTCGTGAAAATGATTACGGTCGAGGTAATGATTTCAATCGCAGTTCGGACCACAATTCCGGTTCTCACTACGGGGGTGATCAATCAAATTCGGGCTATTCCAACAGCCGCCAAAACGCGGGTAATCGACAAGATTCGTCCAACAACGACTCACGCAATGAAATGAATTCGGGAAGAGGCGGCTATGGAAATCGCGGGTACGAAAGCGATTTCAGCTCGAACGGACAGTCAAATTCTGGTCAGCGCGATCAAAGGAGCGAATCAAACCAAAGGAGCGATAATAATTCCTATGGGCAGGGGAGTTCCTCTGCTAATTCGGGAAATAATAGCCGGAATTACGGTGGGAGTTCAGAAGGCCACAGGGGCAAAGGCCCAAAGGGGTATGAGCGTTCCGATTCACGAATTAAGGACGACTTGAATGATGCTTTTAGCGATGACGCATCGATTGATCCGTCAGACGTGGAAATTAGCATTTCCGGCGGTACCGTTACTTTGAGCGGAACGGTGGATAATAAGTGGTCGAAGCGTGCTGCCGAAGATTTGGCTGAATCTATTTCCGGCGTTAAAAACGTGGAAAACAGAATCCAAGTCAGTTCGAAAGATAAGAATAACTCGAGCAATTCGAATAGCTCGAATAGCTCAAATAGCTTGACGGATTCATCCAGAGCTGGAAGCTCGTCAAATGATTCTTTTGGCAGCAATGGTAAAAAGTCAAAATCAGAATTGGCTTGAGAAAGTAGCTCAAAATCAATGAAATCCCCCTGAGAATTGGGGGATTTTTTATTACCCCGGGAATTCAAAACAATTCGCGAAGCCCTACTCTTTTACTTTCGGGAGATTGATATGTGTTGGAAATATCTAAAGACGCAAGCGTGCCGCAGCATTACAAATGCAGCGGAACTGATGATCGAAAGTTGCTGCTGAATGTTGATTACCAAAGAATCACAACTCCATCTTAAGAGAAATAAATTAAAAAAGCCGACCCTTTCGAGTCGGCTTTTCAAATTTATAAAGTGGAAATTAATTCGCCGACAGTACAAAGTTAAGAGCTACATCGTCGTAGATTACTTTATCGCCGAGGCCATCGAAGAAATTGCCTGAGCCGTATTTGATGTCGTACTTGGTACGGTCGAAGGTCAATTTTCCATTGGCCACGACTGTTTTTCCTTTTACGCTTACAAAGGCTGGAAACTCGATGGGGTGACTAACTCCTTTCAACGTAAGGGTGCCTTTAACGGTGTAGTTTGGTTCGCGGTCTTTTGTACCGGCAATAGGAGTAAAGCTGGTGGCTTTAAACTCTCCTTGTGGATGGGCTTCTACGCTAAAGAAATCGGGCGAGTTGAGGTGGCCCAGAAATTGTTGATTGGTGCCATCATCCTTAATGTCGGTGCAGACTATTTTGGACATATCCAAAATCATCGTTGCCGAAACAGGCGCGCCGTTTTCGATCACTACTTCGCCGCTTTTAAGCCCCAAGGTGCCGGTATGTTCACCCGTTACTTTCTTGCCCGTCCAGAAAACGGTGCTTTTTTCGGTGTTTACTTTTGCGGTCGTCTTTTCTTCGCCGCCATTTCCTGCTACGCTTCCAAAAGCGATAGACAAGGCTGTTAATGTTAGTGCAATTGTTTTCATGTTATTCTTTATTAGGAGTTTAGGCTTACATTTTTAGAACGCATTTTATCGAGCAATGCGTTGAGATCACCGTATTCTTCCGCTGTTAGAGCGTTAAAACAGTCTTGTATTTTTCGCAATTCCGAGCTGGCTTTTTCCACCAATTCGAGACCGGTTTCGGTAATGATTACATCTACTTTGCGTCGGTCGTCTTTGCAGACTTTCCGCTTTACTAAGCCTTTCTGACGAAGCTTTTCTACGATGCGAGAAGCGTTCGAACTCTTGTCAATCATGCGTTCAATTAACAAATTGACTGTGGCGCTCGCTGGAAATTGCCCGCGGAGGATGCGCAATATGTTAAACTGCTGCATGCTCAGATCGTAGGCTTTAAACACTTGCCCGTGCGCGTGGCTCAGCCAACTGCTGGTGTAGTGAATATTGATCACAGCTTTTTGAAAGTCGCTCTCAAATTTCTCCTGGTGGATGGCTTTTTCAATTTCCATGGTGCAAATATATGTACCTACATTTAAATACAATACATGTAATGGAAGATTTAACAAATCGACCAAAATTTCAATCTGTACTTTCGCGAGATGAAGCAAGCGGCCTTTTACGACCAAGCTATTTTAAAAACGCAAGCCAGAGTGGCCACATTGACCAAGCGGCTTCGCATTTTGTCGGTTTTGCGATTAGCCACAGTCCTCATCTCCGGCTTTGCGCTCTACTTCTTTTGGACAATCGCCTTTAGCTGGCTCATTGCTGTGGCTGGAATGGTAATTTTTCTCTTTTTCGTTCGTCGCCATGCCGATTGTGCAAAGCAACTGGACTTTGAAAAGGCCTTACTCCATCTGTTCAAAGATGAAATCGTGCGGTTTGAAGGCGGTTGGCGAAACCGACCTTCTGGAAAAGAATTTCATGAAAGTGGACACCCCTTTTCCGCTGACTTAAACTTCTTTGGGGACAAGGGGATTTTCGCGTACTTGAATCGTTGCCCCTCGCCTTGGGCACAGCTTATTTTAGCCGATTGGCTCAAATATCCGGAGATGGAAAAGGAAGAGATATTGTCGAAGCAAGCGGCTGTGGCAGAACTTGCAACGAAGCCCGATTTCCTTTTCAACTACATCGCAGAAATTTCGCTGGCGCCCGCCGCGCTCAATTTACGTGCTAAGCTCCACCGCTGGACGGAGTTAAAGTTAAATAAACCCGCCGCCTGGAAAGATGTGGGATTGGCATATCTCATGCCCGCCTTCAGCATAATTAGTCTGGTGGCGTGGTCACTCGATTTTTTAACCTTTTCGCAGTGGATCCTGCTTTTGATTATTCCGGCTGTACCAATTGCAATCCGTTTTCAAAAACATCAGGCTGCATTTAACGCAATGCAAGCAGCGGGCGAACTCTCACAGAGGTTTGGGGGATTGTTGGAGCGTATCCAAGCCGAAAAATTTCAAAAGGTTTTCTTCGATTATGGAGAAAAAAAGAATGCTCTCTTTGATGCGATCGCTCAATTTAAAGCTCTGGGAAGCATTCAAGGCGCTGTAGATAGTCGAAATAATTTAGTCGTGTCTATCGGGCTCAATATACTGCTTCAATGGGATTATCATTGTTTTCGACGTCTGGCGAAGTGGAAAGCTTCATTTGGCGAAGATTTTTACCAATGGGTTGAGTTTTGCCAGGAGTTGGAAGCCCAAATAAGTTTTGGAATTTATGCCTTTAATAATCCCGATTACAGCTATGCATCTTTTGAACTTACAGAAGGTGTTCGGATGGTCAATGGCCGTCATATATTGATGGATCAATTGGCTGTGGCCAATAGTATCGACCTTGCAGACTCCACCAGGATGGCCATTATTACCGGTGCGAATATGGCCGGAAAAAGCACCTTCCTACGCATGGTTTCTACCCACATGGTATTGAGCCAATGCGGCCTTCCTGTTCAAGCAGAAAAGATGGAAATGGCGCCCGTAGCTATTTTTACTTCCATGCTTACCACAGATTCATTAGCCGATCAGGAAAGCTATTTCTTCAATGAAATCAAACGCTTGCGGCAATTGGTAGATTTAGCACAATCCGGAAAACCCATTTTTGCCGTGCTCGACGAGATATTGAAAGGAACCAATAGCATTGACAAAATGAAGGGGTCGGCAGCTTTTGTGCGGAAATTGATGACACTACCCATACGCGGTCTAATCGCAACTCACGATTTGAGCCTATGCCAGCTGGTCTCCGAATATCCTGAATACCTGGCTAATTACCGGTTTGAAATAGACTTCATCGATGGCGATCTCTCTTTTCGATACAAGCTGGAGCCAGGGGTTTGCGCCAACATGAATGCCACCTACTTACTGGAGAAATACGGGCTTATCGATCCACCATCAGCAGTTGCGATCGGCGATTAGCTGCGCCTTCGATTACAATCAAATAGGCACCGCTCGCTAAGTGATCGGTGGTGTAGGAAAGCCTTCGTTCGCCCGAGATTACACCGCGGTAAATAGAATCCAACTTTTTTCCAGAAAGGTCGCTTAGGTAAACTTCTACGCTTTCTGCGTGCACCGTAGAGATTGGAATAGAAACCAGTCCATTCGCTGGATTTGGGTACACTGGCTGCGATCTCAGGTTATCGACCTGGTCGACTCCCAATATTTCTCCCAAAACTTCAAATTTCCAAAAACCTTCGGGTGCCACAATAGGGCGGGTTTGAACTTTACCCGAATTGGCTTCGGCTTGCACGAAATATTCCAGCATACTACCCACCGCTTGAGCCGGAATTGCCGCTTCCCAGTTTGTTTCGCTCGAAGCCGTCATGGGTATGCTATTAAATTCTGCATCTCCCGCCACACGCCAGAATAAGTTTGCGTTTGCTACTCCCGAGCGATGCTCTGCTGAGGCAATCACCGTGTATGGATTTTCATCGTCGTAGGTATCTGCAAGTGGATTATGCGTGATCAATAGCGGGTCAGCCACACCCACAGAATGCGTAATGCAATGGATGGCTCCTGCGGCTGCAATAATATTGTCGGGATTATTGTCGCAATCGATCGGCACCAAGATATAGCCGGGAAGGAGTTCGCTGTAGATCCGTGCGGCAGTGGTATCATATTGTTCGCGGTAAGTAGGGTAGATGTAGGTATTATTCACAAAAACGCCATTGGAATAAGTGCGGTAATAGGCCGAAGGATTACTATCGGGCCAGTTGCCACCCGGGCTATCGGGCATAGGGATGCGCACCACTTTGAAATCTTCACTAAAATAGGATAGAAACGTATTAACCACATAGTCGATATTGGCATTGATCTGCGGCCCGTCAGCCACTCCCGCCGGATACTCACCTACGAGCAAGGTGCGCTCGTCGAGCAGCTTAATGTGCATATCGATGTGGTTTATGATGTCATATTGGAGAGCAGTCATTTTGATGTAGCGGGCTATCCCTTGGAAATCCGTGAGAATTTGGTCGATTTCGCTTTCCGTTTTAACGGAAACCTGGTAGGGATTTCCTTGTTCATTTTCTTCTAAGATAAGCTCACTCGCAAAGGCAGTTCCCTGCCCGTCGCTCATAAAATTACCGCCGGTATTTACCAAATCGGAGGGAGCAGATGTCGTGGAATAGAGGTTTACACCAAGGTGATTGGCCAGCACTTCGGGAATTACGTCGTCGGCGGGGCGTGGGCGGTTGTATATCCAATCGACTAAGATGATACTATCTACGCGGTTGCCATAAACGGTATTAGCGCCGTAATCGCGCATCCAAACGCTGTTGAAATCGGCTATTACCAAGTCTATATTATCCATGTTATTTAAAGGACCACCCGCCTGACTACCCATAAGATAATTGGTCACCGATGTGGTGCTTGAACAGAAAACAATAACACGCGTGCTTTCTTTCGCCGCACGAACGATCTGTTTTAGAATCGATGGATAACCCGTCCAGGTAATGGTAAGCGCTTGAATTTCCTCCCACTCGGCCATTGTTCGAAGATTGCTGAATGGGGGCGGAGTCTCGATACCACGAGCAGCAGGAAAGCTGTAGGTCGGCATGGCGCTTCGCTCGTGGTCTGTGAGGTATCGTGGGAGAATCTCGAATGATTGCGCTCTACCAGCAATACAAGCCAGGCTGAAAAAAATAAGGAGGTAAATATTTTTCATGGCAGGAAATTACGAATTATATCGAGCCACTCCATTTCTGTTGAGCATTGATTTGATATTAGACAGTTAGCCTTCCAAATTCTGCGCATTTCTATACAGCGTTTAAAGGAATTATCTGATAGGCTCGAAGGTGAGAATGCTCTTTAAATGCATGCCGACAAGGCATTTAAGCCTTATCGGTTAGATTACTTACTGTATAATTTCAAAATCTGTGTAATGCGGCTCCAAAGGCCAATCGGACTTATCGGTAGGAATTGCCGATAACTTTTCGAGTGCATCCCATCCTTCATACACCTGCCCAAATACCGTATGTTTCCCATCAAGGTGGGGGGTGCCGCCAATGGTGGTATAAACTTCTCTTTTTTGCGATGAAATCGATACGTCGTGTTGCCTTTCAATCGACATGATTTGCGGGATATTGAGCACTTCGCCTTCCACGATGTAAAAATTATAGGCCGAAGAAAGCATATCCGGATTGTTCTCATACTCCCTTGCCATTGCCAATGCTCCTTTGCGATGCACCCGGTTGGAACGGATTTCTGGAGGAAGATCATAAGCTCCAATCAGAATGCGCTTAACTTCTTCGATCTCGCTGTCATTTGTTCCGCCTTGAATCACAAATTTATCGATGACACGTGTGAAAACAGTTCCTTTGAAATAACCGCGCTCGATCAGCATCAAAAAGTTAGCCGTGTGCAGGGGTGTATCGTCAAAAAGTTCGAATTTTATTTGGCCGTAAGGTGTGTTTAAGGCGATTTTTCGCTGACTATGGGTTTGGAAATATCCCATCAAGAACGGCTCAAAATTCTTTTGATTCAGCAGAGGCCATTTCCGTTGTGCCTGCGGCACAGTGTCTTCAACTACAGGAGCAGGGCTGGGTTCTGAAAGCTCAGTCGTTTTTTCTCTGGTTTCGCAAGACGTTGCAAACAAGCACACTGCAAGAAACTGAGCCTGAAAGCCCCGAGAAATTTTCATTCCAAGGTATCGTCGTATTGCTCTTCGAGTTTTTTATGAGTTTCCATCTCTTCAGAACCGTTGAGCGTTTTGTACTTAATTTTCGCCAGCTTTGCTGAACCTGTTACTTCCAGCGGATTACTGTAATTCCCTTTTTCAATAATGGCGTGCCACACACCTTCGTTCGTTACTTCAAATTCTACTGGCGATTTTTCGGCAAAGCCCCCGAAATAGTTATACGTTTTCCCGCCTTTATACTTCGACATTTGAGTAGAGTGAATCAGCAAGACACGAGTGGGCTTGCTAAAAGTTACGATGATCCGTTGACCGGCTTTGGCCGTAAATTGTTGGTGCAAAAATTTCATCGGTGGAGATTTTGGATGAATGTATGAAATAAGTTTAAAAAATGAAAGCGAACGGCCTGCGGCCTGTTCGCTTTCAGGTGCTCTGCTCAGCACACTCCATCTTTAACCAAAAATGATATGTAAATCTACCGTTCTTCCTTGTTCTGAACCTTGCGTTTGCAGCAAGGGTAAAAACCGGCTAATAAAAGGTTAAATACTCACCAACTTCGGACGAATGGCCAATGACCTATCAATGGTTGTGAATTGAGAAGTTTTGGATTGGATCGAAAGAAAAGCCCTACTGGGTTTCTTGGTTCCAGACGCGCTCGGTGACCGACTCTCCGTTTTTGAAAAAGAATACTCCACCCCAATTGTGCACCACTTTTTTATACTCGTTGCCCGTTTCGCCGGACACTACAATTCTTTTTGTGATCGTCTTATTTCCTTCGGTAGAGATCTCTTCGGTTATCCCTTTGGGATATTTTTGCGCTAGTTCTTTTTGATAATCGGCAACTGACATTTTGGGAACGTCGCCCTTCGCTGTTTCAGCAACTGCTGGCTTGGTTTCATTTTGCTGCTGACGAGCTTGTTCTAATTTTCTCCGCTCTTCCGCCTCCCATTTCTCCACTTTCTCCAAGCGCTGTTTCGGGGTTTCTTTCGGAATATCAATTGGCTTAGGTTCGGCAACCTTCTCGGTATCTGCCTTAGGCGGTTCAGGCAACTGGGGTTTTTCGAGTTCTAATTTCTCTGCGGCCCGCAGCGTGGTCAGCGTATCCTTCATGCTCAATTCAATATCGGCAATAATCACTTTTGGATACACATTGAGCGGGCGTTGAGTGCGTGCCTCTTCGTACTTGTGAATGGCCTTGAGGTAATGTCGTTTTTTAAAGAGTTCGTGCCCCTGCTGCATCATCTGCATATAGGACGCATCTTGAGCGGCTTCGACTTCCTCCCGTTCTGCTGCGGCAATACGTTCTTTGGGACTCAGGGAAGCAAAATCTTGCGCGAGCGCTAAAATGGGAAGAAGGAGACTTAGTAAAAGGGGTA
>JBBQFC010000016.1:0-53504 GCA_038321615.1 Flavobacteriales bacterium | reverse complement strand
GATCAAAAAGTGCACAGGCAGTACCTGACTAACGATGTAGCAAAATGCTCATCTTGTTCGAGTTGACCTTGTGCACCAGGTCGATATACGGTGTATAGACAGCAATATAAAGACCCAGATCGAATACTTAAAAATTACATTTGTATTCTCACGATGCAAACATAAAAGGTCGAGTGATTTCACGACGATAGGAGTGAAATTGTATCGACGGGCGTTCCGTACAGTCACGAGCCGGTCAGTGTTTTGACCCCCTAAATCATCGGACATGATTACGAATTAAAATTTGTAATTATGAACGTGCAAAAAACCGAAAAAGGCTTCAAGAAATTTAGTGAAGCAGAGAAAATGGCCATCTTGAAAGAAGGTGAAGACGGGAGTGTAAAAGCTGTACTGGCGAAGTACGACCTGTATCCAGCGACTTACTACTATTGGAAGAAGAAGTACGAAGAGATGGGTTCCGATGGCTTAAAACATGGGCTTACCAAGGATCGGCTCAAACGAATAAGGCAGCTGGAGCTGGAAAACGAAAAGCTCAAATTACTGCTCGCGCAGGAAAAGCTTGAGAACGAGCTCAAGAATGACCTTTTAAAAAAAAAGTATCCGCACCTGAGAAAACTGCTATAGCCCGAAAGTACATTGCCGCAGGTATGAGGCGTGATCAGGTCTTGAAGCTGATCGGCATAAGCAAGCACCTGTATTATTATAAGCCCAAATCAGGCCGAAGGGGTAGAAAACCATCCATATATACCTGCAAGTTGCTGGAAAGCGGTTTGATCGCGCAAGTGCCTAATACGTATGTGGTGGACTGTATCGTGGGCATCAAGCTCAACCCCGAAACGGATTACGGTGCCAAGACCATGACAAAGGCCTTGATGCTGCTCGGGCTGATGATAAACCACAAAAAAGTGTTCCGACTTATGGAATATTACCAACTGCTGCACCAAGCCAACCCCAAAGCTCCTCGTAAATATGTGAAGTACCGTAGGCTTGACCCGTCGCGACCACTTGAAGCCTTGGAGATGGATATTAAACTCCAATGGGTCACTGACCACCGCTGCTATGCCTACATACTGACCATCATTGACTGCTTTACGCGGAAAGTACTGCACTGGTCTGTGGCATACTCCATCAAACAGCACCAAGTGATACGCGCTTGGGAAGCGGTAATTGTGGAATACCTCCAGCCCAATGAGATGCTCAAAAATAAGCTATCCATAGAATGCAGAAATGACAACGATAGCCGCTTTGCAGCTCAAAGCGTGCAGAAATATATGGCCGAAAACTATTTGAACCAAACCTTCACACACCCATACACGCCCGAAGAAAATGGACATATCGAAAGCTTTCATGCCATCCTCGGCAAGTCATTAAACCGTCAACAATTTTGCACCATCAAAGACTTAGAGCACCATCTTAAAACATTTTATGTCACCTACAACCAGATAAGACTCCACACGAGCCTTGATCGGCTAAGTCCAGATACGTTTTGGCACATTTGGAAACAAGGACTCATTAAATCTACCAAAAGAGACAAAAAACCTACCCGACACAAACTCACTATCCCGCATTACCAGCTTTCGGGAAATGCGAACCTGAGGGCAGTATCCGGTTCGCCCCACAGGGCGACCTGAAAAATGCACAGGCCGATAAGAATCAGCCTGCGCATCAACTTTCGGTGTAAAGGTCACCTTCGGTTGTATCCGGTGAGCCAAAATTACTACCTTTAATATCAACTCTTTTAAACCCTATCGTAGATTGTCCGATCAATAGGGGGGCGCACCAGTCAGCTCGAGTGATTTCACGACAGGAGGAGTGAAATTGTATCGAAAGCCGATTTTTATTGTTCGCGCGTCTCGATACAATTTAAAGGCCATTCAGATGGTCATTTCACTGATTATTGGCGGCCTTTAAATCACTCGACGTGACGGGGATTCGAGCGTATTGTTAATGCGCTCGGTCAGCTCGAGTAATTTCATAACGATAGAAGTGAAATTGTATCGACGGGCGTTCCGAACAGTCACGAGCCGGTCAGCTCGAGTGACTTCACGACGGGAGGAGTGAAATTGTATCGATCTGCGTTCCGAACAGTCACGAGCCGGTCAGCTCGGGTGATTTCACGACGGGAGGAGTGAAATTGTATCGAGAGCCGATTTTTATTGTTCGCGCGTCTCGATACAATTTAAAGGCCATTCAGATGGTTATTTCACTGATTATAGGCGGCCTTTAAATCACTCGACGTGACGGGGATTCGAGCGGTGGTGTTCGACAAGCGATCATTAAGACTTCAATCTGACTAATTTATTTTAAATACCTTTGATTTTATTTTTCCAAAAATTCCCGTTCGAATCCTTCCCTATGAAAAAACAAAAACGCTCCGATCAATTTAAAAGTCTATTAACCGACCTTTCTCGCGCGGAGTGGGAGTCTGTAGTTCGGCACGTAGAAGCCCATCAAGACTTTGATGTGGAGAGCAGAAAAATGGCCGCGGATATTCTCGCATCTTTAGAAAATAATATAGATCAGCAGGAATTGGAAGTGTTTAAAAAAGTAAAACTGAACAAGCTTCGCCCGGTAGAACGATATACCTTGCTTCGTAAAATGCGGAGTTTAATTTTGGAAGCTCTGTCGTTACAGGTTAATCTCGAGCGCCCGGGAATATATGGAAATGCTTACCGCCAGCGGACAAACAACGCTCGAAAGTGGATTCAAGCTACCCAATTCATCGAAAAAGGTAAAATGAAAGATGCCCAAAAGCTGCTCGACGATATACAGAGTAAAGCCTTGAAATATGAACACTTCGATCAGTTGGCTCAATCGCTAGAAACTTCCCTGCTATTGGCCTCACCAGAATCAACGAAAAAAACACTACTCCATCTTGAAAATGCACTTTCCGAAGCAAGAGTGCGACGTAACGCGCTAGAGCAAGCTACGCTTGTATTCATGAAAGTCCGTTCTTCACAATTCCAGCGAATTAATTCGCCAGAGAACTCTTATGAGCAGGGCATCAAAGCGCTCCAGAACATTCCAAATGGAACAGATATCGCAACAATTGCCTATTTCCAAAAAGTCCTTGAAAGTCAAATAGCTCAGGCCAATGGAGACCTTGAAAGATGGGGCCAATTATCGATGGACTTAATGAATATGTGTTCTTCTGTACCAGCCCTGCAAAGTACGGAGCGTATTTTCGTCTATCTTAACAATTTGGTTTCGACCTATATAGCACAACACGAATTTAAGCAAGCCGTGCCCGCGATTGAAGAAGCTCAAAAATTAGTAAAACGAGACTCTTTCGCATATTTCGACCTTCAAATTAAAGAAATTCAAATTCAACTTTACCAGAAGAAATTTGATGAGATTTCCAATCAGATGACAACGCTGCTTAAATCGCGATACACCGAAAAATTACCTTTTGCTTTGAGTTATTACGCTTACTTTTTGGCCGCATCAGATTTCTACCGCGGCGAAACTGTCAATGCTGCTAAAGAAGTGCTTCAGCTACTCGACGAAAGTTTGGCCAATGAAGACACCCTTCATTTGATGACAGCTCTACTGGGCATCCAGATTGGAGAAGCGCTGCGTGAGTCTGATCCTTCAAAATCGATCGAAGTACTCGATAAAGCGGTAAGCAAATTAGCTCTATTAAAAGAGACTGGAACTTTAAACCGTCGCGAAACGAACCTTTTGCAAGTATTTTCGGGGATGGTGGAGCAAGATTTCAATCCCAAAAAAGGCACTTGGCTCAAGCAATTGGAAAAAGTACGGGCGGCAAAAGATCCGAACAATTGGAAGCCTGCGAAACTAGAGAACTTTCCGCTCGACGAGTGGGCGCAAGCTAGAGCCGATAAGCGTAAATTGTGGATGAAAATTCCAACGCGAGACGCGGAAGCCGTTACAGCCTGATTTTTAATTCCGAAGAAGATTACTTGATTCGAACGTCCTTCAAGACGTAAATTAATTCATCGACGTCGCTGTCGTTTAACTCAAATACACCGGTGAGGGTAAGGCGCTCATCGGTTTTGAGTCGGCGTGGTGGACTTTGAAAATAAATTGCCATGACCGATTCCGGACCTGCTCCTCCGCAGAAAAAGCAGGCTGAAAAAGGAAATGCTGAAAGCACGTAGGTATCGCTTTCTACATCAATTGGAATTATATATCCTGTGATTTCAATTTCGCGTCCATCGAGTGGCTTATGCTTTTCATTAAAAAGGGGAATATAAACGTAGCCACCAGTTGATTCCATGTACACGTCCTTGAATTTTAAATCCATTAAAGTGGACCAAGAAACGGAAGTGGTATTTTGAGCCGTGGCCGAAACGACCGCACCGAGCAATATAAAAAGGGCAATTAATTTAATTCGCATAATCAGTTAGCGTATTTGCAACATCGATTTTCATTGTTCGCAAGGCGGGATAGATTGCCGCAATCAAGCATAAAACTATTGTGAGCAAAGCCAATGCCAACTCGCCCCACGACAAGCTAAGGTAAGTAAATTGCAGGCCGATCTCTGCACCGTAAAGCTGCGTGAGCACCCACAAAGCAATTTTCCCAAAGAGCAAGCCTACCCCTGCACCAATTGTTCCCAAAATAACAGCTTCTGCGCAGACTATGGCGAAAATCTGTCGAGGATTAGCGCCCATTGCCCGCATTAGGGCCATGTCATATGCGCGATCCTTTAAGCTATTCATTAGCGAAGCGAAAAGACTCAGGATACCCAATATGGTAATTGCATAAGCCATGATGCGGAGAATGGTAAAGCCCAAACCCAAGAGATCGAATAGTCTGTTGACTTCAATGGCTGGCACCGCAGCTTGAAAAGAAGTGCGCTCATTAACTAACCGGGGCAAGGTCAAAATCCCCATTTTGTTTTTAAACCTAATAAGCATGGCCGTTATTTCTCTATCCGTTTCGGCTTCTTCTTCGGCGTGGCCGTGCACATCCCAAATACTCTGAAGATCGCAGAGTACCAGTCGATCAGCCACCGTACTTGATCGCTGTAAAATTCCGACCACCGTAAAAGGATGATCGCCATGAGACTCCCCCAAACCGTCGAGCCCATGTGCACTGTAGAACGAATCGCCGATGCCAAGACCCGTTTCGGCGGCCACATCCGCTCCTATTACAGCTTCAAAAGCCTTGGACCAAATGGCTCCTTGCGCATACTCAACTTCGTACAGAGCCAGGTAGGCAGGAATAGTACCAACGATTCGAAAAGCCTTGTAACTATCGCCGAAGGAAACGGGAATTGCCTGAGCAATTAAGGGATTACGGGCCAAACTATCGGCTTCGGCTTTTGAGATATTTCCAGTGGGATTGTCGATATGATACACCGCGGCGAGAATGAGTTGAAGCGGGCTACCCTTCGCTCCTACCACCATATCGATGCCTTTTATATTATTTCGGAAGCCCGAATCGAGCCCTTGGCTTAAAGAAATAAGCAACACACCCAGCGTTACGCCCGCCACCAAAATGAGCAAGGTCAGAAAAGTCGCCGCCTGGCGTGCCAACAAATTCTTGAAACTAAGTCGCCAAATACTCATATTTCCAAGTGATTTTTGAAATGAGTGCGCAACCTGCTGTCGTGGCTTACTACTATTAAAGCCGCCTTATACGCGTCTGCTTCACGCAATAATAATTGCGCCACTGCTTCAGTGTTTCGATCGTCGAGACTGGATGTTGGTTCGTCTGCAAGAATAATAGAAGGTTGAACCGCAAGAGCTCGAGCAATGCCTAGCCGCTGACGCTCACCACCGCTTAAAGCAGCGGTAGACTGATCGGCTAAATGAGCTATTTTCAATTCACTAAGCAATGCTAAAGCCGATTTTTCATTTACTTCGGACCGACCAAAATACTGGGCGATGGTAATATTTTCAATTACGGATAAGGACTTTATAAATCTTGCTTGTTGAAACACGAGCCCAATATGCTCACCGCGAAAAGCATCGAGTTGCGATTGGCTCAATCCTTTGAGCGATTGATTCAGCAGCCTTATGTCTCCAGATTGAATGCGGATTAAACCCGCCAATAGATGCAGAAGCGTAGTTTTTCCCGAGCCTGAATTGCCAAAGAGGAGCAAGTGTTCGTTTTGATTCACTTCGAAATCTGGAAAAGAAAGGGATGCACCACCTTCGAAGGTATGCCTTAGCCCGCTCACTGCTATCGCTGTACTTTTCTCGATCACCGCTTTTAATCTGCTGCGAAAGTAGCCCATATCGGGCAGGGTGCATATTAATAAGTTGTAAAAATCAAGTAAAAATTGTAACCCGTTACAAGTAACGTCTGGAAAAGTTGTAATACACTACAATTTTAAACCTATAGTCTGGCGGCTCCAATAATCCCGAGTCAAACAAAGATAGACCCCATGTTTCCCAAATATATCTTAGTCAGAAACTTCCATCACAAACCGGTAACCTAAACATGAACTATTCATAAAACCGCGTAACCACAGGAGTGATAATGATGCCGGAGCTTTGTACCAAACAAAAAACAAACAATGATGAAACAAATCGCAATGGCAATGATGGCAGCTATGAGCCTATTTGCCACGCTGAAGTCGAGCGCATCGACAGTACCCGGCGACGAGCTCGGGAAAGCTATCCGCAGGAATATTAGCTACCCGGAATTCGCAAAAGCCGGGAAGCTCAAAGGCATGGTGATGGTGAAATTTGAATTGGATAGCCTGGGCCAAATTACTGTAAAAGAGATCAATGCTTCGCACGCTGAACTCGGCACTTATGTAACGGAAGAATTGGCCAAACTGAAAGTGAAGTCAGCTGACAACGCAGGCACGCATTACGTAAGATTCAGCTTTAAATTTATGGATATCTAAAAGGTGCAATTTGCTTTACCGCAAACCGCCGTTCGCAAGGATGGCGGTTTTTTTTTAGCTTTCACCAATGAAACTATTCACGTCAGTAAAATTTCCCAAGTTTGACGATTCGTTGAGCTACCAAAGCAATGTTGTGATGATCGGAAGTTGTTTTACCGAGCATATTGGCAATTGGCTTTCCGATCGGAAATTCAAAATCGAACTCAATCCTTTTGGCATAAGCTATAACCCAATAAGTATTGCAAACCAAATCGATATGGCCTTTTATGACAAGCCTTGGGATCGAGAAGCTATTGTAGAATTCGAATCCAAATTCTATCATTATGAAACGCATAGCTCCGTTTCTTCCGACAATCGAGAAGCGCTCCTGGGAGAAATCGATTCCCGCAGAATTCGGCTGAAAGATAAATTGTCCGAAGCCAATTTTCTATTTGTCACCTTCGGGACTTCCTTTGCCTTTCGCCAGGTGCAGAATGGGAAAATTGTGAATAATTGTCATCGGCAGTTGGAAACAATTTTCAATCGGGAATTGCTCAACGTCGGGCAAATGGTAGAAACCTGGAATGCGACAATTGCAGAATTATTGATTCAAAATCCGAAGATTCAAATCGTGTTTACTGTATCGCCAATAAGGCATTTGCGGCATGGTGCTATTGATAACCAACGCTCAAAAGCTAGGCTCATTTTACTATGCGAAGCCTTAGAAAACCAGTTCGATCGGGTGAGCTATCTTCCGATTTACGAAATGGTGATGGATGAACTTCGCGATTACCGTTATTACCGCACCGACGATATGATTCACCTCAACGACTTGGGCTTGGCGCTGATCAGTGAGCGCTTTCGAGAAATATTGATCGCCAAAGGTGCATGGAATTTATTGGGCGACATCGAAGATTGGTTGCGTATGACTAATCATCGTATCGACAACCCCGAGAGCGAAGCTTCCATAAAATTTTTAGCCCAACTCGAAGCTAAAAGATCGGCATTGAGCGCTCAATTACCAGATCGATTTTAAGTCCAATTTTCGAGCATAGCCATAGGGTTTTCATAGCGAAACGCCGTGTCCAATTGATTTTTCGTCCATTCGCCCGATACCATTTTACCACTGCTTTTGTCTTTGATAAGAAAATCGGGCGCAGGCGCACCAAGCGCTAGAGCGGCAGCCGTATAAAACGCTTGTTTCGACGGATGCTCGCTTGCCACGGCATGATAAATCGCCGTTCGTTTTGCGGCCATGGCACCGTGCACGGCAAGAATTAAATCTTCGCGGTGAACAATGTTTACCGGGTGCAAACGACCTTTTATATCTTGTTTCTCCGCCATAAATCGGCCGGGGTGCCTGTTACCGCCCACCAATCCCGCTGGACGAATGATGATTGAAATTTGTTTGAATTCTCGCAAAAACAACTTTTCGGCTTCCAGCAAAATTCGGCCGTTTTCCGTATCGGGTTCTGGTGGGGTCATTTCATTCACTAGAAATTGATGGCCACCGAATACTCCCGTTGACGATATGAAGATTAATTGAAGAACCTTAGAATTATTAAGCTCTTTCAGGATTTGCCGCATCGCTTTTCCGTATGCTCCTTCCTTACCAAGGCCACCTAGCGATGGCGGGATATTCAAGATTACAGCTTCGGTATCGAAGAGTGCGGACAAATTGCCGAAGGAATCAGCATCCAAAAGATTAAAGTAATACCGCTTAATACCATCAGCTTTACTTTCGGCCACTTTGTGGTTGGTGCTGTGCGAACCCATAATCTGGTATTGGGATTTGGCGCTTTCGGCAAAAGCCGCTCCAAACCAACCAAGACCTATGACACTGATACTTTTCATGAGCTATTTTTTTGTTACATATTCTTTTCGCCAGAACCCATAAAATCGGTGTAAAGCGATTGTTGAAGGATAAATTCTGAGCTTCCCCTCAACAAATGGCCTTGGTGAAGCAAAAGCATTTGATCGGCAAATTGATGCGCCAAAGCCAGATCGTGGGTGGTAAGCAGGACACCTTTTCCCGATAGGGTAAGTTCTTTTAAGAGATTCATAAATTGATGTCCCGATGGAGGGTCGAGGTGAGTGGTAGGCTCATCGAGAATAAGGAAGGGAACGTCCTGCGCCAGGAGCTGCGCGAGCTGTCCTTTTCGAAGCTCACCATCGCTCAGATGATGCACGCTTTCATGGTAAAGATTCGCGATACCAACCCGAACGGCTGCTTGCTCAGCAACGCGGTGATCGGCGGCGGTCAGCTTCCCAAATACACCCGTATGTGGAATTCGGCCGAGGGCTATAAACTCTCCGAGAGTCATATCGGGCGGCGCACCCTGCGATCGTAGCAAGGCACCCAGTTGCCGCGCTCGCTGAGATAGTGCGATCTCTTTTAATAGTTTGCCGTTCCAGCATACTACGCCAGATTGCGGCTTTTGCAGACCAGCAGCAACGCGCAAAAGACTCGACTTACCAGCCCCATTAGCCCCAATTAGGACCGTAA
Organism: Flavobacteriales bacterium; assembly: GCA_038321615.1. Lineage (GTDB taxonomy): Bacteria > Bacteroidota > Bacteroidia > Flavobacteriales_D > Cryomorphaceae > JBBQFC01. The sequence goes on along the minus strand of JBBQFC010000016.1, from coordinate 44,193 downwards.
GCTCACCGAGGGGAAGACTCAAATTAAGGTGGCGAACAACCGCCTTTCTTTTCGGATATTCAATCGATACCGCGTTCAAACTCAAATACGCTCCTACCATGAAATCGATTTTTTACGTTGGCGAATCAAGAGGAAAATAACAATTGGTGCTCCGATAAAAGAACAAACGGTATTAAGCGGAAGGGCTGAATCGCTTCCCGGCATTCGGGCAATCACGTCGCAATACAGACCCAAGACGCCACCAACCAAAAGTGAAGCCGGAAGGATAAGACGGTGATCGGAAGTGCGAAAAACAATTCGGGCTATATGCGGGCCGGCCAAACCGATAAAAGCTATTGGACCGCAAAAAGCGGTAACGATTGCAGTGAGCATCCCAGCCATGAGAATGGATATTAGCCGCAGGCGACTAACCGCGATACCCAGCGACTGCGCGTGCTCGGCGCCCAATAGGTAGGCATTTAGCTGTTTTGATAAAAAGGGCGAAGCCAGTACAATGAAGGAAATCGGAAGGATGAAAAAAGGCAATTGCGACAGCCGAAGTCCTCCAAAAGAACCAAAACCCCAAATCACAAAAGCCTTTAAATCCTGGTCGGTGGCTTGCGATTGAAGTACGCCAATAAGTGCAGACGTGAAAAAACTGAGCATAACGCCAACGATCAATACCGATGCGATATCGTAAAATCTGTTGGCTACGTAGGCAATAATTGCTAAAACAACCAATGCCCCGACCATCGAAGAACCAACCAATAAAAAAGGATGGGAAACCAATGCCCCACCTCCAAGCGTCACGAAGGCCACAGCCAGGCTACTGCCTGATGATATCCCTAAAACCGATGGGCCTGCTAGTGGATTTCGAAACAGCGTTTGCATCAGCAAACCAGCCAGTGCCAGGGCTGCACCGCCGATAAGAGCGGCTATCATCCGAGGTAAGCGCAATTCTGCGACGATTATTTGCTCCGTTTCGAGTAGGCCTTCTCCTTCAAAAATGGCAGGCCAATTGATTGCCACCGAACCTAAAGTGATGCTGAGAAACATACCTATAATAACTAATGCGAATAAGCTGATCCAAATCGGTAGCCGATTTAACTTCATCCGTCAAATATACGTTCGTAAGCCGATGGCTTAAGGAAGCAGATGGAAGTATTTTGGCTGATGATCGGGCAAATAGCTTGGTCGAAAAATTTGGATTAAATCTGCCAAAACAATATTAGGTTCCAAAACCGCAGCACCAAAATAGTCGGTTTCTTGCGAATTACAGGCAAATACCCGCCCGCCTTTCAGAGCTTCGACACCAGCCAAATACGGATTTATTTCAATCAAATCTTCCCGTGTGAATGGCGTGTCTTGGCTAATCACCATACCCCAAAAGTCGGTTTCGTTTAGCGCCGAAAAGACGACTTCATAATCGAGCTCCTTACTGCCCGCCCCTTCTAAATTTTGGAATTGATAATTTGCCGAAGCATCACGCAAAAGTGTTGCCAAATAACTCTTGCCACTTGGCGCGTACCACTTATCGGCATAGCGATTACCGATTACCACTGATGGAATGCCCGAGGAAAGAGCCGCGAGATTTTTCAATCTCAGATAGCGGCTTTCGATGGCGTCAAAAATCGCCTGACCTTCTTCCAATTTATCCGCAAGGCAAGCGATTAAAAGAATCCACTCTGCTCGACCTAAGGGATGTGATTCGAGATATTCAAGATGCAGGATGGGTTGAGCTGTACTCGATTTGAAACGCTCCAACTCCTTGAGATCGTAACAAAGAAATACCGCCGGGGATATGCTCACCAACCGCTCGGGATCCAACTCGCCTCCAGGTGCGAGCTCCAACCAATTGCTGGTAATTGCTGTAGCGGAAATGTTCTCATTCCAGATCATATCGATGTGGGTGACCCCCGAAATGCGTGACAGCAAGTCGAGTTTTTCGAAGTAGGGCATGAAGGTGGTGCTGCCCAAGGCGTAGTTGCCCACCGGGATGGTTACTTGGTCGGTGCCTTGCGAAGAGCCCCGCACAAGTTCGAGCGTTTGCCATATTTCGGTGGTATCCTGCGGATTTCGAATTTCTACGCGGGAGGTATTTCCGCTTGTCCAAAGTCTAAAACCTGTTGCAAACCGAACGGGAATGGGTGTCCATTTAGCATCTCCGCGTTGGCTAATATCCGTTTTGGAGTGGCTGCAAGAATTTAAGGTCAGAATGGCAAAGAAAAAAACGGCTGCTTTACTCATCGTCCGTTATCGGCTGATTCCAGATTTTTATTTCTTCTTCGCCCGTAAGCCCCGACAGCACTTCGACTTTCAAACCATCGGAAAGGCCCAGCTTTACAGGGCGCTTTTCATAGGTATTGGCACCGGTCGATACTTCGACAAACGGATTGGTTTCGCCTTCAAACTGCACGAGCTTCTCGTTTATGGCGAGCACACTATCGCGGCGGGCGAGCACCACATTGGCATTGGCCGAATAGCCAGCACGTATCAACTCATTTTCGCGCAGATTTACCGCGGCCTTAATCTCAAACTGGATAGCCCCATTTTCCTCTACCCCTTTTGGAGCAATGTACTCAAGCGTGGCAGCAAACTCGGTGCCTTCTATCGCCCCAATGGTAAGGATGAGATCCATTCCTTCTTTGAGTTTTCCCACTTCCGATTCATCGACTTTGCCTTCGAATACCAGATCGGTCATATCGGCCACAGAAGCCACGGTAGTTCCTTCGTTGAAATTGTTGAGCTCAATTACGGAGTTACCGATTTCTACAGGTACGTCGAGCACCATTCCCGAAATGGTGCTTCTCACCAAGGTATTCGCCGATGAATTCTTTTTCAGTGAAACGCCTTCGCGAATGATCTTCAAATTGTCTTCTGCAGCGTCGAGTTCGGCTTCAGCATTGCGCTGCGTAATCTCGATAGGCTGAAAATTGGCACGTGAAATAACACCTTGATCAAACAAGATTTTGTTGCGATCATAATCCAACTTCGCATTGTCGCGTTGAATCTGGGCTCGGCGCAATCGATTTTCAGATTCGTTCAGGCTCACCATATTGGGGATAACCCGAATTCGTGCGATCACATCGCCTTCCTTAATCAATTGACCAGGCTCAATCATTACTTGATCAATAACCCCGGAAACTACCGGCTTGATGAAAATTTCCTTTCGGGGAACAATGGATCCGGTAGCGACCGTTTTTTGAATAATATCGCTGTAGAAAGGCTTTTCGGTGGTGTAGGAAATGGGTTTCTCTTGCGACTTTTCGTAAAGAAATACCAGCGTGTAGGCTAGCACAGATACGATGACAATTGAAACAATAATAAAAATGGTTTTCTTCATGGGTTGTGAAATTATTCGGCGCGCAGGGCTTCAACGGGTTTAATTCGGGCGGCTCGGGATGCAGGCAATATTCCGGAAAGGAGCCCGGAAACACAAAGGATGCTAAGGGCTATCAAGATTACGCTAATATCGACACCAGGATTGCGAAAAGCCCCATCGGATCCATCCACAAAACCAGCGACCAATTCAAGGAGCCACACCCCTGCTATGACTCCTACAAAACCGGCAATGGCCGAAAGGAATAAAGATTCGAGCATTACTTGCGAAACAATGTTCCAAGGGGTGGCTCCCATTGCTTTTCGTACGCCTATTTCATTGGTGCGCTCCTTAATAATAACGAGCATGATATTGCTCACACCAATAATACCTGCTATAAGCGTAAGAATACCCACAAACCAGGATAGCCATTCGATCCCGATGAAAATCCCATTCATCTGACGAAATTCCTTTTCCATGTTGTAATAGCCGAATGCTCGATTATCATCGGGGTGGATTTTGTGGCGAATTTTTAGTTGCTCCACAACCTTCGATTCTAAGTCAATTACCGAAAAGCCAGGTTTGGAAGTAATGCTCAACCATCCCACTGCATCGCCTACGTTGAATGCCTTTTGAAAAGCCGATATCGGAATTATGATGTTTTTAACGGCTTCGTCGAAACCTTCGCCTGTGGCCTTAGAGCTGTAAACGCCTACCACTTGAAAATTGACGCCCTGTATAGCGACGTATTTCCCAAGGGGGTCTTCATTCTTGGCAAAGAGATCGGTGTACACCTGACGACCGATGACGCAGACTTTTCGCCTTTCGTCGATATCATCCCAAGTAATAAATCGACCGGTATCTATGGGTCTATGTTCGATTAGATCGACATCGGGTGTATCGCCATAAACGCCATAAATGGCAGTGCGAATACCGTACACCACGGTATTGGTACCGTCATATCCACCGAGCTGCAGGCGGGGCGCAACAATGTCTACTTCGGGCAAATTGTCTTTAAGATATTGTACGTCGGCATTGCGCATTTCGAAACTTCGGCCTTCGCCGAAACCCGCGTACGCTTTTGTGGTGCGCTGGGTCCAGATGAACATACAATTGCTGACCCGCGTGAACTTCGCGATAACCCCATTCTGAAGGCCTTTACCCGATCCCATCATAATAATAAGCATCATGATGCCCCACGTTACACCGAAAGCAGTGGCCACGGTACGGAGGGGATTCTTGCCCAGCACCTGAAAAACTTCGTTCCATTGATCTCTGTCAAACATAGCTATTCGTCTCTAAGGGCTTCAACAGGCCGGATACTTGCAGCACGAAGGGCGGGAAATAGTCCGGCCAGCGCACCGGCAATCACCAAAATTAGTAGCGTGATTATGGCTGCATTAAAATCGACGGAAGGCTTGGAGAACATATCTTGCTCACCTACCAGGTCGGAGAGAAGTTCGAGCAACACTACCCCCAACAACAAGCCTACGTAGCCCGCCAAAGCTGTGACGAAAATCGATTCTTGAAGAATAAGCGAAACCACCGAAGCCGGACTCGCCCCCAAAGCCTTGCGAACCCCGATTTCCTTGGTGCGCTCTTTCACCACAATGATCATAATATTGCTCACCCCTACTACCCCCGCAATAATGGTGAAAATGCCTATAATCCAAACGAATACCAACATTCCGGCAAGGATATCCGATATTTCTTTAAAGTCAACATTTCGGTTTCTTACGGTAAGTGCAGCTGTATCGTCTGGAGCAATTTTATGCTTATTCCGAAGGTATTGATCTATCTCCCCAGCCATCTTAATGGAACTGGGTAACGAGAGACTTCCTGTTGTGACCATAAACATGTTGATGTCGCGTCCCGCCCCGAAGATTTGCTGTCCCGTGTTGATGGGAACATAAACGTAGCGCATTTCGCGGGAGCTTCCTTGATCTTCAAATACACCAATTACCGTAAACGTGATACCAAAAATTTGAATTTCCTTGCCAACGGGATCAACGTCTTCACCAAAGAGATCCACCCGGACATCGCGACCCAAAACGGCTACTTTTCGCTTTTGATTCAGATCATCTTCATTTAGAAAACGTCCTTCGGTTAGGGTGGTATTTTCTAAAAATTGATGTTCGGGATGAACGGCTCGAAGTGGGTAAATGCTGAACTCTTCCCCATAATTCAGTTGGGCTTGCCATACACCGTATCGGGAAGACGAATATTCAATTCCATCAACGGCTGTCATCACCGCATCGTAATCTTCGTTGGTGAGTTGTATCTCTCTACCAGGCTTCATTCCTTTATGAGGCAAAGTTGTCTTGCCAGGATAAATGAAAATGGAGTTGATGGCGTCATCGTTGAAACTGGCTTCCGCTCCGTTTCGAAGGCCCTGGCTAGCTCCGAGCAGGATGATGAGCATCAAAATACCCCACATTACCGAAAAGGCCGTAAGGAAAGTACGGAGCTTGTTCTTGCTCATCGCCGCGAAAATCTCCTGCCATTTATCTATGTCAAACATCCGCCAGGAGCGCGTTATGGCTTTCAATCAAGCCGTCCTTTAACCGGATTAACCGATTGGTCATTTGGGCAATATCGTTCTCATGGGTCACTATCACTACGGTAATTCCTTCAGCGTTCACCTGCTTGAGTAAATCCATTACGGCGTAGGATGTGGTGCTATCAAGCGCCCCGGTAGGTTCGTCGGCCAGTATTATTTTTGGCTCAGCTATTAGAGCGCGCGCAATCGCGACGCGTTGCTTCTGCCCACCGCTCATCTCCGAAGGGGTATGGTTAGCCCAATCGAGCAAGCCCACTTTATCGAGGTAAGCGCGGGCAAGTTCATTCCGCTTCCGCCGATTTACACCTTGGTAATATAGCGGTAACGCCACATTCTCCACCGCATTTTTGAAAGGAATGAGATTGAACGATTGGAATACAAACCCTATAAGCTCGCTTCTTAGGCGAGCGGCTTTGGTTTCATTGGGATTCTTAATCAGCTTCCCGTTCAGGTAGTAAGAGCCCCCGTCGTAATTATCCAGGATGCCGAGTACGTTGAGCAAGGTACTTTTTCCCGACCCCGAAGAGCCCATAATGGAGACCAGCTCACCCTTGCGCACTTCCATATCTATGCCTTTTAGCACCTGTAGGGAAGTCTTTCCGAGCGGATAGCTTTTCGTAATGCCTTGGAGTTTGATCATGTAGAAAATCGAAATGCAAATTTAAGGAGATGTTAAGTTTAAAAAATTGTAATTGTTGTGAACGGTAATGAGCGGTCTTTCGTTCAAATTAAAAAGCCGATTTCTGATGGAAATCGGCTTTTTGAAAGAAGTAGAAATTAATCTATTGACAACCTGGTACCAGCGTGATCGGCAAGGTAAATGGAGGGGCATTAATAGGTGGTTTTGTGATAAAAACCTGAATTTGCGTAAGCTCATCGCCGGAATTCAATCCGAAGTAATCTTCGGGAATCATGGTAATGGAAAAGATACCATCACCATCAAATTGCATCTTGAATTTATCAGTCGGCTGCTGAAATTGAATTAAGGCACCACCATTCACACTGTAGCGATACCAAATCAGACATTCATCCGGACCGAGATTCTGCAAAGCTAAATTCGTTTCCTTGTTGTTGTCATAGGTTATGATGAAATATTCATCCTGAAAAAATACGGTCGGAAAGGGACATATTTTCTCAAAACATCCGATTGGTTCAGGTATGATGTTGATATCGGGAGATTTTTGTTCTGCTCCAGTATCATCGGCTGCACCACTTTTCTGCTTTACCAAGAAATCGATGCCGGTACTGTAAAACACAGCTGCTGGACGGTTGTAAAACTCGACCAGCGACACACCTAGAAAGTCGAAATACCAGAGATTGGGATTCGACTCATCCTGTGTCATTTTCAAGTTTTCATTTGAGTCGGTCCACATACCGTTCGTAACTGCTTCTCCATTTACCGGATCTCTTGACTCATTGGGATTCCATGCCCAAATGAAGAGCGGATTACTTACCGGATCGGCATCGGCCAACTCCGGACAATTGCACTCACCAGAGGTAATGTCTACATATAATCTTGCAGGAACTGTAACATCGGTAGGTTCAGGATCGAAGTAAACACCTTGAGCAGAAAGGGCAAATGGCGATAGCAAAAAGCAAATAATGGCGATGGATTGAAATATCTTTCTCATGAGATCTTATGATTGTCGGTTGAAAACGAGACGATACCCGAGTGCAGCTTTTAAGCCTTCGTCGCTATCGCAACTGCGCTTCGCAAAGTTTAGTTTAAGCTGTGAATCGCTAATTCGCGTAGAGCCACCTAACGGAGCAACGGTCTCGACTCCTTCGGTATCGGTGAGAATAATTTGGCGAGGTGCAAAATCATCGTCAAAAGCCCAAGTACCAGAAGCAGGAAAAAAGTTAAGGCCATCGCCGGGTATTACGGTAAAGGTGCCATCTGCATTAAAGTCCATTTGGAGCCTTGCGTCGGTCGAAGTATAGAAATTGGAAATGTTCCGCTCAGGTTTCGACGGGTTTCCTTCATCTACCAGATATACTTCTTCGATAATCCAATTTGTGGCCGTCAAACCTTCCGATTTGCTGAAAGGATCACCAATAGGCTTGTCATCATCTTCTGTACAAGCGGTCAAGGCAATTACGGCGAAGCCAAGAGAAATAATTCGATTGAGAATACTATTCATTTTCGTTTGCATTTTATGAGTTAACAACCACCGCTGATATTCAACGGAAATAGATCTGTCTGCTCGGTAGCGGGGAATTGCAGAATCATACCAGGACAATCCCAAGGAGCGCCGCGAACAATAACGTTTTCGCCTTGGGCACCTATCCGAACAAGGTCGTAGTACCGTTGTCCATTGAACGGAAATTCCATTCTTCGCTCCAGGCGAGCTGCTTGAATTATTTGATTGGCCGAAGCACCAGGCTCCAAATCGGCTACTACGCTGCCATAGGCGCGCTGCCTTATGAAGTTGATATCGTCAATTGCTTGACCCGGGTTCTGATTTAATTCTGCCAGAGATTCGGCTCTTATTAAAAGCATTTGAGTGAGTGAGAGCACGGGAATATGAAATATTTCTGCATCAAACATGTGCGTGATATAAGATATATTTCCATCTTGATCGAGTTCTTCGTATAGCAATCCGCGAGGGGTTTCTCCTCCGCTTACCTCAGTAAGTTTCTGATAGAACTCCTGCTGAAGGCGCAACGCAGGATTACCGTTTCCAAAATAATTGGTTCGGAATGTTCCCGAACGATTATCCACACTTCCATCGCTACGGGTAGCGGAAAATATATAAAAAATGGCTTCAGGCGATACTTGCGGGTATTGGTATCGATTCACCGCAGTATCTAAAGAGTATGGCGCGTTTGCTAAAATATCATCGGCAATAGCCAGGGCTTCCGTATATTCTTGACGCTGAAACCGCACTTCAGCTTCTAAAGCAAGCGCAGCCCACCTGGTAGCAAACACCGAAGGCGTTTCCGATAAATTGGCTTGAGCAAAGGCCAAATCTGCCAGAATGAAATTATAAACTTCGCCCACTGTGGACCGCGGAGCATTTACAATTTGAGAAGAACTACGGATCGCTATCCCTGGATGTGAATCATCGTTGGTATAGCCAGAAGAAAATGCCCAGCTCCTCATGCAATCGAAATGTCCTAAAGCCCGAATAAATCGAGCCTGCGCTTCGATCGAATTGCGCTCAGCGGCTGATAATTGGACGCGATCTAAATTCTCGATAACCGTATTTGACCGCAAGATTGCTATACCATATTGTCTGAAGATATTGGAAACATTTCCATTAAAAATGCTGGTGGATCGAAGCCATACCGATGTGTAGTCGTTTTGGTTAAAAGGTCGTACCAGGTTATCGCTCAACAGCACAGGTAATGCCTGTGCGCCGCCATTGTATGTGTTTGCCAGCACATCATAAGCCGAGATGAGCACTTGATTTAAATCAGCAGCAGTATTTATTGCGTCATCGGGCAAAATATTCGAGCCAGTAGCTGGCGGTGTTTGCTCTAGCAGGTCATTGCACGCAGCACAACCGAATATCAAGATTAGTGCAAATAGACTGCGGAAAAGGAAGTTTATCTGGAAGGTTTTCATACGCTTAGAATCGAAGGTTTAGGGCGAGGTTAAACGACATTTCTTGCGGAGGAGTCAAAAATGTTATGTTCGGACTCATATTGCGGTCTGTTGCATCTTCAAAATCGCGGGCAATCTCTGGATCAAGACCATCAAAGTTGGTAAACGTCAAGAAATTTACGGCGCTCACAGTTATATTTAAACCTTCAAAAGGCATGGACCCAATGCTAAATTTCGAAAAGTTATATCCCACGCTCAATCGGCGGAGGCGCACATAGTCTCCATCATCAAGAAACTGTGTGCTATTGTTGTTGAAAGCATTATCCAATCCATAATTCTCTGGAAGTAAAGAACCTTGTGCATATCTGGCATTGTCACCGGTTTGCCTCCAACGGTCTGTGATCTCGCTGCGCATGTTCCATTCGCTCACCACGCCTAATTGTCGTTTTGAAGATGAGTCGTAGATGTCGCTACCGAAGCTGTAAATCATTACGAGACCAATTGTCCATTTGCCAATGTCGAACGTATTGGTGATACCGCCGACAGCTTTTGGAAGCACGCGACCAACTGCCCTGCGATTTGCCGGATCCCAAACCATAGTCTCATTTCCATTTATATCGAGATAAACATTTCGTCCTGTTTCCGGATCGACATGCGAAAATTCCACCAAAAAGTTGGTGCCCACCGGAGCCCCTACCACTACGCGGGTGTCATTTGTTCCACCGCTGATCGCATCAGGCGAATAATCGCCAATGCTCACTATTTCATTGTAGTTGTAAGCAATGTTGAAATCTGTTTTCCAAAGGAATCGCTCCCTCTGCATATTGGTCGAAGTCAACTGAAACTCAATGCCGCGATTGACGATTTTTCCTACGTTATCCCAGAAATTTTCAAAGCCTGTGCTGGGTTGAGGGGTGATGCGTAATAAAACGTCGGTCGTCGATTTATTGTAAAAGGATAGGGTAGTTGTGATCCGATCATTGAAGAAGCCGGTTTCTAAGGAAATATCTATCGCGTTAGAAGTTTCCCATTGAAGATTTGGGTTTGGTGGTGAGGCAAGGAATCGGAATGTTTCGTCATTATATCCGTTTTCCCGAACCTGATACTCTCCGTATTGCTGGTAGTTTGGAATCGAAGCATTACCTGTAATACCCCAGCCCGCCCTTATCTTCATAAAAGATATGATCTCACTTCCTTTCAGAAAATCTTCTTCACTTATTACCCAACCTGCCGAAACGGAAGGGAAGTATCCGAACCGATTATTTTCTCCAAATCGGGAAGAACCATCGGCACGGAAGGAGGCTTGGGCAAAATACTTATCGTTGTAGGCATAATTAACCCGGGCGAAGCCGCTAACAAAGTTAAACACCTGCAAGTTCGAACCATCAACGTTAAATCCAGGTAACGTATCTCTGGGTCTTTCCGCATTTTCTGGATCATTTAAAAAATCTTCGTCGAAAAAGGTATCAAAATAGTCGAGAAGGAGCCCATTGTTATAGCCGCCAAAATCTGCCGTTTGATCGTCTCCTTCTCTCCATACCCGATTCAGAGATCTGGAGCGTGATTGCTGATATTCAAAACCCACAAGGTAAGTGAGTTTGTGTTTATCGGTCAAATCATGAAGGTAAGTTACTGTAGCATTGGTATTCCAGTTGTTGGTAAGCGTCGGATAAATCTCGATCAGGTTGGGATTATTGACATTTGTTCTGTCGCCATTGCGGAGCAATTGGGGTATAAATCTCTCATCCTTTAAACTCATTAGGTCGAGACCTCCATACACTTTCACAAACATATTTTTAATGGGTTTGATATCCACTGCCAAACTGCTGATCGACCTCAATTCACGCGTTTTCCAATCCTGCAACTCGCGCTGACGAACTGGATTGGTACCAAGATCATAATAATCTCCAGGTAAACGAGTGGCTACACCGCTCGAATTAAAAACAGTATCACCGTAAAAAATGGGATAATAAGGAAGCGCAGTTGACATGGCGGCGCCTAGCCCCCCGCTCCAAGCGGCGTCCACTCGATTGTTAATCCCACTGCTGAGCGAAGTCGTTGCAGTGATTGACACCTTTTTGGAAATTTCATATTCGGCGTTGGCGCGAACAGATGTTCTTTCGTAAGAGTTTCCTAATAAATAAGTTCCATTATCATCGTATCCGATAGAAGAGAAGAGCTTAAACTTTTTAGTAGCGTATTTGGCCGAAAAATTATACGCTTGTTTGAAACCTACGCCAATGGTTTCATCGACCCAATCGGTGTCGGTTTGGCGAGCCTGATCCCAAGTAATTCCTCCAAATAGTGGAGCCAAACCAACGTTTCCGTCATTCTCCCAAGCTTCCTGATAGATCTGGAGTAATTCGTTGCTATTGAGCATATCGGGCCGAGCCGTGGGCAATGAAATACCGTGGCGAGTGCCAAGGTCGAAGCTCCAACCCGTGCCAGAACCTGTTTTGGTAGTGATTAAAATTACCCCATTTGCACCGCGCGAACCGTAGATACCGGTAGCGGCAGCATCTTTGAGAATTTCAATACTCGCGATGTCATTGGGATTGATTGATGCAAGGGGGTTATTGTTAAACGCTCCGCGATTACCATTCAAGAAATAGTCTTGCGTAATAGGAATACCGTCGATTACGTAAAGTGGATCGCCTGCGGCAGAAATAGAAGCAATTCCGCGTACCCGAACCACCGATCCCGATCCCGCCAATCCGCTACCTTGAGTAACCTGCACTCCAGCCGCTTTACCTTGAAGAGCGGCTTCGAAGCTAGGAGCGGGAATGTCGGTAATTTGCTTACCGTCCACTTTTGATATAGACCCCGTTACTTCTCGCTGCCGCTGCACACCATAGCCCACCACCACATATTCTGCCAGAGCTTCTGCATCGAGCTCCATTTTGTGATCTGCTTTTACAGAACCTGTTGCCGGAACATTCACAGACACTGTGAAGGATTTATAGCCTATAAATGTAAAGACGATATTTTGAAGTCCGACAGGAGCATTTGTAATAGTGTACACTCCATTCAAATCAGTTGCTGCTCCATTTGTTGTACCATCAATACGGACGGTTACACCAGGCATGGGTATGCTGTTTTCATCGAGCACACTGCCGGTAATGGATTGCCCGAACGTAAGTGCGGAAAAGCCAACGGAACAAAAGAATACCCACAATGCTTTGGAGTAAAGTTTGATCATAGAAGTAAGATTTAACAAAAATTAAAAGTAGAAAACTTTGTGTCCGTTTTACACGACCGAAGAAAAAATCTTAAAATTATTTCCCGAGTACGACCTTAGTCGCTGCTCGACCTTGGGGAGTGGACAGTGTAATAAGGTACATGCCATTCTCTAAGGTGTATCCTTGATTACTCTCGCCCGCCCATGTTACGGTATGATTTCCAAAGCTGAAATCCGTATCCCTCAGCACATGAACCAATCGACCTTGTAAGTCGCGCACTTCAAGGCGCACGCGAGCAGCTGCATTCAAATAAAAGGGAATGGTCGTAAAATCGACGAATGGATTTGGGTAAGCACCATTTAATTCTCCGCCGCGAAATGCGCGCTCTTCCAAACCTACAGAGATATCGGGCACTTCGAGTTGCACATCTGTGTAGATGCGGTATTCGCCTGGAAGAAGCAAGAAAGCATTACTTAAATTGTTTTCTACAATAGACTCGCCCGAGAAATAGTTAAACCACGTTCCTGTATGCGTAAATCCAGGAATCAAATTGATATTAGTAACCCCGAAATTTGCAATGATCACCACATCCATATCGGCTCCGTCGATAATGTGACGCTTACCGTTGCCGCCTGTATCCCATGTGTAATTGGCGCTGGAAACTGCATCGTTCTCGATTTTCAGTTTATTGATAGCCGCGGTTACCTTGTAAAGTCGCTGCCTGGCCGGCTCATCGAAATAATCCCAGCGAATGGGTTTATTCGATGTTCGGCAATCTTCATTGATCGTGCCATCTGGACAGTGATTAATACTGTAATCGTAGCCAAGCTCGCCAAACTGCCAGATCATTTTTGGACCCCGCAACGGTATGGTGAAGGCAGCTATCGCTTCTTGCCTGGCCAAGGCGGTTTCCAGATTGGTGACGTCATAAGCCCCGCTGCTATTGCCAAAAAGCAAATTCTTATACATCAGGCGCTCTTCGTCATGACTCTCGGCATAGCTCACCAACCGCGGCTGCTGCCAGTTTCGCGCTTGATAATTTGCCCAGTTTAAATTGCTGTTATAGCCCATTGATGCTTCGTTGTACTCGTGGTTAATATTTCCCCAAAGCATGAATCCATTATTGGCAAGGACGGTTTCTTCGGGATTGTCGCCAAGGTGTTCTAAGATTAAATAAATATTCGGGTCGTACACAGCCACTTCATCGCGAATTCGCAACCAATGGTTAACGCGCGATTGATCAAACTGATTCCACGCGCCCACATTATTGGTGAAGTTTTGGGTAAATCCTTTGCTTAAATCAAACCGAAAACCGTCGATGTGATATTCTTCTGCCCAGTATTGCAAATTGCGACGCGTGAACTCCTGAACGATGGGCGCATCGTGGTTGTAATCGTAGCCTACGTTGAAAGGATGTTTTGCTTCAACATTAAAAAATGGGCTATTGGCTGCCGGCGGGCCCGATGGACCACCTGACTGCGAATACATGCGGAGTTGTGGATTTTGGCCGAAACTGTGGTTGAGTACCACGTCCTGAATCACAGCGATGCCGCGCTCATGGCAAGCGTCGACCAAGGCTTTTAAATCATCTTTCGTACCGTAATATTTATCGGGAGCGAAATAAAACATGGGGTTATAGCCCCAACTTTCATTGCCTTCGAATTCCGTAAACGGCATGAGCTGGATGGCGTTGATATTTAATGTCTCCAAATAATCGAGTCGATTAATTACAGCTTGGTAAGAATGATTTACGTCGAAATCGCGCACCAACAATTCATAAATCACCAACTTCTCATATGCCGGACGGACGAAACCTGCGTCCGTCCACGAATAAGCCGTTTGTGCAGTTTGAAGCACCGAAACAATCTCAGACGTAAGGCCATTGGGGTAGTCAATCAAGTTGGGATAGACCGATTCTGGAATGAACCCATCATTGAAGGGATCGAGTATTTTGTCGGCATACACATCGGCTACACGCATATCTTGCTGATCGATGGAATATTGAAAACGGTATTCCTGCCCTGAGTTGAGTCCATCAACTTCAATCCAAAAACGGTCGCCACTGGGCGTTTTATTCATGAAATACTCGGGGTGAAATTCCCAATTATTAAAATCGCCGACAACATATATAAACTCTTTCAAAGGAGCGAATATCTGGAGTATCACCGTTTGATCGCTCACGTAATTTATACCATCTAATACGCCCGGAGGTGATGGAGCCACCAATGGCGGCCCTTGAAGTATGATGTAGGTAGAATCGGTAACCGTTTGACCTCCGCTGGTAGCTTCCATCCAAAGCCAATATTGACCAGTCGGTAAAGCTGTAAAATCGAGCGATGTACTTAGAGAAGTAACATTGCTTGCAGTCTGAACCAAATCTGAATTTCGGTAAAGATTGATGGTTGACGGTGAATTAGCTTCGCCCGTGAAAATTAAGGCAGAAGGATTCGATAGAAAAATTTCTGGATTAGCAGGCGCGGTAATAGTTGCAGCATATTCATTGGTGAAAATGTCAACGAAAATATCCGAACCATCGGCATTTCGTCCTACCATCGATCCATTCGCGTTTCGGAAAACGAAGGAAAGCTGTTGCACAACATCTCCCGGTTGCAGGTCGTAGAAGTCGGTAATATTGTAAGTTATAGTGTGCAAGTTGTTTCCTAAAGGTGTCATAAGAACATTCGCGTCAGCCGTACCCCAAACTCCTTGCACGTTTTGCCAGCCACTCTGACCTTCCAATATCACGCCCGTATGCGCGTAAACGGGCACTACACCTGTAAGATCACCGTTGCCCTCGGCTGCGTTGAAAGTGATGGTAACTTGATCGTTTTGTGTTGCGAAGGTTGGACTTATAGTCACCACCTGAGCTATCATTGGCAAGGCCGCTAAGGAGAGCAGAACGAAGGCAAAAAGATTTTTCATGGCATCAAAGATTAGTAATAAGTGTCAAATGTACACACTAAAATAGAAAACATTTCAAAGCGCACCGAAAAAAAATTCGATAAAATTCGATTCTTAAGCCAAAAAGCCAGTGTTAGCGCCCACTGAGCTTAATTACCCTATGGCGAATGCCGTTAAAAGAAATTACATAAACACCTCCTGATAAAGCATTCATGGACAGTTGGGAAGCTTTTCCTGAAGCGATCAACTTGCCGCTTAAATCGAAGAGTTCGAAATTGGTGTTCAACCCAAAATTCAAAATATCAGCAGTAGGATTTGGATAAGGCAAAATTTGATCGTCTAAAACTTCCGGTATACTGGTGGCATTGCCGTTACTGGACATTGGTGTCGGGTTTTCGAAAAGTACCCAGGGCATTTCTCCGTCGGCAATACGCCCAAAAGCATAATTGGGTGGTAGTGCGGGCAAATCGATCTCATCTACCAATTGAATGCCATTGGAAGTCTTCCGAAATAAGAAAAGGTGCTCACCACTGGCGCTTATCTTGAAATTGGCGTGAAGGAGCCCATCGCCCAAATCTTCATCGGCCCAAACCAATGGGAAGCTCCCAGCGGGTAAAATTATATCAGGCAACCGCCATTTAAGGGGCGCCGATGAATTATCTGTTAAATAATATCCTGAAACCGAAATCGACGAACCCGAATTTTGAAAAAGCTCAACCCAATCTTCGTGTTGGCCTGTTTCATCGGTCGATGAATTCTGATTGGCGCTCATCACTTCATTTATGAAAAGTGCGTCGCTCCCATTCGAAAAAGAAACGATTCGGTTTTGACAAAAAGCATTTCGCGACAAGCCATTTGCGCCAGTAACCGTGATCTGATAGGATACCTGGTTCAGATTATCGTCCAAAGGGATAGTAAAATGGAAAACGCCATCGATTTCCGTCCCATTAAGCGAAATCACTTCTCCCCCGCCGGTGGCGTAGCTTAATACAATCGCAGATTGCAGCTGCCCGGAAATGAAGGCACGTACTTTTAAGACATTGGGGAAATCTTCAAAATCTTCAGCAACATTATGAATTATCGGTGCAATTGCAGGCGCGTTCAATTGGGATTGGGCGGAAGACCTTCGGGTATTGAAATAAGGTAATATTCCATATTCAACGTGCGAATTTTGGACGGATTGCGTTAGCGAGTTTTCGAATATCTCATTTGTAAATCCAAAATCGATCGGGCGAAAAGGGTCGGCCAGTGCCGCATTACTAATAAATTCGTGAAGCGAATTTATGGCTTGAATATGTTGCGTTGTTCCGAAATTCTCGTTGAGCATTTTTTGAATATGCCAGGAGAAAATGTTGCGAAATGAAGTGATCGCCATCAACCGATTGTACAAGGGTCGCGTCGCACCGGTTTGCGACCAGGCGTAAATGTTTCGATTGCCCCAATCGCGGTCGAGCCAATCGATACCGAGCGTATTGTCGAGATCGTATGGGATATATTCGAACTGATCGGTTAGCGGATTATGGTAGAGGTAAAAATTGTTTTGGTTGTAAATGTAGCCATCCCAATGGCCCGTTAAAACATCGGCCGCAGCCACTTTTAGGTATTGATATACGTTGAAATATTCGTGAATTCGACACTCTAAATCTGCTGAATTCGTTTGATTCAAGAAAATTATGAACTCCGCTAAATCACGGTAATCATCTTGCTCTTCATTGGTCTTAAGCTCATAAGTTCTGGCCCCCCAGGGAGCAACCTTATAATCGTTTGGATTGTTGGAAATGTAGCTTAAATCGGCTGGATACGTGCATTTATAAAGATTGCCCACCTTCGAATTGAAGCGACTATCGGCCAACTCTTCGTCGATATGTTCTATGTTTTGATAAAGGCCGTAATACCCCCCATTTATGTAAAGTTCTACATGATTGCTTCGAGAAGAAGGTATGTTGATTTCCCTGAGCATGTCCCAACAAATCCGCGATCGAAGCAAGGAAGGGTCATTTACTTCGGCATTGATATTGAGTTTTTCCACTCCGAAATATTGCCTGCCGGGAACGTACGTGTTCAACGAAATTTTAAAAGATTTTTTCTGTTTATCTCTTGATGTGTTCCCACGGAAGCGCAAACCAACCATTTCAAGGGTGTCCATTTGTGTACTCGACTCAAATACCATAGTTGCGCTGTATTCATAATCGGAATACCAATTCTCTTCTAAGTACAGCGTGTTCAAGCTATCGGGGTTTATCAGAATATGAATGCGGGGAATTTCATCTTGGGTGAAAATCGGGCCAGAATCCGGTGTAGACCATTGACCAAAAGCGGCAGCACTCACCGCGACCGACAATAAAACAGCAGTCCATTTTATCACTTCGCTTCCCGTCGCGCGCAAAACCTGCTTTGATAATCCAAAATTCATTTCCATTAAAGTTTAATAAAAGTCTTTGAGACGGTTAGAGCCTCATCTAAAATTAGTAACCGATACACGCCTTTAGACAAATGAACAACAGAAAGTTGACCATTGCTCGTCTGAATCTTCCCGAAACTTCGACCCATCAGGTCGATTATTTCCACTTCGAAATCGTTTCTATCCCCACTTCGCAGACTAATCGTATCGCCCGATGGATTGGGATACAAGGCAATTGTCTTCTCGGTATTAGCATCGGCCGTGGAGAGCGGGGCATTGATGAATAACCATTCGAAAGCCGTAGGAAATTCCTGCGCCCAGAACCATTCGGAGTGTTGCCCGTTGGCAACGAAATCATAGCGTATTTGATCTTCCGACATTCCGGCGCTTTCCATCAAATCGACCATCGACTGCACTTGGCCTTGCAGAGAAGCACTTTCCTGCCCACCGGCCAGAAAATAATACCTGCCTTGGTTTCCGTCAGCCATCGATTGCGTAAAGGCGTAGATATCGTCGGTAAACCAAAATGATGGCGATAAAACACCAACTTTTCCAAACACATCGGGATAAGCCATACCGGCATAATGCGATATCAATCCTCCCAAAGAACTGCCCATAATTCCCGTATTCGAAGCATCGGGTAAGGTGCGGTAATCTTCGTCAATTAGAGGTTTTAAGGTGCTGGCAATAAAGGCGGCATACTCCATTCCTTCGCCGCCACCGTACTGTGGATTGGCCCAAGGGGTGTATTCTTCAATACGAAAGCCGCCGCCATTATCGATAGCTACCACGATGGCGCCATTGTATCCGTCTGATACAAAAGAACCCAATGCTTCATCTACCTCCCACTCCCCTGCAAATGACTCAGAAGCTGAAAAAAGATTCTGCCCATCATGCATGTAAAGCACTGGATAATGGTCGGTGGAATTATCGTAATTTGCGGGTAGAAGCACTCTGATACGCCGGGAACGATTTAATTGGGGCATAAAGAATGCATTGTCGAATAGGATTAAATTCTCTGGCAGGTCTACGCCACTCTGTCCTTCCCATCCTGCTACTGCGATTGAAATAGTGTCGGATGTAGTAAAATTGAAATTCCGATCCGGCAAAAATCCACCGCTCGCATTTGCTTCCACTGTTGCCCAGGAACCTCGGGTTACCTTTCCCTGAAAAGTATTTGGCGCAGCTGTTGGTACATTTAAATACCATCCACCTTCACCCGATTGAAAAACCCAGTTCGGATCGCCGGGATTCCAGCTATTTGCCGAGGATCCAAGGGTAAATTGTTCTCCATCTGGCGTATTCGTAGGAATGGAACTTATATGAATCACCCGCTCCGCATAAAGTTGAATACTGAAGCCACAAGAACTTGAAACAAGGGCGGCAAAGCCTAAAACTCTTAAAAAATTCACCATGGGTAAATTTAGTGAAAAAGTGGCTCGAAGCTATCACCCACATTTGTTTTCGCCAGCTTTGATTAGCAAAGCAGCCTCTAAATTACTCGATTAATTTCGAGTCAAAAACGATCGAATCTACCGGAGAAAATTGCGCAATTGAACGTGATTCAAGAAAACATTGATTCGTTTATTTTTCGCTTTGGTTCTATTGGCTAACCAATGTCTGAATCGCTCTTGGCGGAATCTCAATAGCCGCAACTTGCTCCCCCGCATAAAAAAGGTAATTCAAACTTTCGTCTGTGGCATTCATCACAATAGAAACCAGCTCACCCGAGGTATTCTGAAAGGAAGTGCTTTGAAGCACGCTGCGACTCGATTGGGTACTAACACGCTTGGCATCCTTGCCAATGAACTTTGAAAAATGCCCGATATAATAATAAATTGGGGTAAAAATCAATTCACCTGTTTGCAGATTGGCATGCACTGGGGCAAAGCAAAAATTCCCAACATGATTGGGTCCGCCACGCTCGTCGAGCAGAATGTTCCAGTCGGTCCATGCCGCCGTACCTTGATTGAAATCGTTAATCATCGATCGGCCGTACCGCTCGGCATTTGGCCAATACTCGTACTTCGATGCATCGAATTTTTCGGCGCAGCCCTCCGTAAACATTAAATTCACATCGGGATACGCATCGCGAATGGCACCGAGGTTATCGAACATCGGTTCACCTCCGGTCCAGGTTTCGTACCAGTGAAAACCCATTCCCCAGGCGTATTGAGCAGCTTCGGGATCGTCGAAAATCGTATTCGCACGGTGTGGCATCAGATCACGATTGTGGTCCCACACCACAATATTCTTATCGCCCAGGCCTTCTTTTTCCAAGGTCGGACCCAAATGATTTTTGAGAAAGTCCCGCTCCTCTTCTGCCGTATAAATGCACGATTCCCAACGTTGGCGAGCCATGGGCTCATTTTGAATGGTAATTCCCCAAATAGGAACACCCTCCGATTCATACGCCATGATAAACTTCGCATAGTACAGAGCCCAGCTTGGCGCGAATTCGGGTAGAAGTTTCCCTCCTTGCAGTACATCTTTATTGTCTTTCATAAATGCCGGTGGGCTCCACGGGCTGGCGTAGGTCAATACGTCGCCTCCAGCTTTCGCTATTGCCTCCTTAATCATGGGGAGTTTGTGCTTGCGGTCGGGAGCGATGTCGAACGTTTTCAATTCTTTATCGCCTTCGGCAATGTACGTGTAGCTAGCGGAACTAAAATCGCAACTATTTATATTCGTCCGAATTACAGAATAGCCGATACCTTTTTCCTTATCGAAATAGGCGTCCAAAAGCGCAGTTTGTTTCTCTTTCGGCAAACTATAAAACACTTCAGCCGAAGCATCTGTAATAGCGCCACCGATACCAAGATAGGTCTGAAATTCCTTCTCAGGATTTACGAATATGGCAATTTCAGTTTCTAAAGGTTGCCGCGCCTTTTCGAAGTTCATGGCTCCCTGGTCGCTGAGACGGAGGCTGGAGTTTTGAGCTGTGGTGTAAACTTGAACGGACTTGTAGGTTCGATACTCCACCAATTTCTTTTCTGGCTGATCTTCAATTATTGGGCTGCTTTCCCCATCCGATAAACAGCCCGAAAAAAATATACCAATCCCAATAACTAAAATGGTTCCTTTCATATTAAAGACATAACGAACGACAAATATTGCACTTATGGGGGAAACTTCTAGGGATTTTAGCCCTGGGCGATTCAGACATGAATTGTTGATGAATATCAGCATATAGAACAAATAAAAAAGGGCGACAATATGTCGCCCTTCAAATTCAAAAAAACTGCTTTTTATTGCACCATCAGTTTGTATGTGGCGGTTTCGTTCCGCTCATTTACAACATTTAAAAAGTACAGGCCAGAGTTAAGATCCTGCGTATTGATTTCGAATACAGTAGTATTTACGACCATGTTCTCACGAATGGTTTTACCTGTGATATCTACAATGTTCATTCGCAGTGTATAACCATTTGGATTTTCAGTTCGGAAGAAAGCTCTTTCTGTGGAAGGATTTGGAAAAATCGACACATTACCGAGTTCCAGTTCTTCTAGCCCTAAAACGCAAGCTGCACAAGAGTTATAACACACTGCTTCAAGCGTCTCGGCTTCACCAGATCGTGTATATGTGCGATTGAATCCATTAAAACCATTAGAAACACCGCAACCGCCAGTGGCAAAATCAAAGTTCTCTTCATTTGCCACTACAGTGGGCGCACCATTGGTAAACTTATAAGCAATATTGCCAGAGCCTGAAACTGAGAGAGTGGCTGCATAAACATTGTTTCCAGTATTGGTCATTTGTGTCGCGCCTTCTTGCCAAACAGGATTTGTAAATCCTCCTATAATGAACACACCATCAGGCGAAACGGCTGTTTCGGACATATCAACGCGGAAAGTGATGTCAGCTGGATCAGGGTTAATATTGCAGACAGAGGTGCATTGTTCGTAACAAAATTCAATAAGGTTCTGACCTTCGATCAACACCATTTCGCGATTATTTCCAACGTTGCACGCTGGGGGAACATCTTCATTCGAATTATCCGCACCTACCCAATCGTTACCGTTAATAAACTTGTACGCATATGTGCCACCAATAAGAGCTACATCGAGCTCATAAATTCCATCGCCATCGCCGTCGAGCAATTCAGACGCACCTGGCTGCCAGTCGGCACCAAAGCCAGCTTCTTCCTGCCAGTTACCAGCGACATGCACTCCATTTGGGCTCACCGTTTCCTGAGTCATATTTACTTTAAAAGTTACGGTGGATTGAACTAATGGAGCGCAAAGGTCACATGTTGCAAAACAAAATGGATCAGCTATTACAGCATTAGTTCCAACTACTACAGTTCGGTTTCCTCCATTTGCGCATGCACCAGGTACACTTTCATCTGTACCCCAGAAATCTCCGTTCAAGAACTTGTATTGGTACGATGCATTTGGATCAAGGTGCGTAACATAAGCGTATTTATTGTTAGCCGACAATGTAGCTGTGCCGTACTGGGGAGTCCAGTTTGGAGTAATTGCATCTCCAGCAACGTGAACACCTAAATCTCCAACAGTTTGATTGGTCATATCAATTTGCAAACGAACCGCAACTTTTCCTGAGGGAGAAGACCCACCGAAAGTAATAGCAGGCAGCAAAAACCCATTGGGCAAGAATGGATTCCCGTCATTGTCTAAAGGATTGCTCCCATGCCATGCAGTAACAGCAAAAAAGCGATTTGAATTTCCTCCGCCCACTTGGCTGATATTTGGAATTGATTCTTCTTGCGGCCAATCATTTCCATTCAAATACTTGAACTCATATTGTCCAGCCGGTATATTCACATTCAACTCATAAATTCCATCGGCATTCGCATCCGTCATCGTTGATACTCCCGGATTCCAATCTCCACCGAAACCAGCTTCTTCTTGCCAGCTTCCAGCCACATGCACTCCGTTTGGACTTACGGTCTGGCCGTTCATATCCACACGGAAAGTTACACTCACCTGAGCCATAGCCGAAAGGCCGAAACAGGCTGTGAGTGCCAAAAGGTAAATTTTCTTCATAATGTTGTCGTTTTGAATTTCAATTAGGTTATTGTACTTAATACACTAACAAATTTAATGTAATTTCATCGCTTCCAATCACTTTCGGACAATGATTTCAACAAAAATATCTTTAATAACTATAAATCAGTTGATTAAGATTTTAGCCAAACTTGCATTCGCAAGCCTTTTATTCACGTTTTCGACGATTGACTCGCTTGCCCAAGAGAAGTCATTTACACACGTAGATCCTCCCCATTGGTATGTAGGTTTCCCGAGCGATACCTTAGAGATTCTTCTCCATCATCCGAAAATCGGCCTGAATGAAACGACCATCCGCAGCGCGGAAACAGGCGTACAGCTGCTACCGACAAAAAAATTGCCCAGCCCCAACTACACCCTGCTACGGCTCAACATTCCGCAAGGCACCCAGCCGCATACCTTTATTATAGAGTCGAAAGGTAAGGCGGGCAAATTCAAACATAACTACACTTTGAAAAAGCGCAGCTCCCGCAAGCGAGGACTCGATACCGAAGACTTAATCTATCTCATTACGCCCGACCGATTTGCGAACGGGAACCCGAAAAATGATGCTTTTACCGATATGCACCAACCTGGGGTAAATCGCGCAGAACCTTACCAGCGCCACGGTGGAGATATTCAAGGCATGATCGACCACCTGGACTTCATACAGGAACTTGGAATGACGGCTCTTTGGCCAAATCCCCTGCTCGAAAACAACCAGGACTTTGAATCCTACCACGGTTATGCCTTTACGGACTATTATAAAATAGACAAGCGGTTTGGGTCGAACGAACTTTTTAAATCTTTAGTGGATTCCTTGCACCAGCGCGGCATGAAAATGATAATGGATGTGGTGTACAATCACATTGGTAACAGGCATTATTTATACACTGATATCCCCGACTCCAATTGGTTCCACTTTTGGCCGGAATACACACAAACAAATTATCGTGCTACCACACTGATGGATCCGTATACATCGCAATACGATCTCGAAAAAATGCAAAACGGCTGGTTTGACAAACACATGCCCGACTTGAATCAACAGAACGCTGTACTGGCCAAGTACCTCATACAACAAACTCTTTGGTGGATCGAAGCTTTCGACCTCGACGCTTTGCGAATCGATACCTATGCTTATCCCGATCAGTACTTTATGCAAAACTGGGGCAAAGCCTTAAAAATGGCCTATCCAGATATCTTTCTCTTTGCGGAAACCTGGGTACATGGCCCCACGGTGCAAGGCTATTTTATGGGCGATGCACTTGGCTCAAAAACTAATTACCTCGATGCACTCACCGATTTTCAAGTGCACTATGCCATCAACGATGCGCTCACCAGGGCTCAATCATGGACAGATGGGGTAAGCCGGCTTTACTACACTTTGGCTGCAGATTACATCTACGAAAAGCCCGAACACATGGTCACCTTTGTAGATAATCATGACCTGGCGCGATTTCATGGCGTGGTGGGCAAGGATATCCGGAAGTTTGAAATTGGAATGGGTTTGCTTTACACCCTTCGCGGCATACCGAGTGTGTATTACGGCACCGAAATCCTTATGGCAGAAACAGATGGTCACGGCAAAATCCGGCAAGACTTTCCGGGTGGATGGCCGGGCGATTTAACAAATAAATTCCTTGCTCAAGGCAGAACAGATGAAGAGAACAGAGCTTTTGATTATCTAAAATCCTTGGCTGAATTTCGGAAGGCCCACCCCGCTTTGACCAAGGGCGGGCTAAAACAGTTCGTGCCAGAAAAAGATATTTACGTTTACGAACGCACCAGCGCTGCTGATCGGGTGGTGGTAATCGTAAATGTTTCGAATGAAGAAAGAATAGTAAACAATGCTAGATTTCTGGAAAGCGTTCCAACGGGTGCCACACTTGTCGGCCCGAGCGGTGAAGAGCGGATTTTTGGAGAAAAGTGGACACTCCCACCCTTCTCAATCTACATTGGAGCCCTGAAATGATTAAAGCTCTTTAACCAACTCCGTTCGCCGCTTCATCTCCAATAGTTCGCGCTCGTTGAAAAGCGGCTCGCGAATACGCAGTGTGAAAAGAGCTGCAAGCAAGAACAGTACTCCACCAAATACCACGTAATAAATGGCATAGTCGTCGAAGAAAGAGTGAACAATTGGACCCCCAATGAATCCATTTATTATTTGCGGGATTACAATGAAGAAGTTAAAAATGCCCATGTAAACGCCCATTTTCGAAAGTGGCAAGGAATCGATCAAAAGTGCATAAGGCATAGAAAGAATACTGGCCCAAGCGAAACCTATACCTACCATACTCAAGATTAAGTAGTTGGGATCGGAAATAAAATACATGGAAAGCAGCCCAATGCCCCCGCAAACCAAAGCCAACATGTGTACAAATTTTCTGCTCGTACGGTTCGCCAGAGGTGTAAGAATAAATGCAAAACCGATAGCTGCAAAATTGTAAACGCCGAATAGCACCCCTACCCAATCGCCTGCTTCATTAAATTCCGCCGACTTGGTATTGCCCGGATCCAGGCCGTAGTGATGCGTAGCGACGGCAGAAGTGGTGTACACCCACATGGTAAATAGCGCAAACCAAGAAAAGAATTGTACCCAGCCCAATCGCCGCATGCGATGTGGCATATTCACAAAATCGACGAAAATGTCTGTCATTCGGTGTTTGGCTGTACTCGCCGGCTCCGCGCTGTATTTTGCAAATTCCGATGGTGGATATTCCTTCGTAGTGACGATGGTGTAAATAATTGTTCCGATCAAGACCAATGCTCCGATATAAAAGGAATAGATCACATTTGGCGCGATCATTCCTTCTGGGGCGCTATTGGAAATGGAGAATACATTGTTCAGAATCCAGGGCATAAAAGAGCCCAGTACTGCTCCTATTCCTATTAGAATAGTCTGCACACTGAAACCGAGGGTTCCCTGCGACTTGGGCAACAGATCGCCCACCAAGGCGCGAAAAGGTTCCATGGAAATATTGAAAGAAGCGTCCATTAAAGCAAGGAAGCCGATACCGATCCAAAGTATGGCGGAGATGCCCATGAATTCCGTAGCGGTGAGACCTTCGCCGGCGATTACCGATGAATTTGGAAGAAATGCCAAACCAAACGCGGCTAAAATCGCTCCAAGTAGAAAATAAGGTTTTCTTCGCCCAAGTTTTGTCCACGTATTATCGCCAAGGTGGCCGATAATGGGTTGCACGATCAATCCGGTAAAGGGTGCTACCAGCCAAAACCAGGATAGCTGATGCACATCGGCACCGAGATTTTGGAGTATCCTACTGGCATTGCCATTCTGTAGTCCAAACCCCATTTGGATTCCAAGGAAACCCATACTGAGATTAATGATTTGATTCAGCGCCAACTTTGGCTTTACGAGAAGCGCTGTATTGCCCTGCGGCGAAGGCGTAATTTGAGCCATACTTTAACAATTCATGATCGGCCAAATATAGTAGTTTTTGGATAGTGTGCATTGAACACTAAAAAAAGCGGCCAAGGCCGCTTTCGTAATTCATTCTTGGTTTGGGGAACGATTACAGTTTCATTACCCGTACGGTTTCTACTCCGCCGTTGTGATAGAATCGGAACACATACTTTCCGGCCGGTTGACCCGAAAGATCGTGCACTAATTTGCGCGTGCTGGTGAAATTGCGAATGGCAATTTGAATTCCCGCTGGATTGTAAACTCGGTAATAACCCGTTCTGGTTGTTCGAAAATCGATTTCAACTCGCGCGAGGGTCGGGTTCGGATAAACGACTACTTGTCTCAGATTCGGATTGTTAAAACTACGGGTGTCGAGAACTCCTGAAAGCTCCACATTATCGACGAGCAGTAAACTTCCCACTTGCGGGTTTTCAGCATTACCCGATTCAAATGAAAGGCTGACGTGCGTAGGCGGTAAAATCATAAGAGCAAAGTCGGCGACAAAATCATAGTCCAATGCTTCGTAAGCCGGAGCGTCCATCAGTTCAAAATCTTTTGTAAATACTTCTAAAAATTCACCCTGGTCTTCTGCAAAGAAGCGGATGGTTGCCAGGGCATTATCGCCATTTACACTGAAATACTTATACTTGAAGGAGATGTTCGAATGATTGGAAGCCAAAGCGATATTTGGTGTTATTACGTCATTCTCGACCAATCCCATGGTACAAGTTGCAGTTTGGATACCACCGTCACGTTCTTCGGTAATAAGACCAAGCGCTAAATCGCCATCGAAAGAATCGGAACTCCGGAAAAATTGGTTCTCCACGCCCGTGATTTCAACCGCGCAATGTTGGGGATAGAACACAGATTCCACATAGGACCACGATTCAAAATTGCCTCCGGCAATAGTAACTTCAGAATCTGCAAAAGCCACATTGTCGATCTCTACGAAACTTCCTTCAGTAAAAGGTGCATCGTTCGTTAATAAATCTGCAGAACCAATTCCTATCACACATTCATCGGGGTTAGCACCTATTCCTTCATCGAAGGTGAACAATATATTATTCCAATCCTGACTACCGCTTAATGGGAACACAAATGTGCCGGTTCCAAAATTACCGTTTCCAACAGGTACTCCGTTGGCTTTGAATTGTACGCTTACAAATCCGGTCGATTGCTCTGGAAAATTAAAACGCATATCCATTCGGATTCCGGCGACGTTGGCATCGCTCATTGGAAAACCATTCTCGAAAACAAGGTTTTCACCATCGTTCGTCGGAACTCCGCCAAATAAGAAATAACCTGGAGAAACTTCGCCTTGGTGCACAGCATTCTCGATGCGCATCGCTCGTGTAAATTCGCCTTGAACCGATGTTACGTTTAGGCTACCATCCTGAAAGAACGTATCATAATTGGAGCTCGATGTGGATATTCCGGTTACCGGATGTTCGAAAAGTATCAACTTAGCCCAACTTTCGAAATCGCCATTGGCGACTTGGGCGAGTAGCGGACTAAAAATAGTGAAGGAAAAGAGGGAGAGTAAAAAGTTTTTCATGTTTCAGTGTTTTGATTGAAGCAGTTTTAAATGCTCCGACACTTACGCCCCACTGAAAACAAGGTTACAAACCGCTGCTTACTCGCGCATCAGCTTAAAGGCATTGATCAAGCCGTTGGTACTGCTATCATGGGTGGTTACCAATTCAGAATCATTGAGTTCGGGTAAAATTTTCTTGGCCAGCACCTTCCCGAGCTCCACTCCCCATTGATCGAAAGAGTAAATATTCCAAATAATGCCCTGAATAAAAATTTTATGTTCGTACATCGCTATCAAGCTACCCAAGGTATGTGGATCTATTTGCTTGCATAAAATAGAGTTCGTTGGTCGGTTGCCACTAAAAACTTTATGGGGCGCTATGCGTTCGATGGCAGCATTATCCATACCAGCTTCCTGTAATTCCGCCTTTGCTTCTGCTATGGTTTTACCCTGCATCAAAGCTTCCGTTTGCGCGAAGAAATTGGCCATTAATTTAGCATGGTGATCTCCAATTGGGTTTTGACTTTTGGCAACGCCGATAAAATCGCAGGGAATTAATTTTGTTCCTTGATGGATGAGTTGGTAGAACGCATGCTGACCATTAGTGCCGGGCTCACCCCAGATAACAGGTCCAGTTTCGTAATTGACTAGTTCGCCGTTGCGATCAGTAGATTTGCCGTTACTCTCCATATCACCCTGCTGAAAATAGGCAGCAAAACGATGCAAATATTGGTCGTAAGGCAATATGGCGTGGCTCGCTGCGCCCAAGAAATTGTTGTTCCACACACCAATTACAGCCAAAATACCCGGCATAGACTTGGCACCTTCCTTTCGGAAATGGTCATCCATAGCGGATGCGCCTCTCAGTAAATCGGAGAAATGCTTAAACCCAACGGAGAGGCAAATAGAAAGGCCGATAGCCGACCAAAGCGAATACCGCCCTCCTACCCAATCCCAAAACCGAAACATATTGTGGGTATCGATTCCAAAATCGCTTACCGCTGCCTCGTTGGTCGAAAGGGCCACAAAATGTTTTGCGACATCTTTTGCCTGTCCACCTTGACCCAAAAACCAAGTTCGCGCGCTGTGCGCATTGGTCATGGTTTCCTGCGTGGTAAAAGTTTTTGAAGCAATAATAAATAGGGTCGTTTCCGGGTCGATCGCTTTGAACGCTTCAGCAATATGACTTCCATCCACATTGCTTACGAAATGAAGTTTTAGCTGATTGGCGTATGGCTTCAGCGCTTCTGTAACCATTACAGGACCTAAATCGGACCCGCCAATACCAATATTTACAATGTGCTGTATTGGTTTCCCTGTATAGCCCAGCCAGCTGCCTGAAATTACCGATTTGGAGAAGGTTTCCATTTGCCCGAGCACCGCCCGAACTTCGGGCATTACATCTGCCCCGTCGATGGCGATTGGCCCGCTGGTTTGCGATCGCAAAGCGGTGTGCATTACAGCCCTGCACTCCGTTTCATTAATAGGATCGCCGCGAAACATGGCTTCAATGGCCCTTTCAAGTTCGCATTCGTCGGCAAGTTTGTAAAGCGCATCCATTACCTTTTGGTCAATGCAGTTCTTGCTGTAATCGAGCAAAATATGCTCAAAGCATTTAGTGAATTTGTTGAACCGCTCGGGGTCTGCTGCAAACAGCTCACGCATGGGCTTCGACTCCAAGGCCACGGCAAGCTCTTTCAGAGATTGATGAGCCGCCGTTTCGGTAAAATTAATTCGGGGTAGCATGATTTTTAAGCGTTGCGGTTAATGCAATTTAGGTCTTCGAAAGCTGATTTCAATCGTTTCACAAAGGTCTCTTCGCCTTTGCGCAGCCAAACCCGCGGGTCGTAGTACTTTTTATTGGGTTTATCGCCCCCGTCGGGATTTCCGATTTGGCCTTGTAGATATCCTTCATTTTGTTGGTAATAACCACGAATTCCATCCCAAAACGCCCATTGCATGTCGGTGTCGATGTTCATTTTAATGGCGCCATAAGAAATGGCCTCGCGTATTTCTTCTTTCGAAGAACCGCTACCACCGTGGAATACAAAGTTGATAGGCTTAGCTTCTGTATTATAATGCTTAGCCACGTACTCCTGCGAATTATGTAAAATAATCGGCTTTAAAGAAACATTGCCCGGCTTGTAAACTCCATGCACATTGCCAAAAGCAGCTGCTACCGTAAAGTTTGGAGATATTTCAAGCAATTTCTCGAAGGCATACGCCACTTCCGAAGGCTGCGTGTAGAGCTTCGAACTATCTACGCCCGAGTTATCGACACCATCTTCTTCTCCACCAGTTACGCCGAGTTCAATTTCAATGGTCATACCCATTTTGGCCATGCGTGTGAAGTATTGCGCCGAAATCTCCATGTTTTCTTCAATCGGCTCTTCGCTCAAATCGAGCATATGGGAGCTGTATAAAGGGTGCCCATTTCGCTTGAAGCACTCTTCGCCAGCTTTCAGCAAGCCGTCGATCCAAGGCAGCAATTTTTTAGCGCAATGATCGGTATGCAAAATTACAGGCACTCCGTATGCCTTGGCCATCTCGTGTACGTGGAGCGCTCCGCTTATGGAGCCAACTATGGCACCTTTTTGGCCTTCGCTACTAATACCCTTTCCGGCAAAAAAGTGACCACCACCGTTTGAAAACTGAACGATTACGGGCGAGTTGACTTCTCGCGCCGTTTCGAGAACAGCATTTACCGAGTTGGTGCCTATTACGTTTACGGCGGGAAGCGCAAAGCCCGTCTCTTTGGCATGGTTAAAAAGGTCGGTTACTTCCTGCCCATGCAGTACTCCTGATCTGAATTTCACGATAATTGAATTTGAGCCAAATATACATATTATGAATACTTGGAAGGGTTTGATTATCATCAATCTCAGTCAAATCGAGTGGCCTGCAAACGTTGGAATTGGCGACACAAAGCGATTTACAAGCCCCGTGTTTATCAGTTGAACGGGGTGCAAAACTCCGCCTTTTGAATTACTGGTTATTCTCTGTAGCACAGGATTGACGGAAGCTTGAGATGAGCAAGCATTCCCGGAGCTCTAAATGCAAATCACCAAATTGCATATTGAGCCGTTGACTATTGGCTTAAAAAGCGCTTTCTAAACCCCGAATAATCATCTGCGCCGTAGCCGGATTGGTAGCGAGTGGGATATCGTGCACATCGCAAAGCCGCATCAACATGGCGATATCTGGCTCATGGGGATGACGGTCGAGTGGATCGCGGAAGAAGAAAACACAATTAATAGAGCCTTCTGTAACCATGGCCGCTATTTGGGCATCACCCCCTCGTGGACCCGACTCTACTTTTTGAACCACCAAACCTGCACGTTCCACATGCGTGCCTGTGGTTCCCGTGGCGACCAGCTCCACATCGGCTCGGTGAAGGAAGTCTATATTCTTCATCAAAAAAGCCACCATTTCGGCTTTCTTACCATCATGTGCGATAAGTGCAAAGCGCATTATCGGTAGAATACATGGAAGCCGTATGGCTCCATTTCGATACCGTTTTTCGCAATGAACTCGAGTTTTTCATCGTCAAAAAGATTCGAAAATTCGCCCGATGGCAAAGACTCAAACGTTATTTTGGCGCGCTTTTTCGAAAGATTTATAATTGCCACCACTTCTTGGCCATTTCGGCTACGGGTAAAGGCGTACACCTCGTTATCGGCATTGGAGCGCAATCGCTTCGGACGATTATCGGATACTCCGTTCCAAAGTGCTTCATTGCTGGCGTGGAGCTTCAATAATTTTGAATAAAAATCTTGGTAAGGGTAATCTCTCCAATCAATCGTGTCTTTCTCAAAGAATTTCAGGGCTTTATCCAAGCCAGCTTCCTGACCACTGTACACCAAGGGCATACCGTCGATGAGAAAAGCAAGCGCTGCAAAAGCCTTGTGTCCATCCTTACCGTAGCGCTCGAAAACAGTGCCATTCCAAGAGTTTTCATCATGGTTGGTGGTGAAATACATGTGGTAATCGTCAACTTCGTAAAGCGAATCTTCCCTTTGCAAATAGGCATCGATGGCATCGGGTTTCATTTCACCTTTGGCAATACTGTTCATGATGTGCAATAAATCCCAGCCGTAATCCATGTCGAAAGCTTTCTGGAGCAATTCGGGCTTATTGGCTTCAGCAAGCATAAAAATATCTGGTCTCATGCGCTCCAAGGAATCGCGGCAGGCTTCCCAGAAATCGGTCGGCACCATGCTCGCCACATCGCAGCGAAAGCCATCAATACCTGCCTCGCTCACCCAAAACTGCATGGCGTCGATCATAGCGGCGCGCATTTCATAATTGTCGTAATTCAAATCAGCCACATCGTACCAGTCGGTGCCAACGGTTGGCTGTAAGCCTCCTACTGAATCGAGGGTGTACCAATCCATATGCTCCTTCGTCCATACATTATCGAATCCGCTGTGGTTAGCTACCCAATCTATAATCACTTTCATATCGAGCGCATGGGCTTCGCGCACCAGCGATTTGAAATCGTCCATGTTCCCAAATTCCGGATTGATAGCTTTGTAATCCTGCACGGCATAATAACTTCCCAGACCGCCTTTTCGATTCTCGACCGAGATGGGTTGGATAGGCATAATCCAAAGGATTTTGATGCCCATGTCTTTCAGTCGCTTCATATCGGGACAAAAGGCGTTGAAAGTGCCTTCCGGCGTGTATTGGCGTATGTTTACTTCGTAAATGGTAGCATTTTTCGACCACTCTTCATGCGTGGCGGGTACTTCCACCACTACTTCTTTTTCAACTACGGGCGCTTCCCCGCAGCTACCTAGTAAGAATAGCGATAATGCTAAGACTGGCAAACAAGACTTTGTCATGATTTAGTTGGTTAGAATTTCAAATGAAACGGGTTGGAGTGTGACGGTAATATTTTGCCCTTCTGCACTGGAATTAGTGCCGAAAGTAGATTGAAGTTTTGATGCGCTCAAATGAGCGGGAATTTTGAATTGAATCTCCTGTGCTTCGCGCCCGCTGTGCAAACAAACCACAGTGACTCGATCGAAATAGTTTCGTACAAATATCAGGTAATCTTCACTTTGCGCCAATACTTCTAGATCGCCGTATAGCAGCGCCATATTGTTAGCTCTTAGTTTGGCCAACTTGCTCACAACGGTTAAAGTTGATTTTTCGGCTTCCGCCAAATCATCGCCAAACCGCATCATGCGTCGATTATCCGGATCATTCGCTCCAGGCATGCCTATTTCATCGCCATAATAAATCACCGGGATGCCCGGCACTGTGAAGTTAAACGCATGGAGTAGCAATAAGCGATCGTAACCGATGGTGTCCTTGATTTCAATGCGACGTGTCCAACCGGCGAGCTTCACATCTTCGCTGGGACTTACCGAGCCATCGGCAAAAGAGATAAATCGAGTGCGGTCTTGGTTTCCAGAAATATTGCCCATCAAGTGGTGGTATCCGTAGCCTTCAAGACTCTGATTTAGCACTCTGGTTAAATTTGCCATATCGCCATTATCACGGCTGAAAGCCGCTACAGCTGCATCGTAAAGATTAAAATCAAATTGAGCGTCTAGCAATCCGCTCCCGATATAGCTTCCAATTAAATCGGGATTACCATAGGTTTCTCCTATCTGGAAAACCGCCCGATTCTGCGGCACCACCACTTCATACTTTAATTTTCGCGTAAGCTCGCGCCAAAATTTGAGTGGAATATGCTTGGTGGCATCGTGGCGAAAACCATCGATTTCAAAGTTCTTAAACCAAAAAAGTGCAGAGTCGGTCATGGCGGCTACCACCTCATCGTTCTCCAAATCGAGGGTGGGCATGAAAGTGTCGAACCAGGTGGTAAGCCGATATTCATCCCAGCGCTCGGTATTCAAGGTGCCGTCGGGCAAATAGAGCTGCGTGGCCCACTCCGGATGCTGGATGTAAACCGGGTGCTCCTGGTGCACATGGTTGGCTACATAATCGAGCAGCACATTATTGGCCTTACCGTGAGCTGCTCTTAGAAGGTCGGCTAAAGCCAATGAATCTCCGAAGCGCGTATCTACTTGACTCGATGAAATAGGCCAATAACCGTGATACCCGGAAAATTTGCTCTTAACGCCTCCCTTATCCCACAAGCCATAAGCGCCAAGGGGATTCTGCGTAATTGGAGAAAGCCAAATGGTGTTGATCCCTATTGCATCAAAGTATCCTTCGTTTAATTTCTGAACTACCCCTCGAATATCGCCGCCGTAATAATTGGCTACTGGTTTAATCTCGGGGTCACTTACAGGTTTGTCGATGGCAGTGTCTCCATTGAGGAATCGATCTACCATCATAAAGTACATAGACCAGGTGTGGTGAGCGGTTCTGTCCAAGTCAGCCGCTTGAACTACAACCTCACCTTTTGCCAAAGGAATCAAAATATCATTGGACCGCATCGACTCATCGCTGCCATATACCCGAAGAAAAGTTCTTTCTTGACTGAAATCAAAATTGGGTAAATACAGTGCCAATCGGTCGCCGTTACGGCGGTAATTGTCTTCAGCTATTTTTTGATTTTGGAGCAAAATGAGCGGTTTTTGAAGCCCTTCGGGGTAATGAAATATTAAACTATCACCAGCCACGGCGAAAGTTGCTATCCGCGGAGCGGCAGTTATAGTTCCGACTCGAAATACGGAATTCAACCCACCATTTCCATTGTCTTTCGTTTCAGAATTGTTGGGGTCAAGAATCTCTTTCCCATCTTCAACTATCTTGTATTCGTAAAGCCCTGGATTAAGTACGAGGTTCGTTGTCCAAGTTTCGCCATCCTGGGTAAGCGGATTTGCTTTTGCATTCCAGCCGTTGAAGTTGCCTTTGACTTCAATTTGCTTCGCTTGCGGAGAAGCCGGTTTATACCGAAAAGTATGAGCCAATTGATTGGTATTGAAAACGGGGATAGTGTAGGTCTTAGCCCCGCTATGCACATTCATTTCCATCAGCGGAAGCAGGCCAGCCGTGGAATTTACATGTACAATAGCACTGTCGCGATCGAACTCGTAATCCATTTTACTACTGAAGGCGATAGAATCAATTTGTTCGGCTCCTTCGAAATAATCTAAAAGGTGGATATGCGTAGTGCCGTAAGCCAATTTTATCGGCGATGCGAGCCCTGTAATTCGCTCACCTAAAGCGAGTTTTTCTTGAATCGTATCTGGCTGATTGCAGGCAGCAAGGCTAACAGTGAGCGCAAGTAGGGCGAATCGATTCATGTTTATCGGTTTATGGTGAGGGTAGATGAACCACTTATTTCATGTGCCGTGCTGTAGAGCTTCAACTTTACCGATTCCGAAGATTTGTTTTCAACTGTTACTTCGTTGGTATTTACGGTAATACTAATCACACTGCCGCGATATACCAAATTGAAAGAATACGAATCCCAGTGCTTCGGAATCATCGGATCGAAGCTAAGCACCCCGTCGCGAATTCGTTTACCGCCAAAACCTTCAATTACCGCCATCCAGGTACCGGCCATCGAAGTGATATGCAGACCTTCGTCGGCTTCGTGGTTGTAGTCATCGAGATCGAGGCGGGATGTCCGCAAATACATTTCGTAAGCCTTCTCTTCCATGTCGAGCTTGCACGCCAGAACGGAGTGCACGCACGGCGAAAGCGAAGATTCGTGTACGGTACGGCTCTCGTAGTAGAGGAAGTTCTCACGAATGGTTTCTATATCAAAATGATCTTCGAAGAAATACATGCCCTGCAATACATCGGCTTGCTTGATAAATACCGATCGCAAGATTCGATCCCAAGACCATTTTTGATTGATTGGCCGGTGACTTGGATCTAAATCTGCAACTGTTTGATCTTCCTTATCGAGAAAACCATCTTGCTGAAGGTATAAGCGCGTTCCGGCCAGTTTGGGCTGGTAAATCTTCTCCACGATATCGTTCCAGGCGGTTAGTTCTTCCAAGTCAAAATTCGTTTTTGCTTTAAATTCTGACCAAAACTTAGCATCAGACTGGACTGTAGCTATACATTCGGCGGTGTACTGGAGCGTCCAGCGGGCTATGTAATTGGTGTACCAATTGTTGTTTACGTTGTTCTCGTATTCATTTGGCCCTGTAACACCGAGCATCACATAGGCTTGTTTGTCCTTGCTCCAGTTTACTCGTTGCTTCCAAAATCTGGCGATCGCCAGAAGGACTTCCAGCCCCCCTTCGTACAAATAGCTATAGTCTGAAGTATGGCGGATGAAGTTGTAAATGGCAAAGGCGATGGCGCCGTTTCGGTGAATTTCCTCGAAGGTAATCTCCCATTCGTTATGGCATTCTTCGCCATTCATGGTAACCATGGGGTAAAGCGCTGCTCCATCGGAAAAGCCTAATTTGCTTGCGTTATCAATGGCTTTATCGAGTTGACGATAGCGGTATCGCAGGAGATTTTTGGCCACTTCGCTGCCTGCAGTGAGCAGGTAGAAAGGAAGGCAATAGGCTTCTGTATCCCAATAGGTGCCTCCTCCGTATTTCTCGCCGGTAAAACCTTTTGGCCCAATATTCAGGCGGGCATCTTCGCCCGAATACGTTTGATTGAGTTGGTAGATATTGAACCGAATGGCTTGTTGGGCTGCAACGTCGCCATGAATCACAATGTCATTCATTTTCCACCGCTCCTGCCAAGCTGCGCTATGCTCAGCCATCAAGGTGTCGAAACCTTTATTTGTGAGCCCATCGAGTAAACGGTTGGCTTCAGCTTCTTGATTTTCCGAAGCTACGTGAAGCGATGAGACATTGACGGCATATTTGTAAATCGTCAATTCCTTTCCCGCAGCCACCGTAAAATCGTATTGATTTGAAACGAATTTATTGCGTTCCACCTGTCGGCCACGTAGGCTTTGCGCCCGCCCGTCCAAATCTATCTTTAAACGCTGGGCAGTGGTAACTTCAAAATCCAATTTCTTGGTTTTCAAAGAAACAAAACTACCGTTAGCAGTGGAACCTTTGGCTACTTCTTGCCAGAATTTTTCTTCGTAGTTAGCATCTTGGTTTTGGACATCCCCATCGATGTAGGCTCGAACCATAATCTCAGGTTCAAATCCAATTGGTGTAAGGCTGTATTTAATCAATCCCGCTTCTTTTTCAACGATACTCAGAAAGCGCAAAACCTTTATCTCTAAGTGCTTGCCCTTTTCGAATTCAACTCCAAAATTGCGACTCAAAACGCCTCCTTTCATATCGAGCTCGCGGCGGAAATGAAGGATCTTGGCCTTCGCCAAATCAAGTGCTTTCCCGTCGATTTCTATGTCGATGCCGATCCAATTGGCGGCGTTGAGCACTTTCGCAAAATATTCTGGGTATCCGTTCTTCCACCAACCGACACGCGTTTTGTCGGGATAATAAACCCCCGCCACATAGTTTCCCTGTAAGGTAGTGCCAGTATACTTCTCTTCAAAGTTGGCTCTTTGCCCCATGTGTCCATTTCCGAGGCTGAAAATGCTCTCAGAAGAACGCTGCATTTCAGGGTGAAACCCTTCTTCAATTATGCTCCACGCATCTTCGACATAGTGTTTTTTCATGCTAATTAAATCGGTTAATAAGGCTTAAATCCTGTCCTTCAAAAGTGCTGATTACAAAATCGGCGTCCGTGAGGATTGCGGGGTCTCCTACGCCCACACTGCGCATGTTGCCGGCGCGAGCCGCTTCAACACCGGCGAGTGAGTCTTCGAATACGATGCATTCGGATGGCAGAACACCGAGCGCCTTAGCTCCCAAAAGAAAAGTTTCGGGATGAGGCTTGCCGAGCGTAACCAGAGTTCCATCAATAATGGCATCGAAATAAGGCATCATATTAATTTTCTCAAGTATCAATCGGGAATTTTTACTTGCCGATCCCAGAGCTATGAGCAATCCTGCTCCTCGAATGGATTCAAAAAACGGCCGCACACCAGGAAGTATTTCTTCGGCTGTCATTTCTTCGACGAGTTCGAGATACCAGTCGTTCTTCACTTTCATCCAGTGCACTTTTTCGGCGTCAGATAGTGTCACACCGTCCTTTTCCAGAAGGATATCGAGCGATTTCGCTCGACTTATTCCTTTCAAGTGCTCGTTTTCGGCTTCGGTGAGGTCGAATCCCAAACTATTACAAAGCCTTTTCCAAGCCAAATAATGATATTTCGCAGTATCGACTATTACCCCATCTAAATCAAACAAACAAGCTTTGATCACGAGCGAAAGTTAAATAGTCTTCTTGCTAAAAAATTCTTTTTCGTGGTAGCGGTGCAGGCCGTCAATTGGTTTTTTGATGATCTTGCCAATTCTTATACCGCGTTCGGCAGCAGCTTCGCGCAAAATATCTTCATGGTAATAGGCTACCGAGCCAATAAAGTGTACAGGAATTTCGCGTGCATCGCGAAAGCAAAGTACATGGGTATCTAAAAACGCACCCAAGCCTGCTTTAATCATCTTGTGAACATAAGGCTCATGTTTGAATCGAGTTATCAATTTCATGAAAGAAGCGAGGTATACGTTGGCGTTAGGTTTCATATAAACCCTATCGACGATCTTATCCTTGGTCAGTTGAAATTCATCTACCAGTGCTTCGTGCAGGTCAATAGGCAATCGCTTGTATAAAAAATCGGCTAAAACCTTTTTACCAAAGTAGCTGCCACTTCCTTCATCGCCAAGGATGTAGGCCAAAGCAGGGACTTCTTCGCGCACAATATCACCGTCGAAATGGCAAGAATTCGACCCGGTACCGAGAATGCAGGCTATGCAAGATTCATCATCATATACGGAAAATGCGGCCGCAACCAAATCGTGATCTACGTAAATTTCGGCGTTTTCGAAAACCCGCGAAAGTCCGCGGTGAACAATGCGTTTGAGATCAGGAGATGAACAGCCCGCACCGTAAAAGAAAAGCATAGACACATCTTTGGCAAACGTCATGAAATGTTCGTTGGCAAGCAACTCCGTTTCAATGGCATCTTCGTTGTGGAAATAAGGGTTGATTCCCATCGACTTAAAGTCATGGTACGCATCGGGGCTTACGATGAGTCTCCAGTCGCATTTGGTCGATCCGCTGTCGGCAATTAAAAGCATAGAAATGGATTAAATTAAATAGAAAGTATGTCAGCGATGCGAATAAGTTCCGGATCGATGGTGAGTTTATCTGTAATGGCTTTCGCAAAAGTGGTAGCCACAACCTTTTGGTTGATCATTCCCACCATGCAATCGCGTTTGCCTTGGAGCAACATTTCGACCGAAGCCACGCCTAGTCGGCTTGCCAAATTTCGATCGAAGCAAGAAGGGCTTCCTCCCCTTTGGATATGGCCGAGGATCGTAACTTTTGTTTCGTAGAAAGGTGCCAGTTCGTTGACTTTGGCAGCAATTTCGGTGGCATTTCCGCTTTTTCCGCCTTCGGCAACGATGATGATATTACTGGTTTTATTTTGCCGACGGGCTTCTTTAAGCCGCTCCACCAAATCTTCGATTGGCATATTCCTTTCTGGGATGAGCACCGCCAACGCGCCTGAAGCTACTCCGGCATGCGCGGCTATGAAACCAGCGTCGCGCCCCATCACCTCTACAAAAAACACCCGATTGTGAGAAGCGGCCGTATCACGGATTTTATCAACCGCTTCTATCACGGTGTTGAGCGCCGTATCGAAACCTATGGTAAAATCGGTACCAAACAGATCATTGTCAATGGTGCCAGGAATGCCAATTATCGGAAAATCGAACTCCTTATTAAAAAGGTGCGCACCCGTGAAGGTGCCATCACCGCCGATGGCCACTAAGGCATCTATACCACTAGATTTCAATTTGGCGAAAGCCTTTTCGCGACCTGCCTTTTCGCGAAACTCCGCGCTGCGCGCAGACTTAAGTATGGTACCGCCCCGCTGGAGAATGTGATTGACCGAACGGACGGTAAGTTCTTCGAAATCGCCTTCCATCAAGCCTTCGTAACCGCGGTAGATGCCGGCCACTTGAAGATTATTGTAGATGCTTGTACGCACTACGGCGCGCACTGCAGCATTCATACCAGGAGCATCGCCCCCTGATGTAAAAACTGCTATTTTGCGTATTTGACTCATGTTCAGAAAACTTAAACACTCCGTATAGTGTACCAGTAACACTTAGGAGCGCAAGGGCAAAGAAACAAGATTTATTTGATACATTTGCCGACCTTAATAACGATGTGAAGATTACCGTTACTGTATGTCAATGCGCCCCGCTGTAGAGAAGCGTCTCAACCCGAATGTTTCTGTCGACTGTGTGGTATTCGGCTTCGATGGCGAAAAACTCAAAGTTCTCTTAATCGATCGCGATGGAATCGATGAACAGTCTGCAGAGGAAAAAGTATACGTATTACCCGGAAACCTTATTCTAAATGATGAAAATTTAGATGAAGCTGCGCAAAGGGTGCTAAATGAGCTTTCGGGGCTCCACAATATTTACCTGGAGCAGTTTGGCTCTTTCGGCGACCCGGATAGACTCACAAAGGAAAAAGACCACGCATGGTTAAAATCCATTCGAGCAGAGCCCGAAGCGCGGGTAATTACAGTGGCCTATTATTCCCTGATCCGCGCAGATGCGTATAGTCTCCATGCCAGTGGCTTTGCCAAAAAAGCTTTTTGGCACGATCTCGACAACCTTCCTGAACTGGGCTTTGACCATCGCGACATTTTAAACTCGGCATGGAAAGAGCTTCAATTCAAGAGCAAATATCAGCCGATCGGCTTTGAACTCCTCCCTGAAAAATTTACGCTCGGTCAGTTGCAAAAACTCTACGAGGCCATTTTGCAAACTGAATTAGACAAACGGAATTTCAGGAGGAAAATTATGAAGATGAGCTTTTTGGTTCAACTCAAAGAAAAGCAGATCGGAGTGCCGCACAAACCCGCGCGCTACTTTACTTTCGACAAGGATCGCTACCAGGCATACAAATCGCAAGATTTCTATTTCACCCTTTAATTTCGTAAAGCCTGGAGTTTTTCAAATAGAACACGCTCATCTTCAGAAAGATTGGTGGGTACTTGAATTTGCACTTCCACGGTTAAATCGCCTTCGGAAACACCATCGCCGGCAGGCAAACCTTTGCCTTTCAAACGCAGCTTTTTGCCCGACTGGGTTCCAGCCAAAATAGGCAAATTAATTCGGCCACGAGCCGTGTCCACCACAGCTTTGCCACCTAGCACAGCGGTGTATAAATCGATGTTCACCTTTTGAGATAGGTCGTTGCCTGAAATTTCCGTGGTACCATCGCCCACAATCTGAATTTGCACAATCAAATCGCCGCCGTTCTCCCCTTTGCCCGTAAGCTTGAGTTTTTGACCAGAATAGGTATTCGGCTTTATGTGCAGGCGAATGCGGCTTTCGCCGATGATCACTACTTTTTGAACACCTTCAATGGCTTCTTTAGGCGAAAGCTCCAAGGTAGCGGTGCTATTGATTTTTCTGGGTTTGGCACTACTTCGCTGCTGGCCTGCGAAGGCTGAACCACCCGCGCCCCCAAAAAAAGCGTTGAAGAAATCGGAAAAACCAGCCCCACCAAAACCGTCGAAGTCGCTGGTATACTGCTGGCGCTGACCGCCCTGTGCTCCACGAGCCTGCGATTGCCGTTCGTAAGCTTGCCAGTTGCTACCCATTTCGTCATATTTTTTGCGCTTCGCCGCTTCTCCCAATACTTCGTACGCTTCGTTAATTTCTTTAAACTTCTCCTCAGCTGCTTTATCGTCTGGATTTTTATCGGGGTGGAATTTAATAGCGAGCTTCCGATACTTTTTCTTGATCTCATCTTGAGCGGCAGATTTTGCAACGCCAAGGGTTTTATAGTAGTCTTTATATTCCATGGTTGATTGACTCAATTTATCTGAGCAGTAAACAGAATTTCTTGTGAAGAATAATGGCTTTTAAAATTTCACTGTAATGTCCAGAAAACATATTTTTCGGATAATGAGCCCATTCCTATTTGAATAATGAAATTAAGGATGCTGCACTCGAAACGACTTTAGGGCATAAAAACATCCCTAATTTTCATCACTGTCGTTCTGAGCAAAGATCGATTTATTTTATCTCTCCAGAATTTTTAAAACTCAATACGCGCAAATCCCAAAACTTTGGTCGTCACTTCGCAAGCGAACTTTCCACGAAAAAATGAACTCGATATCTTCATCACACCGACCGAAATTATAACGAGCGAGTATCTCAAAAAAAAGTGCGGACTTTCTTAAGCCCACACCCTTCAATCAAACCGCAAGCTTTCAATTAGCTAATGGCTATTTGTCGAACTTTTACTTTTTCAGGAGATTCTACTTTTGGAATCTGCAAGGATAAGATACCATCGACATAACTCGCAACGATGCTTTCGCTGTTCACAGCTTCGGGCAATCGGAATGACCGCGCGAAGGATGAGTAATTAAATTCGCGTTTCGTAAAGCGATCGTTTCGCTCTTCTTTGGCATCCTTGTTTTCCGCGCGGATGCTCAATAGATTTTCGTTGATTTCGACTTTGAAGTCATCCTTTTTCATGCCCGGAGCAGCCAACTCTACATAGAAGTTCTTTTGATCTTCACGAATGTTGGTAGCAGGGGCGGTACCCAGGCGGTTCTGTCCGTGTTTTGGCAAAAATTCGCCTTCGAAGAAATCGTTGAACAAAGCATCCAAAGGGTTGCTGATAGCAGCGGTTCTAAATTTTATGAGCGACATAGTTTTAAGATTTATGAGTTAAACATTCGATCAGCGACTATTCAAATGGCTCGCCAAACGGAATTGATGATAAGTTTCATGCCAATTTGGCAGAAACAAAATATCTTTACAGACATAAAGTCTGAATTAAGTGGGTGGATCAGAAATATTGACTTAACTCAAGCTATCCCACACGGGATCTACTGGAAGGGGTGCGCTGATGGTTATTTCTTCTTGCGATACAGGATGGGTAAACTGCACTCTTCGAGCGTGAAGATGTATGCTCCCGTCCTTGTTTGGTCTCGGAGCGCCATATTTCAAATCGCCCTTGATGGAGCAGCCAATCTTACCGAGCTGTGCCCTGATTTGATGGTGGCGACCTGTTTCCGGAAGGATTTCCAGAAAGAAATAGGTGGTGCTCTCTGCAAATAGCTTGTAGGTGAGGGAAGATAATTTGGCGGAGCCTTGGGGTTTATCTAAAGCCTTTGACTTATTCGTCTTTTCGTCTTTGAACAAATAGTGAGTGAGCTTGCCTTCGGTCGGCTCCGGTCGGGCACATACCGCGGCCCAGTATGTTTTTTGGATTTGCTTATCGCGAAATTGTGCCGTGAGCCTACTAAGCGCTTTGCTCGTTTTGGCGAATAGCAGGATACCCGTAACCGGGCGATCGATGCGGTGTACCACGCCGATAAAGGCATCGCCGGGCTTGCTGTACTTTTTTTTGAGCCAATGCATTACCACTTCGCTAAGCGGTTGGTCGCCTGTCTTATCGCCCTGGACAATATCCGAAGAACGCTTATTGACGGCTATCAGGTGGTTGTCCTCATAAAGAACTTCTAAATTTTCGACTGTGCTCCTCACCGCTAATATTGCTCTTGCGAATTTGGAAAATCACGCTTCCGTACGTCGGAAACGTAATGAGCAATCGAGGCTTTCATCTCATCATATAAATTATGGTACCGACGCAGAAATCGCGGACTGAATTCGTTGGTAATGCCGAGCATGTCGTGCACAACCAAAACTTGTCCATCGCAGTCGGCACCGGCACCTATCCCAATAGTGGGTATGTCGATGCTCAGCGAAACTTGTGCCGCGAGTTTGGCTGGAATCTTCTCTAACACCACCCCGAAGCAGCCGATTTCATCGAGCATTTTGGCATCGTTTATCAAATTTTCGGCTTCTTGTTCTTCCTTCGCCCGCACAGTATAAGTTCCGAACTTATAAATACTTTGCGGGGTTAAGCCCAGATGGCCCATCACAGGGATTCCAGCCGATAAAATGCGCTCCACACTTTCTTTGATCTCCCGTCCGCCTTCGAGCTTTACGGAATGCGCGCCACTTTCCTTCATGATGCGGATCGAAGAGGTGAGCGCTTCCTTGCTATTACCTTGGTAGGCACCAAAAGGAAGATCGACTACAACGAGGGCTCTGCTTACAGCTCGAACCACCGCAGAAGCGTGATAAATCATTTGGTCGAGGGTAATAGGCAAGGTCGTTTCATGACCAGCCATCACATTCGATGCTGAGTCACCCACAAGGATTACGTCCACGCCGGCTTGATCTACAATACGCGCCATGGAATAATCGTATGCAGTGAGCATAGCGATTTTCTCGCCTTTCTGCTTCATTTCCCGCAAAGTGCGCGTAGTAACGCGCTTGACTTGAGAATGTACCGACATGAAAAAAAATTCAGAGTGA
>JBBQFC010000015.1:0-60745 GCA_038321615.1 Flavobacteriales bacterium | reverse complement strand
TGAAAGCGTATCTAAATGAATACCAGATAGCTGCATAGGTTATGAACAAAATAAAAAGTTATGAGTCTCCCCAAACCCCTCTTTACAAACACTAAAACAACTATGTTTGAATAGAAATCTGTCCAGTAGAA
The DNA here is from genome assembly GCA_038321615.1 of Flavobacteriales bacterium. GTDB lineage: Bacteria > Bacteroidota > Bacteroidia > Flavobacteriales_D > Cryomorphaceae > JBBQFC01. The sequence goes on along the minus strand of JBBQFC010000015.1, from coordinate 60,614 downwards.
CTAGACCACTTCAGACCATGCTCAAGCGCCTGGTGAAATGCAAAGGCTACCATGTATATTTCGCAAGTTTAGCTTTCGATAATTTTAAAAACATCCACCCACATATGATTAAATTTTTCAAAATCAGTTTGATAATTGGAACGCTCGGTTTTCTGTCAAAACCAGCCATTGGTCAGGATCTCCTAATTACCACAGGAGGTGACTCTATACGCTGCGAGATCGTTCGCGAAAATGCCGTAGAGTTGGTCTATAAAATTTACGATAATTATGAGACTTCAAAATCCTTCATCCTGCGCAGTAAAGTAGCTTCTTTTCAATACGACTATGCATCTGTGAATCCAACTTCCAGCGATAGCGCTTCAGCTGCAACGTCAAACGGGAAGGTTAGTTTTCGAACGGCCACCGGAGTTTATAGCACTAAATGGCGGCTAGCGATGGGGGCGGGTGCTTCCTGGCGGCTGGCAGATCTTCCATCGGGCGTGAGCGCATCCTATGAAGACCATCTAAGAAAACTAAATTCGGGCTATCAATACCACCTTGATGTTTCGCGGTTTCTTTCACCGGCCATGGGAATCGGGCTCAAGTACGCGCTTTTTCGAAGTTCCAATAGCGATGAAGTAACACTCACTGCAGCCGATGGACAACAGGTGCGCGGTATAATAGACGAAACGGTGAGTGTTCATCTCATCGGTGGGTTCTGGACGGTTCGAAATGCGTCTATGAATGGTGATAATGCCTTTTTGTTAAAGGTTGGCGGAGGCTATCAGTTTTTGCGCGACGAATTGGAAGCTTCTATACCTGCTGTAGCCAAGGGCAACACATGGGCCTTATTTGTGGATTTGGGTTACGATCTGGCCATCACTCCGTGGTTGTCTTTGGGTATCCAGGCTTCGTTCATCGCCGGTGACTTGAAATCGTTTAAGGTTTCTGGAGAAAATATTCGACAAACATTGGAACTACCAAAAGGGGAGAAAGTGTCCTTAAACCGGCTTGAATTGAGTGGTGGTCTCCGATTCAACCTTTGATCACCTGTCATTTAAATTAATGTGCTCGAGCAATTGCCAAAAGCGCAATGCGACCGGAATAGAGCAGGCATGGTTATTAGCATAGCTTTTTAAGCTAGTGTTATTGAACATGCTTAATAAAGAAACCCGGACAAGAAATGAATGCTGTCCGGGTCGGGTATTTTGATTTTAGAGCAATTCGAATTTACATCGCAGGCGTCGTAGCTGTGGAATCCGTTGCAGCCTTCGCCATAGCTTCTATCTCTTGGTATTTTTCATCGACTCCAGAACTATCGAAATAGTCGTACTCCTGAACGATTTTGCCATCAATAAAACGAGCTGTAATATGAAGCGCAATTTCAGCGGGTTCATTATTTGCAGCAAAGGTACCTTGCCACTTACCCCAGTAGTTAACCCAGGTTTCGCCTTTGTCGGTCACCACCATTTCAATGTCATCATCGGCGAAATCAAACTTCGCAGAACTGAATATTTCCATGCCTTTTAAGCCTTCAGCATTTTCTTCACTTGCCAGCACTCCTTTGGTCGATGAGTTCATGAAAATCTTTGCTGTGTCGGCATAAGCAGCATTCATACCTTCTAAATTTCTGTCGTTATAGGCCTTCAATACCGATTTGAAAGTCTCAATCTCCGGCGATTGCTGGGTGTAGCGAACCTGAGCAGGTTCACAGGCCATCAAAAAGATGCCTGCGGCGATCAATAATAGGTTGGTTTTCATTTGGTTTAAGTTTTAGTAATTGCGTTAAAGGTAATTTTTTCGCCGACTGAAAAAAGACTCTGAACATTTTTTTTAATCGATGATTCGTAACCCTGGTTCCGCTGCATTTACTTCGCTCTGCTGCATTTGTAATGCTCCGCTGCATTTGTAATGCTGCGGCTAATACTTGCTTCTTAACGTGCTCCGCTGCATTTATAATGCTGCTTGCTCCGCTGCATTTGTAATGCTGCGGCTAATACTTCCTTCTTAACCTGCTCTGCTGCATTTATAATGCTGCGGCTAATACTTGCTTCTTAACGTGCTTCGCTGCATTTGTAATGCTTCGCTTTCTCCACTGCACTTATAATACTACGGTTATTTATTAGTTGAATTTTTAATTCCAAAAAAAGCCGCCTTCGAAAGAAAGCGGCTTTAAATATTTACTTAGAAAGGATTAATTACATCCCATCGTTCCAAAACCCTCAGCTTCTACAAAGCTGAAGTCATCAAAACTCGACTCAAGGTCAGAAACATCTAAAATTAGACCTAAATACTGTCCTGAAAAGGTTATACTTCCTCCAGAGACATTAAGCGAACCGCTTTCTGAAAAGTAGATTGACCATGCATCTGGTTCGAATCCGTAAACCCAAGCAAATCCATTACCTCCTAAATCATCAGTAGGTTCGCCGGCATCTTCAAACCAGTTTAAGATATCGTAGCTGCCATTTGCTTCATTATCATAGACTACATAGTAAGCAATGCCTTGAAAGAAATCGAAAATGTCATCTTCATCTTCAAAATTCTCATTTTGAAGAGCTTCGAAATCTCCTGCAAAACCTACAACACCAGAAATACCATCGAAGTCCGGACCTCCGAACCCTCCAATATCAAGTCCAATCGCTTCTTCAGATGCAGAGAAACAAAACGTAGAGATTATATTCAGCGTTGTACTTCCCGCTACTACGGTGCCTCCACCCGTGTTGCCACCAAATGAACCGGAGCCAACAAAAAGAATACCCCCGCCGCCTTCAGCTGGGACCCAAGCGGTTTCTGTTGAATTGCTAAAATTCCAGCCTGGATTTGGGTCAGAGAAACTAAAGGTTTTAGCTTCACTTTTTGGGTCAAATGTGATGATTTTATTCATCGTTTGATTGTACCAGGAAATAGCTGGTATGCGCTGTGATGCATCCTGTATTTCCTGTTTTGTCTTCCGATCTTTAACGCGCTTTACTTCGTTATTATGATCGGTTCCCACGGCATCATACTCTTTCGAGCAGCCCGCGCTGAAAAGTAAAACAACTGCGGTGAGTGCCACCGCAGTTATTCTATGTGTGTTTTTGAGTATCATATTCTTTAGAAACTTTGAGTACCGAAGGTACGTTTTCTAGAACAAGAAACCAAGACGGATAGCACCTACTACGTTTGGACCGATGTCCAAAGAGCTACCGTTTGGTGTTTCTACGGTATCAACTCCTTCTACTGTATTTTCAACTTTCGTGTCAAATTCTGAAGTGAAGCCAAAACCAAATCCTAGTTCAGCACCAAGGTAGATGTTGTCAGCAAAATAGAAATCCACACCGGCTATGGCGTTTAGACCAAACCCGATAGAACCATTTTTGGTAGTTTGTTCTTCAACGTCGTCACCAATCAAAGATTCTGATTTGTCATTAGATGATCTGAAGTCAACAAGTGCTTCAGCTCCGTAGTATGGAGATAGCCGGTCGGTACCCGCAAAGTGGCGCTCAATACCTGGACGCACCGAGATGGTAAACTCTGAAGAAACATCTTTAAGTTCAGTTTCTCCATCGAGTGAGTTGTCAGTTGCCGAATTGAAACCGGCGAAAGCGGCTACTCTCCAGGCACTTGTAGCTGAAGTGAAAGAGCGATACTTAATGCCATCAATGCCGATTGGGCTACCTCCAAGTGGAGCAAATAAAAATTCAAGGTTGCGCTCCCCGCCGGTTTGTTTGTAAACGTCTTGCGCGTTTACGGCAGTGCCCAATAATAATGCGGCCGCTGCAAAGAGTAAGGATTTTTTCATTTTTAGGTTTTTGTTAAAAGTTTATGATTGAAATTCTGGGCAAATTGACAATTAACCGTGGAATGATCTTGCATCCAAATTATAAATCATCAACATTGATTTGTTCGTTTCCAACAACTCAATTTTCAAATTTGGTATAAATAATTGACTTGTAGGTATTTAAATTTTTACTTCACAATTTGCAGCCAACCGCTGTATTGCTTCCCATCACCAAATTTGATGATATAAAAATACTGACCAGTTTCACTTTCACTCGCATCCCATTGATTTGCGTAGCGCTGCGCTTCGAAAATAGTCTTGCCCCAGCGATTGATAACGGTCAACGAAGGACCATCTTCCAAAGTATAGTTACCTATATGAAAGGTATCGTTCATGCCGTCGCCATTCGGGGTTATCACATTGGGAAATTTGTTTTCCACATCTATTTGGGCGCTGGTGCTTCCGCAAACGATAAGGGCAGTAAGAAGTGTGAAGAAGGTTCTCATAATTAAAGACGTGTTTTGGCGTGTCAAAGCTATGCACCCTTCCAATGTTTCGAAATGAGACGCGATATAGCTTTTACGCAACTGAATGTTTAAAGGGTTGCACATCAACAGATCATTTACCCGACCTTGTTTTCTCGATGAAAATTCCTTTCTTTCTGACCTTGCTAATTTTTCTAAAATGCACAGCAATCGATTCCATTTTATATTTATCCTTGCTCTGGGCTTATGTAGTTGCAATGATCAAGGTGTTTCTCAGAATATGGCGGCGGTGAACGAAATGTTTTACCCGAATAGCGATTTAGGGCTCAGTTTTGAAACCAATCGGATTGTTTTAAAAGTGTGGTCGCCCGAATCGACAGCTATGATGTGTCGAATTTACCACGATCCAACAGCGGATGTGGAAGCTTTGGCCACCCTTCCAATGTCTTTGGGCGATTTTGGTGCATGGATGACGGAAATTCCAGTTCAATATCGGGGACAGTTCTATACCGTTCAGGCTGAATTTAAGACGGGTTGGAGATCGGAAGTCCCCGACCCGTATGCAAAAGCCGTGGGTACAAACGGCCTTCGCGGACAACTAATTGATCCTTCTGCAATCAATCCATCTGGTTGGGAGTCGGACGCGGCTTCCCCGCTTCGCTCCATTGGCGATGCAGTAATCTACGAGGTGCACGTCCGCGATTTCTCTATTCACCCCACTTCCGGTATGGTGAACAAAGGAAGATACCTGGCCTTTACAGAAACGGGTCTCAAAGATCGACAAGGTAATTCCGTCGGTATAGATCATCTGGTTGAGCTGGGAGTCACGCATGTTCATCTCCTTCCGGTATTCGATTTTCTGTCCATCGACGAAAGCAAGCCTGAAATACCGCAATACAATTGGGGCTACGATCCGCAGAATTATTTCGTCCCGGAAGGGAGTTACGCTACAGATGCTTCTAACAGTACAGTTCGAATAAAAGAGTTTAAAGAAATGGTTCAAGCCTTGCACAAAGCTGAACTCCGCGTGGTGATGGATGTGGTGTACAACCACACCGGCAGGGTAGATGGGCTTAGTCTCGAAGAAACTGCTCCGGGGCAATATTACCGTCAATGGCCGGACGGTAAGTACAGCGATGCCAGTGCTTGCGGAAATGAGACAGCCAGTGATAAACCTATGTTTCGGAAACTAATGATGGAGTCCTTATTGTACTGGACAAAAGAGTATCACATCGATGGTTTCCGTTTTGACCTTATGGCTATACACGACCAAACTACTATGCAGGTAATCGCGGATACCCTTTTGGCTGCGCGCTCCGATTTGTTAATCTACGGCGAAGGTTGGACAGCCAGCGATTCCCCATTGCCGGAAGGCGAGCGAGCTTTGAAAAAATATACCTACAAGATGCCGGGCGTAGCCGCTTTTTCCGACGATATGCGCGATGGTATTAAAGGGCATTGGAGCGATCACAATGCAAAAGGATTTATAAGCGGCAAATGGGATTTGCGCGAGAGTGTAAAGTTTGGCATTGTAGGAGCTACTGCTCATCCCGACATAGATTACACCAAAATCAACAATTCGGATACAGCCTGGGCTTCGTCCCCATTGCAATGCATAAATTACGTGTCCTGCCACGACAACCACACACTCTTCGACAAATTGGAGCTTACCAATCCCCAAGCGAACGAGTCCACCCGCAAAAATCTTCAGATTTTGGCCAATGCTTTGGTGCTTACTTCGCAAGGAATACCTTTTATTCATGCGGGTGCAGAAATGATGCGAACGAAGCAGGGTATGGAGAATAGCTATAAATCACCTGATTCTGTAAACGCTATCGACTGGGGGCGAAAAGCCGAATACCTGGATGTTTTTAAGCAATACCGATGGTTTATTGGTTTGCGAAAATCCCATCCCTGCTTTCGATTGGGAAGTACAGAAGAAATTCAGCGGCGTCTGCACTTTTTAGAATCTGCGGATAGTTTGTTGATATACCAAATAGATTGTCCGGCGGAAGACGAATGGAATCAAACACTGGTGATTTGCAATGCCGCAAATGTAACCCAGGATTTCAGCTTACCGGAAGGACTCTGGACGGTAGCATATTTAGGAATACCTGCTGAAAAGCAAGTCATAAAGGAAGGTACCGTGCAAATACCCGCCCATAGCCTGGCCATTTTCTTTCAAAAATTGAATTGAATTATGTTGAGTTTCCGAATTAAATCAAAAGAAGATTACCAAAACCATTATAAGCGCAGCATTCAAGATCCTTCTGGATTTTGGAGTGAGATTGCCGAAAATTACAATTGGTCCGCCCGGTGGAAAGAAACGATGGTCGGAAGTTTCAGGGAAGGCAATGTAAAATGGTTTACCGAAGGCAAGCTCAATATCACCGAAAATTGCTTAGATCGGCATGCGGCAGTGACTCCTGGTAAAACGGCAATAGTATGGGAGCCGAATGAACCGACCGACGAGTACAAAGCATTTACCTACCGCGAACTCTTAGCGCACGTTTCGGCCCTTGGCAATGTACTTCGGTCAAAAGGTGTTGGAAAAGGCGATCGGGTGGCCATCTATCTGCCCATGATTCCCGAATTACTAGTCGCCGTGCTGGCCTGTGCTAGAATTGGCGCTGTGCATAGCGTGGTTTTCGCCGGATTTTCGGCTCGCTCCCTTGCCGATCGCATCAATGATTGTCAATGCAAAATGGTGATCACAGCCGACGGTCTCTTTCGCGGGAAGCAACAAGTATCGCTGAAAGCAGTAGTCGATCAAGCTTTAGTCGAAACAGCGTCGGTTGATTCTGTGCTCGTTGTGAAGCGAACAAACGAAACGGTTGACATGCAACCTGGCCGCGATTTTTGGTTGGCCGAATTAACTGCGGAAGCACCTGCCCACTGCGAGCCAGAAATAATGGATAGCGAAGACCCGCTTTTTGTGCTTTACACTTCGGGTAGTACGGGCAAACCCAAAGGCATCCTCCATACCTGCGGTGGTTACATGGTTTACGCCGGTTATAGTTTTGCCAATGTATTTCAAGCCGATGAAGGTGATGTGTTTTGGTGCACGGCCGATCTTGGGTGGATCACCGGACACACCTATCTCACATACGGCCCATTACTGATGGGCATCACCACGGTGATGTTTGAAGGAGTGCCGACCTATCCGACACCGGCTCGATTTTGGGAGGTTTGCGATAAGCACGCGGTTAATCAATTTTACACGGCTCCCACAGCCATACGGGCACTTATGCTCCACGGTGAATCTTATCCAAATTCTGCTTCGCTCAGCACTTTAAAAACCATTGGTACGGTAGGTGAACCGATCAATAAAGAAGCCTGGGACTGGTATTTTGAGCATGTAGGTCGAAGACTTTGCGCTTTGGTAGATACTTGGTGGCAAACAGAAACCGGTGGGATAATGATCTCTGGCCTGGGGGCACATAGCCCTATGAAAGCTACTTATGCCGGCTTGCCATTGCCCGGTGTACAGCCCGTATTGCTCGATCAATCGGGCTTGGAAATCAACGAGCCAAATACCGAAGGGTTACTTGCCATCAAACACCCATGGCCGAGTATGCTGCGCACGATTTTCGGGGATCACGAGCGCTGCATGAACACGTATTTTAGGATGTTTCCAGGATATTATTTCACCGGCGACGGTGCCTGGCGCGATGCCGACGGAATGTTTCGGATTATAGGTCGGGTGGACGATGTGATCAATGTTTCGGGGCATCGATTTGGCACTGCCGAGATCGAAAATGCCATCAATGCCCATCACACCGTAGTGGAGAGTGCGGTGGTTGGATATCCGCACGATGTAAAAGGCCAAGGTATATTGGCTTTTGTGATTATGAGTGATGCAGGTTTAGACGAAGCCGAAATGCGTGAAGCTGTTTGCGAAAGCGTGGTTCACCACATCGGTAAGATTGCCCGTCCCGATCGGATTGTGCGGGTGTTGGCTTTACCCAAAACAAGGAGTGGCAAAATAATGCGCCGGATACTCCGCAAAATTGCGGAAGGAGATACGAGCAATTTGGGAGATACTTCTACGCTACTCGATCCATCTGTTGTAGAACAGATTATAGTCACGTTCAAAGTACAGGTTTAGTTTTCTTGGCACACCAGATTCTCCGCATCTATTGAGAGCGACGGTGAACGAGCGAAGTCGAGTACAGACGTAAATCGCAAAAAATCACGAAATTTCTCCCATTTGCCGGAAGCACAGATGCGTACAAACAGTCGAGTAGTCGCAAGGTAGAATGTTGCGTTATTCTGTTTCGGCTGGTCGCGGCTCTCTGGTGTATACCAAATTTAAGGTCGGAAAAAGCGAACGTTCTATTTCGATTCCGTTCAGGCCTTGATCCGAAGAGTAGGTGTACGTGTTCAAATTCGATTCTTTATCAGGGTCGCGCAATTTAAATTTACCATCGGCGGTTTCAGTAACCGGTTTCATGATGCCACTGGTTTCAGAAAAAACGGTCTTAATGCCTTTTGGTTTTGAGAAGAAGAGCGATGCTGATGAAGCTGTGATTTCTTGATAAATACGGGTAGTATGCCCGTTCATAACTACCTCGTAATGATCGCCTTTGCGCTCTACGTCGACTTGATCCTGAATATTCCCATTCAAATAAATAGTAGCCGATGAAGCAACGAGTACACCTTTCTTGAAGGTAGCCTGCACTTTGTAAGAGACATTTAAAGAAATTATCATCGACATGGTTACATCAGAATCCACGGTATATTGTTCAATCTCACCTTCGAGCGATCGGGTAACTACCACTTGACCTATACGCTTATCGCTTGATTTCACTTCATACTTGCGGGTATAAACTTGGGCGCGTACGCTACTTAGACTTACAAGCACTAAAAGAATTGGAATAAATATTTTCATAATACCATTTAAGAAGGCTCAAAATTAAAACAATAATTAGGCCTTTCCTAGAGTCTTCACAATGGCATTAGGAAGGGGTTTGCTCATCCAACAAATCCATTTATTACTGCGATTCAAATGGGATTGGAGCGTGCTTCATTCGCCATTGGGTAATTTTCTTTTAACCTTTAGCCGTGGTTTGCCACACATTTCCATAAACGAACGGCATGCATGACTCCTAATGCACATAATTTGCACGATTTTGGCCGCTGACCTATTGTGAAAAGATATGTTATTCCCATAATTGCCGGTTTGCTCATCATAGGAGGGCTCGTGTTCATTACGATTCCGTTTATCCCGCTAGGATGGCTATTTCTCATTTTAGCGGCTTTGGTGCTTGTGCCGTATTTTAAATGGTGTAGAAACATTTTCTCAATACTCGTGAAGAAAGACCGCACAGGGCTATTGGCTAAAGCTTCGAGACGCGTGGTTAATCTTTATAAATGGGTCGGAGATAACAAGAATGCCAGGCGGATTGAAAAAGTTATTGAAGAAACCTTGAAGGATAAAGATCTCTCGAAAGGAAGTACAATGAAAGTGGTACGAGAAGGCTAAGATTTAAATTTTTTGAAATCGACCTTTGCGCGGTGAAGCCTTTCCAAAGCACTTTTAAGGTGCGGTGGCTGGAATAGGAAGCCTTTATCAGAGAATCTGAACGAACTCAATACCTGCTTGCACTCTACTCGCAGGTTTAAATTTTAATTCTAGTCCAAAAAGTTGCGCAATGAATTGGTCAAAATCGGCAGCAGGAAATTCTATTCCTCGATAGTCTGAATAATTATCTTTAGTCATCACAAAGGTTGGATAATCGGCCGATCCGCTGTTCATGTTGTGATTCTGGAGCAAATAATCCCTGGGCGCGCTGTGCAACCGAAGCCATTTATCCATTGAACTCATTCTAGCTTGCTTCCAAAGGTATTTTTGAGACGCGTATGCACTCGATGAGCCGTTTATCAAATCTTCTATCAACACGCGCCAGCAAGAGCGTCCAACGATTCTATTGCCCGAAGTAAAGCCCAGTAATTCGTCTTCTGATGAAAGAACGAGCTCATAAAAGTCGCCGAGGGAGCAACTATCGGTATTGTGAAACTCCAGTGGTAGTTCAGGAAATCGTTTTATTAAGTCATCTGCGCAGAGGTTCTGATCTGACTTGAAAACGACCGTTATTTTTGACGGTTTTAATTCACTCCGAACCAGCCCTGCCAAAGCATTAGAAAGGTGTTCGAAGGAATCGGTAAAATGGAGAAATAGATGAAAAGGAATGGACAAGGATAGCGATGGTTTAGGAACCCACAAATTTCGCAACAGCTTTTGGGATAACCTTTCAGGCAGGCACAGCATTTATGTTCAGCAGCGGTATATCTTTGTTCGAAAAGGTAAAAAGACCGATGAGCCCAAAGCAAGATCAGATAAAAGTCCAGTCCTTACCCATTCGTGAAGTAATCAGCGATCTCGCTAAATGCTTGAACGCCAAATTCAAAGGCGATTGCGAAGTATATTCCCTTAAAATACCGGCCACGCATGGCGAAGGGCAAATTCGGGGGGTTCAATACAATTCCGGTTTGGGCTTGATATTCTACAATGTTCGATTTAACCGCGATATTGAAATCCATTTTACCAAGAGCGAAATTCACCCGGCTAAGTTTATTTACAGTCAAGAAGGCGAGTTAATACATCGTTTTGCTGACGATACAGACGAGCATGTTCTGCCTGCATATCGAAGCATACTTGTGGCTAGCGGGGGAGTAAATGGCCATGTGTTGAGATTTAAAGCAAACACGTCATATCGCCTTAGCAGTTTGGAAATCGACCGTAAGCGTTTTCTCCGGGAGATATCTTGCAGTATTGAGCGAGTCAGTTCGCCTCTACGCCTTTTGTTGGAGGATGTAGAAGCTTCCAATCGATTTTATCATGAAGGTCAGTATAGCTTAGAATTTGACCAGATTCTCGATCAGATTGATAATTTCCCCCATCGCGGCCTTAGCCGCCTGCTGTACCTTCAAGCCAAAGCTGCCGAAATGCTCACATTACAAGTACTCGATTATGACGATGATTTAAAAGAAGGTTCAAATCAATCGCGCCTTCGTCACTCGGAAGTTTCCAAAATTCGCGATGCAATGGAGTACATTCGACTCAATCTGGCTAAGAACTTTACGGTAAGCGATCTCGCTCGCGAAGTGGGGACTAATGAACATAAACTTCAGGATGGGTTTCGGGTCATCAACAAGCATACAGTCATGGAGTACGTGCGGATTGCCCGGCTTGATAAGGCTCGTCAGCTGCTCCTATTGACGGACCTTACGGTGTCTGAAATTGTCTTTAAAGTAGGTTGGGAAAACCGCGGCCATTTCTCGAAGATTTTCAAGGAGCATTTCGGGCATTTACCTACCGACTTTCGGAAGTTAAATTCCTATTAACTCAGGCAGTTTTGATCTTTCCGTTAATCGGCATCTTGACGGTCTTCTTCTGGATTGTGGCGAATAAGTAAAGCGAAAGGTCTCAGAACATCAGTTTGAGACATGAGTATCTGTAAAATTGCCATGACGGGTATGGCGATGGCCATTCCTATTAAGCCCCAGAAAAGGTAGAAGCTTGTTAATCCAAGGATAGAAGCCAAAGGGTTAATATTGACCTTATTGCCTAAAATATAAGGGCTTACGAAATTATTGTCAATTAATTGAATACCCAGATATAAAGCCATTACGCCCAAGCCGTAGCCATAGCTATCCTTCACGGCAAAGGCGAAAATAATAGGTATCAAGGAACCGATAAAAGTGCCCACGTACGGCACTATAGCCAAAAACGCGGAGAATATACCCAAAAGCAAGGCGTACGGAATGCCTATAATCCATAACCCGAGGGTGGCCATCGTTCCAATAATCAACGTCACCAAACCCAAGCCGGCGATGTAACTTTGTACAACCGATTCTGATTCGTGCGTCAGGACTCCTAATCGGGTTCCAAAAACTTTATCACATTCCGAAATAAAATCTCGCGCTCTCCCTCTGAAAATTAGTGTGAAGACCATAAAAACCGGTACGATGATAATTGTGGAAACCAGAGACGACAGTGCTGAAAGAGTCCCTGTAATTGCGGACTGCCCCCAAGAGCTGTTTTGGGGTAGCATTTCTTCTACCTCGCTCAACTTGCGCATGTGTTGTGGCCGAAAATCGACGGGAAGCATATCTGTGAAGTCATTCAAGCGTCCTACAATTGCAGATTCAATATTCTTTACTTCTCCACTCAACTTCGTGAGTTGAAAATATGCCAATATTAGCAAACCACCGAAAATTAATCCGGGAATTGCGACTGCCAGAATGGAGCTCAATCCGCGATTCAGCCGATGCCTTTCCAAAAAGCGGGCAAAAGGAAGAACCATTAAGCTTAAAATAGACGCCAAAGCCAGCGGTGCAAAGATGGGGCGTAGGAAGTAAAACGAAACAAGAAAAAAGCTCGTTACGAAAAGTAAACGAGCGAATTTTTTATGATTCTCAAGACGGTTTGTCATCTGAATATTCTGAGATTACCTGAACACGAGTTTCCTTGCTTTATTTAAAAGCCAAAGTTTTGGAACCAGCCTGAAGGCTGTCATCAGCGCGCTAATAGCGATGCCCCCGGTGCCCGCCAGGGCAATCGGTGAAGCTCCTTTTAACCTGTGGCCTACTGCGCTGCCTATATCGCTCCATTCAAGATTATTGAAAGACGCTCCAAGTCCTTCCAACAAAATTTCGCGCTTTATTTTGAGCTTGTCGATCTCGCGCTGAAGATCAGCGGCTGAATTGATGTGGTAAGGTTTATTCATCTCCGTAAATTTCTTTTAATGCCAAATTCATAATTACCGTACTCACCATCTTTTTCGCCGACACCCACCAGACAATCAGTATTACCAAAAATATGCCCGCTGTGGCTAAATAACCAAGTGCTACGCTTTCGAGCAGTAAAGACAGGTAGCTGGCAAGTGCTATGGCGAGCATAGCTAAAAGTATGCTCGCCAATGCCAAACTTACCAACCAACGTGTGATACTGCTACCGTAGCGCATCGCCTTTTTTGCGGAGATCAATTTAACTCTCTCGAGCTCATTGTCCAGTAGCATTTTAGCGGTTGTGCTTTGTTCATTAAATATTTCATGTAGCAAATTCATTCAGCTCGGCTATTTTAATTTATTAATAGCTATTTACTTTGTTCTGCGTTTTATTGGCCATCTCTTTTGCAGTGTCGGCCGCATCTTTAACCGATTCACTAGCCGACGATACTTTAGTTTTTAAGTTTTCGTAAGCTTTCTGCACTTTTTCTTCAATGGTAGATTCAAGTTCACTGGCTTTACTTGCTAGTTTCTTGCGCATGTCTTTTCCATTCTTGCTGTTAAGATAAAGACCGGCACTTACCCCTATAGCGGCTCCCAAAAGAAAGGTTAGTGCACTTGTGTTATTCGAACTCATGATTATTTTTTTTTTAATTTTTAATTTCGCCCGACCACTTTGATCGGTCTTCCAAGTTTTATCCTCGGTCATTGTCATTCAATCGAACTTTCAATTCGTCGTATTCCTTTTTAGTGTTGTCCTCTAACTTTTCATAGTTTTCGTCCAGCCAATTCATACTTTTTTTCCAACTATTTTCCATGTCGTCTCCTGTTTCTTGTATAACTTCGCCAGTGTTATCAGCGCTTCGATCTAACCAAGTTTCGATGTTGTCCATTTGAGCGTTGGCTTCTTGATTGAATTCGTCCGTTCCATTTTTGAATTTGGTTTTCGCCAATTCGTAACGATCATCCATTTGTTCGTGGCGCATTTTCATGTCTTCGCTCATTTCGGCGCTATTCGACTCTATGCGATCTTTGAGTGTTTCATGTCTGCGGTCAGTGGCATCCCAATCCGCCAATGTTCCGTTGTTTACGTCGTTGTCCAAACTGTCTAAAAAGGTATTCATTTCGGACATTGCCTGGTCGTGATTGACTTTGTTCTGATCGGTGCAGGAAGCTAGGCTCATTACTGCTCCTAAAGCGATGATAAGTTGTGATTTCATTTTTGCTATTTTAAAGTTTGTAACACCTTTAAGACAAATGAAACGCCACAAATAAATACAATCTTTGGGAACGTGTAATCGTTTGATAACTATGTTCTTGGAATTTATAAACAACAATCTTCAAAACGTTGGTCCATGCATTGTGTGGAAGTAATTCCACACCTTGGGTAAGAATGGTGGGACTAAGCGCCCGCTCGTTATTCGTTCTCCGAGTTGGTCGAAGCCGGCGTTTTCTCAGCGTTATTCTGAATTTTGAGAACGGTGTCGTTGAGTTTTTGCCCTCCTTTTATTCCGAAGTCCAAGGTACGTATTGGGAAAGGGATTAGAATATCGTTGGCGTCGAAAGCGGCCTTGAGACGCATCACCATTTCACTTCTTCCTTCGAGGTAGCTGGCGTGATTCGTATCCTCGAGCCAGAGCAGAGCCATGTAATTGATGCTGCTGTCGCCGAAGCCGGTGAACCAAAATTTTATATCCTTCGTTTTATCCCGTTTGGGAACCTCCGAGAGGGCTTTAATACTCACTTCCTGAACTTTCTTTAAATCGTCGCCATACGAAATCCCGCCTTCGAGCACCACACGACGCATACCTGTGCGGCTGAGATTGATAATAACGTTGTAGAGTACTTCTTTATTGGGAATTATAATGGTTTCACCGTTTAAGCCTGTCAGAAAGGTGGCTCTTAGGTTTACTTCAGTTACATAACCCATTTGGTCTCTTGTCTCTACCAAATCTCCAATTTGTATGGGCTTTCGGAAGGCCATAATCACACTGGCCAAGAAGTTTGCCGTAGTTTCCTGAAATGCTAAACCGATTGCTAAACCAGCAATACCCGCACCGGCCAAGAGTGAAGTCACTGCTTGATTTAGTTGAAGTACGCTGAGGGCGACAAATATACCGATGATGAAGATAATTGCAAAAACAAAAGTTCCTGCAAGCCTTATCAAAGTATCATTCCTGTTTAGCTTAGATTCTATTTTGGAGATTCCCTTTCGTGCCAGCCGAGCTATGAAATAGAAGAAAAGGATTACCAAAACGGCAACTAAAAAATTAGGAACCATTGAAACGATATCGTCACTCCAACCAACGAGTTTGTTCTTAACTAGATCTGCGGCTTTTTCGAAATCGGTAATTACAGCATTAGGCATGGTGTGATTCGATTATTTAGGTTTCGCAAGATAAGTTATTAGCTCCAAGCCACGTGCAATCCATAGATCTTAGCTAATGGCAATATGGTGGCGGCTTAATTTGCTTCCATTTGCAATAGGAAGCGATATGGTAAGTGTAGAACCCATCCCTACAGCACTTTCTACTTCTACATAACCGTTATGCTCGGATACGATGGTTTGTGCGGTAGTAAGTCCAAGGCCAATACCATTCTTCTTTTGAGTGAAAAATGGATCAAAGAGTCGTTCTTGAGCAATCTCATCCATTCCTGAACCATTGTCTTCAACGTATATGCAGTAGAAGTTATCGTCGAAATAAGTGCCAATAATGACTCTTCCGCTTTTTCCTTCTATTGAATCCAGTGCATTTGACAGCAAATTGCTTACAGCAAGATTCATTCGCGTATTATTGGCTTGAATGAAGGTTTGCTCCGTTTCAATATCGAGCAGAATGTCGACTTCTAAGAGTTGCGCTCTATCGGCTGCAAATTCGAAAGCCCTTTTTACCAAGTCATTGAGGTCAAGATGCTGTTTCTTCGTTGTAACATTTTCTGAAGCAGAAAGAAGCTCTGAGATTAAATTGTTAATCCGCGTAGTGCAGCGCTCAATAATCTCAGTGTAGATCAGTGAATCAGACCGTTCTCGCAAATCTTCTTTTAATTGCTCAACAGATAGACCAATCGTAGTGAGCGGATTTCGAATTTCGTGTGCCAAGGTTCGAGCCAATCGATAGATTTCAGAAACCCGATTGGCTTTCGATTCAATCTCGGCGAGCCGCGATGAACGGGTAATGTTTTTCAACGTCCCGTGGTAGCCGTTAATTTTTAATTTTCGCCTTCCCTTTTCCAAAAATGTATCGCGAATTACCGAGATAGATAATTTGCCGGTAAATCGACTTTTGCGGTTTTGTCTGGAAAGTCGAAGAATTGCTTCGGTGGTGTCATTTTTTAAAAGGGAATTTCGAATTGTTTCGAATTCTTCAGGCCGACGAAGCAGCCTGCCGAAAGAACTACCGAGCCAGTCTTCATCGGCAAAACCAAATAAGTCAGAGAATATGTGGTTTGCCGCTTGTATTTGAAAATTGGCATTTAAAAAGAAGGAAGCGTCTACTGAATTGTTGAACAATGAAATATAACGCTGTTCCTGATTTACCAAATCGATTTGAAGCTCGGAACTCTTCATGGCATATCGGACGCTATTGTGCAAACTCGGCGCTGTAATCCGCGAAAGAACCAGGAAATCGGAAGCATATCTTTTAATGACGTTCATCAATTCGCCGTCAATGGTATTGTTTACAATGCAGATTACAGGTCTGGGATCAAACCTGCTTAAGACACTTGATAAACGTTTTGTGAAGGCATCGTCAATCGGCGATGTGTCGACCATTGCCACGTCAGAATCAGGAATAGTCGTGTTCGATGGATCGAAGTGTTCGAAACTGTATTGGCCCGGATAGATTTGTTCGGCCATTGATTGAAAGTGTGCCGGGAGATCTTTGTTTGGCGACATAACTAGGACGACTAACCCCATGGCTTACAAATCGAAAGAACGGAGTTTATTGTATAGCGTTTTACGATCGATATCGAGAATGCGCGCCGCTAGCGATTTATTATTGCCGGTTTTATTGAGCACGTCTATTATTCGTTCTCGTTCGGCGTGGTGGGCCGCCTCTTTCAGGGAGTCAGGGCTGTGTGCGGAGCCGCCTTGTTGGTTATAAACTATCTCCTCGGGCAGCACATCCATCGATATCATATCGCCGCTTGCCATAAGAACAGAGCGTTTTACAATATTGCGCAGTTCGCGCAGGTTGCCAGGCCATTGGTATTTCAAAAGCTTGTCCATTGCTTCGTCGTCGAACCCTTGGATTTTCTTGTCCAATTGGGCATTGGCGTAAATCACAAATCGATCAATAAACAGTGGTATATCTTCCCGACGATTGCGCAGGGACCCGAGGGTTATATTGAATTCATTTAGGCGGTAGAACAGGTCTTCTCTAAATTCACCGCTCTCCATGCTCTCTTTTAAATTTTCGTTTGTGGCGGCGATTATACGCACATCGACACTTATATCATTCGAACCTCCAACTCGCGTAAATTTCTGCTCTTGTAGCACACGCAGCAATTTCAATTGCACTTCGTAGCTCAAATTACCAATTTCATCCAGGAATAAAGTCCCACCATCTGCAAGTTTAAACTTGCCGTCGCGGGAATTTAATGCACCTGTGAAAGAACCTTTTTCGTGTCCAAAAAATTCGCTGGCAGCTATGTCCTTTGGCAAGGCTCCGCAGTCTATAGCTATAAATGGCTTTTCGGCTCGTGCGCTCAGACGGTGAATTTCTTTTGCTACGTATTCTTTACCAGTTCCCGTTTCGCCAAAAAGCATGACAGAAAGCCCTGTCGGGGCAACAATACTCAGATTTTTAAATACATCTTTTCCGTTCGGGCTAATTCCCACGAGGTATTCCGAAGTGTCGGACTTTACAGATGGCTGAGTGGCACTTTTTTTCTCGGCGTTCCCAGCATTTACTTGCTTTGGAGTATTTTCAGGTCCAGCGTCTAATGCCTGATTGATAAGGTTGAAAAGCTCCTCTGGGAACAGCGGCTTCGAAATATAATCGTAAGCTCCAAATTTTATTACTTCCACCGCCATTCGGATGTCGGAATACCCCGTCATGATGATGACTTTAGCATTGGGATCGAGTCCTTTGATGTCTTTTAATAATTCCAGGCCGCTGCGGTCGGGCAGGCGGAAGTCGGAAATTATGAGATCAAAAGATCCGCCTTTTAGCTCTCTCAGGCCATCATTGGCTGATAGCGTAGTCGAAACTTTGAAACCCTTTCGAGTGAGAAACCTATCTAATAATTGGCAGATTTCTATTTCGTCGTCTATAATTAGGATTTTTGACATATTCTATAAGGTGTGGAATTTTTTCTACAAGTGGGATTATCAGTTCCCCAAAGTTATACTTTTAAGAATTTGCTGTTTACTGAACGGTTTTTCAATTAAGCATTTTATGCCCCTATTGTGCACAAGTTGCCGCATATCGTGGTCTTTCTGCGCCGTAATTACCGTCACCTGAGAAGTGTAATCCTGGGAGAGAATATCGGGGAGAAGGTTTAGCCCGAATTCCCCGTTGAGGTTGAGATCCAAAAAAATAAAGTCGAAATCATGATCTTTCAATGCAGTTCTCGCTGCCTTTAAGTTCGATGAATAATGAACGTCATAACCTGCATTAGTGAGCATCATTTTCATCAGCATGCCGATATCTGCTTCGTCATCTACGACTAAAACTTTTTTCATAGCATCTTCTCCTTCTCAATTTTTGTTCCACCCTGCATGTGCGCGCCAAAAATTACAAGCATTACGCCTTCTCGGCAAAATTGCGAACATCGATTGGCATAAATATCGCAATTGCCGATCGCATGAAAAAGAAATACATCTGGTTAATTGCAATCGCTGCACTACTTATAGGTCTGCATATTGCGCTCCCTTTCTTGATCAAAAATAGGCTAAATAAGGCCCTGAATAACATTGACGGTTATTCTGGCCATGTTGATAGAGTAGGAGTAAACCTTTTTCGGGGAGGTATGCAGGTTTACGAACTTTTCATTTACGAGAAAGCCAGCTTAGACACTACTATACCGATCGTAGATCTTCAGAAACTCGATTTCTCTTTAGAATGGAAGTCGCTCTTCAAAGGACGATTTGTAGGCGAAGCATACTTAGATAGTCTCATAGTAAATTTTACGCGGAGAAATGATGCTGCTCTTGAAGATACCACTAAGGGGCGAGATTATTTGCTGGAGCAAATTCGACAGTTGAATCCCATTACGCTGAACGTTTTTGAGATTAGGGGAGGAGAGATAGCCTTCAAAGACCCTTCGAGCAAACCGGAAATAGATGTGCGCCTAAGAAGAATTTGGCTCCGCGCGGAGAACATTGGAAATGTAGAAGACCCCAATAATAAACTACCAGGTGCGCTTAAGATCGACGCCGATGGGGGAAATCAGGGTGTGTTTAAACTCAGATCAGATGTAAATGTGCTAAAGGAAATTCCGGAGTTCGACCTAGACTTCGAATTAGTGGGTATGGACATCACTAAATTTAACGATGTGCTGGAATCAAGGGCTGGTTTCGACCTCCAGGCTGGTCGCTTGTCACTTTATACGGAGTTGCAACATATTGACGGCAAAATAGA
This sequence comes from Flavobacteriales bacterium, assembly GCA_038321615.1. Classification (GTDB taxonomy): domain Bacteria; phylum Bacteroidota; class Bacteroidia; order Flavobacteriales_D; family Cryomorphaceae; genus JBBQFC01. The sequence continues at coordinate 41,073 of JBBQFC010000015.1, read as the reverse complement.
AGGTTATGTCAAGCCAATCATTACCGATCTGCAAGTTACGGGTCGCGATACTTCTGAAGGAATTTTAAGAAAAGCTTATGAGGGTGTGGTCCAACTGGGATCAAATATCTTGGAGAACAATAAGGAAGATCAAATTGCGACAGAATTGCCTATTTCCGGCACGATCGAAACAGCTGGAACGCAGACTTGGACAGCCATTTGGAATTTATTTGAGAATGCCTTCATCGACGCTTATAAGCGGCAACTTAACTACACTTTAAGTTTTCCAGGCGGAAACGTGGATTCGAAGGAAGCAAAGAAGGCCAAAAGGAAGGAGAAAAAAGAAAAGAAGAAGGAGAAGAGTTAAGCCATCTGTTTTTAGGATGGTAGGAGAAAAATTGCGTCGAAAATTTATATTTAATACTCTTTATTCCTTCATGCTCTGGGCTCCGCTCGAAGGCCCGCTTCGGATTATCAAATTTCGGCGGTGCACCAAGCTCTGCCGAGATTGTTAAAGTTCTGATCAGTTAGAGTATTTCATCAATAGGAGGATAAAACTTTTATCGATTCCCTATTTCAGCCGTCACCAGTATCCGATCACAAAATAATCAAAAAAAACCAGCCCGCAGGCTGGTTGATTACTAGTTCAGTAGATGTGCTACGACATCGCATTTGTGATTAGCGATATCACAAGTACGATGATCAAAATGTAGAATAAAATTTTGGCAATGCCAGCGAAGCCGCTGGCGATTCCACCAAAGCCGAGAACGGCGAACACGAGAGCCAATACGGCGCAAACGATAATCCAGTATAACATGAGTTTAAGTTTTTTGGTTTGTCTATATCACGTCAATTGTGATGCCGAGTGTCTAACGAATTTTTTCATGTCCAGATTAAGATTTCGATTCAGTTCATGTACTTGATAATCAACATTTTAAAATTATTTAAAGCATTAATATCTATTTATCTTTCGCTGAAGATTGACGATCCTTTTATACACCCTATCAAATATTGTAGAAATTATTTCCCAATGAATTTGCCGCAACCTTTTAGATGCCAAAAAATTATGCCCTTGACCGAGCTTTTTTGAACGCGAGTCATTCACATTTTTGGAGGTATGAAATGTGCTGTGTTCGCATCAAACTAAAAAATTGAGAAACATGAAGAAATTGAGACTTCCGAGTTGGCTGCGGCAATCTGTAGAATTGGCAAAGAGCACCGCGAAAATTTGGAATCGAAGCGACCCATGGAGGCTCAGCGCAGTTGTGGCGTATTACGCCTTGCTGTCCTTGCCAGGCTTGCTTGTGGTTGTAATAAGAATCGTAAGTGGCATCTGGGATCAACAGGAAGTGGAAGGTCAACTAAGTCAGGAATTTTCCCAAACGATGGGTCCCGACACCGCTCAAACCGTGGAGGATATGATAGAAAATTCGCGAACGGCCGGTAAAAACTGGATCACCACTATAATAGGCATTGGCAGTTTGGTATTCGGTGCCACCGGCGTATTTTACCATTTGCAGATTAGTTTAAATAGTGTTTGGAATATCTCCGACGATTCTAACGCAGGCTTTAAAGCCGTTGTCATCGATCGCCTGGTGAGCTTTGGATTTGTTGTAGCCATGGGTTTCTTATTTCTCGTAAGCTTTATTGTCACCGCCGTGTTAAGTGCAATAAGTTTCAGGTTGAAGTTACTATTTCCAGATTTAGTAGTCATACTGGTTCAGGCACTCGATTTTGTAGTCGGTGTAGCCGTAATAGGATTTATGTTTACGCTGCTTTTTCGCTTTTTACCCCACGCCCGCGCGCCTTGGAAGGCTTTGCGAATAGGGGCGTTGATCACGGCTGTCTTATTTGCAGTCGGCAAGGCTTTAATCGGTGTGTATTTCGGCCATGCCGAGCCGGGTTCCACCTACGGAGCAGCTGGTTCGCTCATTCTTATTCTCCTTTGGGTTTCATACGCCAGCTTGATCTTATTCTTCGGGGCGGCCTTTATCCGTGCTTATTGCGAAAAATATTACGAACCCATTCGTCCGTCCCTGTTGGGTAGAAAAGTGCCCGATAAAGAACTCGATGAGATGCCTGGGAAAACGGCTTAGAAATTTTGACTAACTGGTTTTTTCTATCACTATTATTTCCGACCTATTTGCAATTTCGATCAACGGGAGAACCCTCGCGACTCTGAGCTGTTCTAGACTCCGCTCGAATACCGACGCTCGAACACCAACGATCGATGAAAGCCGCTTGAATATCTTCGCTTGGAATAGACATGGGGCCGCTTCGTTTTGCCCGGAAGTGTAAGAAACGTGTCTGACCGTACTTGCGGATTTCTCCAAAATAAAAAACCCCGAAGTTGTGACTTCGGGGCATAAAAATACTGTGATTCTATTCTCAGTCGTAGTTCCCGATGCGTATTGCAGCAAAAACCTGAATGTATCGATTGCGGGCATCGCCCAGTAATAATTCAGATCGGTCGGAATCCTGGACATCCTGGAGACCTATGTTATAGCGAGCACCGATTTGTAGCGCCTTCAAATTTACTGCAGCTCCGAAACCTACCCCATAATCGATCGATTTGAAATCGTCGTTGTCGAGATCTTCTTCTGTATCTCCGAAATCTCCTTCTGTTGAGATCTTAGAGTTGGTAAGGAAAGCAATGTATGGCCCACCGTGCAGTTCGAATGCCGACCCGAGTTTGACCACCGCCATAATGGGGATATCAATGTAATTGAGATTAAGATCAATTTCGCCTCGCGCGTTTCCGATTAGCGTTTGGAAATTATACTCCGATAAGGATCCTTTCGTGCTGTACAGAACTTCGGGTTGGATTCCGAACCCATCAGAGATAGGAAGATAAACAAAAGCTCCGAAATGATAACCAAATCGGCCATTTTCATCTTCTACGTCATCAATGTTGAGTGTAGATAAGTTCAGTCCGGCTTTGACACCTAAGTACTGAGCTTGTGTAACTCCACAAACCAAAACACTGGCCAGGAGCAAGGTAATAATACGTTTTTTCATAGTAACAGTTTTAAAGTTTAAAGTAATAGAAATGCAGCTGGCCTAAAGGCAGCTGCATTCTATGTTTCATAGCACGTGTAGAAATTTACAGTTTGTCAATCCAAGTTTTTAACTTGTCCTTCGACTCTCCAGTCGACTTTTGAATTCGGCCGAGAAGTTCATCTTCCTTTCCTTCCACGTACTTCAAATCGTCGTCGGTTAGGTTGGCATATTGCTGCTTTAACTTGCCTTTAATCACATTCCAATTTCCTTTTATTTTTTCTTCGGTTGCACTCATGATTTTTGATTTTTAAAGTTTCACAGTACACTTTGAAAACATAATGCCGAAGAGTTTAGAAATAAACAATGCGTTGATTTTCAGTAAATATTCTCGGTTGATCATAAAGTTCGAGCCCGAAAGTTGTGGACAACCGTGCCCAGCTGGGGAAGGAGTTTCCCGATCATACGCTCAAGCGAGTACATGCAGCGTAAAATCCCTAAGAGCTGTTGAACGCATTTCAGGAGTTTCTTCCATGCGATCATCGACCAAAATGGAGAACTTTGGTGATTGCCGCATGATTTGGCGTAAAAAGAGTAATGAAGCGAAACACTCTAAGACATTTCGTTTTAATCGGATTGTAATTTCGACTGCTGTTGGAATGCTCTTTGCGATATATTTTTCAAAAATGTAAAACGTAAACCAAATAGATATGGCGACTAAAGAATTGACAAAGACGAATGGTTTAGCTACTAAAGCAACCCTTCGCAACCATTTGAACTTAGATACGAAGAAGATGACTACGCTGTCTAAAGAACTCAATGGCTTGCTTTCGGACTACCACGTGTTCTATCAAAACCTCAGAGGTTTTCATTGGAATGTTAAGGGGGGGGATTTCTTCGATCTCCACGAAAAGTTTGAAGAACTCTACGACAATGTGAATGAACACATTGATGTACTCGCCGAACGTATCGTAACCATAGGCTTTAATCCGCTCCACACATTTGAAGACTTTTTGAAGAATTCAATCCATAAATCCCATCGGGATGTTTCTACCGGCGATGAATGCTTGAAACACGTTATTAATGATTTGGGAATTCTAATAAGCACACATCGCGATTTAGCTGGAAATGCAGCCGCTGCAGAAGATATCGTGACAGCCGATATGTTGACCAAATTTGCCACAGAGCTTGAGAAAAAGCTCTGGATGTTTACGCAATTTTCGAAATAGCCGTGAGCCTGCACAATATGACAACCCTAAGCCAGGTGATGAAATCGCTTGCTGCGAAAGGAGTTAAAGATTCTTTCTTACTAAGCGAAGACGGAAAGGCGCTCAGGCATCCCGAAGGCGATTTCCCATATCCACCCGAACTCTTAGAGATCGTAAAAACATATCGCTTCGAAGGTAATTCTGATCCAAGTGACGAGTCGGCGCTCTTCCATCTCAGAACGAGCGATGGAAAGGAAGGCCTAATGATTACAACCTATGGTACCTACGCGAGCGAGGACAGTGCAAAATTCAATGAATTTATTGTCGCCGTTCCAGCGAACGAGCAATAACGATTTAGAATTTCAGATAAAAGCCCCGCTGATTAAGGTATCGACGGGGCTTCTCTATATCTAAATTTGGCGTATAATTTTAGATCGGTAGCACTTGCCACACCACCGTTACTTGTTTACTTAGTTCTTGCTCTTGGGGGTTGAGCTCCAAATCAGAACTATCGCCCGAAGCCTCGGCCTTCATCATATAGTTGCGCACTAGCGGTCCTGGAGCGTATTCATTCACTTCATACGAAATCTCAAGTACCTGGCCCAATTTCAAGTCAAGTCCGGCGCCTAGCGCGGTGGCATTGGCTTTAGCCTCTTGTACCGCCCTTTTCATGGCTTCGTCGCGGAGTGCTTCTTTTTGCTTTTCACTCAGCTCATAGCGCAATGAATAGCCAAAATTGAAGGCGTCGTTTGCCATTACGCCGCTGATCGATTGAAGGGTTTTGGTATTGTTTTCCGTTTTCACCAGGGCTTGGATGTTACCTTCAAACCCCTTCAAAATCCTTTTACCCGAATCGTATTCGTAATTTTCGGAGATGCGCAGTCCATTGGAATAAATCAACTTCTCGTCGATACCTGCTTTTACAAGTGCAGCCTTTAGCCGCTTGAAGCTGGCCATCAATTCGTCGCTGCAAGCGGAATACGAGTCGTTTTTTACGGTGATTGGAATGTCGACTACCATCACTTCGGGGACTGCTTTCACAGTGGCTTGGCCGCTAACTCTTATTACTCCCGGAGTATCTTGAGCGCTCATTAAGTTTGGAGTAATGAGTAGGGGAGCTGCAGCAAATGCCAAAAGGGATGGGCGAAAATTGCGGGCAAGCGCGCGCAATTGCATGCGGATGTTCATTTGATTTTAGATTAGGATTGGGCTTATTACAAATATCCGACCGAAAATTAACTTGTTTTAGATGAGCTAATTAGCTAACTAATTTTTTTGACCAAAAGGACTTAAGCTCACAAGATGGCTCAATCATTCAACCGCTTCTTCCGTCCCACGGAAGAATATTAAAGTAACCTGCCTCACATCTTCGTTGGAGTGAAGCTCTTTTTTTTGAAGCACGATTTAGAGCTTCTCCCTGACCAATCCAAAATAGGTTCCTTTTTCAGTGGGCTTGTATAGGTAATACACATAGCCTTCAAATACCTGGATCTCCTTCGGGAAGGGGTGGTGAAGCTTGAAAGGCCGTCCGGTAGCACCGGTACCCGTATCGATCCTTCGCATTACCATACTACCTGCACGATCGTGAACAGCATAAATGACGTTTGAGTAGGGATCCTTTATGAGATTCTGAATAGTTTCGCGGGTTAGTTCGGCGTGGTATATCTCCAGGTTATCTATTGGATATCCCAATGCATTGTGTCTGAATAACTTGTGATTCGCATGGTCGAAAACGAACATGGTGTCTTTATTCAAAAACGCTTTGGTGAAGGGAAGTTTTAAATTTCGCTCTACATAGAATCGCCGCAAATATGGGGCAAACGATCGTGCAGGAATTCCAGTTTTTTCGGCCAAAAGCTCGGCTTCTCTCCTTTGACCATAACTGAGCATCGAATAATCATCGTCAATTTTACTGAAATAGGGTTCGTTTCGAATCGATCTTATCAAGGTGTAGCGCTTGGTCGCCGGCTCAAAGCGCAGTAAATCTACCTGGGGCAGATAAGGTAGAGAAACAAGATTATAAGTGTAGCTTGAGTCTGCGTAAAAACAGGGCGCTACAAGTTGCAAAAATGTTTCACTATCTATTTGTTCGAAAGCTTCTTTTTCCGATCTCCTTGTCAATTTCCAAACGCTGGATTCGCCAAAAAGGTAGAGTTGGCCGTCGCAGGCGGGAAGCAAAACGCTTACAGAAGCTCGTAAAATTACTTTTGAAACCACTTCACCGCGCACCATGAACACTAAGGCGGCTACGTCATTGGATGGAGTCATTTTAACCGAGTTCAGGCTGAGCTCCGGATGCGACGCCACAATAAGGGTATCTCCCTTAAAGGTGTAATCAAAAATTTGCTCAAGTTCGGGCTTGTAAATGGCTTGTACTTCTTGGCTTTCGCGCACTTCGCTACTCACATATGCCGAAGGGGTAAGATAGGTCCTAAAGGGCATTCGGGTTTGAAACTCGTCGGCAGAAATTGTTTGAGTGTGAAATTTGGGATGGGAGACGATAAGAGATTCTCCGCTTTTTATCTTCAGGGAAAATTGACCGTTGATATCCGTTTTCTGATTGTAATTCCCTACACGCACCACGGCATCTGATAGCGGTTTCAGTGTCTCCCCACTGTATATCACACCCTGGAGTGCACTGTCAATTTGAGCATTTGCCAAAAGGCAAATCAAACAGAACAGGACGGAGGACAGGCTCTTGGTAAACATTGGCAAAAAAAAAACTCCCCAAGCTATTGCATGGGGAGCCCAAGATAATAATAGGAATCGGTTACTTCCAATTCACAATTTCGCGGGTAGCTTCGTATTCTCCTGCTTCGAGCTTCACTTTTATTTTCTTGAAGGTCTCAATTGTATAGGCCACATCTTCCAAAGTATGCACGGCCGTGGGGATTAAGCGAAGCATGATTACTTCTTTTGGCACCACAGGATAAACGACTATGGAACAAAATATGCCGTGGTTTTCGCGGAGATCCATCGTGATATTGGTAGCTTCTCCGAGCGTTCCTTTCAAAAATACGGGCGTAACGGCCGAATTCGTGAGCCCAATATTGAAACCAGCATCTCTGAGGCCTTTTTGCAGGGCATCGGCTATTTCCCAAAGTTTTGCTTTGAACTCGGGACGGTTACGCATCATCTCCAAACGCTTGATTGCTCCCACTACGATGGGCATCGGCAGCGCTTTTGCGAACGTTTGCGATCGCATATTGTAGCGCAGATACTCAATGATGTGCTCTTCTCCAGCTACGAATGCACCAATGGTGGCCATCGCTTTAGCGAACGTGCCGAAATAAACGTCTATTTCGTGGTGAACGCCTTGAACATCTCCAGCTCCGCGACCCATCTCGCCGATAGTTCCGAAGCCGTGGGCATCATCTACAAACAATCGAAAGTTATACTCCTTCTTGAAAGCGGCTATTTCTTTTAATTTACCCTGGTCTCCGGCCATTCCAAACACGCCTTCGGTCACTACCAAAATTCCACCGCCTGTATTTCCCACCCAATTCTTGGCGCGCTCCAATTGCTTGGCAAAGCTGGCCATATCATTGTGCATAAACACAAAGCGTTTGCCTTGGTGTAGACGAACTCCATCTACCATACACGCATGCGACTCAGAGTCGTAGACAATTACATCGTTGCGGTCCACCAGTGCTTCAATAGCCGACTGGCAACCTTGGTATCCGTAATTCAACAAAAAGGCATCGTCCTTTTGCATGAAATCTGCCAGGTCGCTTTCGAGCTTTTCGTGCATCGAAGTCTGACCAGACATAATACGGGCTCCCATCGGGTAACCCATACCCCATTCTGCGGCGGCTTCGGCATCTACCTTGCGCACCTCAGGGTGGTTCGATAGCCCCAAATAGTTGTTGATACTCCACACCAGCACTTCTTTTCCGCGAAATTGCATCTTGTTGCTGATGTCGCCTTCTAGTTTTGGAAAAGTAAAGTATCCGTGTGATTCTTTCGCGTGTTTGCCAAGTGGCCCGCGGTTGCCTTTGATCTTTTCGAAGATATCTTGCATATGTTTATTTAATCGGTTTGCAAAGGTATTCCCTTTTTGACGACTCTCAAAACAGGCTTAAAATAATGCGAACAATCGCCCGTTGTTAAGTAGCGTTAATCATTTTTTCGATCGTCGTAACAATGCTATCTTTGCGCGATATTTTTTAATATTCAGTTTGAGACTTCTCGCCTTTTTTGCCCTTATTTTCGTTTTTGGTGCCTGCTCGGAGTACACCAAGGTGCTTAAGAGTACCGATGTGGAGCTTAAGTATTCCAAAGCCAAGGAATATTATGATGCGGGCGAATACCAAAAGGCGCTCTCACTATTTGATGAGCTTGGTACCTTATTTCGCGGCACAGCGAGAAGCGAGGAAGTGCATTACTACATTGCCAACTGTCACTTTAAAATTAAGGATTACTATTTCGCGAACTATTATTATAAGAATTTCGCGAAATCCTACCCCGCTAGCGAGAAAGCCGAAGAAGCCTTTTTCCGAAGCGCTTATTGTAGCTATCTGAACAGTCCGAAGACGAGTCTCGACCAAAGCGATACAGACCAAGCTATTAGTGAATTTCAGCTTTTTCTCGATCGTTTTCCCACCACCGCTCTCAAAGATAGCACCAATACCATGATTGCCGAACTCCGACTAAAATTGGAGAAAAAGGCATTCGACAACGCTAAATTGTATTACACCACCGAGAATTATAAAAGCGCAGCCGTAGCCTTGAAGAATATGCTGCGCGACTTTCCAGACAGTCCACACCGCGAAGAGATCGAATTTTTGGTAGTGAAAAGCTCTTATCTATTGGCTATAAAGAGCATTGACACGAAAAAAGAAGAGCGACTCAACGATACTATCGAGAATTACCATAAATTTGTAGACTCTTACGGAGAAAGTGCCTACGTTAAAGAAGCTGAAGTTTTTTACGCCAACGCGGTTCGAGAGCTTCAGAAAATGAAATTTTAATCAGCCCACATGAATTTTAAGAACACCACCGCTTCACGCTCTACCGAAACACGCGATGTGAAATTGCTTGAGAAGAACACTGGCAATATTTACCAGTCTATCGCAATTCTTTCAAAGCGCGCCAATCAAATTGGTCAGGAATTGAAAGAAGAACTCAGCTCTAAACTTCAGGAGTTTGCCACTACGCAAGACAATTTGGAAGAAGTGTTTGAAAATCGGGAGCAAATTGAGATTTCGAAATTTTACGAGCGCCTTCCAAAGCCGCATGCCATAGCCCTACAAGAGATGCTCGATGACGAAATCTACGTTCGCAGAATAGAGCCTGTTGAAGAGCCCAAAGCAGAATAATTTATGAACTTGCTCCGAGGCAAGCGTGTACTTTTAGGCGTTACCGCCAGCATAGCCGCTTACAAAGCGGCTTTTATCGTTAGGGAACTTGTGAAACTCGGCGCCGAAGTACAGGTGATTCTTACCCCGTCGGCACGCGATTTTGTAACTCCGCTCACCCTAGGCACCCTGAGTAAAAAGCCCGTGCTCGACGCTTTAATAGCCGACAAGGATCTGGGTACTTGGAATAATCACGTCGAGCTTGGCCTCTGGGCCGACTTATACCTCATCGCTCCAGCTTCGGCTAATACCTTGGCGAAGATGGCAACGGGAGCTTCTGATAATTTACTTTTAACTGTTTATCTGAGCGCGCGCTGTCCGGTTTACTTTGCTCCGGCCATGGATCTCGATATGCACGATCATGCTGCAAACCAGGCAAATATAACTTTATTAGAGTCGCGTGGTAATATCCAAATTCCTTCGGCGAGTGGCGCACTGGCAAGCGGCCTAGAAGGTCGAGGGCGCTTAGAAGAGCCCGATGAAATAGTACGGTTCATTAATAGCCATCTGAGTTCAACAGCCCCTTTAGCTGGAAAGAAAGTGTTGATTACCGCCGGGCCCACCCGCGAAGCCATTGACCCGGTGCGCTACCTGAGCAACCACAGTTCTGGTAAAATGGGTTACGCCATTGCCGAAGCTGCACGCGGAATGGGAGCGCAAGTTACCCTCATCAGCGGCCCGGTTTCAATCGTCGCTCCAAGAGGTATAGATGTGATACACGTGCAATCGGCTCAGGAAATGTACGATGCCACTTTGGCGCACTTCGCTGAAGCGCATTGCGCCATCCTTTCGGCGGCAGTTGCCGATTTTCGACCAAAAGTCGCGGCGACAGAGAAGATTAAAAAGGATCTGGCCAAAACTGTTATTGATCTTGAAGAAACGCCGGATATCTTAAAAAAATTGGGTGAAATCAAAGCCCATCAATTCCTTATTGGCTTCGCTTTAGAAACGGAGAATGAAGTGGAGAACGCCCGCAAGAAGCTTGTGAAGAAAAACTGCGACCTTATTGTGCTTAACTCCACCCGCGATGCAGGAGCAACTTTCGGCTTTGATACGAATAAAGTTACCTTTGTAACCCACAATAAAACCGAAGTAATGGAGTTAAAATCAAAAGCCGATGTGGCAAAAGATATTATAACCTACCTTTCGGAACAGCTTAAATGAAACACTGTCTACTCTCCATACTTGCGCTAATTTGCCTGTCATTGCCCACCCAGGCGCAGGAAATAAATTGTCAGGTCGATGTAATCTACCCCCAGGTGCAAGGCGTAAACCCCGCCATTTTTGAGCAGATGAGAGAAGATATTTATGAGTTCATGAATAATCGCCGGTGGACTACCGATTTATTCAGCATCGAAGAGCGTATAGATTGCAGTATGATTGTGCAGATCACGGAAGGTCGTGCCACTTCAAATACCTATGTCGCCGAAATACAAATAATCAGTACCAGGCCTGTGCTCAACAGCGATTACGAATCGCCTATCATGAATATCCGCGATGGGAGCGTAGTATTCGAGTACTTCCAAAATACGCAGTATAATTTCAATCCAGATCAGTTCAGCAATAACTTAGTTTCCGTTTTGGCTTTTTACGCGTACATGATCATTGGTTATGACTATGACACCTTCAGTCCGAAAGGAGGAACACAATACTTTCAGCAAGCTCAGCGTATCGTTCAAGCCGCTCAGGTTTCCAATGCCCCCGGTTGGAAGGCTTTTGAAGGCGACAAAAATCGATATTGGTTAGTGCAGGATATGCTTCACAAAACGTTTGAACCACTCCGTGAGACTTTTTACACCTACCACCGATCGGGGCTGGATATTATGAGCGATAAAACCGTTCAAGGGCGCCAGCAGATTTTATCAAGTCTTGAAAATTTTAATAGCATTCATCAGATCAAGCCACTCTCCTACAACACGCAGCAATTCTTTCTTGCGAAAAGCGACGAATTGGTCAATATTTTCAAAGAGGCACCAGCTCCCGAGCGCAACCAAGCCTATGAATTGCTTGTGAAGGTGGATCCGGGTAATCTGCCAAAATACGAACGGATGCAAAAGGGCAAATAAAGCTCTTCTATGCCCAAGCGTGAAATGATTGCGCAAATTGCTTAAAAACTCTGCCTAGCTTTTCGTAATCTTTGCGGTATGCTGAGCCAGCTTTCTATTTCCAATTACGCCCTTATCGAGTCGCTTGATATTCAGCTCGAAGCAGGCTTAAATATGTTAACAGGCGAAACCGGAAGTGGGAAATCAATCGTTTTGGGAGCCATTGGGCTTATCATCGGCGACAGAGCAGATATCCGCGTAGTGCAAGAAGGGCAGGTAAAGTGCATAGTGGAAGGAACCTTCACCCAATTGGCCGATGAAACCAAAGCTTTTTTCGATGCAAATGACCTGGATTTTGAAGGTTCCGCAACCCTGCGACGCGAAATTACAGCCAATGGGAAATCGCGTGCTTTTATAAACGATACGCCGGTTAATCTTCAAGAATTAAAGGAGTTGGGTATGATGCTCATCGATATCCACTCGCAGCATCAAACTATTCAGATTAACGATCCTGGTTTTCAACTCAAGATGCTCGATCAATATGCCAACAGCGATTCGCTCTTGAAGTCATATCGCGCGCATTACAAAGATTTTAAGCGCATCAATTCCGCCATTCAAGAACTGGAGAAGCGGCGCCAAGATGCCCTGCGCGAAAGCGAGTTTGTGGCTTTCCAGCTCCAAGAATTTAGCGCAGCTAGACTTTCTGGTATTGATGAGCAGCTTTTGGAAGAAGAATACCAAGGTCTGGCTCATGCGGAGCAAATACGCGAAGTGCTCGAAGGTAATCTTCAGCTCTTATCGGAAGGCGAGCAACCAGTGTTATCCATTCTAAAGACCTTGCGCGATCAGCTTCGCGAATTGACAAGGTATGGCTCAGCTTACCGCGAATGGAGCGAGCGCGTGGAGTCTGTGTTCATTGAGCTTTCGGATATCGCCCGCGGTATGAGTCTCCAAGCCGAAGGTGTAGAGCTCAATCCAGCGCGAATGGCCGAGTTGGACGAATTGCGCACGGTGGTATTTCGGCTTGAGCAAAAATATCATGTAAAGGGGGTCGAAGGCCTGTTGGCCATGGAAGCTGATCTCCAAGCAAAAGATACCGCTTACGCCGGTTTGGACGATGTACTCGAAAAATTAAAAGGCGAGCAATCGGCAAAGTGGGAATTGCTTTTGGCGGCAGGCGGTGCCCTTACAGCTCATCGCAAAACAGCTCTACCCAAGTTTGTAAAATCGATCGAATCCATTTTGACCAAGCTCAATATGAAACAGGCGAAAGTAGGATTTGAATTTTCAAAAACTTCTGATCCTGAGATGGATGGATTAGATGATTTCGCTCTATTATTTAGTGCCAATCCCGGTCATCCACCTGCCACCTTGAAGAAGGTGGCTTCCGGCGGCGAGCTCTCCCGCCTTATGCTTGCCATCAAAAAAACGTCTGCTGAGCGTTATAGCTCACGCACTCTAATCTTCGATGAAATCGATTCTGGAGTTTCCGGCGAAGTGGCGCATGCCATGGGCGAAATTATGTGGGAAATGGCCAAGGGTTCGCAATTAGTTGCCATCACGCATTTACCCCAAATCGCATCTCGCGGAGGGGCTCACTTTAAAGTTCACAAGCGCATCTCTGCCGGTCAAACCACCACTCATATCGACAGGCTGCAGAGCGAAGAGCGGGTGGTTGAAATTGCACAAATGCTGAGTGGCGCTAAGACTTCCGACGCAGCTCTCGCCAATGCACGGGAGCTTCTCCAAGCACCTTAATCTATACCATAGGCATTTTTTTATCTTTGCCGCCTTCACATAATCATTTCCCATGTCTCAAAATCTGCTTAAAGGTAAAAAAGGTATTATTTTCGGTGCGCTCAACGAAATGTCGATCGCCTGGAAGGTGGCCGAAAGAGCGCATGCGCAGGGTGCGGAATTGGTGCTTACGAATGCTCCGATTGCCATGCGAATGGGAGAGATTAACGAATTGGCGAAGCGCTGCGGAAATGCACCTGTTATTGGCGCCGATGCAACGAGTATGGACGATCTTTCGGCTTTGTTCGATCAGTCGATGGAGCATTTCGGCGGAAAGGTTGATTTTGTGCTTCACTCCATCGGGATGTCGCCCAATGTGCGCAAGTCCAAGCACTACACCGATACGAATTACGATTTCTATCACAAGACGATGGATATTTCGGCCATGAGCCTTCACCGTGTTTTGCATACGGCTTTCGCCAAAGATGCCATAAGCGACTGGGGTTCCGTGGTGGCGCTTACCTATATTGCCGCTCAGCGGGTATTTCCCGATTACAATGATATGGCCGATGCCAAGTCGCTATTAGAGTCCATTTCGCGCAGCTTTGGTTACCATTACGGCGTGAAACGCAAAGTGCGGATCAATACCATTTCGCAGTCGCCAACGTTTACTACCGCTGGGAGTGGCGTGAAAGGTTTTAACGAATTCGTAAGCTACGCTGACGATATGAGCCCTCTTGGCAACGCCGATGCGGTAGCCTGCGCCGATTATGTCATTGCGATGTTTAGTGATTTAACGCGCTACGTCACCATGCAAAACCTTTTCCACGATGGAGGGTTCAGCTTCACGGGTGTATCCGATAAGGTAATCGATCGCTTCCGGGCACCGAACACGGAAGTTTAGCTTTCGGCTAGGGTCACTATTTCGCTCAAGATCATGGCCGTAGCGCCCCAAACGGTTTCCCCATCCACATCGAAATATTTCACGCTGATCTCTTTGTTGTAACCGGCAATTGTCATCAATTTTTCCAAGCGGTTTTTCGTATCGGTAAAAAAGCGGAAGGGAGCTTCGATAATCCGCTGCACCTCAAAAGGATCGGCTCGCATTTCAGGTGGTGTGTCGCAATAAGCCAAAAATGGAGTGACCAAAAATCGGCTGGGCGGAATGTACACCTTCGTGAGTTCGCGCAATAAATGCACCCCATCGGGATCGAGCCCCGTTTCTTCTTCAGCTTCGCGCAAAGCAGTGCCCCACAAGGTTTGATCGCCCGCTTCCACAGAGCCCCCGGGAAAACTAACCTGCCCGCTGTGTATGCCTTTATAAACGTGGCGCAGGGTGAGCAAAATATGCGGCTCGCCATCTTTCGGATAGAGCAAGGCTAAGACGGCACCTTTCCGCGCATCGGGGTCGAACTGGTCAATATCTTCCGGTTTTGGCCGGTTGTAATTCATCATCAACCGCTGGGCATCCCATCCGGGAAGGGGCCTTTCGAGGCTCATCCACAATTTTTCAAGCAATTCTTCCAAGCCTTCGAAAATACAAAGGATTATCTTCTGATTTTTGCCCTATGCCTGTTTATGAATTAGATCCTTACCACATGGCGTTTCCACCCGCCCGAAAAGCATCGCGCGATGGTCTGCTCGCTGTAGGTGGTCAATTGCGCGAAGATTGGTTGATTTTGGCCTATAGATCGGGTATTTTTCCTTGGTTTAACGATGGCGATCCCGTGCTCTGGTGGAGTCCCGACCCGCGTTTCGTTTTGCCTATCGAAAATCTGAAAGTGCCGAGAAGCCTGAAGCCCTTCCTCAAGCGGCCGGAGTATGAGTTTCGGCTCGACACGGCTTTCGATGAGGTGATAGATGCCTGCGCGGCCATACCTCGACATGGCCAAAACGGCACCTGGATTACCACCCACATGAGCGCGGCTTACAAGAATCTGCATAAAATGGGATTGGCACACAGTGCTGAAATATGGCTCGAAGGCCGCTTGATCGCTGGCCTTTATGGCGTGAGCATGGGCTCGGCATTTTTCGGAGAAAGTATGTTTACCATCGAGCCGAACGCATCAAAGATAGCCTTCGTAAAGCTCTGCCACTGGCTTAGGGATAAAGACTTTCAATGGATCGATTGCCAGGTATACACCCAACACCTTGAGCGCTTTGGTGCTGAATTCGTTCCACGAAAAAGTTTCTTGTCCATGCTCGAATCGGCTTTACAAACACCCAATAAGACTGGGAAATGGCGGGTCGAGTAACCTACTAACCAGCCTTTTTCGGATATTGCATCGACCAATAAAAGGATTATGTCAAACCTAGACCCGGAACCATCTGAAAATGCACCTGCCACGGTGGAATTTGGATTTGGACAGGAAACCTGTCTAAATTGCGGTGCTCTGCATAGCAATAAATTTTGCTCGGTCTGCGGCCAACCCGCCGCTGTAAAGCGATTGCGATGGAGCAATTTGATCGACGACCTCAAAGAAAGGTTGCTGGGAATGGACGGTAAGTTTCTGCGCACCTTTCGAATGGCCTTAGCAAATGCGGGTGAAGTGTCGAGGGTTTATCTATCCGGGAATCGGGTAAAATATGTCGGTCCTGTCGGATTGTTTCTCATCTGTCTCACCTTGTACCTCATTTTTATGGAGCTATTGGGTGTAAAGATGTCTGATTTAGTGGCTGTTGGCGATGAGTTGCAAGGTGGTCAGGATTTTAGCGAGCGGCAAAGGGCTATGATGGAAGTATTTTATGATAACTTCAATCAATACTTCCGAACCATTAGTTTCTTCTCCACCTTTATCTCTGGCTTTCTCATTTGGTTGCTCAACCGCTGGATGAAGCTTAATTTGGTCGAGCATATGGTTTTCCCCTTCTACACTGAAGGCTTAGCCTACCTTATTAGTTTTCCGCAGCTGCTGTTTGTTCATTCCGACTCAATGGTCGCAGTGAGTGGTATTGTTTTTATAGTGAGCCAAGGTTTCTTGATTTACGCTTATTCTACGTTCGACTTGCAGGGAAGCCGCCTCCGCAGAATCTTGAAAGGCTTCTTTATCCGTGTGTTGAGTTATATTATCTTAGGCCTTATCGCAGTGGGGTTCGCGATATTTTGGGTTTTCCGCAACCGCGAACTTATCAAGGGTTTAGAATAGCGTGGGTATTTTATTCCTGTCGAAACCTGAATTTGGAAAAATTCAATAACTGAAATTTTTTTCATTTGAATGTCCATAAACGCAGGTCTATCTGAAAGGCCCGGTAGCATTAATGACCAATCAAAAAATCATTTATAAGGGGATGAAGAACAATTTTAAGCGTCTTCTTTGATTTTCGCGATCTGGCGATTATCGCAAATTCCCAGTGGACTTTCACTTAATTTCCGATCCAGAATTTCCGAACACAAACCCCATCTGCTGCGGTAATCCGCACCACAGCAATGCCCCCGTTGTAATTAGCAGCGAGCCCAAAACCCTTTTCAAGCTCAATTTTAATCGATCGACCCATCAAATCGAACACTTCGGCTTGGTGATTTTGCAAAACATCCGGAGAGCTGAAACTTCGATTTTGCGGGGTGTATTTTAGGTCATCGCATACAGCAGCGCGCCTGTACGATGATGTGGATAGCGTTTGACAGGTATTCCAAAAGTTGGATTCTATGGCGTCGAAAGTTTCTTCTTCGGGTGCGTAGAAGCTGGAGTTCTGGCCAAAGTCGTAATTGCCACCACTCGAATAGCCGTTTGTTATAAATGCCAAAACAAATCGACTGGAAGGATCGAAATATAGGTCGCTAATCAAGCCATAGGCTTCGCCGGGATGCCCAAGCATAACCTGATCGGCTATCACTTCATCGGCGGTGTTATTGTCCACAGCCCTGTGAATTCCGAGACCCCAACTATTGAATAGGCCGAAATAATTGTCTCCATTTTGGCCGTTGTACGTCCATTGGTCGCTCAGCATTAAGGCCACCGTCGCAGAAGCAAGAAAGGGCTCCCCATTAAAAATCCCTTCGTGCGCTAATGTTTTTCCCAAGGTGAGCACCCCATAGAGATTGGTGCGCAATCCCCCCTGCGGTCCGTAAACCAATCCATTTAATCCGGGCACGTAGGTGTCGTCCACCAATGGCGCAGGGTTTACCCCTCCGTAATTGTCCTGCTGCGGCACGTTGTTGCGATATAGCACGGCTACGTTTTCAATATTCTCCAATTCAGAAACGTTGAAGCCACCTATGATCCCCAATGGATCGAGTACTTCATTCTTCATATGTAAATCAAAGCGGGTATTGCTCAGTTTTTCGATGAGTGTGCCCAGCACGCCGAAATTAACGTTGCTATAAGCAAAAAATGAACCCGGGACTTCGGTTCGCCACATATTTGCGGTAAAATATGCACCGCCGGGCAGCACTAGCTCTGAAATATTAGGTATCGCGTTACCACCGAAGGTGGCAGTTAAAAAATTGTTGTAGCCAGTGCCATCTTGCAGCGAAGATGTATGAGAAAGCAGCATCCGAAAGGTAATAGCCTGATCGGGGAAAGCTGGGTTGCGCAACGTGTAGCCAAGAGTGGCGGAAACGTCTTCATCCAAATCGAATAAGCCTTGATCGTAGAGCCGCATGAGGCCTACTGCCGTAAATGTTTTTGAAATAGAAGCTATCCGAAACATAGTGGCTGCAGCAATAGGAGAAGCACTACTCACATTGGCCATACCTCCGTAATAAGTGGCAAGGGTATCGTCCACACAGATTACTCCTACGGCCAAACCCACCAGGTTATTTTGAGTTCGCACTTGGTCCAAGGTATTTTCAAACGATTGTGCATTGCAGGCTGTACCAAAGGCTATTAGCCCTGCGAGAAATTTATATTTCATCATTCGGTAAAGATCGCATTTCCAACATTACTGAAAAATGCCTGTGAAGAATAAGGTCGCTTTCCAGCATTATGCCTTAATTTGCGCCGATGAAAGCGACCCTATTCGTCCTTTTTCAAGCCATTTTGCCTGCTCCATTTTCCTACGGCCAATTTTTCATTTGGGAAGAGTTGCCGAATATGCCCGAACCGGTTTCTAATAACGCGGTGGTCGAAGGCTTTCGCGGCGATACAGCCTGCTTGTACAGTTTTACTGGCATCGGTAGCGGATTGAGCCCCGCCGATATACATTTGAATTCTTGGGTGTACAACAGCATTTTAGGAGCTTGGTCTGTTTTACCCGCTGTACCCGACAGCCAGGGAAAAATTGCAGCCGGAGCTTCGTATGTCAATGGAGTAATTTACCTGATGGGTGGCTACGCAGTGAATCCCAATTTCAATGAAGTGACCTCACCTAAGGTGCATCGGTTTGATGTTTCCGCGCATACTTGGCTCACCGATGGGGTTCCGATGCCTGTGCCCGTTGACGACCATGTTCAAGTTACCTGGCGCGATAGTCTGATTATTTGCATCTCGGGCTGGAGCAATACCACCAATGTAAGCACCGTGCAGATTTACAACCCCTTGCTCAATAACTGGGAAGAAGGCACGCCCGTGCCATCGAATAACAGTTTTCGGGCCTTTGGTGCGAGTGGATGTATCGTGGGCGATACGATCTACTATTACGGTGGCACCCAGATAAACTTCGGTGGCTTTGCAGCCAATGCCAGGGTTCGCAAAGGGATTATTTCGCCTGAGAATCCAAGTCAAATTGAATGGTCCTTGCTTACAGATGCCCCTTTTGGTCCGATTTATCGCGCTGCAGCCACCGCTTGGGGCGATAGAGCGATATGGATTGGCGGAAGTGGAGTAGCCTATAATTTCGACGGATTGGCTTATAGCAATGGGGCAGGAGTGGAGCCGCTTGAATCTATTCGTTCCTTCCATACCACCGATGCCGAATGGACGAGCGCTGCTGCGCCCCAGGCGCCGATGGATATGCGCGGTATTGCAAAATGGGGCTCCGATACGTGGGCGATTGCAGGGGGGATGACCGCCGGGCAAACCGTTAGTGCTGCCGCTTATCGCATCCATATTGCACCTTTGAGCGCGGCTAGCGAAGATAATCCCGTATTCAAACTTCACCAATGGAGCGATCGGGTAGAAGTAGGTTTTCCAATAGCCCGATCTTATCATGCGAACCTATACAATCTATCTGGACAGGCTTTAGATTCGCACGAAGGTTTCGACGCCTTGGTTGGTTTCAGCTTAGATAAGCATCCATCCGGGATTTACCTGATTCACGTAAACCGCGAAGGAGAAACCCCGACCCGCATTAAAATCGCGCATACCCGATAATGGAGCAAATAATTTACCCCACTGAGCTCAACGGCCTGTGGATAGGAGATGTCTACGTTCACGAACCCGGCGGCTTAA
The DNA here is from genome assembly GCA_038321615.1 of Flavobacteriales bacterium. Classification (GTDB taxonomy): domain Bacteria; phylum Bacteroidota; class Bacteroidia; order Flavobacteriales_D; family Cryomorphaceae; genus JBBQFC01. The sequence goes on along the minus strand of JBBQFC010000015.1, from coordinate 21,421 downwards.
TCACCAATGCCATTATGGCCTTGCTCTGTGTCCTGTTTTATTGGAAGACAACTGGCTGTGCATGTCCTTTCGCCCGAAATTGGCGATCTTTTTTATTACTGCTGGGTTTGGGTACGCTTGGCGGCTGCTTCACGCATGGATTTCCAACCATGCTCGGCGAAACAGGATTCTACATACTATGGTTTGTCAAGAACGCCTTGGTTCCTGCAGCCAATGCCTTCGCTTTGCTGGGAGTAGCCGCCGCTTATGGTAAATCGGATGAAAAATGGGTGCGCGGCGCCCTATTTTTAAAAGCCGTTTTGGTGATTGTTGCCTTGGGTATGACTTTGAGCTTTACGCCAGTAGCAATAGATCTCGGACTCTCTTACATCATTTTGGTAATAGCGTCGGCTTTGGCTATGAAAGTCAGCAAAGCTATGCGCTATATTTTTTACGCTTTTGTTTGTGCCTTGCTCTCCGGCTTGTTCTATATATTCAAGTATGATGTCGATCGGCTATGGCTGACCCATAAAGATATGGTTCACGTTTTCGCCTTTTTGAGCATTTGGCTGGTTTACAAAGCAGTGCAGTCGGCATCTCCTTCGCATCATGGCGCTAAGGTAGAAGCGGTTTGATGCACGTTTCTCCATGTGAAGGCACTGTTTGCCACCCCCGCCCGCATGCCGTCTATTTCTTCTTTGCGGTGATAATGGTATGGATTTCAGCTTCGCTTTCTATTTTTTGACATTCCACTTTAAAGACGGATAGTTCCACAAAATTATTTTCTCTAAGTTGCTCGGTCAAATCGCTTCATCTGTGGAAATAGACAAAGGTCCAATCGCCTGTACTTCCCACTTGGAAATTCGATTTGCGGGGATCGCTTTCCACAAAGCTTATATAAACTAAGCCACCGGAATGAAGTAAATGGTAAGCATCAGAAATGAGTCATTTGCTAGCGCTGTGCAACAAATAAGGCTAGCAAAAGCCGCAAACTATTCCTTCATAGTTTGTCTTGAGCTGGCTAATGTCTTTGCTGGCCATTACCTGAAAGGTCGTCCGGCCTTTTTATATAATCGGGTTGGTAGTTAATGTTTAGAAATTTATGCTTGAAATAGCTATCAAATTCTCTTTTTTCTCCTTCAATTTTGGAAGAGTAAACAATGGAAGCGGCGCTGTAGAATCCGAAATACTCAACAGGCGTTTCAATTTTATCTAAACGCACCACCAATGAGTCCGGACTATCTGAAACAGTTGTTTTGAACAGTTAGAATAGGCGGTATGATAAAATTTGAAGCTTCACCTTATCCATATCGTCCAGCCAAATATACGCGTCCTGATTCTTGCGCATTCACCTTGCTACAGAAGTTTAATGCGGATAAAGAAATCTGTTGCATTTCGGTACGCAAGTTTATGTGTGTACCCTTGAAACAACAATGATTTTAGGCCACGAACAAACCTAGTTAACTTGCAAGCTGGGCGCGAATGGCTATTTACCCGGGGCGGATGATTTGCAGAGAACCATTGAGTCTGCGATCATCGCGGGCTATTCGCGTCCGCAAACGCGCGCTAAAACTTTTCCTTTCAGCGGTTTTTCGAATCTCGGTAAATTATAAGCCTTGCTGACACCCTTCGACCAGACGGTGTTTTCTTCGGTGCTGAAAATGGTAAGGTTGGCCGGCTTTCCCGCCTCCAACTCGGGTTGATGGAGGCCAAGTACATTCCGCGGATTTCGGCTGAAACAGGCTACCAGCGTATCGATAGGGACGGTTTTATGGAGCCTGGACCACAATAGTGGGAAGAAGTACTCAATGCCCGCCAGGCCAAAATTTGCCAAGTCAAACTCGAGCTTTTTATGTTCTTCATCTTCGGGGCTATGATCGCTGGAAATAACGTCGATCCATCCGTTTTTCAGGGCTTTGATCAGTTCTTTTTGGTGGCTCTCACTGCGGAGCGGCGGTAAGACTTTATAATTCGAATCAAAACCTTCCAAGGCATTGTCCGAATAAATCAAATTGGCCATGGCCACTTCAGCCGATACGGTCATTCCATTTTTCCGCGCATCGTGCACCAATTCCAGGCTTTTTGCAGTGCTTAATGGGCCTAGATGCAAGCGCCCTCCTGTGTAAGCCAGAAGCGCCAGATCGCGCATGACGATTATCTCCTCGGCTATTTCGGGAATTCCTTTTAAGCCCAATTGGGTAGAGACGATTCCTTCGTGCATTTGGCCGTGGCGAGCCAGTGATTCATCGTAGGGAAAATGGAGGATGGGCGCATCCATCTGCCTTGCGTAAAGCAATGCGCGTTGCAGCAAGCCGCTCTCGGTGACGCTTTGTTTGTCGTCGGAAAAAGCCACGGCTCCTGCCTGATGCATGTCGTACATCTCGGCCAGGCTCTCGCCTTCAAGTCCCTTTGAAAGACAGCCTATTGGAATGACTTCGATGGGATATCGCTTCGATCGACTGAGTAAATACTCTACTCCACCCTTCGAGTCGATGGGGGGCTGGGTGTTTGGCATAATGGCTACAGCCGTGAAGCCTCCGCGAATGGCAGCTGAGAGGCCGGTATCGAGGGTCTCCTTCTGCTCTTCGCCCGGGTCTCGAAAGTTAGCACGCATATCAATCCAACCCGGTGAAACGCAGAGTCCTTCGGCATCAATTACGCGATCGGCTTTTTTGTCAATGTTTTGGGCAATTTGGGCGATTTGTCCCTTTTCAATATACAGATCGGTGCGCTTGCCATTAAGCGGGTGGTTTTTGTCGACTATCTGTGCTTGCACCAAGCGAATTTTCATACCACGGGTTTTTTCCAGAATCGCAATAAAAGGCTCTCGATGAGCAAAAATGCCAAGGCTAAAAATAGACAGATTTTCCAAAGCTCCTGCCCTTTAATATCCTGCTCGATAGCGTTTACGAGTTTTACGGAATTGCCGTCAAACACGCGCATCTTTCCGGATGGCCAAGCGGAAGCAATTTGTTCCAATTCGGCCAAACTATAACTCGCAATATCGCTTTCGTCGCGCTTGTAGTTAATGCCAATCCCACCAAGGGTATCGCTTTCGCTAATGATGTAAAAGAGTCCGGCTTCCTGAATTTCAGGGCCAAGAGTTACTTGAGCTGCACCTCCAAAATTGCTAAACTGTGGGATGATGTCGGTCTTTCTGTCCATCCCTATCAAGTGCACGGCGCGGTCGCCTTGAAGTTGGAATGCAGGCATTTGAAACACCGAATTGGCATCGAGCTCCACATTCCGCATGGCGGTGATGCGGCTCAACTCGGCCATGCGAAGCCCACTTGCCACAAAAAGGGCATGTCGGCTAAAATTATTGGCTTCAACGCTGAGGGGCGCAGTAAGCACATACACCATACCGCGCTGGTAAGGGGTGGCTTGTAAGAAGGGATCGCCATTGCCAAAGCTCAATACCGATTGGGAAAGGCTGCGTACCGAAGAACTCAGCTTTGCATAAGTGGTGGCTATGGGTAGGTCGAGATTTCTCGGTATTTTTTCAAAGATACCGCGGTAGAGCGGATGATCCAGATCGAGGTTTCGAACGTTGCTCTGCCCATTCTTCCATTCTAAAATTGCACCACTGCCGAGCTGCGAAAAAAGATCGTTGTAAGATTCGAAATCGGCATCAGCTGGTGGTACTACCAAAATGCTGCCTCCGTTGGCGATAAAGTTTTTGAGCTCAGAAGCTAAACCCGTCGGGATGATTTTGGGCTCTTGCACAATAATAAAGCTGTAATCGGGCAATTCGGAATAATTGACCGACGATGCAGCAACCGCTTTGTACGTGTAGGAGGAATCGCTAGCGAAAAGAGGTCGGAAGGGATCGCGGCTGGTCAGGTCGGCTCGGATATTAAGAACATCGATCTTCTCGAATACTTCGAACGAGAAGTAATAGCTATCGTCGAACGTCACCGGATAGTCATCAATTTTTACTTCGGCCATTGCAATGCCCGCTTGCTCATTGATAAAGTATAGCGTGGTATCGCTTCGCCCGCCTGCTTCGATTCCAAAACTGCCCAGAGCCTTTTGCGACCCGTTGATAAGAAGTTTTATAGGAATGTTTTCTACCGCTTCATCGCCCGTGTTTGCCAAGCGCACATGTATTTCATCGGCTGCACCGAGTTTGCGCACTGGCGATGTAAACCACACCGAATCGATATAGAGATTGGCTTCCGTATTGCGCTCGATATGTACGAGCGAGATGTCGATCAAGGAATCGGTCGTAAGGCTGGCGAAATCAAATCTGCTTTTTTGGAAATCGCTGAGGATAAAACTTCTGCCAGTTGGAAGATTGCTTAAGAGATCGTTCTGCCGATCAAGGATAGACGCTATATCGCGCGATTGCGGTGAAAGCTCTAATTCTTGCACGCGATCGCGGAAAGCCGATTGGGTAATCAGGCGTTGATCGCGGGCTTCAAATTCTTGACCTAAAGCTTGGAATTGATCGCTCGCTGCTCCAGCTGTCGAAATGTCGATAGCCCGGTTGCGCGCCACTTCGAGAAGCATTCCGCCCGGCCCTTCGCCTTCCATACTGAAGCTATTGTCAATAAAGAAGGAGTAGGTTTCGTCGCCCGTGCGCACTTCTGCATCGCTGCGGGGAATGAACGGTTGGGCGAAAGCCAAAATGATCATGGCCAATGCCAGCAGCCGCGCAAGCAGTACCAACAGGTGCTTCAGCCGATTGACATTCTGAGTTTGGAGCTTTATTTCCCGCAGGAAACGCACATTGGTAAAGGGAATCTTCTTAAACCGCCGGAAATTGAAAAGGTGGATAATTATTGGGATTGCCAGCGCAATAAGCGCGTAGAGGAAGCCGGGGTTAATGAATTGCATCGGTGGCCAAAGATAGGTCTATTCGTGAAAGTGCAGAATGCCCGCTATCACTTTGTTACCTCTTTTACGGGGGTCATGCAGCAACCTTTTATTTCGCCCGTATTGGCTAGCTCTTTGGTTAGAATAGGCTTTAAGGCTTTCTTCATTCCGAGTTTGCTTTCGGCAAACAGCGAAATAGCATCCATAAGCTCGGGAAGCGCTCCTGATCTCATGTCACTGCAAATCACATGGTCGCCGGCGGTGGGGAATTCGACGAGTTCATTTTTCTCAGCTGGTCCTCCTAATTGACGGTGCATCTCGCGGGTGGCTTCCACCTTCACCACCGGGTCTTGGTGGGTTTCGTCGCGGTAATACACCCCATTGAATACCGGACATTTCACCCCGGCAAAGCGCTCGGAAGTACAAGCGGTTTCCACCAATTCTTCGAGCGCTACCACTCCTTCGAGTCGATAGCGCGGATACCAATATTTAGCATAATTCTCATCGGAGCTCACTTCGCGAAAATGGCTTCCAAAAGTGAGTCTGGCAATCTGTAAACCCCAAGGGTCGTTGAGCAGAAATGCCGCCGGATCGTTGATGGCGATATTGGGTGAGAAGTTTATCAATCCCTTAGTTTCCGGATAGGTGGAAGCCAAAAGCAAGGCTAAGGTTCCGCCGGTGGAAGTGCTCATAATTACTACTTCGTCGCCCAGTTGGCTGCCTATGGCGTATGCTTCTTTGGCACTGGCCCAAGCTCGATCGGGCGTAAACTGGTAAAGTGCATCGGTGGTGTCGATGCCGTGATCGCTAATGCGAGCGAGGTAAAGATTGCAGCCAAATTTGTCGGCGAACTGCTTATGCGTCGGGAAACCTTCTTGCTGGCTTGCACTAAAGCCGTGTAGATAAATGATGGCAACGGGTGTTTTCTTTTTTCCGACTGGGTCGGCCCAGACTATCCCGGCTTCATTGCCAGGCTTTAGCTGATGAACGGCTTCGCGAGCAGCCACATATCCTTCCAAGTCGCTCGACCGCTGAGGAACGCTCGGTAGTTGCGCATCGTAGGCGGGAGTTGGAAGAGTGGGACCCAAAAAGTAGAGCACCAAAAGGACAAGGGGCGTGAGGAGAAGTAACTTTTTCATGGCATCATTAGCGGCTCTGAAATTACTCCTTTGGCTTAAATAATCGTTTTGCCAGTAAATCAATTTTAACCTTATCCGATAACTCTCTAAGATGCACCGAAAACAGAGATTATAACATAGATTCTAAAAGGATTCAGCCTTTCTCCGCTTGCTCGCTTGAATCTCCCGACTTTTGCTGCGGGGGTTTTTGGATATAAATGATCCTGATTTGGGGCGACGTAGAATGCTGGTTGTCATGCAGACCAATAGATGGAATCTCTGCAGGGTTTTCAGGCAAGGACATTTCCAATTCAGGAGCTTCTTCTTCCGGCCAAACGTACACGGGCTTTTGCGGCCCTTGCTTGCGATAGGCTACTGCCAATGCAAAACCGGAAAGCGCACCCCAAAGATGGCCTTCCCAGCTGATGGATGGATCGATAGGTAAGATGCCCCACCAAAGGCTGCCGTAGAGGAATGCCACTAATAAAGAGAGTGCGGCTACTCTTTTTTCTTTGCGGAGCCAGCCGCTGAGGAACAGAAATGCCGCCAGGCCATAAACCACGCCGCTTGCGCCAATGTGGTAAGAGTCCCGCCCCGAAATCCAAAGCCATGCTCCACCCAGCAAGGTTATGCCAATTAGTGTTTTCCAGGCCAGGGTAGGGTAGAAATGGAAGAGTGCCCAACCGAGTACCAGCATGGGAATGGAATTATTGATAAGGTGCGACCACGAACTGTGGATGAAGGGCATGGTGATAATACCCATCAGGCCGCTTGCAGAGCGGGGCTTAAGACCGTAATGCGAAATAGCCACGCCAAATTCCTGACTCAAGAAGTGAACCAGCCAAAAGCTGGATACCACGAACAAGGGTACAAAGATAGACGCTCCCCAATGAAAGGATTTTGCAGTTGGAGCGGCCATGGCTTAACGCATTCCGCGCTCTTTTTTAATGGTTTCGTAAGCTTCCTGCACTTTGATAAATTTTTGCTGGGCCTCGGCCTGAATTTCCGGGCCTAAAGTGCTCAACTTATCGGGGTGGTACTTGGCGGCCATTTTGCGATACGCCTTTTTTACTTCTTCGTCGCTGGCGCCTGTGGCCAATTCCAGAATGGTGTATGCTTGGTTTGGATCTTGTCCAAACATGGCACGTACCGACTCATAATCGCTTTGAGAAATGCCCAAATGACGGGCTATTTCTTCGATCGTCCTGATTTCAGCAGTATGCAGATGGCCATCGGCTTTGGCAATTCCAAATACATAATGGAGCAGTTGTAAGCGCATAGCGACCGTCATGTGCGCACGAATTTGTGCGGCCACTTCGCTCACCTGAATGGGCTGCTCCATAAGCTTCTTTAGCAATAGGAGCTGCTCTGAAGCACGGTCTTGACCAAACTGACGGACCAAAAAGTCTTTCACGAAATTGAGTTCCGATTTGAGCACTTTGCCATCGGCATTCATTACGGCTGCAGAGAGAAAGAGGAAACTCACGATAAAATCATTGGAGCTGGTATTCTGGCTATTTCTAGCCGCGGCATTGGGATCAAATTGAGTTAAACCCGATCCACCTTCGGCCATGGAGCCCAATGCAAAACCAAGTATGGCACCCATCGGGCCTCCCAGAACAAATCCAAGGCCTACGCCAATCCATTTAAAATATTGTTTCATAGCACCTTAATCTTACCAACTACCACCGGCTCCACCACCCCCAAAGCTACCACCACCAAAACCACCGAAGCCGCCGCCGCCGCCAAATCCACCACCACCACCGCCGGAGAAACCTCCCCAACTTCCGCGGTGATTGCGGCTCGAAGCATTCATGAGCATAAGGGCAGCCCAAAATCCAAGGTCATTGCGGCTGGCATACGTTTTTGTTCGGCGATAGGTAAGCAGGAACCAAATGAGCAAGAAGAAAAGGATGGGAATAATCGCTAAAAAGCCGCTCTCTTTTCCACTCTTCTTATTGTAGTCGGCATAGCTGTATTCTTTCGTTACCAGTTCTTCAATTACGTCGAGTGCCTTATCGAGACCGGCGTAAAAATTAGAGGCGGCAAAGTTGGGTATCATTTCTTGATCGACTATCAGTTTGGCTGTGGCATCCGGCAGAATTCCTTCTAGACCCTTGCCCGATGCAATGAATGTTTTCCGCTCGCCCTTACCGCCCGTAGGTTTAATGAGAATAACGATTCCATTATCGAACTCCTTTTGCCCCACGCCCCAACATTCCCCAATTTCATAGGCTGTCATAGCGGCATCGCCGGCGCAAAGCTTATCCACCGTCACAATTACGATTTGATTACTCGTGCGATCGTTGATCGAAACCAAACGAGCTTCTAGCCGTTGCTCTTCATCTGCGGTCAAAATATCGACTTCGTCAACCACCAGGCGTGTTGGCTTGGGTGGATAGCAGTCGCATTTATCGGTTTGAGCCCAAAGGGGCAATCCGATAATAAGCCAAAGGCTCGCGATAAGGACGAAGCGGATTTTAGATACTATCACCAAAAGAAATTTCGTTGCTTAGTTCATTGCTATCGTCGGGCTGGATTGGGAAGTAGCGTTCCAATTCAATCCCTATGCGGTCGATAGCCGTGGTGAGCCCCATGATATAACTCTCTTTTTTGAATTCTGCGATTAAGAAGTCCTTCACGTCCTGCCAAAATGTGTCGCCCAAATGGGCATGTATATTCTTATCGCCTACTATAGCGAGCTTATGATCATCGAAGCTCATATAGATGAGCACCCCATTGCGGTCGGCCGTTTCATGCATTTTCAATTCCTTGAAAATAAACGCAGCGTGATCGAGCACATCCTCCTGGCATTTCCGCTCTATATGCACCCGGATTTCGCCACTGGTGCGCCTTTCGGCGCGGGCTATGGCGTCGGTTACGTGCGTCTTTTGCGATTCAGAAAATAACTCACTGGCCATGCTTAGAATTCTACTTTGGGTGCGTTCTCGGTTCCTGCATCGGCTTCGAAATAACCCTTTTGGTCAAAGTCGAACATGCCGGCCACGATGTTTTTCGGGAAACTGCGGATGTATGTGTTGTAGTCGTTTACCGCTTCGTTAAATTTATCGCGCGATACGCTGATGCGGTTTTCGGTACCTTCGAGCTGGGCTTGGAGCTGGCTAAACTGCTGCGAAGCTTTCAAATCTGGATAGCGCTCTACCGATACCAACAGGCGCGAAAGCGCTCCGCTCAACTGGCTTTGTGCCTCCTGAAATTTAGCGATATTCTCGGGTGTAAGTTCGTCGGCCGTGAGTTGCACGCTCGTTGCTTTCGAACGAGCTTCGATAACTTGGGTGAGCGTTTCTTGCTCAAAATCGGCATAGCCTTTTACGGTGGCGACCAAATTTGGAATAAGGTCGCTACGGCGCTGATACTGGGTTTCTACATTGGCCCAAGCCTTAGTAACGCCTTCGTCTTTAGCTACAATAGAATTGTAACCACAAGAGCTAAGCGTAATCGCCGCGAAGGCGAAAAAAAGTAACTTTTTCATTTGAATGGAAGGGTTTAAGGTTAGTTTATCAGGTTGATACTTCGTTTTATGAAATCGCTTAAGGCTTTTCCTTTCAGCATGTTTTGCGAAAGCATGGCCAAATCTACCAACTGTGCGATCATTTTTTTCTTTTTGTCTTCATCCGACTCACTCACCATACCAGCGATAAGTGGGTGGTTCGAATTTACCACAAGGTTGTACATTTCCGGGAGGGTTCCAAACATATTTCCACCACCGGACATTTGTTGCTCCTTCATGCGGCGCATAAACTCACTTTGTGTGATCACCATGGGCTGCTCTTTCTCGCTCATAGACTCAAATTGAACGTTAAATTTGCCCTTGTCCACCGATTCTTCCACGAGTGGTTTTATCGCTTCTTTTTCTTCGTCGCTAAGTTTGGACGGTAGCGACTCTTCCTTATCAATAATTTTGTCGGTAGTTGCAGAGTCCACACGGGCGAAACTCATGCCTTCGCTTTCTTGTTCCAGCTTGGCCACAATATGGCTCGATAGCGGGCTATTCATTACAATCACGTCGTAAGAACGCGCCTGAGCCGATTCGATTAAGCTGTGCTGCTCTTTCTCGTCGCTGGCATAGAGCGCCACCACTTTTGCGTTTCTGTCGGTTTGGTTTGTGGCAATTTTCGCCTGGTATTCTTCAAGCGTTGCATAGCTTCCATCTACTGATTTTACGAGATAAAACTTGCTGGCTTTTTCGTTAAATTTTTCGTCGGTGAGCATTCCAAACTCTACGAATACCTTAATGTCTTCCCATTTCTTCTCGAAATCGGGACGGTCATTTTTAAACATACTCGACATTTTGTCGGCAACCTTTTTGGTGATGTGGGAAGAGATTTTCTTCACATTTCCGTCTTCTTGTAAGTAGGAGCGCGAAACGTTGAGCGGAATATCGGGCGAGTCGATTACGCCGTGCAACAAAGTCAGGAATTCCGGTACAATGTTTTCTACATTATCGGTAATGAAGACCTGATTGCTGTATAGCGAAATCTTGTTCTTCTGCATCTCAAAATTGTTTTTCAATTTCGGGAAGTAAAGAATACCAGTAAGGTTGAAAGGGAAATCCACATTGAGGTGAATGTGGAAGAGCGGGTCTTCGAAGGTATAGGGATAGAGCTCCTTGTAAAACGATTTATAGTCTTCGTCGCTCAGATCGGCAGGAGCTTTTGTCCAGGCCGGTTCGGTATTGTTTATTATATGGTCAGTTACGGTCTTCGTTTCCTTCCCACCTTCTACAATTTTTCCTTCGGCATCGCGCTCTTTTTCAGTTTTCTCGTCGGTGCCAAACTTGATCGGAACCGGAAGGAATTTACAGTATTTATTTAGGATGGTGTTGAGCCTGCTCTCTTCCAAAAACTCGGTGGAGTCGTCGGCAATGTGCAGAACAACGTCCGTTCCCTTGGTTTTCTTCGTGGTTTCTTCGATGGTGTAATTCGGACTGCCATCGCATATCCAGCGCACGGGAGTTGAATTTGGTCGTTGCGAACGGCTGATGATCTCCACTTCTTTGGCTACCATAAAGGCCGAATAAAAACCAAGGCCAAAGTGTCCGATTATGGCGTTCTTCTTATCGCTGTCCTTGTATTTTTGCACAAATTCTTCCGCTCCCGAAAAAGCAATTTGGGTGATGTATTTCTCGACTTCTTCGCCAGTCATTCCTATACCATTGTCGCGAATGGTGATGGTTTTCTTTGCTTTGTCTAGTATCACTTCCACCTTGATGTTTTCGGTCTCCGCCTTTAGCTCTCCGAGCGATGAAAGGGTTTTCAGCTTTTGAGTGGCATCTACGGCATTGGCTACCAATTCGCGCAAGAATATCTCATGGTCGGAGTAGAGAAACTTCTTGATGATTGGGAAAATATTTTCTGTTTGGACGTTGATCGTACCTTGTTGCATGGTTTAAATTTTTTGAACGATTCGCTTCGTTCAATAGCTATGCCAATAGGGGACGTGTGCCAAATTGGCGGAGATGGGAATTGAATTGGCACCACTTGCTTAGTCGAAGGCGTTTATTCTCGATTTTTGCGCTCCTGCGCTCCGCTGCATTTGCAATGCTGCGGCGCCATCTGTTTCGTCGCGGCGCTCTCCGCTGCATTTGCAATGCTGCGGCACCATCTGTTTCGTCGCGGCGCTCTCCGCTGCATTGCTATGTTGCGGCACCACTTGCTTAGTCGAAAGCATTTATTCTGCGCTCCGCTGCATTTGCAATGCTGCGGCACCATCTGTTTCGTCGCGGCGCTCTCCGCTGCATTTGCAATGCTGCGGCACCACTTGCTTAGTCGAAGGCATTTATTCTCGATTTTTGCGCTCCGCTGTCTACGTTCCTACGCTCCGCTGCATTTGCAATGCTGCGGCACCATCTGTTTCGTTGCGGGAGGTTATTCGTGATTATTCCGCAGCATTGCAAATGCAGCGGAGCGGTGCGGTTACAAACGCAGCGGAGCGGACGGCATTGCAAATGCAGCGGAACTTATGCAGCGCAACGCTGAGCGGGATCGATATATCGCGTAACTACCCAACGTATTCTTTGAAAAAAGCAAAGCGTTGGCCGTTGGTTTGATGAATACGTACTTTTGCTACCCGTGAACGACGCTGCAAACTTTTCCCTGCTCCATAAATTAGAAGGCCACTCTGGGGCGATTTATTCACTTTGTGCTTTTGGAGATTATGTGTACAGCGGTGGTGCCGACGGGATGATTGGCGTATGGGATGCCACTACTTTTCTGCCTGCTCCCCTTTCCATCAAGGTGGGCAAAGCGATTTTTAGTCTCTATGTCGGTCAAGAGCGGATTCTCATTGGCGAAAGCGAAGGGGCGATTCATGTTGTCGATCGGGTAGCCAGGCAAGAAATCCGCCATCTCAAATACCATAGCAAGGGCGTGTTCGATTTGGTGCAGCACGGCGCTGGTGGGCATTTTCTTGCCACAGGTGGCGATGGTGTGCTCTCGGTGTTTTCGGATCTCGACTATCGCTTACAATTGTCGCTCAAACTATCGGATGGAAAATTGCGCCGGCTCGCTATCCATCCCGATGGCCTATTTTTGGCAGCTTCGGCTAGTGATGGGAAAATTCGGGTTTTGGAAACGGAGTATTTTAATGAATTAGTGAGTATAGAAGCTCACCTTGGCGGGGCGTATGGTCTTGTTTGGCTCGATTCAGAAACATTGATTAGCACCGGGAGAGATGCGCATATCAGAGTTTGGAAATGGGCGAATGTGGAATTGGCGGAAGTGAGCGCAATACCCGCCCACAACTATGCTATTTATGATCTGATTGATTTAGGCAAGGGCACATTCGCAACTGCTAGTCGCGATAAAACCGTGAAAATTTGGGATCGAAGCAATTTCGATGCTCCGCACCGGCTGCTCGATCCTTCCGCAAAAGGCCATCTGCGATCGGTCAATGCACTTTGCGCGATTGGCGACCGTATTTGGTCGGCAGGCGATGATGGGATTGTGCGGGTTTGGGGTAGCGCATAAGCGAGGGTTTTCGAATCATACCCGATTATCAACGCTCTTTCTTAACGGCGCATTCATTTTAAAATCACGACAACTTCATTATCGTCAATCCGCTACGCAATTTCGGCTCGATGTAGGTGCTTTTTGGCGGCATAATCTCATTGGCATCGGCCACAGCCACCAGCTCGGGAACGCCAATGGCGTGGAGGGTGAAAATCGCCGTGCAGCGGCCCTGATGAATCGATTTTTCTATAGCCGACAACGACTGGTTTTCGGGTAGGAAAGATATGCGCCGGTCAATTTTTTGATCAAATATCCCGAACAGGGGTTCTAGGACTTTGCGCGTTAAGACCATGGTGTCCAAGGCATCAATAGCCGTTTTTGCGCTGATGGGTTTTATCAGCTCCAGGCTGTACCATCCGCTGCTCAGACACATACCAAATTGATGCACCTTGCTGGGATATACTGCCAGGGAAGTTTTCGTCACGCTGAAATCCTTTTCCAGTTGCTGGAGAAATGCCTTTTCGTCGAGTCCTTCTTCCAAATGGATTATGCGGTGGAAGGACTGTATTCTCAATTCCTGCTCGGGCACGATTAAGGCCAGGGCAAAATCGGTTAGGGCTTGGCTTCCGAGTTGTTTTCGGGTTTCGCTTAGCATCGCCGAACTCGCCATCCGGTGGTGTCCATCGGCGATATAGAGGGTTTTTACAGCCTTCATTTCTTCCTGAATTGCGGCAATTTGCCCGGGTTTATCTATTACCCAAAGCTCGTGCTTCATACAATCGGTGGTTGAAAATTCGTACTCCGCCCGATCTGCCGCTAAGGCGTGCATCAAGCTGTTGAGATGCGAAGCTTCGGTGGTGTAGGTGAGGAGAACGGGCTCTGCGTTAAAGTCGCATACGTCGAGGTAGCTCGTGAAAACACTGACCCGCGATGTAATGGTTTGTTCGTGGATTTTAATCTTTCCGGCGGCATACTCCGCCACAGAAACTCCGCAAATAAGCCCCATACTCGATGATGCCGCGCTCGATTGGCGATAGAGGTAAAACGCTGGCTCGTCGTCTTGCATTAAAACGCCATCTGCCAAAAATTGCTCAAAACGGGCTTTCACTTTTTTAAACCGCGCAGGGGAGTTTGGTTTGGTTTTCACGTTACTCCCAAACTCCGGGTTGATGATGTGTATGAAGGAGAACGGATTCTCCTGAAGTTTGCGGTTTAAATGCCGGGGCGAGTAGCTCACGTACGAGCGCGATGCCACCAAATGTGCCTTGTCGCGGGTAGGGCGAACGGCGCGAAATGGGGTGATTTCAGCCATGAATAGTCAATACATTAGGTGGGGGCGAAGGTAGGGGAAAGAGGCTGATTGATGAAAGCAGATGGAAAAGGAATTCTTATTCTATTAGTAGCTTCTGTGTATAAATTTCACCAATCATGTCTTGCGCCTTTAGCAAGTATAAATCCTTTGCTACCGTTTGACAATTTCAAATCTGGAAGCAACTGATTTCTGTTTTGATTCTATTTCAAAAATAGGATTCTCGTTCTATTTTCCACCTAAAATCTGATTCATTTCCGGCACCAAGAATCACAAATATTGGAATCGTAATCTTTGAGTGAAGCATTTAGTGATGCAACTCAGCAGCATATCTATTTCAACCATTTCCGAAAATAAAAGCAAAAAAAACCGCTGCGCATCGCGCAACGGTTCTTTGATTTATTGAGATGAGAAGGATATTATTTCTTCTTCTTGTTCTCGTCTTTTTCCATCTCCTCTTTCAGGCCGGCTAGTACGTCGTAATCTCCAAGGGTCGCTTTTTCTTGCTTGCTATTGAGATCTTTCACTGCTTTGGAAGCCGATTTAGACTCACTGGCTCGATCGTTTGTCTCACGGGCTTTGGTAAGCTTCGCATCTTCTTCGAAGGTGCGGGTGTGAGAAGCCATGATTCGCTTGCTATTCTTGTTAAATTCAAGTACGATGAAGTCGAGCTTATCGTCCACACGGGCTGAGCTACCATCGGCTTTGCGAAGGTGTTTTACCGGTGCCACCGCTTCTACGCCATAAGGCATGGCAATAATGGCGGTGTTGTTGTCGATAGCCGTAACGGTACCTTCGTGGGTCGAACCTTCGCTGAATATTGTTTCGAACACATCCCATGGATTCTCTTCCAATTGTTTGTGCCCGAGGCTTAAGCGTCGGTTTTCTTCATCTACCTCGAGTACTACTACTTCGAGCGGATCGCCTACGTTGCAGAATTCCGAAGGATGCTTGATTTTCTTAGACCAGCTAAGGTCTGAGATGTGCACCAATCCATCTACACCTTCTTCCAATTCTACAAATACACCGAAGTTGGTGAAGTTGCGAACGGTTGAATTATGCTTGCTTCCCACTGGGTATTTATCTGCGATAGCAGCCCATGGATCTGGCATCAATTGCTTGATACCGAGCGACATTTTGCGCTCTTCGCGATCTACGGTCAATACTACTGCATCGATTTCATCGCCTACTTTCAGGAAGTCCTGTGCGCTGCGTAAATGCTGCGACCAAGACATTTCACTCACGTGAACGAGTCCTTCTACGCCGGCGGCGATCTCAACAAAAGCTCCGTAGTCGGCCATAACCACTACTTTACCTTTTACCTTGCTACCCACTTGAATGTCGTCGCCGAGATTATCCCATGGATGCTGGCTAAGCTGCTTCAAGCCAAGTGCAATACGTCGCTTGTCGTCGTCGAAATCGAGGATAACCACGTTGATCTTTTGGTCGAGTTCCACCACTTCTTCCGGGTGATTGATTCGTCCCCAGCTCAAGTCGGTAATGTGTATCAAACCATCTACACCACCCAAGTCGATGAATACACCATATGAGGTGATGTTCTTCACCGTACCTTCGAGTACCTGACCTTTTTCGAGGCCACCGATGATTTGCTTTTTCTGTTCTTCGATCTCTGCTTCGATCAGCGCTTTGTGCGAAACCACTACGTTTTTGAATTCGTGGTTGATTTTCACAACTTTGAATTGCATGTTTTTGCCCACGTAGATGTCGTAATCGCGAATTGGCTTCACGTCGATCTGCGATCCTGGAAGGAAGGCCTCGATGCCAAACACGTCGGCGATAAGTCCACCCTTGGTACGGCACTTAATGTAACCGGTGATGATCTCGTCTTTTTCGAGCGAGTCATTTACCTTCTGCCAGGCTTCGTGCATACGAGCGGTCTTGTGCGAGATGTGGAGTTGGCCGTTTTTGTCTTCCAGGCTTTCTACAAATACACGCACCTTGTCGCCTGCTTTAAGCTCGGGGTTATAGCGGAATTCAGAAGCCGAGATTACGCCTTCTGACTTATAATTAATGTTGATTACAACTTCTTTCTTATTGACGTCAACCACGAGTCCATTTACCACTTCGCCTTCTTGTACGGCGTTGAGGGTCTCATCGTACAGGGCGTTGTAAGTTGATCGCGAAGCTTTGGTGTAATGGTCTTCACCATCTTCAAAAACTTCCCAATCGAAATTGGCCGGGTCGAAAGCTTCGCCATTCTCCATGATAAAAAGCTCTTCGTTGTCGTCATCGCTTTCGCTCTGCACTTCATCTTCTTCTTTTTTCAATCGGAGGGGAGCGTCTTCGTCGAAGTCTTCGTCTGCGGGAGCTACCGCAACTTCCTCCACCGTTTCTTCGGTTTCTGGTGCTGCTTCAGCGTCAACTTTGGGCACTTCTTCGGCTGCGGTTTCTTTTACTGCGGTCTCTTCAGCTTCTGCTTTGGGCACTTCTTCGGCCGCTGTTTCCTCTGCGGCTGTTTCTTCGACTTTAGCTTTAGGTGCTTTCTTCGCTTCTACTTCCGTTGCTTCTGTGGCAAGTGCTTCGGCGGTTTCTGCTTCTGCTGTTACTTCTGGGGTTGTTTCCGCGTTTTCAGCGGCTTCTGCTGTTACTTCTTCAGTTGCAGCTTCTACTTGATTTTCAGTTTCTTCCGAAACTTTGTTGGGTTCTTTGGCCATTCTGGCTTTAAAATTTGTATCGCAAAGTCTGCAGCCTTTGAGAGTGATTTATACCAGAGCCTCTGCAGGGGCTCAAATTTTGGACTGCAAAGGTAGGTATTTATTCTTGGAAAAGTAGCGGGTAGCGATCCCTGTTTTACTCGATCACAATTTCGTACACCAGGCCGTTGATCGGCATAGAAGGATAGGGGATGTGGCGCTGTGCGAAAGGAGCAAAGGGGCGCTCGCCTGTGGGCTGAAATTCCTGACGAATGAGCGGAACCATTTGTTGGTTTGGAATCGCCGAAACGGCCACGTTCACATAGCCCACTTCTTCCATCTGCCCAGGCGATGGACCCATTTTCCAACTTACGGATTCGGGTTTCCATTCTATTTCGTAATAATAAGTCTGGCCTGCGGTGCGGGCTGCCGGTCGCTCAGATTTTTGGACTAACCTTTCGGGAGCAGTTTCCGGGCGGTAAATAAGGTAGGTTCGATCGCGCCCCTTAGCTGATAGGGCTTTCCGATCAGATTCATCTTTTATGTTGCCGGCACCTGCGCTTAATATACCTGCTACTATCAGGTTGTGGTCCTTTTCGGGATGATAGTTTGCGGTGTCTAAACCTGCATCTATGGCTCCAGGCCAAAGCTTTGAGTCCTTGGTAATTTCGAGCTCAATTAATGGTTTGCGTGCTGCTGTTTCATTGGTTTTAATACCTCCGCGATTTTCCGATTGGTTTACTAAGGCATAAGCATAGGTCAATCCATTCCAAACGCCTTCCTTACTCAGCATTTCGGGAAACCGGATGCGCGCGCGGTATCGCCCATAAGCAAAGCCTACTCTCCCCTGCACCCCAGCGTTTCGTTTCGCAAATGGACGTTTAGCATTACCGGGGTTCTGAAGCCCAATGCTTTCCGAAAGCGGATAATAATAAATGTTTTCGCAAGGCCGCTGCTCCGGAGTGAAGAGGGTGTCCAAAATTCGTTTTCCCGACTTTACATTGCTTAAATATTGCTTCAAGGGGTAGCTCATACCGCCCACATTTGCCGCTTCGTCAATATTTCCAATGGGTAGCGGGGTGTGCCAACGATCGACATGCTGCTCAAAATGTGCCAACATGTACAGCTCGTCGGTCGAGGAGCACACGGTGTTGAACTCTGCTGGAATGGAGTCGAAATCGAAATAATTATAATAGATTCCGTGGCTTGCGCTGAGTACAGCGTAGGTTTTCAGCACCTTTTGGCTTTCGAGCACGGTGATGCCTGAGCTCAGCGCGTCGATACTCCCCCCGCCGTAACGGAAGAAGTAAAAGGGGTTGATCCGCACGCGTAATTCCGGATCTTCAATACCCATATTCCGGATGGTATTTGGGAGCATTGCGATCGATTCAGCGTCGCCTGCCACCAGCATAAATCGGTAGCAGCCCACCCGTGGATTACGCTGCCAGCGTTGATTTTCCAGATAATCAGCCTTTTTGCTCAGCAGTGTTTGGATAGCCGCTTTGCGCAATGCCTTGAGCGTATCGACCTGTGCGCTGTCAGAGCGGTATAATGCATCGGAAAGAAGGTTCGGCTGCAGGCTTATTTCTGCAACTGCTTCCTGGATGTCGATTTCCCGAAAGCGCTGGTCTATCGGGTTGCCATCAAAATAGGTGCGTTCGTTGAGCGGGTTGCCCAAAATCGTCACTTCATCTTGAATCACAATTTGCTCATTGGCCGAAATGGGCGCTGTTTTGCGAAAGCCTTCCAAACTATCGGAAACCCAGGAGCCGTAGAAATTTTCGCTGCTTTTGGTATTATAAATCTCTCTTCCGGTTTCGTCTATTACCGTTTCGGGGTGGCGATAAGAATCGTTTTGGTAATAGATTTTATAAGCCACTCGCCGAGCTCGATTCGATGTGTTTTGAGCCTTGAAAGCAAATTGAAAAGTTTGTTTTCCAACCGGCTTTCGGGCGCTGGGCAAGCGAATGCCGCGAAAAGGCCCTGCGTCTAAATCCATCTCCATTACCAAGGTGTCGCCTTCAAATTCGTAATTGTAAAGTGGGCTGAACTCGGTAATTACTATGCTGCGCTGATCGGACGAGCAGGAGCTCAGCCAAGCGACAATGGCAAAATAGATTATTGGGCGGACGCCGATCATAGCGAATATTTGAACAAAGGAATGGAAGTATGGGTTGAAATTGATGAAGGGCAAACCTTAACTTTGCACAGCCCTATCCTCAAACCTGCATGAAGAAATTTGAAATTCCGGTTTATTATCGATCAGACCTCATCGCAAAGATCAAAGATGCACGCAAATTATCCGATCCGCGTAAGCAAAGCTTTACACCAACAACGCTTGATTTTGGCCCTGTTCAATTTTTAATACCCCGACATTTTGGGTTTTGCTACGGCGTGGAAAACGCCATCGAAATTTCTTACAAAGCCATCGAAGAAAACGAGGGCAAGCAGATCTTTCTGCTGAGCCAAATGATTCACAATCCGGAAGTAAACAACGATCTGCTCGATCGGGGACTGCGATTTATCATGGATACCGAAGGCAATCAATTAGTAGATTGGGATGAGGTAAGTGCCGCCGATATTGTGATTATTCCTGCTTTTGGCACTACGGTCGAAATCGAAGCATTACTGGCTCAAAAAGGAATCGAAACCCACCGATACAACACCACTTGTCCCTTCGTAGAGAAGGTGTGGAAAAGATCCGAAAAACTGGGAGCCGATGATTATACGATCATCATTCATGGCAAGCACCGCCATGAAGAAACCCGCGCTACGTTTTCCCGAGCGTATCAAAACGCTCCATCGGTGGTGGTCAAAAATATGGCAGAAGCCGAGCGCTTAGCTTCTTACCTATTGCCCGATGCCGATCAAGCGGCTTTCGCCCATGAGTTCGCGGGAAAATTCAGCCCAGACTTCAACATTCGGAAAGATATGCAGCGCATCGGGGTGGTGAATCAAACTACGATGCTCGCCACTGAAACGCAAGCTATTGCCGACTTTTTCAAGCAAAAGATGATCGAAGCGTATGGTATCGAAAACCTTACAGCGCATTTTGCTGATACCCGCGATACGCTTTGCTACGCCACCAACGACAATCAGCAAGCCACATACGGCGTCTTGGCCGAGCCAGCCGATTTGGCCATTGTAGTAGGCGGCTACAACAGTTCAAATACCTCGCATATTGTAGAACTCTGCGAAGCAAAAATGCCCACTTATTTTATCAAGAATGCCAGTGAAATCGTATCGCGCCAACTGATAAAGCATTTCAACTATCCCGAAAAGAAAATGGAAGAATCGAGCGATTGGCTTCCAGCCCAGGAGCCGGTGCGGATAGTACTTACCAGCGGTGCTTCTTGCCCCGACAGTGTGGTAGAAGCAGTGATGCAAGAGATTTTGGGGTTTTTTGAAACGATCATACCGTCTGACGTAGCGCTGGTTAACGCACTTCGTCAGCATGCATAGCTTCCAAAGCCCATTGGTAAGCTATTTCCAATTGTTCTGCTTCTGTAAGATCACTGTTGTCGAGCACATGCGCATCGGGTACCTGCACCAAGGGATTTTCGGCTCGCTGCGTGTCCATGGTATCGCGGAGCAATAGGTTTCGGCGTACTTCATCCACAGGTGTTTCTTTCTGGAGTGCTTTGAGCTCGTGGAAGCGTCTCAGCGTTCGGATCTCCGGATCGGCTGTCATGAATATTTTTACTTCCGCCGCCGGCAGCACGGCGCTTCCGATATCGCGTCCATCCATTACCACGCCGCCTACGCGCGCGGCTTCCTGCTGTATCTGGCGGAGTTTTTTTCGCACAGAAGGTATTTTGCTTACGGGGCTAACCAAGTCAGACACGGCCATGGAGCGTATTTGATCTTCGATCACTTCGCCGTTTAACCGAACCAGGTTTTTGCCGCTGGAATGGACGAAATCGATGGTGACATGGTGAAGTTTCTCGTTTAAGGTCTGCTCATCTACCTCGCCCAACGGTGCTAATTTATGACGCAGCACATACACCGTTACAGCCCTGTACATCGCACCGGAATCGACGTAGGCATAGCCCAATTTTTTGGCTAAAGCTTTCGCTAATGTGCTCTTTCCACAAGAGGAGTAGCCGTCTATGGCTATCTTAATTTTCTTCTTCACGGCTGGCGAAGATAGGGGAAAATTTGAGGCACTTTAAAGATGCCTGCGGTGATAGTTTCGGCTGTATAATTTTGGCTCACATACAGAGATTTTTCCAAACGCTCATTTTTTTTTCTGCCTTTTCTCTGTGGTTCTCTGTGCCTTTCTCTGTGCACTCTGTGTAAAGAAAGGAGTCACAGAGTTCACGAAGGTTTCACGGAGTTGCACAGAGAGACCATTCCCGCCGTCCCGATTTACTCTGTGGTTCTCCATGCCTCTTTCTACGTGTTCTCTGTGTAAAAATCTGTCGCAGAGTGCGCTAAGGTTTCACAGAGTTGCATGGAGAAATTATTTTCAGGGAGATTACCGAGAGAATTATCCTAATTGCCCTTCTTAAAATCGTCGAACTTAACATTTAGCGTAAAGCTATTGCTCGCCCCCGCTTGCGAATAGATCGC
>JBBQFC010000014.1:0-62165 GCA_038321615.1 Flavobacteriales bacterium | reverse complement strand
CAATTTATCTGTTTCGTTGAAAGCAATGTGTACTTCGATTTCGCTGGTGGCAATAAGGCTCATTGCTGCGCCTGCACCTGTAATATCGAGGTCGTAGATGTTAGTAGTACCACCGGCGAGGATGTCGGCCAGGTAGTAACCGTACTCAGCGCATTCGCCTGTAGCTTCTTCCAAAATTGTGTCGTCGCGGAAGGATAGATTCTGAATCCGTTGGTCCTCCTCCTTTGGAGTTTCTGCAATATTAAAAGGAGTGGTTGTATAAAATGCAGCAGCGTATTCGGCTAAAGCATCTTGCTCTGTACCGGCTGTAGCAAAGGTAGCAACACCTGCGTTTACAACTACTTCTGGCACATTGCCCGAAAGATTCACTCGATCTGTTTGTGGAAAAGGATAGCTATCGCCACCGTCTAACAGGAAGCTCAAAGTAACCGCACGGAAAGTACGAGCTGGGTCACCAACCACTTCACTGCTCGTTACCACTACGTCAAGGGTTGTTCCGTTTTCGTCGATCACTGCTGCTGTCTGAACACGATTGCCGGAAGGCTGCGTAGGATCGAAGCTGAACTTCACACCGCCGAAATGACCAAATTGACCGGGAGTTGCCGTGGGTGTCCACGCAGCTACAGCGTGCTCCAGAATTGATAATAGTTCTGTTGCGGTAAGCGTAACCAACGAAAGTGAATTATTAAATCGCAGCGTATTCTCGATATCTAACTGAGAGATCTCACCTTCTAGTTTTCCTGAGATTGGATTAGCTTGTGGGGGAAGGAACTGGCTAACTCCGCCACCAAGGTCAACCACTTCGCCAATAGCTGCGCGGATTCCACCACCGTTCTTGATCGAGATGGCTGTAGTTGGATCGACTTGCTTACCAAACCAAAGATTGGCGTCGGCGGAAAGGTTTCCAAAGTTGGTTTCTTCGGTGCGTATCTGAGCACGGCGACCTTCGAGAAACACATCTGTAGAACCAAATATGTTTCCATCTTTCGCAATCACAACTCCAAGCACTGCATTGGTAAGGGCTTCCACTTGCGCACCTGTTGTTTCAGGGGCAAAAGCCGATTCCAAAGAGCCCCAAATAGCTTCTACCATACTTTCAGAAGAAACATAAGGACCGCTCACATCGGCAATGGTTGCGGGGTCGATTACGCCCATGTCGTCAAAACTCACAACCAAACGTCCTACATAGCTGTATTCGCCATCGGTGCTAACAATGAGACAAGGATCTCCATCTGCATTTACAGTTTGCACTGGATAAGCAGCAAAAGCAACGTCGCCAGGATTAAGAATGTCTCCAGGATTGGCGAGGATAGCATCGCTACCACCAGCAATGATTATATCGACGCCGTTCAAAAGTGGAGCCAACATTTGCTCTAATTGTAGTTGTTGAAGGTGGCTAATCAGAATTACTTTGTTAACTCCAGCAGCCAATAATTGATCAATCACTGGCTGAAGAATGGTAGCCAGGTCCGTCATATTATTGGTGCCAGCTCCTGGGTTCTTCACAGTGGTAGCACCTGGCGAAGATATACTGGCCAGAAGAGGCGTGGTGGCACCTACTACACCTATCATTTCTCCTCCACGCGTAATAATAGTAGCAGGAGCAAGACTTTTTTTCATACCAACAAATGGCGGGGCAAATTGAAAAAAGGTATTCTGCTCAATAGTAGGAACGAAGAGATTGTTCATTCCAAAGTCGGCAGAGAAATCAAGATTTGCAGAAAGGTAAGGGAACTGACTACCTGCCCATCGCACTTGTGGTCCAGAAAATTGTGGCCCAATGATTTCAACTATGGTCGAAGTTTGTGCGTCGAATTCATGGTTACCCAATGCTGAGGCATCAAAACCGATGGCATTCATAATAGAGATATCCACGCGTCCAACTCCTTCGCGGAAGTTATTACTTGCAATTCCAAAATACTCATTATAGAATGCCTGTAAAGCCGGACGAAGGGCCGGATCGGAAGATGCCGAGAAAAATGGACCAGGGATGTAATTATCACCAGCCGATAAAATAACGGTGTTTGGATAGGTGTCATCTAAACCATCCATGATCGCCGCAAAATTTGGCGCTCGCTCTATAGCATCAACCCCACCTTCCAAGTCGGAAGCGTGAAGGATTTGCAATTCGTATTGCGCATTTCCGGTGGTTGGCAGCATTATAGCTACCCCTAAGGAAATACCCAAGACACTTTGAAAAAGGTACTTTTGTTTCATGGTTAATTGTTTTTCGATTAAATGAATATTTTGAAAGATCAAAACAACTAATCATAAGATAAATAGATGTTTAGGAGTTGTTAAGCCTTCGTTAAGCCTTGCTTAACATTCTTAACATACCATCGTCTGCCCGGAAGGAAATAGCATCCATGAGAAATTGATACTTTTGTTCTAAATAAATAATTATGGCATCTGGAAATAATAACGCAATGCTCTTCCTTTTGGGGGCAGCCTTAGGAGTCGGAGTCGGACTGTATCTTCAATCGGACGAAGGGAAAAAAGTGCGAAAGCGCGCTTCATCGAAACTTCGCGATATCGAATCGGAAATTGAAGAGAAAGTAAAAGACGCCTTAGAGAAGCTAAAGCACGCCAATTAAATCTTTTACCAAGAAATTCGCAGAGATGGATGGGAATAATTTGATCGAAGAAGCGGAGATTACAGCAGGAATGCTCGTAAAAGTCGAAATTGAAAAGTTTAAGCTTAAAACGGTAAAGCGACTTACCAGATACCTGACCTTGGCTGCGAAGATTTTAATGATTATTGTATTTGGCGTAGCCGCGATTACAAGTGGAATGCTCGCGCTCGGAATATATTGGGGTCAAGCTATCGGTAGTGTCCCGCTTGCATTCCTATATGTTAGCTTAATATGTATCGGTTTAATGATCCTCTTTATCCTGCTCAGCAAACAACTCTTTGGCAGACCAATTTTGAAAGGACTTATCAGGGAAATTTTTGATGAAGAATAAATACGCGCACATCAGCAACCTTCGTCAAATTGACGAAGAACTTATTAAGCTCAATCTTAAAAAACAAATTGTAGTTGGCGAGCTAAAAGCTATGCAATACGATCTCCAACATTCCTTCACCTGGGGTAAGGTAGCCGGCGATATATTGAGCCAGGGCCTTTTTCATCGCGATAAGCTCAACATATCCCTGCTTCTGCGCATCAGTGTATTGCTCTTTAAGAGTTTCCGGTCGGGTGGCAGCTGGATGCGCAAAATAATCCGTCTTCTCCCCTTTTAACTTCACTTTAATCGCAGGTATCTGGTTTGGATTGCTTCCATAGCAGGTTTTCCTTGCGGACTAAAATCATTGTCCAAATTTCCATTAAGGCGGTGCTTATCGAAGTGCCATTTCCACCAGAATCCACCTGCGCACCAAGGCTCAAACCAAAGGCTTTCGAATAAGGCGGTATAAGCCAAGCGCTGAATATCGAGATTGACCGGATTCGATTGAATATCCCAATGTTGCCAAACTGCCCCGTCCGCGCTGCGGTATCCAAATTCGGTTAGCAAAATTGGTCTTTGGTGCTTTGTAGAAATTGCGCTCAATTGAGTCTTTCTAGGCTTCCAGGCGGTAATAATTTCAGCGAGTAACGGATCTTTCTGTGCAGTTAATGGGAAATAAGCATTTACACCCACATAGTCTAAAGCATCCCAGAATTCTACCCGCTCATACTCATCCCAATTAGCCGCATAGACCAACTTTCCTGTGTAAACACTTCTCACTTGGCCAATGAGTTTCCGCCAAAATTCCGGATAGGTAGTAGTCAACCCTTTAAATTCTGTTCCGATACAAAACAAGGCAGCCTTTTCGGCTTCTGCGATCTTTGCAAACTCTATGATATAATCCGTATAGGTCTTCTGCCAAGCCAGCCATGCTTCAGCGTTGGCTGGCAAATAATCGCCTGTGTATGAGCCGCGAATCCAGACTTGGGGTTTTACCATTGAGCCCATACCTTTCTGGTGGGCAAGCCTTATTATGGTGCGACACCCTTCGGGTCGCTCGCCCCACCATTGATAATCGGAATTGTAGACCAACTCGCCATCCAAGCTCCGCATAAAAGCATATGGTATCACCGCTACGCTTGTTGCGCCTGTGGCAGCCAAGTGCTCCACTTCCGTTGCTGCAATTGGCTTAGGAGGGTTTTCCAAGCTCACACCTTTATATTCCCAACCCGAGCGCGCCTGTTGGGCACAACCCGATGCATGAACCAATAGAGCTAGCCAGAGAATGATTTGTGAACTTTGCCGAAAGGCCGGGAATAACTTCATAAGTCTAAGGTAGGAGCATTATGCTGCGGTGATTTCGGAATTATTGTGAAATTTGAAAGAAATCTCCACTAAAACATTCGTCATGGAAGAAATATCGGTTTACGGCTTAGTCGAATTGATTAATAACAAGGAAAAATTTCGTTTGATCGATGTTCGCGAGCCAGCCGAATACACGCAGGCTAACATCGGTGGAGAGCTTATCCCCCTGGCCACTTTACCCGATGCGTTGGGAAATCTTGACTCGGACGAACGGATTGTTGTAATGTGCAGGAGCGGAGCGCGGAGCGGCACAGCAGCGAGCTATATGGAGCAAATGGGCTTCACGAATGTGGCCAATTTAAAAGGCGGGATTCTAGCTTATAAGGCAGAAATTGACCCGTCGATCAATGCTACATAAAAAACCCCCGTATCCTTTCGGATACGGGGGCTGATCAACCCAGCACCAATTTCGTGATTCCACGGCCTTGGTGATAAGGACTTTGTAAGGGCTTTATAATTTAGATTTTCACAAATCGTCTGGAGTACGAATCCAATCCACCATCGGTCATTCTTAATATATACACTCCGCTAGGAATATCGCGAACATCAATTTGCAGCTTTGCACCGCCTGAAGCATTTAGTTTTTTAATTGTTTTTCCGGTTATATCTATTACTTCGATTGAAGCGTTGTTAAAATCGCCTGTTGGATCAACGAGTATGAATTGGCTCGAAGGATTAGGGTAGATTTTAAAGGCTGATCTTCCTTCTTTATCGGCGGTGCTCGATACAATGCCTTGAGCGGCTTGAGCAGCGCCAAGCGCATTGATAAGTCCGAAGCCAAAAACAGGATCCCAACCTGGCTCACCCATGTCGAAAGCGGTTGAAGCCAGAATATTGCGAATATTAACGTTAGTAAGATTTGGATTCAGGTTTTTCATCAAACCAGCCAAACCAGTAGCGTGTGGTGCGGCCATCGATGTACCCTGCTTTATGCCATAGTTGTTTAGTGGCAGGCATGAAAGAATACCAAAACCAGTGTTTTCATCTCCTCCGGAAGCGCAAATTTCTTGTTCATTACCATATTGCGAATAAGGAGCCAGGTAAAGATTTTGCCCATCGGCTCCAATAGACCCAATAGCCGTGCAAGAAGCATATGCTGCTGGAAAGCTGATAAATCCCTGGCTGTTGTTTCCGCTTGATACAAGCATTATTTTACCCGCATTCCACACGGCATTGCAGGCCTGCTCCAAGGCTGCGCTTGGCGCTTCTCCTCCGAGGCTCATGTTAATCGCCATAATCCGATCGATTTGAGCAATATCATACAGGCCTTCGTTAATAGCCATGTCGTTAAGTGATCCCTGGGGCGTTCCTACTTTTGCAAAGTAAACGGTGTCGTTTACCATACCTGCAACGCCAATTCCATTGTTAATCTTAGCGGCAACAGTACCGGTAACGTGGGTACCGTGATCGTGAGCAGAAGGATCATCAGGCGAGATGTCGGCATCCCACTCAGAATAATCCCAACCGTACCATACCTGATCATAAAGGTCTTCATGATTCCAGTCGCAAGCGTCGTCCATCACACATACCACATTCCAAGAGTTGCCTCCAACGCCATAGTTCCAAGCTTCATCAAAGTACGAAACATAGGGTCCCCATTGCTGCGCGAAACCTGGATCATTCGGTATCAAATGTTTAGTGTAGATAACCGAAGGCTCTAGAAACTTGATGGTCGCCACATCTTTTGCCTCTTCGGCCATTGCGATTACCGAATTTTTAGTAGCTGTGTTGTTTTGGAAGATGTAAAAATTGGTTCGGTCTTTCGAATGGCTTTCGCCGATGATTTCGAATAGTTCATGCTTGCCTAAAAAAGCTTGTATTTCTTCGCTTTCCAAACCGGCGCCAATTTCCAATTCGAGCCAAATACGGCTGGCATCTACGGCGTTCCAATACGTCGCATTATCGGTATTTTCCAGTGCATACCATCGGATAGGCGTGTTGATCTGATCGGCAAAGGACACAGGGTGATTAAAATTTGACGGCTGGTCTGGTCGGGGTGTCTGAAGTTCGCCGGAAAGCCGGGTCGTTCCCTCTGTTATTGTGGATGGTGCCTTGCGGTTTGGAAGGGCTTGCTGCGCCAAGGCTATCCCTGCTGAGAAAGTAAGTGCCGTGGCTGCAAGAGTTGAAATGTAAAAATTTCGCTTCATGATGTTTCTATTTGGGTTGATTTGAAACTTTATCGAGTAGCTCAAAATAAGGTGAACACAATGTGAAATAATGGAACTTCGCCCAATAAAATCACATTGTAATGAAGTCAACAAAACCTGTGAACAATCTGCTGAAAGCCGGAATGGGTAATGCTTTAATTGGTTTGGGCTTATGCATCACAATCGAAGCCGGGTTTGCGAAGTACGATCAAGCCTTGCTGACGGAGTGGGTAGTAATGGGCACCATCGGATTGGTAGTAACTATGAGCGGCATCAATGTCACGATTGATGCAGGATCTCGAAAAACGCCGAGCTAAAAAGGTAGAAAGATTGGAATCAAAAAAGTAGCCGCAATCCAAAAAAGGAGGCTGAGGATCCAACCCACTTTGATGAAATCGCCGAAGCGGTATTCGCCGGCGCTGTAAACCATCGTATTGGTCTGATAACCGATTGGCGTCATAAAACTCGCTGAAGCGGCAAACATGATGGCGACCAAAAACGGCAGGGGACTACAATCGAGTGAAATAGCTGTGGCTATGGCAATGGGCGTCATGAGCGCCGCTGTGGCGGTATTTGACATTACCTCTGTGAGCAATGATGTTATTAAGTAGAGAACCGCTAAAACCACAACAGGCCCGAAAGCTGAAAAATGATTGAGCAAACCCTTCGAGAGCCAAATGTCTAGCCCACTATTGCGCATGGCAGCGCTTAGACTGAGCACACCAGCCATAACGAAAATTATTTTCCAGTTGATGGCTTCGTAGCTTTCTTTCATGCTGATGCATTTGGTTACCACCAGGCCCACTACGGCGGTAATGACTCCAAGGGTAATGTTAACCAAACCTGCGGCAGCCAGAATAATCACTGCTAGGGCAAGCCCCATGGTGATTGCGAAACTCCGCCTATCGAAGTCCGTAATTTCGAGCTCCGAAACAATAACAAAGGGAGCATCGGTTTCGCGCTCCATCTGCTTAATAAGCGGAATAAAGTGGTTTTTAACTTCGGCAAGCAACACATCGCCAGGCATAAGCTTTACGTCGTAAAGCCGATCATGGAGTACTTCTTCGCGGTGCCTTATGGCCAACGGTGCCGCGCGAAACCTTCGCCTAAAATCGGCTTCGCGCAAGGTGAGTCCTTCCAAGCCAGCGTTTGGCGTAATCACCATCTCGACCAGCGTAGATTGACCTTCCGAAAGTTTATGATCCCCTATGGAAAGGTCGCTTTCTGATACAATGCGCGCCTGGTCTTTTAAGGCCACCATCTTTTCGACATTGCAGCGGGTTTTGAGAATGTCGCCTTCCTGCAATATAAAATCGCCGGGAGGTAGGCCAAATCGCTCGCCCGATCGCTGAACCTCGAGAATGTCCATTTCGAGTTCTTTGACCAAACTGGAATCCATAATCCGCTTTCCGGTCATGGAGCTCCCTTTAATAATCTGAATATCGGTGAGATAGCTGTGAACTTGAAACTTCTCCTTCAAGGTTCCTCCCACCCTGCGATTCGGCAAGAGCCTAAACCCAAATAAGACCATAAAAACCAATCCGATTCCCAATAAAATTAGGGCGGGAAGCGTCATAGTGAACAGCGATATGCCGATTACACCGGCTTCGAGTGCAATACCATTCACTACCAGGTTGGTACTTGTTCCAATAAGTGTACACATACCACCCATGATCGATGCAAAGGAAAGCGGAATGAGCAGTTTGGCAGGACTAATCTTTATTCTATTAGCAATTTGGATAACCACAGGAATGAAAACTGCCACAATTGGGGTATTATTTACAAAAGCCGAGATAAAGGCTATGAAGAGCATCATGGCGAGTAAACCAAGTCTCTGATTGCGTTCAAAAAGCTTCGCCAAACGGAAGGTAATAAACTGAAGCGCACCCGTGCGCAACATGGCTGCGCTGAGAATAAACATAAATGCTACAGTAAGCGTGGCAGGATTGCTGAATCCGGCCAAACCGTCTTCCAGGCTTATTACGCCCACCATGACCAAGGCAACCATCATGCCGATAGCAACCAAGTCAATAGGCAACCACTCCGATATAAAAAGTACCAGGCCTATGGCAAGTACAATTAAAGTCAAGATAGCAGCTGTGGACATAAGTTAGGGCGCGAAATTACGATTTGAAGCCATTCTTCGACCAATCATTTCAAATGAACCAATACCGTAAAGATAGTAATGGCTAAATTCGCACTTAGAATGCTAAAAAAACTAGCTGTAATCGGCCTATTCGGTGCCATGTTACTCCCTTTTTGGGGAGCATTCAGCTTATTAAAATTCGAGCAGCGCGTGCATCGTAAATCAGTGAAACGGGCATTTCTCAACGCCCTGCCCCCAGCATCCCTTACCCGGATTGCTGTCCTTTCCACCGATAAAGATGTCGTGTTGAAATGGGAACACAGCCGCGAATTTGAATGGAATCGTGCTATGTACGACATTGTTAAGCAAAACATCGAAGGCGATAGCACGATATACCACTGTTGGAAAGACCACCAAGACACAGCGCTTAACAATAGATTGGAAGGTGTTATCAAATTGGCTTGGCAAGGCAGAGATCAGAACCAAGAAAACCCACCTGAGTTGGAATTTTTGAAACGTGTGTTTAGTTCACCTCCCTTCGCCATTGCTGAAAATACGAGCGACGTATTCGCGGCTTACGGCGCATTTAAGGCTTCGCATTATCGATGCATTAATCCCGGCGTGAGTCCTAGGCCTCCAGCCTTTTTGTTTGCTTAAATCAAGGCTTTCGAGCCCAATTTTCTGAGTAAACAAAATTAAATTTCATCGTACATGAAAAAACTTGTTGCGCTGGGCATTTTCCTGGCGCTTATGCCCTTATTATATGGGCAGATTATTACTGTAGTCGATCTGGCCAATAGTGAGCCTTTAGATGTTGTAAGTATTTTGAGCGATAACCCGCGCGCCATGGCGCTCACTAACTCTAAGGGTCAGGCGGATATTAAATCCTTTGAGACCTCCAACCGAATCGAGATAAGATTGCTTGGTTACCGCGCCATTTACAAGACTTACAGCGAGCTGGCAAGTGGCGACCGCATCTTAAAGCTTCAAGGCCAAAACGTGGATCTTCAGCAGGTGGTGGTCTCGGCTACCAAGTGGGCGCAATCCAACCGCGAAAGTCCCGAGAAAATTACCACCATTACTCCAAAAGATGTGGCGCTTTACAGTCCGGCTACCACCGCCGATTTGCTCGGTACGGGCGGCGACGTGTTCATACAAAAAAGCCAGCTGGGCGGCGGAAGCCCAATGATTAGGGGGTTTGCAACCAATCGCCTACTTTACACGGTGGATGGTGTTCGGATGAATACCGCCATATTCCGGGGTGGAAATATCCAAAATGTCATCTCCCTCGACCCGTTCGCCATTGAGCGCACGGAAATAATGTTTGGTTCAGGATCGGTTATTTATGGCAGCGACGCGATTGGGGCCGTGATGAACTTCTCGACCCTTGCTGCGCAATTTTCCTTGAGCGATCAAGTTTCGGCAACCGGGTTAGCGATGGGTCGATACGCATCTGCCAGCAATGAGCGCACCGCTCACTTCCACGCCAAAGTGGGATGGAATAAGTGGGCACTGGTGAGCAGTTTCAGCAGTTTTGATTACGGCGACCTGCGCATGGGCCGTAATGGACGAGACAGCTATTTGCGCCCGTGGTATTCCGCAAGAATCGACTCAACCGATATCGCTGTAGCGAATGAAGATCCAACCCTGCAAGTCGGCACGGGATATGAGCAACAGAATTTTATGCAAAAAGTGGCTTTTCGCCCAAATGATGTCTTGCAGCTTACGTACGCCTTTCATTATTCGGCAACGGGCGATGTGCCGCGCTATGATCGGTTGATAGAAACGAGCGGCGGATTACCAAGAAGCGCTGTGTGGTATTATGGCCCGCAAATTTGGAGAATGAATCATTTGGAAGTGAAATATGAAAAGGCCACAGCTCTCTTTGACGCCTTCAAAATTCAACTAGCCGAACAATTTTTCGAAGAGAGCCGAAACGACCGTCGGTTTAATCGAGTTGGATTGCGCCAACAGAATGAAAAGGTAAATGCCTATTCGGCCAATTTAGACTTTGCGAAATACTTTGCCAATAAGAGCCGCATTTTTTACGGTGCCGAGTGGGTGCTCAATCAGGTGGAATCTGCCGCAACGACTACCGATATTTCGACAGGGATTACCGAAATTTCGGAACAGCGTTATCCGCAGTCGGATTGGAATTCCTACGGGGTGTATGCCTTATACCAGCGCGACCTTTCGGAAAAAGCTGTTTTGCAGGCCGGAGCCCGCTATAACGCGTATTCCCTGGAATCAGATTTTTCGAATAACTTAGATTTTGTGCCCTTGCCAGTAGCCACAGCCAATTTAAACAATGGCGCGCTCACCGGAAGCCTCGGCATCACTTACCGGCCTTCGGATACTTGGTGGTTATCGGCAAATTTTTCGACCGCCTTCCGGGCACCCAACGTAGATGATATCGGTAAAATTTTCGAGGGAATTGACAATAGCATTACTGTGCCAAATACCAATCTCGAAGCCGAGTACGCGTACAATTCCGAGCTATCCATCGGCAAAATCCTTTCGGACAAGGTAAAAGTCAATCTCACTGGTTATTATACCCTACTCGACAATGCTTTGGTGCGCCGGCCATTCTTATTGAACGGTACCGATAGCGTTACAGTTGATGGCGATCGATTGGCAGTGTTGGCGATACAAAATGGAGCTCAAGCCACTGTTTACGGAATCCAGGCCGGATTAGAAATCAAGCTTCCGCAGGGATTCTCAATTGGTGCTAAGTACAATTTCCAAAAAGGAGAAGAAGAGCTCGACAATGGAGATAAAACTCCTTCGCGCCACGCCGCTCCTATGTTTGGGCGCGTGAATGTACAATACGCTCAGGGTAAACTAACCATGCAGGCTTATGTAGATTACAGCGGTGAATTTTCGCACGATGAATTGGCCTTTGATGAAGCGGGGAAGCGTTTTATTTATGCAAATGATCAAAATGGTGAAACTTTCTCGCCAGCTTGGTACACCGTAAATATCAAAGCACTCATTCGTCTGAACGACGTGTTTTTAATTTCTGCCGGTATGGAGAATATCGCTGATACTCGTTATAGACCATACAGCTCTGGATTGATAGCAGCAGGCAGGAATGTGACTGTATCACTGACGGCGCGATTCTAATTTTTCGAGATGCAAAAATCCGACTCGCAAAACGAGTCGGATTTTTAATGCCTTTAAAATAAATTACTTAGGAAGTTTTTGGAATTATTTCCTGGCTCAGAAATCCATTTGCTGTGCTTTGACGTAGCTATGTCACAACATTATAATCACCAAAAAACAAATTATGAAAAAACAAACCATTTTTGCTCTTGCCGGAATTACGCTCGGCGTCGGAGCGGCGGTGCTCATTGCAGCCGACCACGTTGATTCGCCGTCGGTGGCAATGACAACATCCGACATTGCGGATTTTTATGCTTTTGAAGGGGCAAATCCAGCTAACACGGTTTTTGCCGTAACCATGCAGGGGCCGCTTACTTCTGGTTCTTCCACACAAGATGCACAGTTTGCAGAAAATGTGATAGTGCAAATTAACATTGATAATACGGGTGATTTCGTTGCCGACTTGGTGATCCAAGCTGCACGCAGAAGAAATCAAATGTACTTCTTTGGTCCGACCGCCCCATCTTCAACTGGATTGACAAATTCTATTTCTTCTTCAGCCGAACGTAACTCGGTCGAAATTTCAACTACCGGAAACTCCGTGTTGGGCGATGGAAATGGAATGCGATTTTTCGCCGGCCCACGTCGCGATCCTTTCTTCTTCGATTTTAATCGGTTCAACGAAGTTGCCAGCGGTGCTGTAGCTCCAGTAGGTTTTTTACCATCAGGTCAAGCGAGCGACTTCTTCGATGATAAGAATGTGCTCGCTTTAGTAGTAGAAGTGCCAAATTCAATGCTCGGAACAGCTCCGGCTCACGTTGGTGGGGCAGTTGGGGTCACAGGCCTTCCCAATGCCTACAACTGCTGGGTAACAACCATGCAAAAACAATAATCAAACTTCTAAAGAACTGAAATCATGAAAATGTCAATCATAAATAAACTTTTTGCAGCTGCCTTGGTCAGCATGCTATTCGTACAGTGCAGTGACGACGACGATACGGCACCCACTACCGAACCTGACTTCTCGGGCACTTACGCCCAGAAAGACATTATGGGTCGCCCAGGTGTCAACACCGTTTTTAGCGGCACGAGCGAAACGAAAAACAACTTCAATAATTCCTTGGTTAACAATCGGGCATCTTTTACCCCCGTGTTTGAAGCCACGTTAGAAGGCTTGCACGATGCTTACGGTGCATCTCTTGGTGTAGAGCTCGACTACGAAACAAATATTCTAGGTTTCGATGCTACAACTTTTTCAACTGTGCTTGCGCAGTTCGACGCCTTGCAGGTGGCTCCCGATGCTCCGACTACTTATTACGACGGAACCAATGTGCTTACTGGAAGAAGGCTTACCGATGACGTTATCGACATTTCATTAACGCTTATGTTTGGAGGAACAACCGGTACGCGTTTCGATGGTATGAACGGTACGCCACAGCTTACCAGCGATGGTGTAGGTGTTGGAGACCGAGTTTTTGGAACAGGTTTTCCATATCTTGGTAACGCACTGTAAATCCAATTATTCAGTAAAAAGAAAAGCACCAATTGGTGCTTTTCTTTTCAAATATAAACCCTATGCGCCAATTTCATCCCATCTTTTTACTACTCATTTTAGCTGCCTGCAGCACCGATAAGGACAATCAAGTTGTTCAAAAAGCGGATGCAGATCAAATTCTTTCTAATACCCAGCAAACCGCTTTCATAAAGGCCAACGAGCAATTGGAGTATTGGTCGTCGAAACTTGCGCCCGATTCAAGTGGAATAGGCGACGTGGCAGGCCTGGCTGGAGCCAATAGCGCCATGTTTCAAACCACCGGCGATATGCTTTACTTAAAAGCCGCCGAGTCATTATACAAAAAAGCAATACAAATTTCCGCCAATAATAAAGACGGATTTTCAAGGAGTTTAGCACGTAATTACATTTCGCAGCACCGCTTTCGCGAAGCTCAGGAAGTGCTCTACGAAAGCACTACCCTACCCCACAATACGCGTGAAACCCATTTGGTAGGTTTCGATATAGCTATGGAGCTTGGAGCCTATGACGAGGCTGGAATACACCTAAAAGAAATTGCCAACGACAGCGAATTTGAGTACTTGATTCGTCGGTCGAAATGGGCGGACAACAACGGCAACTTAGATGAGGCCATTCGCTACATGGAAAAGGCCAAGACGATAGCAGATGCGTCGAATATTAAGTCGCTCGAAGTCTGGGCAAACACCAATTTGGCCGATTATTATGGCCATGCTGGGCGAATACAGGAATCATACGACCTCTACATGAAAACGCTCACAGTGGAGCCCGATAATGCTTACGCTATAAAAGGTATTGCCTGGATCGCCTATGCCAACGATGGAAACAACCATCTTGCACTTCGCTTGCTGGACAAAGCCATGGAGTACCATCAAGCACCCGACTATCATTTACTTAAAAGTGAGGTATTGGCTTTCGATGGACAAAAAGAAGCGAGCGAACTGGAGCTGACCAAATTTCTTGAAAAATCGAGTGTGCCTGCGTATGGTGAAATGTACAATATTTACCTCATGGATGTATTATCTGAAAAGGCCGCTTCAAAAGCCTTAACAATAGCTTTACGTGAAGTAATCAATCGCCCAACTCCCGAAGCCTACGAGTGGTTGGCTTATTGCCAATTGCGCGCGGACGACCGAAAAGAAGCTTTGCGCACCTTAGAAGCCCATGTAGAAGGCAATACCTACGAACCTATGGCCTTGTATCACGCAGCATTGATTTATCAGGCCAATGGGATGGATGAAAAAGCTCAGAAATTGCTCGAGGAACTGGATTCCGCTGCATTTGAACTCGGTCCCGCTTTGATGGCAAATATTAAGGCAACATTCTAATCAAATAGTGGTTATTTTGCGGCATAAGCATCTTTTATGTCGGAGTTTTTTGAAGCCATTGATAAAATAGCCCTGCACCGCGTAGGAAACAAAAGTAAAAACGAAGTACTCGAACTCTCTGAGCAAATATTACCCCTGAGCGAAGAGATAAAAGAAGTGTTTGAACGGTATTTTTCTGGTGGTTTTCGAACCGATCAATTATACCGGTTTCACCACGATAGCGGGCTTCAATACCATGCGCTCTATAACTTAGTGGCAAACCTTTTTGATTCCGAAATTGAATTTCACGCTGGCTCAATAAAGATAGCTTCGATGCTATTTGAAGCGGGCAACCATCCGAATATAAAGCCGGGCGACTTATATATTGCCAACCTGGAGGGTGCAAATCTGGAAGGGAAGCAAGTAAGTGCTATCGGAATATTCAAGGCCGAAAGCAAGGATACGGTTCTGCAGATTAAACGCCAGGACGGTCGTTTTCAAGTAGACACTGCGGTGGGCACCAGCATTCAAAAGCTCGATAAAGCTTGTATCATTTTCAACTCAGAATCCGCTGATGGCTATGTGCTCGCCATAACCGATGCTACCAATCGCGGGCAAGATGCGCGGTACTGGACCGATGTGTTTCTACAAGCTCGCCCACGAAACGATGCGTACAGCAAAACGGAGAATAATCTGCAGATATGTAAGGAGTTTATTCTGAACGAATTGCCAAAGAATTTCGACGTACCAAAACTCGAGCAAGTGGCGCTCATGAAGCGATCGATGGAATACTTCAAGGAGGCTGATGATTTTTCGCTCGAAGATTTTGGAATGAAAATTATTGGCCCGGAGGCTGCACCACATTTCAAAAGTTTTCGTGAAGATTATGCCCACGAACGTGACATGGAATTGGAAGATACCTTCGCTATATCAGCGCAAGCAGTAAAAAAACAGTCAAGGGTGTTTAAGAGTATACTGAAATTGGACAAGAATTTTCATGTCTACATTCACGGCGACCGATCGCTCATCGAGCAAGGGCGAGATGATGATGGTAGGAAGTATTATAAAATCTACTACAACGAGGAGCGTTAAACCAGCTTATGGATTAATCACAAAACTATCCATCATCTGCGTTACACGGCGTTCGTATTCCGGGTAGAGCGCTTTTTCGGATGAAAAAAGCAAGATGTACACTTTTGTTCCCACTTGAAAA
Source organism: Flavobacteriales bacterium (assembly GCA_038321615.1). Classification (GTDB taxonomy): domain Bacteria; phylum Bacteroidota; class Bacteroidia; order Flavobacteriales_D; family Cryomorphaceae; genus JBBQFC01. The sequence goes on along the minus strand of JBBQFC010000014.1, from coordinate 46,468 downwards.
AATCGCGATTCGTAACGCAGGGCTATTCCATTCTGAAAAGTGGAATAAGCCATCCGTTGGTATTTACCTTGCTTGCTAGTGCCGCTGCCTTCGTCAAAAACATTCCCGCGATCGAGTTGATTTATAATATCGTGCTTCGACTCTTCCATGATGGACTTCATCGTGTTGGTAGTGCCTGCAACATCTTGCACCACGATGGTAAGATTTTCACGAAAGGGGTCAGTATCGCTGGTTAGCGGTGCAAGTGCCAGAAACGATACGCCCACATCGCCAATTACCCGAGTTTCCCAACTTGTAGGTACATCCAATTTGTAGGCCTGGGTTTCTACCTTTTTGAACGGGGTAGTTTGAGCCGATGCATTAAAACCGAATACCGACAGGCATACTAAAAGGACAACGCGCTTTATCATTTTGAAAACTTTGGCGTAATGTTACAAAAATTCAAACCCAAAATCCACAAATAAAAATGCCGCTCGTCTGAAGACGAGCGGCCTCTGCTCACTAAGTGCCTAAACCAAACACTTAGGATGGCAACAATACGGAGTCGATGACGTGAATAACCCCGTTGGATTGATTTACATCATAGACTGAAATATTGGCTTTATTGCCTGTAGCATCCATAATGGTAATGTTGTGCGGCCCGTTCATCATAAAAGTTAATTCGGCACCTTGCACGGTTTTCAATTTTGCTTTTCCGCCTCCTTTTGTAATGGCTGCAACCACAGCGTCAAAATTCAAGTTACCCGCAATAACGTGATAGGTTAACACGGCTGAAAGCTTCTCCTTATTTTCTGGCTTCAACAAGGTCTCTACGGTCCCTGCTGGTAAGTTTTCGAAGGCGTCATTCACGGGTGCAAATACGGTAAAGGGTCCAGCACCCTGAAGCGTTTCTACCAGACCGGCAGCTTTTACGGCTGCTACCAACGTGGTATGATCTTTAGAATTGAGTGCGTTTTCTATGATGTTCTTTTTTGGATACATCGCTTCCCCTCCTACTGTTACTATTTCACTCTGCGCATGAACTCCGCTTGCTAAAATTAGAGCGGTCGCAATACTCATAATGACTTTCATAATTGTTGATTTTTTAAGTTTTATAATTCAGTTACGTTTCTAGTTAGCAATCAGATTTGTCGATTGCTAATTAAAAGAGCCATTAAGTCAGTTATTCTTGGTTCATCACAGATTATTGCTGTTCCTGCTGATAATTTAAGAATAGGGTTGAACAACTGGCTCGCCAAACACTCAAAACCCACCTATTACTCCTAAACTTGATGTCGTCCCTTCAGCGCTTTGATTTAAAAGTTAGTAAATACAAGAATCCCGCGATTAGAGTGGGTAACCCTGGTAAAGAATTTAGCCGACAAAAATTCTGGCAAAATCTATAAAGATCGATATGAAAGGAAATCCGCGCGGATGCCCTGCGGTCAGGTCGCGACTTAACAAGCTTGGCTACTGGGCGAAAACATTCAAAGTCTCCGCAAAAATTAGTTCAAGAAAGGTTGAATAAAAGAATATTCTAAGGTTATAAATATGGGGAGTAATACCCACAATGCGGAAAACTTACACATTGCCAATCACTACCAACTGATCGAGAGATGGGGACGGGTTCCCACCGAGCGGCTCTACAGTGATCGCAAAAGCATCGCCGGCCATCACACGCACTGGAGATGAGAATGCCGCGGCATTACTGTCCTTGGGCACTACACCCATATCGGCGGGCACACCGTCTTTGAGCACCCAGAGTTGATATTGTTTATCGCTCGGGAGAGCAGGCAAGGCCGAAGGGTTGTATTTCACTTCCCCGGTAGTTGTATTCCAAAGAACAGCCAACTGCTCTGTTCCACCTTCTTTAGCCGATTGGAGCACTACTTTACGAATATCCGGTTTGAACGAGTCGTTCACTTCAGCTTCCAGTGCGGAATTTTCATTTTCCAATGCGATCAATCGGTCAGCAGCACCCGAGTTTGACTCATTTAATTCGGCAATTTGCGTTTTGTTTTCGGTGTTTTCTGTGTATTGCCACACACCGAAAGCAATACCAACTATCGAAGCTGCTGCAAGGAACCAAATAAGAGATTGCGAACTTGCCGGGGGATAATTGGAAATAGTGGGGGCTGGAGCTACGGTAGGCTTCACTGATTCCGTCGCAAGCTTTAATGGCGATTCTTGGCTATGTTTTTGGACTTCTGCTAGAACTTTCGAACGCAAATCGGGCGGAATCCTCTTGGCATAGCTGCCCGCAAAAGCTTCCAAGTCCGCTTCGGCTTGGGCAAGCGCAGTAGCTATTTCCGGATATATCTTGCGCAAGCATTGCACTTCGCGCTGCTCCTGATCGGAGGCCAAGCCCGCAGCGTAATCCTGCAAAATACCAGATGCTTTGTATACTTTAATGTCCATTTCCAAATACGGCTCTTAATTCTTGCATTGCTGAGCGAATCCTTGTTTTAACGGTGCCCAGGGGTATGTCAAATTTTTCAGCTATTTCAGGGTGGCTGAATCCCAATATGTACGAGTGTTCCAATAATTCCCGGTGATGACTATCGAGACTGCCAAGCACGGTTTTAACGTCGTGATCGATGGAGAGATTTTCATTTCCTGCACTTATTACGCTTAGACTTACGTCGGCGGCGGTGCCTCGGATTTCGTTCTTTCGCTTTATCTTACGCAGGGCATCAAGTGCCTGGTTTCGCACAATGGTTAAGAGCCATGTAAATAACCGGCCTTTGCTCGAATCGTAAAGCGCAGATTGCTTCCAGATTTTAATGAAAGCGTCTTGTATTACATCTTGCGCCAAGGCATCGTCCTTGGTGATTCGGTTCACTATCCCGTATAAATTGTCTCCATAGTGATCATAGAGCAAGTCCATGGCACGGACATCCCCTTTGCGGAAAAGCTCAATAATCTGTTGTTCGGTTGAAGTCAAAATTGCGGCTCTAAGATAATAGAGTTAACAACCTTCAGAATATTGTGCCAAAAAATATTTTCGAGCTTACTAATTGGAAAACCGAACTAGATGGATGAGTATATTTCAACCAATTAGAAACCGATAAGTCGTACAATCCGAAAATTTGTCTTTTGATTGGATAGAATAAGCCATATCATTGGAATGGGTGCGGCGCAGGTATAGTGCAGCTATGAAGAAGGGTTTTGACGGTAGCCAGCCTGAAATGGCATAGTTTGATAAAAGGACTCGAATTTACTACTCTTGATTAAGACAGCTCTAGTCGATTTCTTATCCCAGGAAGCCAGAACGCCGGGGGTGATGAAGCAGAATTGGAACCTGTTGCGATCCGTTTTCAATGCAAGTGCCGTCGCAGCGCACGCAACAAAAATCAAATTCACATTGCCATGAAATGCTATTTACCAAAACGGAACCTAAAAATTGTCCAATCTAAGTGCGGGTGGTTTTACCCGGCCATCTCAAATAGGGCCTGTTACCGATCGCAGCGCAGGGCGTAGATGAAAAAAGATTACAATTGAGGAGCTGGAGTGCCGCCTAAGGTCTGTGAAAATAAAGTATAAACAAACTTCCTTGCTGCACACTTCCCTAAAGTCTACAATCTGACGCCTATTACCATTACATCATCGACTTGATCCAGTTCTCCTTTCCAGTCGTGGAAAGTGGAGGTAATTATTTTTTCCTGTTGTAGTGCGGGAAGTAGATGTACTTTTTCGAATAGATCGACCTGGCGGTCGAACATGAATTTTTTATTGTTTTTGCCGCCAAACTGATCTTTCAAACCATCGGAGTAAAGGTAAAGCATATCACCGCTCTTGTATTTTATTGATTGAGTTTCAAAATCCTTATCCTTCATCTGCATGTACCTTCCAAGAGCGAAGCGGCTGCCACGGCAGGTCTGGGCTTTGTCGGATGAATTCAAAATAATGGAACTCATAGCACCAGCAAACTCTATCGTTTTTGTGGACGGATCAATAACGCAGATTGACATATCCATTCCATCGGCTATGTTTTCTTCGCCATTGCCCCCCAATCTTTTACTCAATCCTTCATCCACCAGTGCGAGAATATCGGACGGAAATTTCCAATGCTGCTCAATTGCCCGATTGATGAGTTGGGCACCAACAATACTCATCAAGGCGCCTGGTACGCCATGCCCGGTGCTATCGGCACAAGCGATTATGAACTTGTTGCGCGACTTGTTAAACCAATAGAAATCGCCGCTGACAATGTTTTGCGGAAGATTGATGATAAAGGTGTCGGAAAAATTTTCAGAGAGTATCTTAGGATCAGGCAGTATTGCGGTTTGCAAGCGTAGAGCATAGTTAATGCTATCGGTAATGTCTTGATTCTTTTTCTCTAATTTATTTTTGGAACACTTGAGAGATTTGGTGCGTTCTTCTATCTTTTGCTCCAAGTGAGCGTTGAGTTCTATAATTGCGTTTTCCGCTTCTTTTCTTTGAGTTATCTCTTCGTGCGCCACTACAATTTTTTGATTATCACTCTCAAAAGTCGATACGCGCATCGAAAACCATTTTTTTTCGCTGGGCGAAAAACATGGATACTCCATGTCAAAAAAAGTTCTCTCGCGGTTTGCTACAGACAGTATACCTTTCAATGCCGCAGCCGCGAAGGAATCACCAGACTCTTCTGCTTTCCTACAAACGTCAAAATAATTGATCCCATTAGAAACTTGATCGAGATTGGCTGCACCATTATCTAATGCAAAATCTTCCCAAATTTTGTTGACTTCTATGATGGTGCCATCGTGGTTCAAGACTGCAATTTGGGCTCTTAGGTTAGCCAGGATACTCTTATTTAGCGATGCTCTTTCCTTCAATGCTGCTTCGGCCAGTAGCCGCTGGGAAATATCGCGTGAAATTTTTGAAAAGCCTATTATCTTGCCGCTGGCATCATGGATAGGCGACATTGTAAGGGACACTGAGATTAAACTGCCGTCTTTTCGAATTCTTTGGGTTTCGTGACGCTCAATTACTTCCCCCTTTCTTAATAGTTTATTCTCTTCGTCGCGCAAATGAAAAGGAATGAGGGTAGAAATATTTTTACCTATCATTTCCTCCGCAGTGTAACCAAAAGAATTTTCTGCTCCACGGTTCCAACTTGTGATGGTGCCGTCAAGCAGTTTACTTATAATAGCATCTTCTGTAGAATTGATTATAGATGTGAATATTTTTCGGTTTTCTACCGCTAATTTTCGTTCGCTTATCAGGTCAAAAACTGCAACTAAGTGTCCAGGTTGAGGACAGTATGCCGAAATGTCAAACCACTTATCTATCCCGGGAAAATATATTTCAAATCGCTCTGGATTCTCACTTAAAACAACCTTCCCTAGAATTTCGAAGAACTCGGGATTTGACTCTTTGACCCCAGGAATAACTTCAGACATTTTTTTCCATACGACATTTTCCAAACCCGTCTGAATCTGGAAAGCTTCGTTAACATTTAGAAATACGAAATCCGAAGGCTTGTTTTTCTCACTATGCATTTTACAATAGGCAAAACCTTCTATCATGTTCTCAAATAGTAAATGATAATTCCACTTATTTTCTGAAAGTTTGTCTTCGACGTACTTATTGTTTGAAATGAGTGAATCGGAAAAATGAACGCTGAGCTTTTGGAAGGCGGTAAGAAGTATGATGGTTGAAAGGACTGCAAACGCCAAGCTTAAGCCGCTGGCAAGGCTTTGATTAGCGAAATAGAAATGGTTAACCGGAAAAACCGCTGCGACATAGCGAACTCCAATGAAAACAATGCAACTAACTAGTACATAGGCTAAAACTGTTCTCATTCTTACGAAAAGGAGAGGTGCTAAACAAATAGAAACCATTAAATTATACTCCACGCCGGCGTTTCTGATCATCAAGGATATTGCTCCGATGAATAGTATATGGAAAGAAAGAAAAAGAACCTTTGCTGGTTTAAACTCTTTTTGGCCGTTGAGATGAAGAACATAAACCAAATGCGGCATTAAAAGAAATAGCCGTGCGTTTTTTAGAAACCCATCGACAATACCTGTAAGGAGATAGGCAAGAACAAGAAAAACAATTGAGATTAGACAGAGCACATTGAGAATGAGCGAGCGCGTATTTTGAAAATCGTATTTATCGTTACTTACTCCTGAATAGATGCAATCTATCAAAAGTTTACTCACCTTCCAGTACAATTTGGTTTCCGGTGCAATTGATTTCTCAATAATCATTTTTGTGCGTTCAAGGTTTTACTTACTGGGGTAAGGCTGTAATCAATTGTTCTTTAACGTGTTGCAGCATCAGAAGAACCAGTTCTAAAATGCGTTCAGCAGGTATGCTAAGACTAGAACCATAGGCCTAAGTAAGACGCATACGTTTAAAAAGAAGAATGAGTTATGGAAAAATTGGGATGCAGATTTAACAGCTCATGGAGCAATCGGAAAGGGATGACAGAAGCAGTACTTTTTCAGATTCAATCAGGCGAGTGATTTTTGCTACATTTCTTCACACCTTTTCTGCATCATCCTTCGTCAAGATTCTAGCTAGAAATGAAAGGCAGGAAAATCTGGCGAGATAGATAGGATACATATAAAGCGCCACGCCAAAAAGAAATGCTTAAGCTTTACACGGTGACTTAAATAACGGATTCCAAATGCATCCAATAAAAACAAGGATATTTTTGCTCCACCACTTGCGACGAGAGCATAATCCAAAAGCCACGAGCTTTAACAACTAATAGTCAAGAATCAAAAGGGTGACGGTGCCAGAGGAAATCTCAGGAAGAAAAGTTTGATCAAACTCGTGCTGGCTCAGTTCACTATTTCCAGAACACTACATCCTTACACCTATTACCATTACGTCATCCACCTGATCGAGCTCTCCTTTCCACGCTTCGAAGGTGTCGATGATTATTTTTTTCTGTTCAGGGGCGGGAAGGTGATGAATTTTTTCGAATAACTTCACCTGACGATCAAACAGGAATTTTTTATCATCATCCCCCCCAAACTGGTCTTTTAAACCATCGGAGTAAAGATAAAGCATGTCACCGCTATTGTACTTTATCGATTGGGTTTCGAAATGCTTGTCCTTCATCTTCATATAATCTCCGAGGGCAAACCGACTGCCCCGGTAAACCTGTGATTTCCCTGATCCATCCAAAATAATGGAACTCATAGCCCCGGCAAATTCCATTATGTTTTTAGATGGTTCGATGATGCAGAACGCCATGTCCATTCCATCGGCCATATTCTCATCGTGGTTTGCCTTCAGGGTTTTATTTAAACCTTCATCGATAAGCTTGATGATATCAGAAGGAGTGCTCCACTCTTGTTCAATCGCCCGATTGAGTAGTTGTGCTCCAACGATGCTCATGAATGCCCCTGGAACACCATGCCCCGTGCTATCTGCACAGGCAATCATAAAACAGTTGACTGATTTATGGAACCAATAGAAATCACCACTGACTATATTTTGTGGTAGATTGATGATAAATGAATCCGAAAAATGGGTGTAAAGTACCTTAGAATCAGGAAGCATTGCAGTTTGTAATCGAAGGGCATAGGTAATGCTGTCTGTAATGTTTTGGTTAGTCTTTTCCAATTCATTTTTAGAAGTGGTTAGCAATTTGGTTCTCCGTTCTATTTTCAGTTCCAATTGCTCGTTGAGCTCTACGAGCGCATTTTCAGCGTGTTTTCTTTTGGTAATATCTTCATGCGTCACTACTATTTTTTGTTCGTCACTTTGAAAAGTGGTTACCCGCATTGAAAACCAACGTTTTTCATTCGGTCCAAAACACGGATATTCGAGATCAAAAAAAGGCTGCTGATTGTTGATAACGGCCAGAATACCTTCCAGAACTTCCTTTGCAATCGAATCACCAGATAAACTAGACCTTTTACATACATCCAGATAGTTGCTCCCGGTAAAAACCCGATCAAGTCGGTTCTCACCATTTTCTAAGGCAAAATCGTTCCATGCCTTGTTGACTTCTATAATGGACCCATCTTTTTTAATAACAGCAATTTGCGTACTGAGCGAAGCAAGTATGCCTTCGTTAAATGATGATTTTTCTTTTAAGGCTGCTTCTGCTATTAACCTTTGGGAAATGTCACGCGAAATTTTTGAAAATCCAACCAGCTTACCTTTTGAATCGAGGATGGGCGACATGGTAAGCGACACGGAAATTATACTGCCGTCCTTTCTTATTCTTTGGGTTTCGTGACGTTCAATTCCTTCCCGATTTGTCAGTATTTCAATTTCTTCTCTGTGCAGCTGCGGGGGAATGATGACGGAGATGTTTTTGCCTATTATTTCTTCCGCGGTGTAATAGAATAATTTTTCCGCTCCTGGATTCCAGCTTGTTATAGTGCCATCAATCAATTGACTTATAATTGCATCTTCTGAAGAATTTATTATTGATGTGAATAATTTTTGCTGTTCCTCTGCAAGTTTTCGTTCGCTTATAAGGTCAAATACGGCAATAAAGTATCCTGGGAGCGGGGAGTATGCCGAAATGTCAAACCATTTATTAATACCTGGCATGTAAATTTCAAAACGTTCCGGATTTTCGCTTAATACTACCCTACCCAAAATTTCAAACAATTCAGGATTTGACTCTCTTATACCGGGAATTACTTCCGATATTTTTTTTCCAACGACATCCAAAAGTCCTGTTTGTTTTTCAAACATATCGTTCACATCGAGGTAGATGAAATCCAATGGTTTATTGTTCTCAAAAACCATTTTGCAATAGGCAAAACCTTCTATCATGTTGTCATATAATGAAAGATAGACTTGTTTGCTTTCCGACAGTTTTTCATTAGCATACTTGTTGTTTAGAATGAGCGAATCAGAAAATCGGACACTAAGCCGTTGGAAAGCGGTAAGTAGCAGAAGCGATGACATGGCTGCAAAACCTAGACTTAGGCTGCTGGTAAGCGTTTGATTCGAAAAATAAAGCGGGTCAACATCAAAAACAGTAGATAGGTATCGTACCCCAATGAAAATGATGCAACAAGCAACTACGTAAGCTAATACGCTTCTCATTTTTCCGAAAAGTAGCGGTGCTAAACAAACTGGAATCAATAGATTAAATTCCAAACCCGCGCCCCTTATCACTAAAGAGATAAATCCGATAGACAATATACTAAGGGAAAGAAAAAGAACCTTGGCTATCCTGAATTTTTTTTTCCGATTGAGATACAGAACGTAAAACAGGTGAAAAGTAAAAAGGAGAAGCCATGAATGTTTAAAAAAACCATCCTTAAGACTCAAGAACAAATAGCCACTTATTAAAAACGCAATAGATATTAGGCAAAGGACATTGAGCATCAGCGTCCGGGCATTCTGAAAATCGTATTTGTCATCACTTACTCCCGAGTAGATGTAATCTCTCAAGCGTTCGTTCCACTTTCCGAATAATTTCCCATCCGATGGAGTTAAGTTCTTGTGCTTCATGGTCGTAAGTTTAAAATTCTGGTTCCGCGGCTAAAGCTACGGGCGAATACTGTTAGTTGCGTTACATAAATAAATATTATCCTTTTATAAATCACACAACTCGAATGAATAGCAGGGTTCGCCAGGCTTTTGTGAGCATTCAGAAAAACGCGCAGAAGTAAAAAAACCAATTGGGTGTCGTTTCGCGACATAAAATGCCCTTTTTATTTCGCACAATAATTAACAGTTTTTGCATAAAGCGCGATTCCCAGCAGTTCGTCGTGACTCTTTGGTGTATAAGAACCAGACATTTATGGAGCTCCAGCGATTCAACTAGCGTGAAAGCTCCACCGAGTTTTCTAAATACCTATTGGCACGAACTCACGCCTTTCCTTAACCCTGCAATTCCATTCAAATAAAAACGAAAACGACGAAAAACTTAATTTTAATAGCTGGTCTATTTTGAAGAGTGGCGTTGGCTGCCCAGCCAGGCGATATGGCCGCCTGCAATCAAGAACGCGGGGCAAAAGGGGAATGGACGGTAGCGGAACTTCAGGAAACACTCGGCATCGGCGAAGCGGAAGCCCAAACAGTTAAATCGATTCCGAACGGCCTAAAGGCCAAAATGCGGGAGGCAAAGAAAGCTCAAATTCGTACATTACAGGGCTAATCAGGCGATCTTACCAACACCTAAATCGAAGATTTGCAGCTTCAGGAACTTGTCGGGATGTGGAAAAATAGAAGCAAGCAAGAAGAAAGATATGATGTCATTCCACAGGTGCTTCCGCATAGCCAAATCAAGAAATTGTAATAGGTCGAACGCGTAAAAGTTCTAATTCTTCACTTTTCTCCTATTGGTCATTTCCAAATAGGCGTCGCCGCTCCTTTCTTGTCCGGCAACGACACCCGAAACGTGACACATCCCCTCCCAATATGGCAGTTTGAAACCCATACGCGTTAATATCAGCTCTTGATGGGGAATTGCAGCTTGCACTTCGATATCAATACCCAAATGGGGCACTGTCACCTTCCATCGCACTGGATAGTTTCGCCTGGTATCCGGACTGACCCAAAACGCTAATGGAGTCATCTGAATCTCTTGGCTTTCCAGATAGTCGACTGTGCCATCAGCGCGATGAAAACTTCCGCCAAATAGCTCCTTTCCCTTCTTTCGGTCTTCCACGCGATACACCATTAACTCTTCGTCTGCTTGATCGAATTGTACGGACATCCAATCCCAGCTCGCCCCACCGCCTATGAGATCGCTCCCGCAATTCCACTGTCGATCGTACCAGAGTTGTCCGCTTACTTGAAGCGTATCTGCGGCAATGATCAAATAACCTTCGGTGTCCAAACGGGGATAGGAGAAGTATCCCGCTGTGGCAATGTCGCCATAAATTTCATAGCCCGTACCATTCTGAAAAACTGGCTCTTTGGCCGGAGTAGTGGAAAGCGAAATAGCCACATTACTCTGGTCCATTCCAGCCTTTAAGGCGTAATAACCTTGCTGACCTGCAAATGAATATTCGCCCATTTTCAGATCGAGCGGAAGGATACCCGCCTCGGGGGTGTGTTTCGCTTTCGCGAATTGATAATCGTAATAAAAGGCTTGGGTCTGAGGATCGGTGATGGCGAAATTGACCATGTAATTACTGCTTTTGCCCGAACGCGTGGTAAAATGAAAAAAAACGTACTCCATGCCGAATTCCCGACCATCGGCAGTCTTTAGATGACCGGTGGCATACCACCACTCGAGCGAATTATGAAGATGCACCGGCTCATCGTTATCAAGTGTGGCAGGTGAATTCATCCGGTCGTACTTGGTAACAAACGGACTACAGGAAGCGAAAAATAAGGCGACAACAAGAATGAAAATCAATCGATGCATGTAAAAGCAAACAAGGGCATATTTAAAATGTTCGAAGTTCGTTAACAGCGGAGACTATTATCGTTAAGCGAACCACGAGAAAGCAGTATTTGTCACTTTTGCTCTGCCTTAACTCCCAAGCTTCTTGATGGGTAATTATGCGAACATCGTTCAGGTTATTGTGCTTCCAAATCTCTTTGGTTACGGCAAGAAAATTATCCTTAAAAGCCTGACTAGTAGATTTTAGTGCGCTATCGTAGGTGTTAAGTCGATCCAATTTTTCACCATCTGATTTTTCTAATTTCTTCTAAACGGAATTTGAACGACTTAAGGCTTCGTTATGCTCCAGGTTAAGGAAAGGGCGCTTGACTAATTCATTCAGCTTTTCCGCTTTGAAAAGAGTTAAATATGGAAGAGCCCCTTACGCTCAAGTCGAAAGCCTGAAGGCAGAAAACAGGATCGAAAGATAAATTGATTTCATAGTTTGGAATTTTGTGGTAGGAGTGATAGCTAAATCAGGCGGTTGTAATTTCATTATTCCATAGTTTTTGATCTTTGGCGTAGGACTCAGATTCATATTCGCTTGGGATTACCTAAGTCGGATTAAACCTTATGGCTGTCCCTGCATCTACCTACCAAACAAAAACGAAAACGATGAAAAACTTAGTTTTAATGACCGGCCTACTTTGCAGTATGGCATTGTCGGCTCAGCCGGGCAATATGGCCGCACGCAACGAAGCCCGCGGGTCAAAAGTGGAATGGACGGTAGCGGAACTTCAGGAAACACTCAGCATCAGCGAAGCGGAAGCCCAAAAAGTGAAATCGATCTTGGATAGCCAAGATGCCAGAACAGCTGAAATGCGGACAGCCAAGAAAGCTCAAATGCAAGAAGTACGGGCCAATGCAAGCGAACTGAGCGACGCCGATATCGAGAAATTACAGCTTCAGCGCTTTGCAGACATGCGTCAGAAAATCGATTTGGAAGAGCAAAACTACCAGGCATTGAGGCAGGTACTCTCTCCTACCCAAATCCAAAAGTTGGAGCGAGCTGAGCGCCAAGAGCGCCGGGCTGATATGCCAGAGAAGGGCGCACGATACAAGAAATAAGACGTTTTTAGCGTTAGATGAAGGTCGCCCAATAGGGCGACCTTCTTTCGTTATGACCAGAACGCCAGGTTCCTAGAATTTTCTCTCGTCGGAGTACTTCTTCCCGATGGCCGCAACAATGCAGCGTTTTTGAAATTTCGAAAAATCATCCTTTTTTAGTGTGGTGTAGATGTGCCTCGTAGTTTTGAATGCACTCATTCAATTTTACTTTATGATACGATACTCATCTTAAAGCCAACAACGGGAACACCCTTCTTCATTTAGCTCAACTATTGCTTGAATGAAGCGCTTATAGTAATGCTCTCCAAAACGCTTAATTTTTGATGAGTCTCCGGAATCATGCCACTGGAATAAAATTCTAGTCCCATCAAGTGACCCATTGGGTTTAATCGAGTGCCATTAAAATTTGCATCGGGTCATCTCGGCTCCGCTCGATACAACGCTCGATACATTTTTTGTCGTCAAGTCTAAAAATACTCGAACTAGCTTGGATTTCGATGTCTTGAAGATTGAATACGAACAAGATCAAAACTAGACGTTGCCATAAAGCTTCACTGGAAAATTAAGATATGCAATGCTTAAGCCAGATTAATACCAAGGGATCTTTTGTGGAATATTAGCGGTATAGCATATATTTTTCACAAATGCATCTCTTATCGAAAAATCTTGTGCGGTCATTTTTAGTGATTGATACGAACTCATTTCTAGTCAAGACCTGGGTTAAAATTATTACGGCCCGCCGATGGGCGAGCCGTAATAACAAAATATTTAAACAGGTAATTATAATACTGGGAGTAGTACCCTGTCAAGCACATGTATCACACCATTCGTACCTTGAACATCAGTAGCGACTACATTCGATATGCCTGTGGTAGTATCAACGATCGTAACTGAAGTGCCCACGTTCACAGTGAAAACCTGATTGTTTAAAGCAGTTACAGGGCCGGCTACAAGTTGTGTAGATTGTCTGTTTCCAGCTACCACATGGTAGGTAAGTACCTCTGTCAATTGATCAAGCGTAAGAGTCTCTACAGTGGCAGATATATCAGTGAAGGCCTGATTGACCGGAGCAAATACTGTATACGGGCCAGACAATAAAAGAACGGACACCAAATCGGCAGTTGCCAAGGCTCCTACAAGTGCAGAAAAATCACCATTATTTGAGGCATGGCTTACAATGGTTGGTAATGACATAACCGCATCAATACCGTGAATCACTCCGTTTGTTGCCCGAATATCAGCTGCAACCACTGTAGCGCCATTGTTTAGCACTACTCCACTGCTGCGCTTTTCAACGAGCAGCGAAAGATTTCTATTATCAGGGGCATCGGTGGAAAGCGTATTTACATAAGCTTTTACTGGAACATTGGCTGCGAGAATTTCAGACCCTACTACATGATAAAGTAGTATTTCGGAAACTTCGTCAAGCCCCAATAGGTCGGCTAGTTCGTCGACACGGCTGCCATCGCCATCGGCATCTGTAAGACTTAGCGTATCAAAAAGGGCGTTGAAGGCATCGTTATTAGGGCCGAACACAGTGAACGGACCAGAAGCTTCAAGAGCAGTGTTTAGGCCTGTTGCCACGAGGGCTTCATTCAAAATGGAATAGCTGGCATTCCCAGCAACTATTTGCGCAATATTTTGCGTTGGTCCTGATGCTGGGGGTGTTGAATCATCATCATCGCTACAAGAAGTAAATAAAACTAGTCCAGCGGCCAGGGCTAGTACAGAGGAAGGCTTCATTAGTTTAATCATCATTTTTTTTAATTTTGAGTGTGTAATGTCGTAAACACACCTAAAGTTGACATGTTTAGGTTTTGTTATGACACAAAACAGAAAATCATTAGGACTTGAACCTCAGAAATATCGCATCATTGCCTGCTTATTTAAGCCTTTCCCTTACACCTTATATGCATAAATCAATGATTTATAGATGATTAACATACTTTCTTGAAAGATCGTGAATTTTTTAAATTATTGGAATCTTACGCGCAGTTTGGAACAAACTGGATCAAAATATTTCCTGTTTTTGCATTGTTTTGGATTTAAGATGCATGATTATCACGGAGCAGACCATTGCAACAAAATTCCATTCTCATAGAGTGACTCATTGGGTTAGTTTGAAGAGCAATATAAAGCCGATGGCAAAGAATCAGGAAGCTGGAAGTCCTGCTATTGGACTAAAAACATACAAGCTGGAGCGAGCTGAAGGCCAAAAGCGAAAATCAAAAATGCCTTCGAAAGGCGACCAATGCAAGAAATAAGACGTTTATACCGTTAGAGAAAGATCGCCCCAAAAGGCTACCTTCTTTCGTTATGAGCAAAACGTTCCGCTCACATACTTTTCTCACCAGCTTGCGCAGCGCTGCGACCGTTGCCACTTTTACCATCCTGACGCATCTGGCTTCAGGGCAAACATGGTCTATTGGCGCACCTTTCCCAAGCGAAGCGCGCGACGATGGTGCGAGCTTTGTAATAGGCGACGCTGCCTATTGTGGAACTGGAGTGCTTTCTTGGGGTGGCACCACCATTGACTTCTACCGTTTCTTATTCGATGCCCAAACCTGGACACAGGTGGCTTCGATGCCCGATGGCGCCGACCGTCAATACGCCTGTGGTTTCAGCAATGGCTTGCGCGGATATATCTTCGGCGGATTTCGCGGGGGCGCGTTCTTGAATGATTTTTGGTCTTATAACCCGTCGACTGATAGCTGGACAGAACTATCGCCCCTACCAGCCGATCCTAGAAGTGGGGCGACTTCCTTCGTGATTGGACAATCGGCTTACGTCGTAGGCGGGAAAAACACCAGTGCGGCATCGCTATCGGAAGTGTGGCGGTATGATATGACCGCAGAAGTATGGCAACAAATGGGCGATTTGCCATTCAGCAGTTGGCGAGCCGCTGGTGCTGCTATAAATGGAAAGGGATACCTTGCCTTTGGTGTCGATACCGATCTTAATTTCAGCGATGAACTTTGGTCTTATGACCCTGTTTCAGATAATTGGTCGCAACTTGCTTCCTTGCCGGAAGGGCCTCGCAATTATGCGGCGCTTTATACCTTGGGAAGCGATCTACTCGCCTTCGCTGGATTTTCACCACCTTCCACTTTTTACAATGATGCCTGGCGCTTTAATGTAGCCGATAATATTTGGGAAGCATCTGCGGTACTTCCCGCTGATGGACGCCGAGGTGGAATGACTTTCCAAAGCGATGCGGCTGCCTATTATACCAGTGGTTTGCTTTTTGGCGGAATACGAACGAATGAAACCTGGGCTCTATCGCTGCCTGCCGCAGTGGCCGAACGAAAGCCAGAAGCATTTAAACTCAGCCCAAACCCCACCAATCAATACGTGCAATGGTCTTCGAGCCTTTCGGTAAATGGAACCGCTCGGATTTATTCCGCACAGGGAATTCTGGTCGGTGAAAGACTTCTTAGCCCTTCCAAAAACCAACTTGACGTGAGCAACTTAACACCGGGATACTACTTCGTGACCTTGCCGAGCACCGAAGCAGTAAAACTTGGAAGGTTTGTGAAATATTGAGGCACCTGTGAATAAGATGCCTTAATTATGGATAAGTTGAAGCTTTGAAATTCGCTCGATTGCTGGCATTGCTTACTTTTGCTGCCGCACTGAACTACTGCCGTTATGAGCCAAAATCCTGATCTACAAAATACTTTAAAACAAGTGCGTCGCGACATTGTGCGCATGGTGCATGCTGTAAATTCGGGTCATCCGGGGGGAAGTCTGGGTTGTGCGGAGTTCTTTACAGTGCTCTACGGCGAAATATTGGATTATCGTGCGGCTAATTTTGAAATGGATGGCAAAGATGAAGACCTATTCTTTCTTTCTAACGGACACATTTCTCCGGTTTGGTATAGCGTCTTGGCAAGGTCCGGTTTCTTCCCCGTTAAGGAATTGGCTACCTTTCGTAAGCTCAACTCGCGCCTGCAAGGTCATCCCACCACGCACGAAGGTCTGCCTGGAGTGCGCGTAGCTTCAGGTTCGCTCGGCCAAGGCTTGAGCGTAGCAATCGGTGCAGCTTTAGCCAAAAAGCTAAACGGCGACAACCATCTGGTTTACACCCTCCACGGTGATGGCGAACTGCAGGAAGGACAGATCTGGGAAGCTGCTATGTACGCTTCCGCAAATAAAGTGGACAACCTGATTTCGACGGTCGATTGTAATGGTCGGCAGATAGACGGCGACGTATCAGATGTGCTCGATTTAGGCGATTTAGGCGCAAAGTGGAAAGCTTTTGGTTGGGAGGTACTCGAAACGAAAGGCAACGATATGAATGCGGTATCGAAAACTTTGAATCATGCCAAAACGCTCACCGGAAAGGGCAAGCCAATCATTATTCTGATGCATACCGAAATGGGTCACGGCGTGGACTTTATGATGGGTAGCCATGAATGGCATGGGGTGGCACCCAATGATGCCCAGCTAGCAGATGCGCTTGCGCAAAACGAAGAAACATTAGGCGACTATTGATTTTGGCGCGCAAATGGTCCATACTACTGCCGCTCTTCGCGTTTTTGTTCGCCACGTATGCGCATGGGCAGCAGAACACCGAACCAATCACCCGCCTGCTTTTCGTATTCGATGCCAGTAATAGCATGAACGCTAATTGGCAGAGCGATAAAAAGATTACCATCGCTCGGCGGCTGCTCACAGAAACAGTTAAAGAATTGAACGACGATCCAAGGGTAGAATTGGGCCTTCGCGTTTATGGCCACCAAGTAGCAATTGCTCCAGGTAAGCAAGATTGCGAAGATACAAGGCTGGAAGTTTCCTTCCGTCCAAACAACGGGAGTCTTATTGAAAGCACCCTCAATAAAATTACCCCGAAGGGTACCACACCAATCGCACGATCGCTGGAGAAAGCCGCCGAAGATTTTCCCGAATGCAGCAATTGCCGTAATATCATCATCCTTATTACCGACGGTATTGAAGCATGCGACGGCGATCCTTGCGCCATTTCGCGTGCTTTGCAAAAAAAAGGCATTATTCTGAAACCCTTCGTAATCGGCGTAGGATTGGAAGACGAGTTTAAAGATACTTTCCGCTGTGTGGGCAATTATTTTGACGCTACCAATGAAGAGTCCTTTAAAAACATTCTAGACATTGTAGTAACGCAGGCACTCAATAATACCACGGCGCAGATAAACTTGCTCGACGATAACGGGAAGCCATTAGAAACAGACGTTACCGTAAATCTCTTCGATCAAAATACCGAGAAACTCGAATACGGCTTTGTGCACACGCTCAACCACCGCGGCAACCCCGATACCTTGAGCCTGGACCCGATTGTAACCTATCGGCTCGAAGTGCACACTATTCCCACCTTGGTTAAAACCGATATTCAAGTAATACCTGGTAAGCACAATATCATCGCTGTAGATGCGGGCCAAGGGGCGCTGGAAGTGAAAATGACTGGTAAGCTGGGCGAAGAAATCGCTGTAATCGTTCGCAAAACCGGCACCATGGCCACTGCGCATGTGCAGAACGTAAATACCAAAGAACAAATTCTTACCGATACCTACGATCTGGAAATCCTTACGCTTCCGCGAACGAAAGTAAAAGATGTAGTGGTAAGCCAAGACAAGACCACCACCGTACAATTACCTGAGCCAGGTGTGGTAAACATTGGTTACAGTGTTCCCGGTTATGGCTCCATTGCCCTTGTGGAAGGCGACGAGCTGGAGTGGGTAGCCAATATTTCGGGGGAACTCAATGAGCAATTTCGGCTACAGCCCGGCAAATACAAACTCACCTACCGATCGAAAAACAGCAAGGAAATGGTGTACACCATAGCCCGCGAATTTCAAATAACATCGGGAACATCTACCAATATTAAACTTTAAATATGACCACCTACACCGTTCAAAACGTGAAAGATACCCGAAGTGGATTCGGAGCAGGACTACTCGAATTAGGGAAGCAAAATCCCGACGTGGTGGCACTGTGTGCCGACCTTACGGGTTCGTTGAAAATGGATGCTTTCCGCGATGCCTTCCCCGATCGCTTTTTCCAAATGGGTATCGGTGAAGCCAACATGATGGGCGTAGCCGCGGGTCTCACAATTGGAGGGAAAATTCCCTTTACAGGAACATTTGCCAACTTTTCAACCGGTCGTGTTTATGACCAAATTCGCCAGTCCATTGCCTATTCCGATAAAAACGTCAAGATTTGTGCATCCCACGCAGGGCTTACCTTGGGTGAAGACGGAGCAACCCACCAAATACTCGAAGATATCGGGATGATGAAAATGCTTCCGGGTATGGTGGTGATCAACCCCTGCGACTTCAACCAGACCAAAGCCGCTACCCTCGCAATAGCTGCTCACCACGGCCCGGTTTACCTTCGCTTCGGCCGGCCTAAAGTGGCCAATTTCACACCTGAGAATCAAAAGTTTGAAATCGGTAAAGCTGTAATGCTCTCGGAAGGCACAGACGTGACGATCATTGCTACGGGCCATTTGGTGTGGAAATCGCTCGAAGCAGCCCAGCTTTTGGCAGCAGAGGGAATTTCGGCTGAGATAATAAATATTCATACCATTAAACCTTTGGACGAAGAAGCCATCCTACGATCGCTTGCAAAAACCAGGTGTGTAGTAACTGCCGAAGAGCATATGATGAACGGGGGCTTGGGCGATGCAATAGCGCAGCTCCTGGCTCGAAAAGCTCCAGCTCCACTCGAAATGGTAGCAGTGAACGATACCTTTGGCGAAAGTGGAACATCGGAGGAACTGCTCGCTAAATATGGTCTCGACACGCCAAATATTGTTGACGCCGCTCGTCGGGTTCTGAGCCGGAAGGATTAAAATCCTTCGAATCGGGCCGAAAACACATTGAATGAATAGCGAAGAAAGCGATTTATTAGCCCGATTAAAATCGAACACCAGCAAAGATGCCGCTTTCAGCGAGCTACTCGAGCTGTATCGCGAGCCCATTTACCGCCATATCCGCCGCATGAGTCAGAGCCACGAATCGGCCGACGACCTTTTGCAGGAGACGTTTATAAAGGTGTGGCGCTATCTTGACTCCTTTCGGGGCGAGTCATCGCTTTCGACTTGGATATATAAAATTGCCACCAACGAGACACTGGGCAAAATACGCAAGGATAAAAATCGTGCTTCTGTTTCGTTCGAAGAGCACCATGCCAAAGCGGGCAGCAGCGAAGCCGATGCACCTGAAGTGATTGTACAAAAGTTGGGCGCAGCGCTCGATACCTTGCCGGAAAAGCAGCGCTTAGTATTTAACTTGCGGTATTATAGCGAAATGCCGTACGAAGAAATTTCTAAAATTACCGGCACCAGTGTCGGCGCCTTGAAGGCTTCGTACTTTCACGCGGCCAAAAAAATTGAAGCCCACCTGACCCGATGATTAAACTTACAAGTATAATAAGCATCCAAACCCCGCGATGAGTAACGAATACGATAAAGAAAAAGCCTATTTAAAGGATGTAGCTCCAACCCTTTTTGGAAAGAAAGTAGAAATACCAACGGATGCTCCGGATGATTATTTCGAACATTTGGAGTCGAAAATAAGGATGCGTATCCACGATACCCCTGCTCCATTGCGACTGCCCCTACGGCGCAATCGACTCTTGCGTTATGGCGTTGCTGCAGGTGTGGCTATCGTTTTGGGTCTTGTAACTTATTTTCGCTACAGTAGCAGCGAGTCTGCCAGCAATGCGATTGCGGAAAATACCCCTTTGGAAATCACGCTTCCTACTGATGATGCCGCAATTGAAAGCCTAGAGCTTTATTATACCGATGAACTCGCAGACGAAGATTTGGTTTCTGCTGCGTTACTCGCGGAGCTTTCTTTGGTAGATATTCCCGACAATCAATTGATTGATTACCTGATGGAGCCTACCGAGCTGGACGATGAATTACTCTACGAACAATTTTATTAAGACCTCATGAAAACCTACTTCCTATCGCTTCTTTTGCTGATCACTTTCCAAGCACTTGGTCAGGATATCGATGATTTCCCGCAGCAACGCCAAGAAATTCAAGCCCAGAAGGTGGCCTATATCACGCAGAAGCTGGCGCTCACCCCGCAAGAGGCTCAAGTATTTTGGCCGCAGTACAACGCGTATGAAAAGTTAATCGGCGATCAAAAGCAAGCGCTCAGAGCGGTGATGAAAGAAAACAGAACGGCTGCAGAAGGGCCTAACAGGGCCGAGCTCGATACCCGCATGGAAAAGGCATTTGCCGCTGAGCGTAAACGAGTTGATATTGAAGAAGAATATTACGCGAAGTTCAAAGAAATTCTGCCTATTCAAAAGGTAGCTGCGCTCTACCAAGCTGAGCGCGAATTTAAGCGCGAATTGCTCCGAACGCTGCGCAATCGTCCGAACCGATAGACTTATCTTTGCAGCCTTAGCTTTCGGAGAAACTTTCGAAAGGTGCTGCAAACTATGGAAAAAGCTTCAACCTATCCGCCGTATTTAGCGCAAACATCGCCTCAGTCTCTGGGCATCGTAGTGTCGCGTGCGCAAGGCTCTTGGATTTTCGACACATCGGGAAAAGCCTATTTGGATATGATCTCGGGAATAGCGGTCTCCAACGTAGGGCATAGACATCCGAAAGTGATAGCTGCCATCGAAGACCAATTGTCGAAATACCTCCACGTCATGCCTTTCGGCGAATTTGTGCAGCAGCCACAACTGCTGCTTTCAAACAAGCTGAACGCGCTTCTGCCCAAAGGATTAGATGTAAGTTACTTTGTAAACAGTGGCGCCGAAGCCAACGAAGCCGCTTTGAAACTAGCGAAGCGCTACACCGGTAGGTCGAAAATAGTAAGTTGCCTTCGCTCCTACCACGGCAGTACCCATGGCGCGCTCAGTGTATCGGGCAATGAGAAAAAGAAGTACGCCTTTCGGCCACTTTTGCCCGAAGTGTATTTTATGGAGTTTAACAATCCTGCCGATTTAAATCTCATCGACGAGCGCACTGCAGCGGTTATCATCGAGCCCATTCAGGGCGATGCGGGAGTGCGTATTCCCGACTTAACTTACATTCAAGCCCTTCGAAAACGTTGCACAGAAACAGGAGCCCAACTCATTTTCGATGAAATTCAGACAGGCTTCGGAAGGACAGGCAAGTGGTTTGCCTTTGAGCATTATGGTGTGGTGCCCGACATTCTAACCCTTGCAAAAAGCATGGCAGGCGGCATGGCCATGGGAGCTTTTGTGAGCAGTGCCGAACGGATGAAAACCCTTTCGCATGACCCAATTCTGGGGCACATTACCACGTTTGGCGGTCATCCCGTATGCTGCGCAGCAGCCTTGGGCAACATAGATGCCATCGAATCAGAAGCCATGATTTCGGACGTTGAAGCCAAAGGAGCTTTCTTGGAAAGCAGACTCCAACACCATCGAATAAAGGAAATTCGCCGGAAGGGACTTATGTTTGCTGTTGAGTTTACCACCGCCGAAGAAGTGGGCGCCATCGTGTCGCGGTGCATGGAGCAGGGCGTTATTACTTTCTACTTCCTATCTTGCCCCGAAAGCTTTCGATTGGCTCCACCGTTGAATATCTCCTACGAAGACCTAACTCAAGCAGCGGTAACTATTCTCCAAGCCATCGACGATATAAACGCCTAGTACTGTCCGGTAGAAAGCATTACCAGCGTGCAAGCCTGAAGAGTCTCGATACCTTTTGACTGAAGCTCCGATTCAAAGGCTTCGTTTTCTGTACCCGGATTAAAAATTACGCGTCGCGGTTTCAGATTTTTGATATAATCTTCCCATTCGCGCTGTATTCCCGGGCCTACATAAAGCGTAACGGTGTCCACATCGTCGATGACTGGTTTCCCCAATTCGATCTCCACATCGCCGATCTTTCCTTCGCGGATACCAAGTGCGCGGACAGGGTGATCGTGCCCGCGCAATCGATGTATGGCAAGATTTGCGTAGCGCGAAGGATTGGTAGATGCACCGATTACAACTGTGGTTTTCATAGGCCAAATTTCAGAATACTTTGACAAATAGAAAGCCAGAAAGTTCGTCAGATCAGGCTACAGACTAAAATCTTTGGAAAAACTGTTTTCGGGTACGATCAATTTTCCATCAGGCGCGGTAATCATCAAATAGAATTCCTTGCAAAGGAAATTGATGCGGTGCTCAAATCGGCTTTCGCTCAAATGGCAATCCCAGGCATGGAGTGCCAAGCCCTTCAGCGCTTTCCAGCTATAGGTGTTCAGACCACTTGGTCGAGGAAAAGAGTTTACGTATCGGCTTGCTTCTGCTAAATTGTTCATGATTTTTGTTGTTTGATAAGTCAAAGGTGTAGTGGCAGAATGCCACCTATTTACGTTGTGAATTTTTAAGCTCGTAGTGGTTCAAAATGCGTGAGCTCGTAATAGTAGAGTGGCCTTGTTCGGCTGGGCTTCTCTGTAATAAACTTTCGGAGTCGGGTGGTGATACACGCGCTCTTCACAGTGAGTGCCGCGCCCAAACGCTCCTGCATTTTCAGTTCACAGCCACGCTGGCTGTCACCGCGAAGCATATCGGCTATGGATTCCGAAAGCGCCGATCGTTTGGTATTGTCCATTGCCTTCATCATTACGTTATTCCATTGTCCCAGATTCAAGCCCAAGGCATATTCCAACTGCTGGGAACCCTTACTTTCCGTGCAAATGAGAAATACTTCGGGGTAACCAGTTACTTTGGGGTTAAGTACGAGTTGTACTACTTGGAGCTGCTCGAAATAATGCTCCCTTCGTTCGAAATTTAATCGTGCTAAATCTTTCATGTCCTTAAGTTTTCGGTAAAACTCAAGGTGGAGAACGTAACCTATTTACGCGGTGAAAATAATTTCTGACTTATGCTTGCTCCTGCTCGAGTGATGTTCTCGACTGTACTCGACTTCGCTCGAATGCCGCCGTTCGATATATCGCTCGATGGCGTATTTATTCCGGCCGTCTCGACCGGGACTTCTGATTGAGAATGGAATGGATGGTTTGAATGCGCGAGACGCGCGATGAAATAGTCACTCGCAAGACGCATGCGACGGCGGATAGACTTATTTTAGGTTGTGAGCTGAATAAGAGCGTTTAGATGCGCGATGAAATAGCCGCTCGCGAGACGCATGCGACGGCATTTGGGCAGTGAACCTATTTCAATTTTTCACGCTTAGCATAATTCGCATTCGCTTTTTTTAATTCGGCTTCAATCCGCGACTTTAAACTTGGCGGAGCCATTACTTCGACGTCAGAGCCAAAGCTGAGTACCTGCATGAGCAATTCCTTGGTGATACAAAGATGGAGACCGATATCGAAGGCTACTTCGTCGTTTCGAAGCACATTTTGAGAATGGTGAAGCGGAGTAGATTCGATATACTTACCGGTAAGGGGTGTAAACCGCAGGCGAACGTCGCTTGGGGCATCTTCAGTCGCCGTTATTCCAAGGCTGTATTCGAAGTATATTTTTGGATTGAAACCTGGAACTATTGCGAACTTCTCATCGCCCAACTTCAAATCGCCGATAAGGCGATCGAGTGCGAAAACCACTACCGCTTTCTTTTCGGGGTTGAACCCTATAACGTACCACCTATTGCGATACTCCTTTAGCAAATAGGGATGAAGTTGATAAGATTTAGCTTTGGTACCAGTGTATTTCTCGTAAGAAAATGAAACGGCGCGGCGCGATTTGATAGCTTCCAGTAATACAGGTAGGTACTCTCCACCTTTATAGCTTGGAGCCATTTCAAATTGAACGTAACTGTCGATGGCACCGTCCTTAGCAGTTCCGCTCAGCGCAAATCGATCTAAGATTTTATCGATAGCGGAGGCCGAAGACTTGAAGAAATCGAGCCCGCGGAATTGGGAGAATGTTTGAGCTGCAAACCGAATGGCTTCGGCTTCTTCATCGCTCAATGGCATATTTTCGATGGTGTAGTCGGGGTCTTTATAATAATAGCCCATGCGTATTTTGCTAAAAGAAATCGGAGCGTAAAATCCGAGATTCGACTCATTGCGCATAGCGTACAAGTCTTTATCGATCGTACTAAGCGACACGTTATCGCCTTCGCTACCATACAATTCTTCTTCACAGGCCTGCCGGAGGGCTTCTTTGGTGGGATAGGGACGGGATTTGGAACTGATCTTTCGATCAATAATTCGGTAACGAAGAAGGGCGTATTTATTGGCAGGCATAAATTCTCAAGGCTGGTAGATGCCGAAATGAGTTAAGTTTGAACCGTTCAAAGATACCATTCCCCAAAGCCTAAAAGCTTAATTTCGGCGCATTGATGAATAGAATAATCTTCTGGCTTGCCTACGCTCCACTCTGGTTGCTAACCTTGCTTCCACTTCGGGTCTTGTTTGTGATCTCCGACATCATCTATTTTATAGTATATCGCCTGGTGGGTTATCGCAAATCCGTAGTCCGCGAAAATCTGGAGAAAAGCTTTCCCGACAAAACGACCATCGAGCTGCGAAAAATTGAAAAAGACTTCTACCGGCATCTCTGCGATAGTTTTATGGAGTGGGTGTATCCGTTGCATCGGAACGCTGGAGAAATGGAGAAATACTACCATTTTCTGAATCCCGAATTGATCAATACGCTTTATGCCAAAGGAAAAGGTGTGGTGGGCGTACTGGGCCATTACGGCAATTGGGAATACCTGTCACTGCTTCCCAAAAAAATCGACCATAAAGTTTGGGCGATTTATAAACCACTTAAAAACAAGCGTTTCGATAAGCTGATCACCGATTTACGATCGAAGTATGGCGTGCATATGACGACCAACACGGAGAGTATTCGCAAACTGATGAGCGAGGCCAACGCAGGGGAAATTACTATGACCTACTTTTTAGCCGATCAAAGCCCCATGCGCCAAGATATTAAGTATCGCACCACGTTTCTGAATCAAGACACTCCAGTATTTTTGGGTCCTGAATTAGTAGCTACCAAACTCGACATGGCCGTAGTATTCATCGATATTCGAAAAATTAGGAGGGGTCGTTATGAAGTGGAGTTTTCGATACTCTCAGAGCACCCCAGGCTTTGCAAACCTTTTGAAATTACCGAGCTGCATGTAAAAGCTTTAGAAGCAGCAATCATCCGCGATCCAGCTTGGTGGCTTTGGAGCCACAGAAGGTGGAAGCACAGTAGAAATTGATATGAAAACACTCTTCATCATCCGCCATGCAAAATCGAGCTGGGATAATACTTCTCTGAACGATTTCGAGCGGCCTTTAAACACACGTGGATTGCGAGATGCACCTTTAGCCGGACAAAACTTAGTAGATCGAAAGGAAAACTTCGATTTGATAATTTCTAGTCCTGCGGTGCGGGCAATCGCAACCGCAAGATTGATAGCCTCTGAATTGGCTTACCATGGAAGCGCGATTCAACAAGACCACAGTTTTTATCATGCTTCTCCAAAAACGATCATCCGTGCGATCAACCAAGTGGGCGACAAAGTGAATAGCTTGGCGGTCTTTGGGCATAATCCCGGACTCACAGACTTGGTAAACGAACTCGCCGATTTTGATTTGCCCAATCTCCCCACAGCGGGAATCGTTAAAATCTCGTTCCCTTTCCATTCTTGGGAGTTGGTTTCCTTTGGGACCGGCAAAATCGAATACCAGCTATTTCCGAAGGATTCCGATTTTGATTAAATAGCAAACCGCCCGTAGGCGGTTCGCTATAATGCCTGGAAGGACAATCAGGAGAGATCTTCCATCCAGTGGTGGACGTCGGGTACTCTGAATTTTTTTATATCCACGAAATGCTTACTCAGCCTATTGGACAGTTCGCGCTGCTCGGGAGCGGGAAGCTCAAGTAGCTCTTCTTCGTTTCCAATCGCCTTGATTTGCGCTATGGTGGCGGCAGTTCCACATCCGAAAGCGTCTTGCAATCTTCCCTGACGAATTGCCAGAATGACTTCTTCAACCGAAACGCGTCGCTCTTCGACGGGTATATTCCAATCTTTACACAGTTCGATTACGCTGCGACGGGTTACGCCAGCGAGAATGGTTTCACCGAGCTCCGGGGTGATCACTTTACCATCGATTTGAAACATTACGTTCATAGTCCCGCTCTCTTCGATGAACTTATGCTCCTTCGAATCGGTCCAAAGCAGTTGGTCGAAGCCCTGTTGGTTGCCCAAACGAGCAGGATAAAGCGAGCCCGCGTAATTTCCAGCAGCCTTGGCCATACCAGTACCGCCCCGACTAGCGCGGGTATAGTGGGTTTCCACTTTTACTTTCACCGGCTGCGTGTAATAGGCATTTACCGGAGATGTGAAAATCAAAAAGCGGTAGTTTTCGCTTGCTTTCACACCAATAAACTCATCGATAGCGAAATACACCGGACGGATGTAGAGCGATGAAGTTTCGCCTGTGGGAATCCATTCATGGTCTAAACGTACCAGTTCGCGCAAGGCTTCTTTAAAAATATCAACGGGTATTTCGGGCATACACATACGTATCGCCGATTTATTCATCCGCTCAATATTTCGGTCTGGTCGGAAAATACCAAACTGACCTTTTTCATTCTTAAACGCCTTGAGACCTTCAAAAATACTTTGGCCATAATGGATCACCGAAGTGGCCGGCGACATACTTAGATTCTGAAAAGGAGCAATTTGCGGAGTCTGCCACTTGCCGTCTAAGTAATCCATCACAAACATGTGATCCGAAAAGGTTCGCCCGAATTTGAGCTCGCTAAAGTCGGTCGAAGGAAGTCGGCTCGCGGAAGTCCTTTGAATTTTTATGGTATCTGTTGAAATCATGTGCTATTTTATTCGGACAAAAATACAGAATTCGATATGCGGTTCAAAGCATAACAAATTAAGTGTCAACTTAATGTACCTTTGACACTAAGCGATTATCGACTCCTTAAACTTTGTAGGATAGCATCTTAGGTGTGGAAGAGCACGCTATTTTAGTGCTTAAAAAAATAGTAATTTGTCGCCTCAATGATCACAAGCGATAGCACCGAAGAAGCGCGCATTGGTATTCTCAAAAAATACTGGGGCCACCAAAGTTTTAGGCCGCTTCAAGAAGAAATTGTAGCCAGCGTAATAGCCGGGGTCGATACGGTTGCCCTTTTACCGACGGGCGGAGGAAAATCTGTGTGTTTCCAAGTACCTGCTATGCTGCGCGCAGGAGTCTGTATAGTAGTTTCCCCATTGATAGCACTCATGCGCGACCAAGTGGATCAACTGCGGAAGAAAGGCATTAAAGCAATAGCCATCAACGCTACCCTGACCAAGCGAGAAATAGATATAGCCCTTGACAATGCCGTATTTGGAGACACCAAGTTTCTATACCTATCGCCGGAAAGGCTGCTCTCCGAAATAGTACAAGTAAGGCTTCGAAAGATGAAGGTGAGCCTTATAGCAGTAGATGAAGCACATTGCATAAGTGAATGGGGCCACGAGTTTCGCCCTGCTTATCGGCAAATTGCCACCCTGCGTAAGCTGCTGCCGGAAGTTCCAATAATAGCCTTAACGGCCACCGCTACCAATACCGTACTTGGCGATATTGTGCAGCAACTCGAACTGCGTAAGCCTAAAATTTTCACCAATAGCTTCGCTCGAGATAATCTAATCTATGTTGTTCAAAATGAGAATTTTAAACTAAATAGAATTTGTACCATAGCTCGAAAGATGCAAGGCTCGGGTATTGTATATGTAAGCACCCGGCGCGATACAATGCGCTACGCCCAATTGCTGCGTGCCAACAATATTAGAGCCGTGGCTTACCACGGCGGTATGGACTACAAAGTCCGATCGGAAGCTCAGGATTTATGGATTAAGGACCAAGCCCAAGTGGTGGTCGCCACAAACGCGTTCGGCATGGGTATAGACAAACCCAACGTGCGGTTTGTAATTCACCTGCAGCTGCCGCCTACGGTGGAAGGCTATTTTCAAGAAGCAGGTCGGGCTGGGCGCGATGGAAAGCTTTCGTACGCCGTGGCACTCGTGCAACCCATAGACGTGGCCGATATGCGCGAGCGCGTTCTCTCGGCTATTCCCACAGAGCAAGATATTTCTTTGGCGTACAAATCCTTAGCAAACCATTATCAAATCGCAACAGGTATAACCAATGGGCAAGCATACCCGTTTGACATCTCTACTTTTGCAAAAAAATGGGGCTTGAGTGCTCCAAAAATGGCAGGAGCGTTGAAATTTTTAGAATGGGCAGAATACATTAACCTGAGTGAAGCAGTATTTACTCCGTCGAAAATCTTTTCACCAATGGCCGCGAAGGATTTATACAGCTTTATTATTGGGAATCCTCGGTTTGAAAAGCTGCTACACCTTATTATGCGCTCTTATGAAGGTCTTTTCGATTATCCCATCCCAATTTCTGAAAACAATCTAGCCACCAAATTAGGTGTTGCGCCCGATGATGTGAAGGGTATGCTTACCCAACTCGCAGAGTTCAGAGTTTTGCGGTACGAGCTTCAATCGGAGCTTCCCTTGCTCCAATTTAACGGACAGCGCGTACACTCTGATGCCTTAACAATTGATAAAACGCGGCTAGCGTCTCAGCGCCGGAGAATTCTCGGCGGATTGGATTACATGGAACAATATGCCAAAAACGATTTTCTTTGTCGGAGTCGCAATCTGCTTAAATACTTCGGTGAATTCGACACGAAAGCTTGCGGCAAATGCGATGTTTGCTTAATCCAGCGAAAAATAGGATTGACAAACAAGAAATTTGAAACCATACTTGCTATCTTACAAAGCAATCAAAATGAATCGGATAGGATTTCGGCGCTGCAAACTTTTTTACCCAATGAGATCAGCGCTGTGGAGCGTTGGATCAAAGAAAACGGGGTTTAACCATGCTTTGCCCAAGCCGCCCATTGCGAGCTTTTGGCAGAAGAATTTGATAAAAAGAGTTGCATCCGTTGCAAACCGTACTTTTGCGGTTCAATTTAACCCATGAGCTATTCGACTTTGCAACTAAAATCTGGTAAACTTCAAAGCATTCAACGGCGCCACCCATGGATTTTCTCTGGCGCACTGCAACACATTCCCGTTGAAATGCAAGATGGACAAAAGATTTATGTGTCAGACCAACAAGGCAATATCCTGGCAACGGGTCATTTTGGATCAGCCAGTATAGCGGTGCGCATATTGGCTTTCGAGAAGATGGAAATTACTGCAGCGCATTACGAGGCAAAACTTCGCGAAGCGCTTGCCATACGCAGTTCCGCCCGTCTTACAGAAAACACGGAAACCAATGCTTACCGCTTGGTTCACGGCGAAGGCGACCAATTGCCCGGATTGATCATTGACTATTATAACGGTGTGGTGGTGCTACAGGCGCATAGCGCGGGTATGATGGCCGACGCTGAACTCATTAAAGAAGCGCTGGCCGCCGTTTATGGCTCATCGCTTAAAGAAGTAATTGTTAAGTCGGCAGAGAAAGGCTTAGAAACAATTCTGGATAGTGAACAAACAGCGGAAGTCGAAATATTAGAACACGGGGTAAAATTCAAGGTAGATGTAGCTCGCGGGCAGAAAACGGGCTTCTTTTTAGATCAGCGTGAGAATCGAGCGCTTTTGGCCAAATATGCACAGGGCCGAAAGGTGCTCAATAGTTTTTGCTACAGCGGCGGTTTCTCCATGTATGCGCTACGAGCAGGAGCCGAAGCAGTGCATTCCATCGATAGTTCGAAGCTCGCCATGAGCCTGGTGGAAGCCAATTTAGAATTGAATGGTTTCCAAACGCTTGACCATGAAAGCCTGCAAGGAGATGCGCTTACCTATTTGTCGTCGGAAGAAGCGGGCAACGCAGGCTACGACCTTATTGTATTGGATCCGCCTGCTTTCGCCAAGCATATTTCAGCGCGTCACAAGGCCGTGCAGGCATACAAGCGATTGAATGCAAGAGCGCTGCGAATCCTTAAGCCCAATGGAATTCTCTTCACCTTTAGCTGTTCACAGGTCGTGGACACACAGCTTTTCGAACACACCATTGCTGCCGCAGCCATAGAAGCCGGTCGCAACGTCCGAATTCTGCACCACCTTCATCAACCCGAAGATCACCCTGTCTCTATCTTTCATCCCGAAGGTTCCTATTTAAAAGGATTGGTTCTCGCGGTTTCTTAATTATTTGAGCTATGCGTATTATTTTCATGGGCAGCCCACAGTTTGCCGTTCCTTCACTCGTAGCGCTTCACGCAGCCTATGAAGTGGCAGCCGTAATAACGGCACCCGACAAGCCTGCTGGGCGTGGGAAACAGATGCAAGAAACGGCTGTGAAGCACAGTGCCGAAGCTTTGGGAATACCCGTAATGCAACCCAGTAATTTAAAAGACGAAAACTTTCTAAACGACTTAGCAGTTTTGAAAGCCGACCTATTTGTGGTAGTGGCTTTTCGGATGTTGCCGGGTGTCGTTTTTGAAATGCCACCTATGGGAT
This sequence comes from Flavobacteriales bacterium, assembly GCA_038321615.1. Classification (GTDB taxonomy): domain Bacteria; phylum Bacteroidota; class Bacteroidia; order Flavobacteriales_D; family Cryomorphaceae; genus JBBQFC01. The sequence continues at coordinate 15,707 of JBBQFC010000014.1, read as the reverse complement.
GTATTAATCTCCACGCATCGCTACTACCCGATTACCGCGGTGCTGCACCGATTAATTGGGCAATTATAAACGGTGAATCGAAATCGGGACTGACCACCTTCTTTATAGAAAAGGAAATTGATACCGGTTTGATCTTACTGCAAGCCGAGTTATCGATAAGTGATGCTGAAGCCGCCGGCTCGCTGCATGACCGGATGATGGAAGCAGGAGCCGATCTGTTGGTAAAAACAGCAAGAGGATTGGATTCAGGCCAACTTGAAGGCAGGCCACAAATGATCGAGTTTGATAAAACTTACCCCAAGGCACCGAAGCTCTTTCGGGAAACCGGATTGATCGATTGGCAAAACCCGGCCTTATCCATCCACAACTTAATACGCGGCCTGAACCCCTTCCCGGGATCTTACAGCGCCGTTTCGGGATTAAGCACCGGAGATAATTTAAAGATATGGACGGGCAAGGTGCTCGAAATGGATGGAAATCTCGACCCCGGAAAAGTAGAAATACGCGAAGGAAATAGATTGATCGTTGGCACGGGCGAAGGAAAATTAGAATTACTGGAAGTGCAAGCTCCGGGCAAAAAACGGGTTTCCGCAGCCGATTTTCTCCGTGGAATACACACTAAAGGAGAATTTTTCTTTCAATAAGCATTCGCACGGGGACTTTTTGATAAAATCAAATACCCTGAAATGCCCGTAAACAAGGGGTTACAAGCGTGTTTTTTCAACAAAGGGCTTGTTTTATTAACAATCCGAGCCTTCGACGCGCTAAAGCCTTGGTCGGCATTGGTATTCGAGTAAATTTGTTGCAGATCAATGATCTAAAATTGTTAAACCTTTAATTCCTAACTTAATGAACAAAGCAGATTTGGTAGAAGCTATTGCTTCTGATGCCGGCTTGTCAAAAGCTGATGCCAAAAAAGCGCTAGACGCTTTTGTAACTACTACAACTAAGGCCCTTAAAAAAGGTGACCGTGTTGCGCTCGTTGGTTTTGGTTCTTTCTCTGTAAGCAGCCGTGCTGCCCGCAAAGGCCGCAACCCGCAAACTGGCAAAGAAATCAATATCAAGGCTAAGAAAGTTGTAAAATTCAAAGCCGGAGCTGACCTACAAGGAAAAGTGAAGTAAGAAACTCCAACGTATTGAGACCGCTTTTGTACGAAAGCGGTTTTTTTTATGCTCTTTTTTAGGATCTATCCGAATCGGAAAGCACCAACCAGCCTGCTCGATGCGACTGTGCGTCAAGCTTTCGGAAAGCTTCGAGCAAGTCGCTAAGGGAGTTAATTTGAGCCGGGCTTCCGTATTCTACTACCCGCAAAAATTCAAGGGCCGATCGATCTGTTCGCGTTGCAGCTATGGCATTGTCCCTTACAAAATCGAGATACTTAAATACCATAAGCGTATTGAACCATCGAAAAAATCGGCGCTCGAAAGAGGTGATGCTACCACTGTTTCTGCGAATCTCCGAGATGCGCTCATCAAAAAAGTAGGCGGACAAGAATTCCATCACAGTGTAAGATGTGGTATCGCCGAGCGTGTGCAAGGGTGCCCCGCTAAAGTAGAGTTCCGGTATATTCTTAAAGAAATTCCGCAATTCAATGAAGGAGCGGATATCGTAGGTGAAATGGCTATGAGCCGTATCGCCTCGAAAACGCCGTTCGGTGCGCACCATGGAGCCTGCAGGGTCAGAAAGCCGCTTTGGAGAAAGGAAAATTAAAACATCATTCAGCTCCGTAAAATTTTCAAGAAGCATAATCTTATTTAAGAAGCGAAGCGAAGCAGCCGCATGGTGCTTATCGATTCCTCCCTGCTTGGCATAAGCTTCGGCGGCTACTGCCCAAGCCGAATCGCAAATATGGAAGGCAAAGGGAAAACCAGTGTAGCGCAAAGCCTGATTGCAATAGCGCAAGTGCAACTCGCGGTAAAGAGCATCTTGATAGACCTCTGCAGGACATTCCGTTCCGAAAGATGGGTACTGATAGCGAATCGAACAACCATCGCTATCCGCATTCGATTTGAAATGCGCAGCCAAACCAACCAAAAAATTGAGCGATACGGTGCTGTCGGCGTTCATCGGCACAATAAGACCTCGCGGATTATTAACTAAATCGAACCGCCGCAAGGCTTCATCCATTCCAATTTTCAGAGCCAGCGATCGCCCTGAAAATTTATTGGGCAACCGATCGCAATGGTAAACATGTACTTGCAAAGCGCGATCGCTAATCCGCTGCCAAGCTTGGCAAAATGCCAATGTGCGTTTATTCGTTTCGGTTACTTCGGGTTTATCCGCTTCCCAAGAGTAAATCACCACGACGATTTCTACACTGCAACCAGGCTTTTCGCAAATACTCAAAGACGAAATCAACTGATGCAGTGTCTGCTCATTTCGCGTAGGAATAACAATGCTGATACCCAAATTGGGCTCTGGCAATCCTTCAAAGAGAGCCGTGCGGATAGCGTATTTGTTCAGGTATCGCTTCATGGATAACTACGGCGATAACCGATTAAGCGTCCAAATGTCATTTTCAATTTGCCGATACACTAACCTATCGTGCAGGCGGCTCTCCCTTCCCTGCCAAAACTCGAAATACTGGGCTCGCAAGAGATAGCCACCCCAAAAGTCGGGTCGGGGAACCATCTGACCATCAAATCGCTTTTCAATTTCCGATAGTCGTTCAGATAGCATAGCCCTGCCATTAATCACTTCGCTTTGATGGCTCGCCCACGCACCGAGCTGACTCTCTCTTGGTCGAGAAGCAAAATAGGTGTCTGAATCGGACGCGGGTAACCGAACTGCCTCACCGCCCATGCGAACCTGCCGATGAAATGCAGACCAAAAGAAATTTGCGGAGAACCGGCTATTTCCGTCCAACTGACTACCTTTTTCGCTCGAGTAATTCGTGTAGAATACGATTCCTTCTGGCCGTATGTCCCGCATGTAAACTACGCGCAGCGAAGGTTGGTGTGTATCGCGATCGGCGGTGGCAAGCGAAAAAGCGTAAGGCTCATCGAGCTTGGCTTCGATCACTTCCGCAAACCAGCGTTCGAAAAGCTGCATCGGATGTTTGGGAGCATCGGACTCCAATAACGGCGGACTATGGAAATCGTGGCGGTCGTGCTGAATAAAATCGCGAATCCCTTGATCGGACATGGAAAGTTTTAGGATCAAATTTAGTGAATATTCAACCCGCGTGCACTTCAGGCCACACTTAGCTCCTGATATTTTCATTTTAATTCTAAAATCCACATTTCCCAATATTCTCGTATGTTTGAAAATCGAATTGACGATTAGAAAAACCTAAAAAGCGTGGCTGGAGTCGATCCATTTAACCTGCATCCTGATAATAAACTTTCACCATCTAAGGGTGCGCTGCTTATTGCTGAGCCTTTCATGGCCGACCCATACTTTCAGCGCACGGTAGTGCTGATGTGCGAGCACGACACCACCGGTAGCTTTGGATTTATCCTGAATAAGTTTGTTGATGTGCCGCTCCGCGAGCTCATTGAAGATTGGGAAAATAACGACTACCGCGTGGGCCTGGGTGGGCCGGTGCAAGCATCGAGCCTGTACTTCATCCATACCTTGGGCGATCGGATAGCCGGAAGCCAGCAGGTGGCAAAAGGCCTTTATATGGGCGGCGATTTCGATGCGATCAAAGATGGAATTGAAAACGGTATTTTTTCGAAAGATTCCGTGCGATTTTTTGTTGGTTATAGCGGGTGGAGCGAGTCGCAGTTAGAAGAAGAGTTGGCTCAAAAATCCTGGTATGTCTGCCCCATCAAGGATCTCGATTTAATGAACACCGCCGATGATCAACTATGGAAAATGGCCTTGCAATCCATGGGATCAGCATTTGCACCACTGTCGCATTTCCCCACAGACCCTAAATGGAATTGAGCGCTTCACTGAAAATCCGGTGATTTAAAAGCTCGATCATTCGATCGCTCGTGCGGTGCGTATAACGCTTTGCCCCATAGCCTTTTACCCACGAGCATCCAGAAATCACATTGGTAAGGAAAAATTCATCTGCCCGCTCAATCGTGGTGCGTTTCATTTGTTGCTCAAAAACCGAGATACCCGCTTCGAGCGCTGCATTTATAACCGCCATTCGCATTACGCCAGCCACGCAACCGTCTGAGATAGAAGGCGTGTAAAGGGCGCCTTGATGAACGGTGAAAATATTGCTGGAAATCGCTTCAATTGCCAGGCCCTGCGAATTGTGAATCAAGAGATCGTCGACACCGGATTTAGCCGCCATCCGCGCCGCTTGAATATAAACGTGGTTTCCATGGAGTTTATAAGCTGAAATCCGAGAATAATCTTTGCGCAAATCGGTGAAATCGCTCAGGATAAGTCCTTGGGGATGAGGCTGGAATTCGTTCTGATGAATAGCGAAGGCCTCCATCGCGTATCCTGCTCGATCGTCATTGGGAAGGTAAGCGCCTGTGCCTTCGCGAAATATGGTAATGCGTAAACGGCCTCCACGCTGAATACCTTCATTGGCTAACAATTTTTGGGCTGTAGCTAAGAGGTTCTCCGAATCGAATTGTTGGCCTAATTCAAAATGCAGGCCAGCAGCAGCAGCGACAAGTCTCTGATAATGGGCGGACCAGTGAAGAATTTTACCATCCAATATTCGGATCGTTTCAAAAAAACCATCTCCAAGCGTAAATGCCCTGTTTTGAAACATGGAAGGTGCTGAGCCATTCGACTCAAAGACTCCATTATGAACCAGCCACTCTCCCACTCTATTTTTGACCTTAGTTGTATTGTTCATTAGCAAAGGCACAAAGGTAAAACGTTTGTTCTACCAAGACGATACGAAGGCAGCGACTTCTGAAATGAAATGGAGACCAAAGCCTGGGCGAAGAAAAAGCAGGAAGATTAATGCGAAAATGGCTCCGTATAAATGAGCATCGTGTGCGATACCTGTACCGCCGCGCTTATTCATAAAGTATTCATAGGCCAAATAAGCCACACCCATAATGAAAGCGGGAATATCGATCGGAATAAAAATAAATCGCAAGGGCATAATGGGTAGCAAGAGCATGCAGGCCATTACCACGCCCGATACTGCCCCTGAGGCGCCAAGCGAGTTATACCCTGGGTTTTCGCGGTGTTTGCGGAGAGCAGGGAGCACAGAGAAAACAATGGCTCCAAAATATAAAAGTCCAAATACCACATAGCCTTGGGTGGCGCCCCAAAATTGCACACCGGGAAATAATTGACCGAAAATACCTTCCGATGTAAAAATCTCTTCGAGCAATTTGCCAAAGCTGTAAAGCACATACATATTAAAAAAGAGATGCAGGAAATTGCCGTGAATGAAGGCGTGTGTTATAACTCGGTAGTACTGGTTCCGCTGAATTACCATGTAAGGATTCAGCATCCACTTCGATTGAAGGTCGGGGTTTTGAAAGGCGATCCACGAGAAAATCACGTTTAAAGCGACGATGATGGTTGTTAGAGTTAGCATGAAATTAGGAGGTATGATCGTATGTTATTTTCCAGGCTCCGTCAATGCGTTTCCAGATTAGGGTGAAATAACCGCGTGGTTCATCTTTCAATCCCGTGAGTCGCCAAGAGCCTGTAAGCAATACCACTTCGTCGGACAAGACCTGAGATTCTAAAATTTCGAAATGGAGCTTTCCCATTGTTGCCTTTTCGGGATAAGCCTTTTGATAGCGCTGGAGTACTTCTTCAAACCCTTGGGTGATTCCATTTTTGGTGACGAATTTTAAGCCGGCGTCATTCCAATAATGCGCCATAAAACCGTCGATATCACCGGCATTCCAAGCAGCTTCTTGTGCGGCCATGGCTGTTGTTATTTCTGAAAGGGGCTGACTTCGGAGAGCTGACATTAGGCAGAGACTTATCCCAAAGGTGGTTATAAACTTGTAAGGGTTCATTTCGACAGAATATTGAAGTCCGCGAACTTACGATGAAAAATTGGTGGGATACCCCTTCCGATCGTCGATGTTTGCTCACACTAAATCGGCTTTGTCACCCTTTTTGCAGAATTTCATCTAAATGCGGATCGTAAGACTTTGAAAACCAAATTCTAAAACCGAATTCTGAAAGGCAAAAATGCCGCCAAAGCCTGAAATTGCCAGGTTACAATGAACACAGATTAAAACCAGCAGTTATGGTAAATCGGACATCCACTCCGGACATTCGTTTGATAGAGCTTGATTTTCAAGCTTAGAATGAAAAGGATTGCATCCAATCCACATTTTCATGATAATTGTTCTTCAACAAATACGGCACCCGCATCCACCACTTCTACTGCATCCATATCGAGCATTCTTCTTATCACCATCCACGCTGCGGGGGTATCGGGGGCTGCGTGGAAATTTACCCATTTTGGGTTTGGGGCGTTTAATTCCTTTGCGCTTATGGCTCCAAAGCCCAAATACCTTCCGTTTTGGATTTTTACGGCTTGGTAGAAGTCACCAGCCGCTGGTATCCCGATGAGGACCGATTGCGAGAATTCGAGCTCAATCTCATTAAGAAAACGGGTGATCGATTCACTGTCGGAGCGCGGTGGTAAAATCACCAGCTCATCGGGCCAGCTTATGCCCATCACCTTCGTATCGATTCCGCTCTCTACGAGCCTTCGATAAAGCCAATCTTTTGCGGAAGATCGCGTATGAAAGGAGCCAAAGGTATCGCTGCAACGCCGATTGGAAAGTGCTAAGCGATATTGTCCATCGCGATTTTTGTAAGGATGGATTGTCCAGTTCACCACACGCGATTTCTGCGCCGCATTGAGCACCGGCCAGCATTTGCGAATTTCAAAATCTTCAAGCAGCAGGGCTTCCAATTCATTGAGCGTAACCTTATAATCCAATTTTTGGCTCCACTTCAACAGGTGTTGTTTTTTGCGCTCGCCATCACCACCGCTGAAATGGCTGGCAATACGCTGCTTTAAATTTTTCGCTTTGCCAATATATATCGGCTTACCGTTTGCGCCTTTGAAATAGTATACACCAGGAGCAGTGGGTAGATCGGATAATAATTGATCGCCAAAGGCCGGCGGCAACTGAAGCGCATGCCTGGAAGTTTGAATTTTGATAATGTCAGTTGCCCCGGGAAGATTTTTGAGTTTGTCGAAAAGTAAATAAGTGGCTTCCACATCGATAGCAGCACGATGAAAATCAGAAGAATGGAGCCGGAAATGATCGCAAAGGGCTGGAAGCGAAACCGATCGTATTGTTGGCAGTAGCTTCCGTGCCAGGCGCATGGTACAAATTCTCTTGGGGTTAAAAGCCAGGTTGCGCAAAGCAAAAGCGGCCTTCAAAAAGCTAATATCGAAAGGTGCGTTATGCGCTACCAAAACAGCTCCATCCAAAAGCGCATACACCTTCTCAGCTATTTCCGGGAAAGCGGGAGCCTGCGCTACGGTGAGATCAGTGAGGCCGGTAAGCCGCCGGATAGGTGCGGGAATATTCCGACCGGGATTGACGAGCGTTTGAAACCGGCTCACCACGTGGCCATCGCAAACCCGCCAAACGGCAATCTCCGTAATAGCGTGTTGCGAGTGAAACAAACCCGTGGTTTCAATATCAACAAAAGCGTATGTTTCCGATTGGGCAGGCATGGCCTTAAAAGTACAAAATGCTTTAAACCAAAAAAGAGCCTTGAGGCTCTTCTTTAACTTGTAGCGAGACCGAGGGTCGAACTCGGGACCTCATGAGTATGAATCATGCGCTCTAACCAGCTGAGCTATCTCGCCATTACTTTTGCGGGCGCAAATATATAAATATTCTGTGGTAAGCCATTGTCAATTTCAGTTTTGGTAGCTCCAAGTGCCGATAGCGCAAAGCTGAAAATGTTTGGATTTTATCGAACAACCCGGAGTAAGGAATAATTCATATATTGCCCACCGACTGCATACTGAAAATGCACATTGCTATGTCTGAGAAAAAAAAAATAGAAATAGAGTACCTGCTTAATACTTCGCCAAAAATGCTTTACACCATGGTAAGCACCCCGAGCGGTTTGGCGGAATGGTTTGCCGATGACGTGAACGTTAAGGACAACACCCTTACCTTCTTTTGGGACGGTTCGGAAGAAAAAGCCCTTGTGCTCAACAAAGTGCGCGACAGCTACGTGCGCTATCAATGGGATTATGACGAGGGGACGTCCTTTTATTTCGAATTTCGCATTAAGCTCGACCAGCTAACCCAAGAAGTAGCGCTCATCGTCACCGACTTTGTGGAAGACGACGAAGAAGAAAGCACGCGAAATCTTTGGGAAAATCAGCTCGACGATCTGCGGAGAATACTCGGTGCCTAAGCGCACTTCACTATCTTTGCAAACGGATAAAGCGTAGCGCTCATACTTGGGCATACTCCTTGTAGCACAATGCTCGTTGAAAAAACTTCACGTATTACTTCTTAAATCCTATTTAGGGCCCTTTGTACTTACGTTCTTCATCGTAATGTTTATTTTATTGATGCAGTTCATATGGAAGTATATCGACGACTTCATGGGCAAGGGTTTGGAATACGCGGTGATAGCTGAGTTGCTCATGTATGCTTCCGCCAATTTGGTGAGCCTGGCGCTCCCATTAGCTGTATTGCTGAGCAGCATTATGACTTTTGGGAATTTAGCAGAGCATTATGAGCTTGTCGCCATGAAATCGAGTGGACTATCGCTCTTGCGAATCATGCGACCCCTGATCGTGTTCATCGTTGGCCTATCGCTTGGTGCTTTCTATTTCAATAACGTTATTGCCCCGTGGGCCAATCTAAAATTCAAATCCTTGCTTTGGGACGTAACCCATGCCAAGCCAAGTCTGGAGCTTAAGGAAGGTGTATTTTACAATGGCATAGACGGTTACAGCATTCGCGTAGGCGAAAAAGTGAAGGACAGCAACGAACTCAAGGACGTGCTGATCTACCAACACGATAAAACCAACCCTGGCAACAAGCGCACCATTCGCGCTAAGCAAGGCGAAATGGACAAGACAGGCGATGGACGCAGTATGACGTTGGTACTTTTTGATGGGGTGAGCTATGATGAAATGGGGCGTGAACTTGAAAAAGATCACCCGCACATCATGAGCACGTTTCAAAAAGATGAGATACGCATAGACCTTTCGGGCTTCGATATGCAACGCACGGATGAAGACCTGTGGAAAAACCACATGAAAATGATGTCGATGAAGCAGCTCCGTGGCTCTATCGACTCGCTCGAAGCGCAGCGCACGGAGCGGCAAGTCGAGTTTGTGAATTATTTTGAACGCACGCTTAGCTATGCGCAGGAGGGTGACTCCACAGGCTATAATTCGGCGGATGAACTGATATTTGCCAATCTCGATCCGAAATACAAGCGCAATACCCTCAACGTAGCGCTCAACATGACCCGAAACGCAAAAAATTACTTGGAGCGAACAATTTCTGAAATGGACAATCGGCGGGAGTACATCAATAAACACGAAGTGGAATGGCACCGAAAGCTAACGCTTTCCTTTGCCTGCTTAGTTCTGTTTTTTATAGGCGCACCGCTTGGAGCCATTATCAAAAAAGGGGGCTTGGGCCTTCCGGTGGTTTTCTCCGTTCTCTTCTTTCTTGTGTTTCACATTACTTCCATTTCTGGTGAAAAGATGGTGGATTCGGGTGTACTGAGTCCCCTGGGAGGCATGTGGCTGAGCTCTATGATTCTATCGCCAATTGCCATTTTTTTAACATATAAAGCGGCCAAGGATGCTGCTCTTTTTGATCGCGATACCTACACACGTTTTATAGATCGGTTAAGCCAAAAGTTCGCACGTAAAAATCAAGCGCAAGGGTGAGAGTCTTACAGATTAGCCATAAACCACCGTATCCGGTAATTGATGGCGGATGCTTGGCAATCAATCAAATAAGCCAATCGCTTATTCAAGAAGGTATCGACTTAACGGTACGCTCTATTGCTACCCAAAAGCACCCGTTCAGAAAGGAAACTTTTCCAGAAGGCTACCTTTCGAGCACTTCTTTCAAAGCCGTTTTTGCAGATACTACTCCGAACGTTATTGACGCTTTAAGCAATTTAATCACCCAGGATTCTTATCATATTTCCCGGTTCTTCTCCGTCGATTTCGATCGGGAGTTAGTCCGCTTGCTGAAAAATCAGAAATTCGATATCGTCATTCTGGAAAGCATCTTTGTCGGCACGTACATTTCTACCATCCGCAGGCTTTCGAAAGCGGCTATTGTGCTGCGGTCGCATAATCTGGAATTCTCCATCTGGCATCGCCTGGCGCGGGCTCAAAAATCGCTGCTTCGTCGCTCGTATCTGAGAATTCTGACGAGCCAGCTCAAAGATTTTGAAGTAAATCTTTTACAAGATATCGATGCCTTGATCGCAATCAATCAAGACGAACTGAAGTACTATCGCCGATTGGGTTATACCTCACCCGGCATTACCATACCCTTTGGCGTGAGCACCGTGAAATACCATCCCAGCCATAGCGAAATAGAGTGGAACAGCGTATTTCACCTGGGGAGTATGGATTGGCAACCAAATGTGGAGGGTGTGGAGTGGTTTTTAACGGAAGTATGGCCGATGGTGCACAGGGCTATTCCGGAAGCCAGATTTTACATCGCCGGTCGCAATATCTCCGAAAGGTTCGAGCAAATAGAAATACCCGGAGTTGTGGTTTGCGGAGAAGTACCCGATGCCCAAGCTTTTATGAAATCGAAGAATGTGATGATCGTCCCGCTCCGCTCTGGCGGCGGAATGCGCGTAAAACTGATCGAAGGATTAGCGCTCGAAAAACCGACGGTTTCTACCCCGCTCGGCGCACGCGGCATAGCCGTGGCCGATGGTCTCAATTGCCTTATAGCCCGAAAGCCTGAAGAATTTGCTGAGGCAATTATTCGCTTGCTGAGCGATCGGGTCTTGGCTATGCAGATAGGTAAAGAAGGTCGCAAACTGGTAGGACAACATTACGATAAAGATCAGTTAAGCAGCATTTTAGTGAATTTCTTAAAGAACTTGGGGTCTTGAAGTTGCTCGTTATATTAAGTCGGGTGCCCTACCCGCTCGACAAAGGCGATAAGCTCCGTGCCTACCATCAATTGCGGTTGCTGCACGCCCGGCATGAAATCGTTCTTTGTTGCCTTACCGAGACCCCTGTCGATGCACGCTCCCGCGAAGCCTTGAGATCTATTTCTACCGAATACCATATTATACCCTTGGCCAAATGGCGGATATGGGTCAACATCTCTTTAGGGATTTTCTCTCGTAAGCCCTTTCAAGTCCTCTATTTCTATCAACTCGGAGCCCATCGAATCATACGCCGGATAATCGCGGAATCGAACCCCGATCATATTTACTGTCAATTGGTACGCACGGCGGAGTATGCGAAGAACGAGCACAATTATCCTAAGACAATTGATTACCAAGATGCTTTTTCGAAAGGAATGGAACGTAGGCAAAACAAAGCCAAATGGCCCCTGACCGAGCTATACGCAACCGAAAAGAACCGGCTCATCCGCTATGAGAACTTAGTTTTTGAATTTTTTGAATTCCACACTATCATCAGCGAAGAAGACCGGAAATACATTTACCACCCTGAACGCAGAGAGATCGCTGTGGTATCGAATGGAATCGACACCGATTATTTCCAAAAGGGTGCGCAAACTGCAAGAAAATACGACCTGCTCTTTACAGGCAATATGCAGTACCCGCCGAATATGGAAGCGGCCGAGTACATTGTAGAAAAGATTTTACCGCTGCTCCGGAAGTCGAATCCCCGTATTTCCCTGCTCCTGGCTGGAGCCGAACCACATAAACGCGTCCGCGCATTAGGTGCTACGCCGGGAGTTCATATTTCTGGTTGGCTCGACGATATTCGCGACGCTTACCGCGATGCGCGGATTTTTATTGCCCCCATGCAAACCGGTACGGGGCTGCAAAACAAGCTTCTGGAAGCCATGGCCATGGAACTCCCATGCATTACTTCTGCTTTGGCAAATACTTCGCTTAAGGCCCAAGAAGGTGTAGAAATTGAAATCGGGCAAACACCCGAAGATTATGCAGCCAAAATTGAGTCAATCCTGGCTTCTGAAGCAGCGGGAGCCAAAATGGCATCGAAGGGAAGGCAATTTGTGCTCACCCACTTTTCATGGCAGCAATCGGTTGCAATACTAGAAACCATGCTGACCGCACAAAAATGATTGTTGGCTGTTATTATCTTAAATTTGCGAAGAATTAAGACCATGCAGAATCCTGAAATAAGGCTTGATACCATTGAAGAGGCGATTGCCGAAATTAAAGCCGGAAAAGTAATTATAGTAGTGGACGATGAAGACCGCGAGAACGAAGGAGACTTCGTGGCTGCGGCCCGATCGGTCACCCCTGAAATGATCAATTTTATGGCCACTCATGGCCGGGGATTGATCTGCGCTCCGCTTATTGAGAGCCGCTGCGATGAGTTAAATTTGGGGCTAATGGTTCCGGTGAACTCAGCAGCTTACGAAACACCATTCACCGTATCGGTAGATTTAATAGGCCAGGGTTGCACCACCGGTATTTCGGCAAGCGACCGTGCCAAAACGATTCAAGCGCTCATTAACTCAGATACCAAGCCGGCAGATTTGGGTAAACCCGGACATATATTCCCGCTTCGGGCTAAGAGTGGCGGAGTGCTCCGACGCACCGGTCACACAGAGGCCAGTATCGATTTAGCGCGCATGGCGGGCTTCGAACCTGCCGGGGTGATTGTAGAGATTATGAATGAAGACGGCTCCATGGCCCGCCTTCCCCAGTTGCGCCAAATAGCTGATCGGTTTCAGCTAAAGCTGGTGAGCATAAAAGACTTAATTACCTACCGCTTGCGCCACGAATCGCTTATTAACCGCGATATCGACGTAGATATGCCCACCGAATGGGGCGATTTTAAACTTTCGCTTTACACCCAAACAACCACTGGTCAAAAGCACATAGCCCTATCGAAAGGAGAATGGAAACCCGAAGAACCTGTGATGGTGCGTGTGCATAGCAGCTGTGTTACCGGCGATATTTTTGGCTCCTGCCGCTGCGATTGCGGCTCACAGCTGCACGCTTCGATGGAAATGATTCAGAAAGAAGGTCGAGGCGTAATTGTGTACATGAATCAGGAAGGCCGGGGCATTGGTCTGTACAATAAACTGAAAGCCTACAAGCTGCAAGAAGGTGGTATGGATACCGTAGAAGCCAATATCGAGCTAGGCTTCAAGGCCGATGAACGCGATTACGGCATCGGGGCGCAAATATTGCGCGACCAGGGCGTTTCAAAAATGCGATTGCTCACCAATAATCCTATTAAGAGAGCGGGATTGATTGGGTATGGACTCGAAATCACCGACATCATCCCAATTGAAATCACCGCCAATGAGCACAACCAAAAGTATCTGGAGACTAAGCGCGATAAGCTCGGGCATAGCATTAAGGTGGGGAAAGGTTAGGCTATTTTTCTCTCTTCTTTCGCCGTTTTTAGGATATTTCTTGGTTGATTTCTCGATCCTAACAATCAAATTTCGTCACGAAGGTTTCGGTTGGCAATTTTGAAAAACTGACGCTGGCTTACATACCAATTGTTCAGCGTGGGGAGTTCTGGCCAAAATAGAGCTCGAAAATAGCGTTTCAAGGGTCGGCCGAATTTCGTTTTGGTGTAGTATCAATTTAAGGTGTTTTCCGCAAACCAAAAAAAGACCATTTTTTGAGTTTTGAGAGTGAGCCGATCCTTGCCAAAGAAATTTCAGTGTTCGACATGCCCGGGCGGTACGTTCAATCCATCCAAAATTCGAAATCAGCTCGACTTGACATAAGCACGCTGTCAATAGGTGCTTATGTTATAATCACCTGCTTTAATAGTGGTAAAATCGGAAAGGCTAAATTTCTTAAACTCTAACCCGACGTATAGATTAATATTATTGCTCGTTCTATTTTTGAGTTTCACCTTCGGAGCGATAAATGCCCAACCACAAGCTGCTCAATGGAGCTTCTACCTCGCTTTTGAAGATGCTACAGGTGCCAAGGATAGTTTGTGGTATGTATTGGACAGGTCGCCACCGTTTATAGCTTCAATCCTCCTTATGGCAATGGCAATGACTCGCAATTTGGCGAAGTACCATTTGGGTTGAAAACTTCATTTCACGTTAGTATGGGTGGCATTTTAACTGTGGGAATAGGAGATGGAAGCTCCTGGCCCAGTATTTTAGAGTATGGTTCTTTCAATGTCCAAGCTTTACCAGTTTCTCAGCCTTATTTCGGCGGTGGCGTTGTCGCCGCTCACAACTATGTGCTACCTATCACCATGCGGTACGATTTATCTTTGCTCACTTCGCCGATTATTAATGGCTTGATCAATCAAAATATGACGGATGCTTTTATGGATAACGACTATTTATTTGGTTTTGATGACACTGGCGTATTTTGCCTTCCCTTTCACGACTCGCTTGTGCTTCCTTATTTTGAAATTCAGGGCATCGAAGCCGACCACTTCCCGATCTCCTTTAATTTCGCACCAGGAAATCCCTGCGCTGGGTTATCCTTTTCTGAGCAACCGCGAATTGAAGTCAGTCTCTATCCAAATCCAGCCGCGGACATCCTAGTAAGAGAATCACAGCAAGAGACGTTCTCGTAGGTGGAGATTTTTGATTTGTCGGGAAAGCGGGTTTTCAATAAGTTGGTTCAAAGGAGTGGTTCCACTTCCAGCATTAACATTGCGGAGTTGGTTTCAGGTATGTATTTGCTGAGCCTAACGGGCGAAGCAGGGCGGGGTTTTGCGAAGTTTGTGAGGGAGTGAATTTGGTTTCCTGCTTTCACAACTATATTTAACCACAGCTTTTAATTTCCGATTGTTAAACACTCCGACCTACGCTCGGTAATCAGTTCGCTGTATTAAGCGTAACACAATCAAGGCGTATCTTCCACGGCCTTCGCTTTATCCTTTTTAAAGAGCCGCAGAATCTCGGTGAAAAACTCGTCGAACGTATCGAAATCTTCTTGATAAACCAGTCCCGCACCCTGGGTATAGAGCGAAGTAGCGGTTGAGAATACTTCGTATGGATTGGTTTCATTGAATACTTTAAGCCTTATTTTTCCTTCCTCCGTCAGGCTATACTCGACCTTGGAATCGCCCAAAATTCCGCTTTGCCCTTGGGTGTATTGGGTTTCGGTGGCTGAAGTAACTCCAAAACTACCGCTCACAGCAAGGCGCTCGTTGAAGAGCTGAGTGCTAAGTGCTAATGCCACTTCTTGATTGCTAATCTGATCGCCAGGTCGGTAGTTAACCCCAATGTCAAATTGATCGCTGATTTCAGATAGCCAACTGCTGATTTGCGTACTCACAAAATCGCTGGTGGTGGCGGCGCCAAAATTCTGCACACCTGCGCCGCTTCCCGTTCCTTCGTTTTGCGATGAAGGCAGAAATCGATTCAAAATCAAGAGCGAAAACACCTGCTGATTGAGTTGCTGCGTGGTGCTTACCACGCTCTCCAGCTGGTTGCGCTCGGTGGCGGTGGCCTGGGGAAGCTCAATATCGAACCGAATATCCGGGGTGAGAAGTTTATTCTGCAATTCGAGCACCACATTTATGTCTTCCCTACCTCGAGAGCGATCCTGATTTTCGATCATGATAGGAAAAAGCGGCGCCCGCAATTGATACATTGCAGAAATATCGATATCGGCTTGGTAGGGATCCCCATACCACGCAATAGAACTTCCCGTTCGGATTTTA